>CAIZRK010000031.1 GCA_903935355.1 uncultured beta proteobacterium | reverse complement strand
TTTTGACTAGTCATGCCGGGGCACGTGCTAAGACAATCAAGCATTGGTTAAATAGTGATGTTCAAGGCTTGATATTGGCAGGAACAGGTATTGGTGGATTTCATGATGAATGGAAGGGTCCACTAGATCAGGCAATAATTCAAGGAATTGCACTGGTGAGGACAAGCAGGACTGGTGGTGGGTCGACTTACCCTGATATTCCCGAAAAAGATGCCCCAGGATGTCTGGCATCTGGGACTCTAACAGCGCCTAGAGCCAGAATTGCACTCCAATTAGCGATAAATGCCGCAAATCAGGCGAAATTAAGTGGTAAACCCCTGACTTGGCAGGATTTTTTTGCTAGAATAGCCAACTTACCTGAAATTCGGTAAGGACTTAAAAAGCAGTAAATATCCGTAGTTAGTTTTACCTACAATTTGTTACTACCTTGTCACACTGGCGCTAACTTTAAAACCATCGGAAGTTAGCAAGACGCCCAGGTGACTTTATCCTTAAGGAGTGTTAGATGCGTCATTATGAAATCGTTTTTATCGTCCATCCGGACCAAAGCGAGCAAGTGCCTGCAATGATCGAGCGTTACAAAGCGACATTAGCAACTGCTGGCGGCAAAGTTCATCGTATTGAAGATTGGGGTCGTCGTCAGATGGCCTACATGATCGACAAACTTGCTAAAGCCCATTACGTTTGTATGAATATTGAGTGCGACCAGAAAACTCTGGAAGAACTTGAGCATGCATTCAAATTTAACGATGCTGTTTTGCGTCACCTCATCATTCAGACTAAGAAAGCTGAATCAGAGCCTTCTATCATGATGAAAGAAGTGCAACGTGAAGAAGCACGTAAATCAGCTCAAACTGAAGCTCCTGTAGCTACGGCTTAAGTTAAAAATTTGAAGAGGAATACACAGACTAGAAAACGGATTAGAGTGGCGGAGCGGCGTTGAATCATTTCACCCTCACTGCAATCTTGGTAGCTAAAGACGCAATTCGGTTTACACCTGCAGGAATACCGGTGATGCATTGCCAGCTTGAACATAGTGGCGAAGCAAACGAGGTAGGAGTCGCAAGGAAAATTCAAATGAGCGTTCAAGCCATAGCGATCGGCCCAATACAACAGGGTTTAGAGCAAATGGATTTAGGAGCTAAGGCAGTGTTTGAAGGATTCTTAGCACCCAAGACTCTACGTAATCAAAGACTGGTTTTCCATATTACCCATATTCAATTGAAAAATTAAAGAGGAAATCATCATGGCGTTTGGAAAGAAACCCGATTTCAAAAAGAAACCAGCTCAGAACCCATTGTTCAAGCGTAAGCGTTATTGCCGTTTCACCGTTGCTGGTGTTGAACAGATCGACTACAAAGATGTCGATACATTGAAGGACTTCATTGGTGAAAACGCCAAGATCACTCCTGCTCGTTTGACAGGCACAAAAGCGAAGTATCAGCGTCAGTTAGACACCGCTATCAAGCGCGCTCGTTTCCTGGCTCTGTTGCCATTCTCTGATCAACATAAGAAATAATTGGGAGCCCTCAATGCAAATCATTCTCTTAGAAAAAGTAACAAACCTGGGCAACCTAGGCGACGTAGTTCGCGTTAAAGACGGTTTCGCTCGCAATTTTTTGATTCCACAACGCAAAGCTCGTCGTGCGACTGAAGCAGCTATTGCTGACTTTGCAGTGCGTCGTGCTGAGCTAGAAAAGTTGGCTGCTGAGAAATTAGCTGCAGCGCAAGCGATTGGTTCAAAGCTGAAAGATTTAGTCCTCGAAATCGCTCAAAAAGCTGGTGTTGACGGTCGCTTGTTCGGTTCTGTAACTAACCACGATATCGCAGATGCTTTGAAGGCAAAAGGCTTTGTTATCGAAAAGTCTTCTGTACGCATGCCTACTGGCCCATTAAAAATGGTTGGTGATCACCCTGTAGCGGTTGCTGTTCATACCGATGTAGTGGCTGATATCACTATCCGTGTAGTTGGCGAACAGGCTTAAATTAAATCTGTAAACTAGCCTCATGGCTCAATTCCGTACTCGTCCCCTTACGCCAAATCCCGGCATGATGGGATCAGGGGATGCAGTCGTGCAGGCTTTAAAAGTACCGCCACATTCTGTAGAAGCCGAGCAATCCTTGCTCGGCGGTCTACTGATCGACAATACCGCTTGGGATCGTCTAGGTGGAGCGCTAACCGATAAAGATTTCTATCGTCCTGAACATGCTTTGATCTACAAGGTCATTGCACGCCTTATTGGCGATAACCATCCCGCAGACGTCATTACTGTGCATGAGGCTGTCAAGTCTGAACAGGGTGGTGATTTAGTGGGGATTGATTACCTCAATTCTTTAGCGCAAAGCACGCCTAGTGCTGCCAACATCAAAGGTTATGCCGATATTGTCCGTGACCGTAGTATTTTGCGTCGCTTGATTGAAGTTTCAGACAATATTGTTAATTCTGCTTTTGTTCCAGAAGGTCGCTCTGTCAAAACGCTATTGGATGAAGCAGAATCCCGCATTTTGCAAATCAGTGATGATGGCGGTCGTAAAGCAGATTACCTCGAGATTGAGCCACTCCTTAGATCCGTTGTTGCTCGTATTGATGAGCTCTACAACCGTCAGGGTGGTAGCGATATTACCGGGATTGCCACCGGCTTTATTGATTTAGATAAGCAAACTAGTGGACTGCAAAAAGGCGACTTAGTCATTGTTGCTGGAAGACCCTCGATGGGGAAAGCGCAGCCGCTAGATGCAAAAATCAAAACCCAGGATGGTTGGAAGCTCATGGGTGAGTTGCAGATGGGTGATGAACTAGCTTCAGTTGATGGCGAGCACTCAATAGTCACCGGCATTTATCCTCAAGGTCTTAAACAAATATACAAAGTGACTTTTTCAGATGGGCGCCAAGCTGAATGTTGTGACGAGCATTTATGGCAAGTAATGCACCGGGATTGGGTGGAGCCGCGCGTTATTAATACGGTCCGTTTAATTGGAATGCTTGCTTGTGTTCGCTATCGCAATCGCTTATGGATTGAGCCAGTTTCTGGAGATTTTGGCCATTCTCGAGGTTTACCTATTCATCCGTGGGTGCTGGGCGCCCTTTTGGGTGATGGAACATTGGCTTTATCTCAAGGTAGCGTTACCTTTTCTACTAGCTCTTCTGAGTCGGTGGAGCGCATGAATGCGCTAGCTGGATACGAGATGGAATTAGTTCATGCTGGCGCATATGACTGGAGACTGGTTTCAAAAGCCAGAATTACTGTTAATGGTCAAAGAACTTCAGTAGCAACCAATTACTTTAGTGCGGCATTAGATGACTTGGGCGTATTGGGTAGTAGAAGTTTTGATAAATTTATTCCTGCCCAATACTTGGAGTCAGACAAAGCCTCTCGCTTAGCTTTATTTCAGGGCTTAATGGACACCGATGGATGGATTGAAAAATGGGGTTCTATTCATTTTTGTTCTGTGAGTGCGCAATTGGCAGAAGATGTGGCATCTTTAGCTAGATCGCTAGGCGGATTCTGCTCAGTCTCCACTCAGAAAACAAGCTACACGTATCAAGGAGAGCTCAAGCAAGGTCGTTTAGCTTACGTCTTGAATATGAGCTTTAAGGCTGGATTTGAGGCATTTACCCTGACTGAAAAGAAGGAAAGATTAAGAAGTTATTGGAGTCGCCAGCGCCGGCTAACGTTTAAGAGTGTCGAGCCCTCCAGAACTGCTCAGGCCCAATGCATATCAGTTAGTCACCCCTCTAGAACTTATGTAACAAATGACTATGTAGTTACTCACAACACTGCGTTCGCGCTCAATATTGCCGAGAACGTTGCTCTTGCTGAAGGCTTGCCAGTTGTTATCTTCTCTATGGAGATGTCAGGTGAGCAATTAGCATCCCGTTTACTAGGTTCGGTAGGGCGTGTGGATCAGAGCCGGATGCGGACTGGCAAGTTGCAAAATGATGAATGGCCACGAGTCACCGATGCTATTGCCCGTTTAAGTAATACTCAAATTCTGATTGATGAGTCTGGCGCTTTATCTAGTCTAGAATTGCGCGCAAGAGCACGCCGAATTGCGCGTAATTTTGGCGGTACTCTTGGTTTAGTTGTGATTGATTATTTGCAGTTGATGAGTGGTTCTGGTTCAGAAAATAGGGCAACTGAAATCTCCGAGATCTCTCGCTCCTTGAAGTCTCTCGCAAAAGAATTGCAATGCCCTGTAGTAGCCTTGTCACAGTTAAATCGCGGCCTTGAGCAACGCCCAAATAAACGCCCCATCATGTCGGACTTACGAGAGTCTGGTGCGATTGAGCAAGATGCTGACTTAATTATGTTTATTTATCGTGATGAGGTATATCACCCAGATACAACCACTGATAAAGGCATGGCGGAGATTATTATTGGTAAGCAGCGTAATGGACCTATTGGTACTGTGCGCCTAAGCTGGCAAGGTCCGTATACTAAGTTCGATAACTTAGCGATGGGTTCTGTTGCTTATTCTTCTGGTGGCTATGAGCCGTTTTAAAGCAGCTATTTATTCTTAAATGAATTAATAGATGGATGGATAAATTAAAGAAGCCTCGCGATTAAAACCTGCGAGGCTTTTAACTTCAAGCGGACTTGTTTATTTCCCACCTTCACATTTCTTGATAGAAGCTGCTTTAGCAGCGCCATACAAAGGCTTACCATCTTTACTAACTGCTTTAGCCTCACAACCTAAATCTGCTGCAGCACCCCCCATACATTTTTTAACTGAGGCATCTTTAGCAGCCCCATACAGTGGCTTACCCTCTTTACTAACTGCTTTTGCTTCGCATGACGCTTGATCTGCAAAAGCAGCAGTAGGAAGTGCAAAACTCAATGCAATACCTAAAGCGATGATGATTTTTTTCATACTGACTTCTCCTAAGTGATGTGATGAATTACCCTCTACAACAACATACTTGAAACACTTAAACAAAATTAAAAAGTTAAAAAAATGGAATGCAGACTTATTGATTCTGTTTCACAATCATATTTTGAGTGGACACTGGCGCTGGAAAGCCTGCCGCTGTCAATGCTTCACTCATCACGTGGTTGCTATCAAAATAGACTTGCCAGTAATGCATGTTATTACAAAAAGGGCGAACTGCTAGCACTGGACCGACGAGGTTAAATTCTAAAATATTGACTTCCACTGCCGGATCTTGCAGTACATTGGGAATACTTGCAATCTTTTCACGTAAAAGTTGCATCGCGGCCGTTTGATCTGCAGCACTTGAGAGTTGGCATTTAAGCTCTACTCGACGATAAGAGGTATTGCTAAAATTTTGAATGGTATCACTTAAGATTTTATTATTACCAATCATGGTGGCGATATTATCTGGAGTGATTAGGGTTGATGAGAACAGGCCAATTTCTTTTACATTGCCAGTAATTCCGCAGGCTGTAATGAAATCACCCACTTTAAAAGGGCGTAAAACGATTAAAAAGACCCCAGCTGCAAAATTAGATAGCAGCCCAGCCCAAGCGGCTCCGATCGCTATGCCTGCAGTTGCAATTAAGGCGGCAAAGCTCGTTGTTTGTATTCCGAAATAGCCTAAAATCCCAATAACTAAAAGGATATTGAGGGTTACAGTCACTACTGAGCCAACATAACGAGAAAGTGTGGGATCTACTTTTTCACGTTCAAGAGCTACTCGAACCATCTTGAGTAAAAAGCCAATGAGCCAGCGCCCAACTACCCAAAAAGCAATCGCAGCCAAAATTTTGAGACCGACCTCAGTGAGTGCCGTCAATACAATATCTTGAAATTGTGAAAAATCAAAATCTTTCATCGCTATTTCCTCAAAGTAATCGTCATGGGAGATTATTTCTGATAATCCTAATCCAAGGTATTAGCCTTAGGGCCAATTTATTGTGGGGGTGTTGTAAGCCTTCTTGCCTCAGTAAAGCGCGCCGCCCAGTAGGGCGAAGTAATTTGCTCAAGGCGCACAGTGCCCCCAGCACTAGGCGCATGTACAAATCTACCTTGCCCCACATAGATTCCTGCATGCGAATATCTTTCACCGGTAGTGTTGAAGAATACTAAATCGCCCGGGGCGGGAGCTTGGTTATCTACACTCTGTCCTTTGCTACTCATTTCTTGAATAGTGCGAGGGAGTTTGATATTTGCTGACTTGCTAAAAACATAAGCAATGAGCCCGCTACAATCAAAGCCCCCTTTAGGATTATTACCACCATAGCGATAGGGAACGCCAACTAATCCCACTGCCGCTATTGAGATATCCTCTGTACCAACGCTGGTATCTTGCTTAAACTGGGCGACTCGAGAGGCATTGGATTTACTGCCAAAAATACTGCAGCCAGATAGCGTAAGAATGGCGCAAATAAAAATGCCGCACCCTAAAAGAGTGCGGCATGAGGAGATTTTCTTAGAGGGCGTCGGCTGCATGATCCGCAAGGCGTGAGCGCTCACCGCGGGCTAGAGTGACATGACCACCATGACGCCAACCTTTAAAGCGATCAACCACATAAGTGAGGCCAGAAGAGCCTTCGGTTAAGTAAGGGGTATCAATCTGCGCAATATTGCCTAAGCAAACAATTTTAGTTCCTGGGCCTGCGCGTGTAACCAAAGTTTTCATTTGTTTAGGAGTTAAGTTTTGCGCCTCATCTATGATGACAAACTTACTTACAAAGGTTCTGCCGCGCATAAAGTTCATGCTTTTAACTTTAATACGAGAACGAATTAACTCTTGGGTAGCAGCACGACCCCACTCTCCAGAACTATCTTCATTGCGATGGAGTACTTCAAGGTTGTCATCAAATGCACCCATCCAAGGCTGCATCTTTTCTTCTTCGGTGCCAGGAAGAAAGCCAATGTCTTCACCTACTGGAACGGTAGCACGAGTAATGATAATCTCGTTATAACGCTTGCTATCTAATACTTGCTCAAGCCCAGCAGCTAATGCTAGTAAGGTTTTGCCGGTACCAGCCTGACCTAATAAGGTAATAAAATCCACTTCGGGGTTCATCAACAGATTGAGCGCAAAGTTCTGCTCACGATTGCGGGCCGTCACACTCCAAACATTATTTTTCTGGTGAGAGAAGTCCCTCAGTGTTTGTAAAAGAGCGGTCTTGCCATTAATTTCTCGTACTTGCGCGTAAAAGGGTGTGGAGCCGTCAGGATTTTCTTGATAAACAAATTGATTAACTAACATACTTGGCACACTAGGACCGGTAATTCTGTAGAACATTGTTCCTGATTTACTGTCAGCCCAACTCTCCATCGCTTTACCATGTTTTGGCCAGAAATCTGCTGCTAAAGTCATAACCCCGGAATACATCAAGTCCCGATCTTCTAATACCTGATCATTGAAGTAGTCTTCGGCAGGCAAACCTAATGCGCGTGCCTTAATGCGCATATTAATATCTTTAGACACAAGCACGACTTCTTGGCCGTTACGCGTCTTTTGTAGTTCGCTTACAACAGCCAAGATGAGGTTATCGCCTTTACCTTCTGGTAAGCCTTCAGGTAATGAGACAGTAGTTAATTTAGTCTGGAAAAAAAGACGACCTGATACATCTTGATTGCCTAATTTATTTAGAGGGATGCCATCATCTAATGTTCCGCTAGTGCCAGCAACCAATTGATCTAATGACCTGCTCACAGTACGGGCGTTTCTGGCTACTTCTGTCATTCCCTTCTTGTGGTTATCTAATTCTTCTAAGGTGGTCATTGGCAAGAAGAGATCGTGCTCTGAGAAGCGGAAGAGGGAGCTTGGATCATGCATTAAGACATTGGTATCCAAAACAAATAAACTGGGCGGACCAGTCCGAATAATCCGTTTTGGTTTTTCAGGAACAATAGTTGCTTTATTTTCACTCTGCTCCTGGCGGACTGGCTGCCGATGGCTTTTGATTTTTTCTAAGGCAACTTCGGCTGCAGAAAGATCCTCTTGGGCATCGTTAGCCCAGTTGGGAGCATGGCTTTCCATCACAACAGGTTTTGCTGGGGCAGGACGCTTTTTTAAATCAGGCGTGTCTTTACTACTAAGTTTTACTTGGCCAGCAATTTGAGTTGGGATTGGGGGCAATGGCATGCAGACTCTCCTAAAAGAAAAAACCGTCAAGCGGGTCGCTATGACGGTCTATTGCGAAACTCGATGATGTGTGGGCTAGAAAACGGAGGGGGTTGTCCACCAAGCCTGTTCTCAAATATTCAGGCTGATGTGTCAAACGGATTAACAGACTTTCCCGTCGTTTACGGTGCATATGACTTTACTTTACCCCAAATTTGGAGCTTTGCAAGCGCCCTCGGTCAAATTAATTAAAAAAATTAATGGGTTTTTTGGGCAACTTGTAATACCTCTGTCACATGACCTGGAACCTTAAGTCCACGCCATTCTTTGACAAGCTTTCCGCTAGAGTCAAATAAAAAGGTGCTGCGCTCAACACCGCGAACCTGCTTGCCGTACATATTCTTCATTTTCATAACCCCAAAGAGTTGGCAGAGCGTTTCTTCGGTATCGGCAACGAGTTCAAATGGCAGCCCTAGTTTGCTGCGGAAGTTGTCATGGGATTTGAGGCTATCTCGGGATACCCCAACAATCAAGGTATTGGCTTTAGTAAACGCCTCAATATTGTCACGAAACTCACCAGATTCAGCGGTGCATCCTGGGGTCATGTCTTTTGGATAGAAATAAATAACTAATTTCTTGCCATTGGCAGACTCTGGGGAAAATGTCAGGTTCGAGGTCGCAGCAATAGCGCACTCTGGCATTGTTTTACCAATTTCTACTGTCATGATGATTTCTCTTATGGTTAGTTGTCTCTATCTTTAATGATCTTGAACTATCAGCTCACCACTGCGATTGGGAACTTCTCCCCAAGTTACAGGTAGTACCGCTATTTTATCCAGTTGCTTGGTGACATCCCAAGAGCGGTGAAGCTTACCCATAGTAACGAGCTCATGACCCTGATTAAGCCAGCCAGCCAGTAATTGCTCAAACGCCGGTAGTAGTTTTTGACCTTCGAGCTCTGCATGCAAGGTAAATACTTGGTCATTGGGATTATTTTTGGTGAGCTCTAGAAGTTTTTTTACTGCCCTAAACTCGTCAGCATTATCAATTCCAATTAACTCATCAAAGGTGGGCAAAGTAGTCGGGTATTGAACATGTTTTGCTTTACCAGAGCTTAGGGCTAAGCGATAGGGCATGAGATTAGGCGGGGCTCTGCCATCTGAGGAATATTGAATACCCCATTGGTCTAATTGCTCAAAAGCTGCTTCGTTCATTTGCCATCCAGCTGCACCATAAGTGACTGGTGCATGTCCAAAAATCTCAATAAAGCGATCCCAACTCTTTTGCATTTGTGCTTTAGTCCACTTTGCATCTTTGCTACGTACGGCATCTTGCCAGTCCACATGATCCCATGTATGGATGCCTGTTTCATGTCCAGCTTGATCAATTGCACGCATTTGGTCAGCAGCCTGTTTGCCAATATCTGGCCCAGGCAGAAGAACGCCATAAAGGAGTGTCTTAATGCCGTAATGCTCTACAACAGAGGTTCGACTAACTTTCTTCAGAAATCCTGGACGAAAGACTCTCTTAAGAGCCCAGCCAGTATGATCAGGACCCAAGCTAAATAAGAAGGTGGCCTTTAGCCCAAAATGCGCAAGGGTTCGTGCTAAATTAGGAGCCCCTTCTTTAGTGCCACGTAAGGTATCAACATCTACCTTGAGAGCAATTTTTGCCATTTACCTCTGTACTTATTCTATGTCGACTAAGTGGCGCGCTTTCTCTACATCTTCGCGGTAGGCTTCAAAAATATTCTTGAGCGCTTCATTCATATCAGTGCTTGGCTTCCAGACAAGTTCACTCATCGTATTGTCAATTGCTGGAACTCGGTTCTGTACGTCTTGATAACCTTCGCCGTAGTAAGCACCAGAGGTAGTTTCAACAATCTTCACTTCATTAGCTGTCTTAGAATATTCAGGAATGCTAAGAGCAATCTCCAGCATCTGCTGAGCAAGTTCACGAATGGAATAATTATTGTTTGGATTGCCAATGTTGTAGATCTTGCCGTTTGCAATGCCATTCTTGTTATCAATAATGCGCATCAAGGCATCAATACCATCATCTATATAGGTAAAGGCGCGCTTTTGAGCGCCACCATCTACTAGATTGATAGATTCCCCGCGAACAATATGACCCAAGAACTGAGTCACTACGCGGGAAGATCCTTCTTTAGGGGTGTAGATACTATCTAAGCCAGGGCCAATCCAATTAAAGGGACGAAAGAGGGTAAAGCGCAAACCTTCCATCCCATAACCCCAAATCACACGATCCATTAATTGCTTGGAGCAAGCATAAATCCAGCGTGGTTTATTAATGGGGCCGTACACCATATTTGATGCTGCGGGATCAAATTCACCATCTTCACACATACCATAGACTTCAGATGTAGATGGAAATACTAAATGTTTTTTGTATTTAACCGCAGAGCGTACGATAGGTAAGTTGGCCTCAAAATCAAGCTCAAATACTTTTAATGGCTGTTGTACATAAGTCGCTGGTGTGGCAATGGCAACTAAAGGCAAGATCACATCGCATTTACGAATGTGATATTCAACCCATTCTTTATTGATGGTGATATCGCCCTCAAAAAAGTGCATACGGGGATGATTAATTAAATCGCCCAAGCGATCGTTTTGCATATCCATGCCATAGACATCCCAGTCGGTGGTCTCCAGAATGCGCTTGGATAGGTGATGGCCGATAAAGCCGTTAACGCCAAGAATAAGTACTTTTTTCATCTCTACTGCCTCGTTTTAATCTAATGTGTATTTTTGCTTGCTGCTTATCTATTGCTTGGCAGCAAACCATTCCAATATTGTTACTGCTTTTTGGTCTCCACCAATGCCAAATACCTGATTATCAACCACTTGGATACCCGGAGTGCCTAGATCTAGTTGTACTGGAAAGGGCCCTTTGAGGCTAGTACGAGCCACAATCATCTGCTGACCTTGCCAGTCTGTAAAGGCGCCAGGATAAGGGGGTGCAACTGCCCTGACGAGGTTATGGATCTGATTGGCGGTCTGATTCCAGTGTATTTTCCCATCTGTGGGCTTACGGCCCCCAAAATAACTGCCTTTTTCAAGTTCGTTGGGCTTTTTCGGCACTTTTCCCAACATCAGCTCTGGCAACACTTGATAAATGACCTGAACCGCAGCTTCACTGACTTTAGCAAAGACCTCAGTAGCGTTTTCATCAGGGCCTATTTGGACTGATGATTGGCCAACAATATCGCCAGCATCGGGCTTGGCTTGCATTACATGCAAAGTAGCACCAGTTTGTGTTTCACCATGCAAGATAGCCCAATTGACTGGTGCACGGCCACGATACTTTGGCAGCAGTGAACCATGCATATTGAGGGCGGCAATCTTGGCGCAAGCCAATAACTCGGCTGCAATCATATGGCGGTAATAAAAAGAGAAAATATAGTCAGGCGCTAAAGATTGCAGCTGCGGAATTAAATACACCAACTCATTTGCGCTGGGTGCGATGTAAGGAATATTTTTTTCAGCACACAGATTGGCTACGCTCCCAAACCAAACATTCTCATTTGGGTCATCTTGATGAGTAACAACTAAATCAACTTGTATGCCTGCAGCAAGAAGTACCTTCAGGCAATTAACGCCCACATCGTGATAAGCAAAGACGACTGCGTGCAATTACTTTTTCTCTAAAACTGTTTGTACAACATAGCGGGGACGCTCTCTTACTTGCTGATAGATGCGGCCAATATACTCACCGAGAAGGCCAAGACCAAAGAGCATGACGCCAATCAAGAAGAAGGTAAGCGCGAAAAGGGTAAAGACTCCCTCTACCTCAGCACCCAACACAAAGCGACGCACTAGCAAGTAGGCAAACAAGCTACCAGCAGCCATGGCCAGAAGCATTCCCAAGATTGAGAAGATCTGCAAAGGCATCACAGAGAAACCGGTAACCAAGTCAAAGTTCAAACGAATGAGTTGATATAGGGTGTATTTAGACTCCCCTGCAAAGCGTTCTTCATGTTTAACGGTGATTTCAGTTGGATTGGCGGCAAAGGTATAGGCCAATGCTGGAATGAAGGTATTGGTTTCATTGCATTGCCGAACTAAATCCACAATGTGTCGGCTATAACCGCGCAACATACAACCTTGGTCGGTCATTGTGATATGAGTAATTCTTTGGCGCAGGTTATTCATCGCGCGAGAGGCAAATTTTCTAAAGAAACTATCCCTTCGATCTGCGCGAATAGTCCCTACATAGTCATGACCCATGAGCAGTTCATGGGTCAAAGCATCGATTTCTTCAGGGGGGTTTTGTAAGTCCGCATCAAGCGTAATGATGTATTGACCTTTTGCATATTCAAAACCGGCCATGATTGCCATATGCTGACCAAAGTTACTTTGAAATAACACAGCACGGGTGACATCTGGGCGTAGTTCAACTTGCTTAGCTAGCATGCCTGCGGAACGATCTTTGCTGCCATCATTCACAAAAACGATTTCATAAGTCAAATGACGCTTTGCCGCCACATCATCTAAGGCGGGGTAAAGCCGATCAAATAGTGCTTGCAGACCATCTTCCTCGTTATAAACGGGAATCACAATGCTCAAATCGGGATTGTTGGTTTGGGTAGCTAAATTCGCAGTCATGGCGCAATTTTGCCTGATCTTGATCTCAACGCCGTTTTCTGAAGAAATTTTAGTTTTTGAGGTGCTTTTTTAGAATACCCACTAGGCCACTAACTATACGGCCAATATCTTCATCTGCCATACCAGGAAAAAGCGGCAGTGTCAGAATAGAGCGCCCAATCCGCTGTGCAATTGGGGTAGATTCTGTTTTGTAGCCCAGTTTTTGATAGAGCGTAAAACCCGTAATTAGTGGATAGTGAACCCCAGTGCCAATCCCGAGATCTTTTAATTCAGTCATTACTTGAGCGCGGTCCGCGTTTAATTGATCTAGGGGTAAGACTACTTGGAACATATGCCAATTACTTTCAGTAAAGTTTTCTACTGGCAGTCCTAACTTAACGTGTTCTAACTGCGCAGATTTCATTTCCACACGAATCACATCAAAGTATTGACGAGCAAGTGCAGCTCTACGAGTCTGAAATACAGGTAACTGTGTAAGTTGATGCAGACCAATAACTGCATTGACATCAGTCATATTATCTTTGCCCCCAAGAAGATCTACATCCATGCTATCCATGCCTTCTCGAGTTAAGCCCTGTAGGCGAAATTTCTCTGCCAGTTTTGCTTCATCCAAATTGTTTAATACTAGGCAACCGCCTTCTACGGTAGATAAATTTTTATTTGCCTGAAAACTAAAACTCACCAGATCGCCAAAGCTGCCTATCTTCTGGCCTTTCCATTGTGAGCCAAAGGCTTGAGCAGCGTCTTCAATTACTCGTAGATTATGTTGCTTCGCTATTGAATAAAGTTGGTCCATATCTACTGGTAGTCCAGCTAAATACACCGGCATAATAGCGCGTGTTTTAGAGGTGATTGCAGCAGCGACTTTATTCAAATCAATATTGCGCGTAACAGGATCAATATCTACAAACACAGGTGTAGCACCAACCCCTAAAATCACATTGGAAGTTGCCACCCAAGAAATCGGCGTGGTAATGACTTCATCGCCAGCGCCAATACCAGCAACTTGTAATGCAATCTTCATCGTTGCCGTGCCATTAGCGAAACATCGCACAGGGCGCCCACCAAAATATTCGCTCAGTGTTGCTTCAAATTGAGCTAATTTAGGGCCAGAAGTAACCCAGCCAGAGCGCAATACTTCCGAGACCGCATCAATGGTTTCTTGATTAAAGTGCGGGCGCGTAAAGGGAATGAAGGGCTTACAGGGAAACGGATTTTCGTTGGCCGACATGTTTTACCTTATATTACTGTGGGATATGGGCAGAATCAGGATGCTTCACAATCACCCGTCGTGAATCTCGATCAACTTCTTGCATCGGTAGATTGAGTTTTTGCAATTCTATATATTGCTCTGGAACCATCAAGGCATAGGCGGTTTGATCTTCTTTCCAGCGCTCAATAAAGGCATCTAATGTTGGCAACCAAAGCTCGGGCTGTTGATTGACGCCAAATTCAAGTTCATCTGGGAACTCTACCATCATCATCGTTCTGCCTAGGTAGAAAGGAACTGTGTGATCTAAGATCCGCACAGAATAAAAATTGACCTTGGGGGGAATATTTGGCTTCACACGTTCAACTAAATCGATTCCAGATACGGCACGCCCAAGGGTTTCATGGCCAGTGCCGGCAATGATGGCGCATAAGAAAAATCCGCTCGCGTAACTCACAATGCTAGATGCCCCATTGCGTTTAGCCTGTATCAATGCCGTTAAGCTCAAGGTGACCAAAGTAATTAAGGCCGCAATAATCCAATATAGGTACTGTGCATAAGAATCAATTTCATCAGGCCTTGCTTGTTTACCCACTTCTGATAAAAAGAAAAATCCAATGCCGCCTAAGAGAGTAAAGAATAGGGTTTGTATTTGCCAGGGTAAGTCAAGGCCATTGCTAAAACTGAGGATGCGATCAAGTCGGTGGCCTACTAGCAAAGCTAAGGCTGGGAAGATGGGGATGATGTAACCGGGTAGCTTAGATTGTGAAGCGCTAAAGAAGCCAAAAATCACGATAAACCAACAAACTAATAGCCAGCCACCAGAAAAGTCATGCTGACGATCTTGCCAAGCTAGGGCAATAGCTCCAGGCACTTGCGCAATCCATGGTAAAAATCCTAGCAATAGTAAAGGTAAAAAGTAATAAATAGGCCCAGTTCTACTATGCGCAGTTTGAGTGAATCGTTGTAAATGCTCATGAATAAAAAAGAATTCCAAGAACTCGGGATTGCGTTGCGCCACTAGAACAAACCAAGGAGCGGTAATCGCTAAAAAAAGAATGATTCCGCTAATGAGATGAAGCCGCCTCCAGATTTTCCAATCCCAAGCGCTAATCGAATAGACCACAAAAACCATCCCCGGAATTGCGGCACCAATGACTCCTTTGGAGAGGGTTGCCAGGGCCATAAAAATCCAACAAGCCCACATCCAGTTGCGAGTGCTAGTTTTGTGATGAGTAGTTTGTGCCAAGAGTAGACTGCAAAGTGCCGCTACTAAAAAAGCCGATAAACCCATATCTAATGAGTTAATGTGCCCAGCAATGACCCACATGGGACTAGAGGCTAATGCCACTGCAGCCAGCCAACCAGCCCTAGGGCTATAGATGCGCGCACCAGTAAAGCCGATAAAGAGGATGGTTAAAAACCCCGTCAATGCAGTCCAAAGACGGGCTTGCCATTCACCAATACCAAAGACTTGGAAGGCAGTAGCTGTAGCCCAAATCTGTAGTGGAGGCTTTTCAAAATACTTGTATCCGTTATAGCGAGGGGTGACCCAATCTCCAGTGATCAGCATCTCACGGGCGATCTCTGCATAACGACCTTCATCCGAAGGAATCAGGTGACGGTAATTGATGGTCCCAAACCAAAGTAGGGCATAGATCAGTACTAAGATCAAAATCTTCCCTGGATTTAAAGCGTTTGATTGTCTAATTTGGCCAAATTGCATTAAGTGGCATCCACAATAAGTGCTAATAACACTTGACGACCCTCGCCTACCAAGATGTTGTAGGTTCTGCATGCTGCCTGAGAATCCATGATTTCATAACCAATTTTGGCTTCAATCAAAGGTTTCAAGAGTTCAGGCTTGGGAAAATGCTGCCGATTTCCGGTGCCAAGAAGAATTAATTCAGGCTTTAAGGCGACTATTTGATCAAAATTACAAGCTAAGAGCTCAGCATATGATTTAACGGGCCATTCGAGGATTTCACCAGCAGAGCTCAATAAAACAGCGTGGCGATAGGGAGTCTGATTAATTTCAACATAGCCATCACCATAACCAGTGATGGTGTTGGCTCCGGAATGGGGGTCAGATTGAAGCTTCACATGGACTCTCTGTCATAATTATATGGATTATAGCTAGCTGTTTTTTCCAAGATTTCAAGAACTTACCCTTTAATTTATTGTGAAACCGATCCTTAAGTCCGAAAAACTCAATAACGTCTGTTATGACATACGTGGCCCTGTGCTCGAGCTCGCTCAGCGCATGGAGGAGGAGGGTCACAAAATCATCAAACTAAATATCGGTAATGTGGGTGTTTTTGGCTTTGATCCCCCCGAAGAGATTCAGCTAGACATGATCCGTAATTTAGGTAATGCCTCAGCGTACTCTGACTCCAAAGGGATCTTTGCCGCTCGTAAAGCCATCATGCAGTATTGTCAAGAAAAAGGCATTCAAGGGGTTACCTTAGACGATATCTATACGGGTAATGGGGTTTCTGAGCTCATTGTCATGTCCATGAATGCCTTGCTCAACGATGGTGATGAGGTTTTGGTGCCAGCACCGGACTATCCCTTATGGACAGCAGCAGTCAGTTTATCGAGTGGCACACCCGTTCATTATCTTTGTGATGAAGCTAAAGAGTGGGCTCCTGACATAGCTGATCTGCGTAAAAAGATTACATCTCGTACTAAAGCGATAGTGGTGATTAATCCGAATAATCCGACTGGCGCCATTTATTCCAAAGAGGTATTGCTAGAGCTGATTTCGATCGCTCGTGAAAATGGGCTCATTTTGTTTGCCGATGAAATCTACGACAAGATGTTGTATGACGCAGAAAAGCATATTTCTATTGCTGCTTTATCTACTGATGTCGTCACTATCACCCTTAATGGCCTTTCAAAAAATTACCGATCTTGTGGTTATCGGGCTGGTTGGATGATCGTTTCAGGCGATAAAGAAATGGTTCGAGACTATATCGAAGGGCTTAATATGCTTTCTTCGATGCGCTTGTGCGCTAATGTTCCTGGTCAATACGCGATTCAAACTGCTTTGGGTGGCTATCAAAGTATTCACGACTTAGTTGCTGAAGGTGGTCGTTTGGCTAAACAGCGTGAACTAGCTTGGGAACTCATTACTGCCATTCCCGGTGTCACGTGCGTTAAACCAAAATCAGCTTTGTATTTATTTCCCAGGTTAGATCTAGAGATGTACCCCATTACAGATGATCAACAGTTTGTGGCTGATCTTCTAAAAGAAGAAAAGGTATTGCTGGTACAAGGTTCTGGTTTTAACTGGAATAAGCCAGATCATTTCCGTCTGGTGTTCTTGCCTCATGAAGATGTGCTCAAAGAGGCGATCAGCCGTCTTGCACGTTTTCTGGAGCGCTATCGTCAAAAACATAGCCGTAAAGCGGCTAATTTAACAGCAACAAAGGCATCATGAAACCGATTCAAGTAGGACTATTGGGTATTGGCACTGTAGGTGGTGGTGTTTTCACTGTACTGGAGCGCAATCAAGATGAAATCTTGCGTCGTGCTGGTCGCGGTATTCGTATTCATACGGTAGCTGATCTGAACGTAGATCGTGCAAAAGAAATCGTGCAAGATCATGCACAGGTCGTAAATGATGCTCGTGCAGTAATTAATAATCCTGAGATTGATGTAGTGGTCGAGCTCATTGGGGGCTATGGCATTGCTAAGGATTTGGTTTTAGAGGCCATTGCAGCGGGTAAGCATGTTGTCACTGCCAATAAGGCATTGATTGCTGTTCATGGCAATGAGATTTTTAAAGCTGCCCATAAAAAAGGTGTGATGGTAGCATTTGAGGCAGCTGTTGCTGGTGGTATTCCCATCATTAAAGCGCTACGCGAAGGCTTAACTGCCAATCGGATCGAGTGGATTGCTGGGATCATTAACGGCACAACCAATTTCATTCTTTCAGAAATGCGTGACAAAGGCTTAGACTTTGCAACCGTTCTCAAAGAGGCGCAGCGTTTAGGTTACGCTGAAGCGGATCCTACTTTTGATATCGAAGGCGTAGATGCCGCTCATAAAGCAACCATCATGAGCGCAATTGCATTTGGTATTCCGATGCAGTTTGAAAAAGCGCACGTTGAAGGCATTACTAAGTTAGATGCAATTGATATTAAATATGCTGAGCAGTTGGGCTATCGTATTAAGTTGCTCGGAATTGCTAAAAAGACAGTCTGCGGTGTTGAGCTACGTGTTCACCCAACCCTGATTCCGACAAAACGATTGATCGCTAACGTTGAAGGCGCCATGAATGCTGTGCAAGTATTCGGTGATGCGGTTGGTACTACGCTTTACTACGGTAAGGGTGCTGGCTCTGAGCCAACTGCTTCTGCTGTGATTGCTGATTTGGTGGATATTGCCCGTTTATTGGGTTCTAGTCCAGAAAACCGTGTTCCCTATTTGGCTTTTCAATCAGATGCTGTGCGCGATATTCCCGTTCTTCCAATGGGTGAAATTACCACTAGTTACTACTTGCGTTTACGTGTGGCCGACCAAGCAGGGGTACTAGCTGATATCACCAAGATATTGGCTGCCCATGGCATCTCGATTGATGCGCTCTTACAAAAAGAGGCTGATGAAGGGGAAAGTCAAACTGATCTCGTCGCTTTAACTCATGAGACTAAAGAAAAGCACATGCTGGCGGCCATTTTGGAAATTCAGGATCTGCAAACCGTTGCTGGCCCAGTAGTGAAAATTCGCTTAGAAAATCTGTCTTAATTTAAATCCATGCATTACCAATCGACTCGTGGCAATAGTCCACAGCAATCCTTCCTAGAAATTTTGCTTGGAGGCTTGGCGCCTGATGGCGGCTTGTATTTGCCAGTTCAGTATCCAAAAGTTACTATTGAGCAACTTGATTCTTGGCGCGGCTTATCTTATGCCGATTTGGCCTATGAAGTCTTGAGTCTATATTGCGATGACATCCCAGAAGCGGACTTGCGTTCCATATTGCGCAAAACCTATACCGATCAAGTCTATTGCAACGGGCGCGCTGAAGATGACGCCAAAGACATCACCCCTTTGCATTGGTTGGGTGAAGAACAGGGTACTCGCATTGGTTTGCTCAGCCTGTCCAACGGGCCGACATTAGCCTTTAAAGATATGGCGATGCAGCTGCTTGGCAATCTCTTTGAGTACGCTCTCAAGAAAAAAGGTCAAAAGCTCAATATTCTGGGCGCCACCTCTGGTGATACCGGCAGCGCTGCTGAATACGCAATGCGCGGTAAAGAGGGTGTGAAGGTATTTATGCTCTCGCCGCGTGGCAAGATGAGTGCTTTCCAGTCTGCGCAAATGTATTCTTTGCAAGATCCGAATATTTTTAATTTAGCAGTTTCTGGGGTATTTGATGATTGCCAAGACATTGTCAAAGCCGTTAGTAACGACCATAGCTTCAAGGCGAATCATCAAATCGGCACGGTGAACTCCATTAACTGGGGTCGTGTGGTTGCTCAGGTCGTGTACTACTTCCAGGGCTATTTATTGGCGACTAAGTCCAGCACTGAAAAAGTCTCCTTTACTGTGCCATCTGGCAACTTTGGCAATATCTGCGCTGGCCACATTGCTCGCATGATGGGATTACCAATCGAGCATTTGATTGCTGCTACCAATGAGAACGATGTTCTCGATGAGTTCTTCCGTACTGGCGTTTATCGTGCACGCAAGTCAGCAGAGACATTGCATACTTCTAGCCCATCGATGGATATTTCCAAGGCGAGTAACTTTGAGCGATTTGTATTTGACTTGATGAGTCAGGATGGTAAAGCCACTGCAGAAATGTTTAAGCAAGTAGATGAGATCGGTGGATTTGATATTTCTAAAGAAGCTATTTTCAAAGAGATGGGTAGGTACGGCTTCGAATCTGGCCGCAGTACGCATCAAAATCGCTTAGAGACAATCCGTAATATTTACGAGCAATACGGCATCATGATTGATACGCATACGGCAGATGGAGTAAAGGTGGCACGTGAGCATTTGCAAGCAGGCATTCCAATGATTGTTCTAGAAACTGCTCTACCAATTAAGTTTGAAGAAACCATTCAAGAAGCTTTGGGTCGTCCCGCAGAGTGCCCATTAGCATTCATAGATATCAAATCTCAGCCCCAGCGTGTAGAGAACATTGATGCTGATGTCAATCAGATCAAAAACTTCATTACCGCTCACATCAACTAAATCAAAAATACAGCGCTATGACTAAGCCACCGATGTTGACAGCTCAGCAGGCTTTAGATCATTTGCTCTCACACGCTAAGTCGGTTGGTGAGCGTGAAAACGTTCCGATGCAGGCCGCATTAGGGCGTGTACTTGCTGAAGATGTCAATAGCCTAGTCGATGTGCCGCCACTGGATAACACCTCGATGGATGGTTATGCGGTGCGTGCTGCAGATACCCAAACTACAGGAAGCATTCTGAAGGTGGCGCAGCGTATTGCGGCGGGATCCATTGGTACGCAACTTGAGCCTGGCACTGCCGCCAGAATATTTACTGGGGCTCCAGTCCCTCCCGGCGCAGATGCGGTTGTCATGCAAGAGGATTGCATCACCCCAGAGGGATCTACAGATCAGGTGCAGGTCAATATTGCCCCAACAGTAGGTCAGTGGATACGTAAGCGGGGCGAGGATCTGACGACCGGCAAGACAGCGCTTACGGCAGGCACTTTTTTACGTCCACAAGAGTTAGGTGTTGCTGCTTCTGCCGGCTTAACGCATTTGAACGTCAAGCGTAGAGTCAAGGTGGCAGCATTCTTCACTGGAGACGAGTTATCTCTTCCTGGTGAGCCACTTAAACCGGGTGGTATCTACAACTCCAATCGCGACACTTTATTGGCGTGTATTAAATCTCTGGGTTGTGAGGCCACTGATTTGGGCATAGTCCCTGACAACCTCAATTCCACAAGAGAAGCTTTGCGCAAAGCCAGCAAAGACCACGACCTCATCATTACCTCTGGTGGTGTTTCAGTGGGCGAAGAGGATCACATTAAACCTGCAGTCACCGCTGAAGGCCGGCTGGATCTTTGGCAAATTGCGATCAAGCCTGGTAAGCCGCTAGCTTTTGGTGCTGTTCGTAAATCAGAAAATGTAAAAGATGGTGAGGGTGGAGCTCAAGCTGAAGCTTGGTTTATTGGTTTGCCGGGCAATCCAGTGTCGAGCTTTGTGACCTTCTTACTATTTGTAAGGCCATTCATTCTTAAACTGCAGGGACGAGATTCAGGTGCGCCACAGGCCTACCCAATGCGCGCTGATTTTGATTGGCTCAAGCCCGATCGTCGTAATGAATTCTTGCGCGTCAAGATTAACCCTCAAGGTGGCTTAGATTTATTCCCAAACCAAAGCTCTGGAGTGCTAACAAGTGCTTCTTGGGGTGATGGTTTGGTAGATTGCCCTCCAGGACAGGCATTTAAGGCTGGTGAGATGGTGAGGTACATTCCCTTCAATGCACTTCTGACGTAATCGGTTTACGATAGTCTTATGAAACTTCAATTACGATTCTTTGCCTCTCTGCGTGAATCTCTTGGGGTTTCTCAAGAAAGCATCGATATCCCGGAGACCATTAAAACGATTGCAGATCTTAGGATCTACTTAGTTGAGCGTGGTAATTCGTGGGCTGAAGTATTGGCGCAGGGTAAGGTATTGCGCTGTGCGCTTAATCAACATATGGTTGAGGCTAGCACTGCTTTACAAGAAGGTGCTGAAGTGGCTTTCTTCCCACCAGTGACTGGCGGCTAAAGTGTCCTCCATGATTCGTATTCAGGAGGCGGACTTTGATGTCAGCACTGAAATTACTGCATTGCGCAAGGGCGACCTGCTAGTTGGTGCGGTAGTGACTTTTGTTGGCACTGTCCGCGATATCAATGAAGGCAGCCAAATTAAGGGCATGACTCTTGAGCACTATCCTGGCATGACAGAAAAAGCTCTTGATGAAATCATCACACAGGCAAAAACCCGTTGGGAAATTCGTAATACTTTAGTGATTCATCGGGTTGGGTCTTTATTACCTGAGGATCAGATCGTTTTAGTAGCCGTTACTAGTGCCCATAGAGGCGAAGCATTTGCGGCTTGTGAGTTCATCATGGACTACCTCAAAACAGCAGCCCCATTCTGGAAAAAAGAAGAGACTTCTGAAGGTGCCCGCTGGGTTGATGCCCGCGTGACTGATGCTGCTGCAATGGCGCGCTGGCTTAAATCTTAAGTTAGATTAAAAAACCTCAGCTTTTCTAACTTAGGCAAACGCTTTAATCTAGCCTCTGCCTTGGAAGCCTCTGAACGATCTGGGTGCTCCTGAGTGGCCAAGAGGATAACGGGTCTGCGAGACCTCGTATAGCGCGCACCAAGCCCTGAATTATGGGCCTCTAGTCGGTGCTCTAATCTATTGGTAATTCCAGCATAAAAACTACCATCAGCGCATTCTAGGAGGTAAACGAGCCAGGTCAAAATAGGGGTAAATTCGCCTTAAAAGGAGTGTAAGCACTTGAAATATGACTCATTACCCCTATATTCTATAGATAGATGGCCACTTTTGTGGGTAAGCAAATGAATCGATTTATTTGGATCCTAGATAGAAAATGAGAATAGATAAATTAACAACTAAATTTCAAGAGGCTCTCAGCGAGGCACAAAGCTTAGCGATAGCCAAAGATAATCAATACATTGAGCCAGCTCATTTGCTCTTGGCCATGTTGCGAGATGCTGATGGTGGTGCCAAGAGTTTATTAACTCGGGCTGGGGTCAATGTATCCGGATTAGAAAAGGCTACTGAAAGGCTCATTAGCAATTTGCCAGAAGTGCAAGGTACTAGCGGTGAAGTGCAAGTAGGTCGCGATTTAAGTAACTGGTTTAACTTGACTGAAAAAGAAGCCAATAAGCGTGGTGATCAATTTATAGCTGGTGAGCTGTTCTTATTAGTAGTGGCTGATGACAAAGGTGAGCTTGGAAAAATTGCTCGTGAGAATGGTTTAAATCGTAAATCGTTAGAATCGGCTATTGATTTAGTACGTGGAGGAGAGTCAGTGAATAGTGCAGATGCTGAAGGTCAACGTGAGGCTTTGAAAAAATATACATTAGATCTGACCGAGCGTGCCCGCATGGGCAAACTAGATCCAGTGATTGGCCGAGATGATGAAATTCGTCGCACCATTCAGATCTTGCAGCGTCGTGGTAAAAACAATCCTGTATTAATTGGCGAACCAGGCGTAGGTAAAACGGCGATTGTTGAAGGTTTAGCTCAAAGGATCGTTAATGGCGAAGTACCAGAAACCCTTAAAGATAAGCGTGTATTGGTTCTAGATATGGCTTTGTTATTAGCAGGTGCTAAATATCGTGGGGAATTTGAAGAGCGTCTTAAAGCCGTATTGAGTGATGTGGCTAAGGATGAAGGGCGCACCATTATCTTTATTGATGAAATTCATACGATGGTAGGCGCTGGCAAAGGTGAAGGCGCCATGGATGCTGGTAATATGCTCAAACCAGCTCTAGCCCGTGGCGAATTGCATTGTATCGGTGCAACGACTTTAGATGAATATCGCAAGTATATTGAAAAAGATGCTGCACTAGAGCGTCGTTTCCAAAAAGTGATGGTCGAAGAGCCTAGTGTAGAGGCAACGATTGCGATCTTGCGTGGTTTACAAGAACGCTATGAGCTTCACCATGGCATTGATATTACTGACCCAGCCATTGTTGCTGCTGCTGAGTTATCACATCGCTATATCACTGATCGTTTCCTGCCAGATAAGGCGATTGACTTAATTGATGAAGCTGGTTCACGTATTCGGATGGAGATTGATTCTAAGCCAGAGGTGATGGATAAGTTAGAGCGTCGCCTCATTCAGCTCAAAATTGAGCGCGAAGCTGTTAAGAAAGAAAAAGATGAGGCCTCACAAAAACGTTTGGCCTTAATTGAAGACGAAATCAAACGCCTAGGCGCAGAGTACGCGGATCTAGAAGAAATCTGGAAAGCTGAAAAGGGTGCTGTTCTTGGCGCAGCCCATGTCAAAGAAGAAATTGAAAAAACCAGAGCTGAAATTGTTAAATTACAGCGCGAAGGCAAGTTGGAGAAGGTGGCTGAACTGCAATATGGCAAGCTACCTGAGCTCGAAGCCAAGCTGAAGTCTGCCGCCGCCGCAGAAGCAAAAGACAATAAAGACGGTGTAGTCAAGCATAAGCTCTTGCGTACCCAAGTTGGCGCTGAAGAAATTGCCGAAGTAGTGTCTCGGGCTACTGGTATTCCGGTATCAAAGATGTTGCAGGGCGAGCGCGATAAATTACTCAAGATGGAAGAGTTATTGCATAAACGCGTTGTTGGACAAGAAGAAGCGATTCGTGCGGTGTCTGATGCGATTCGTCGATCCCGTGCCGGTTTAGCGGAAGAACATCGCCCTTATGGATCTTTCTTATTCTTAGGACCTACTGGGGTTGGTAAGACTGAGCTTTGTAAGGCCTTGGCTGGCTTCTTATTTGATAGTGAAGAGCATCTTATACGAATTGATATGAGTGAGTTCATGGAAAAGCATAGCGTTGCCCGTTTAATTGGAGCTCCTCCAGGTTACGTTGGCTACGAAGAGGGTGGTTACTTAACTGAACAGGTGCGTCGTCATCCTTATAGCGTCATCTTGTTTGATGAGATCGAAAAAGCCCATCCAGATGTCTTTAACGTACTGTTACAAGTACTTGATGATGGGCGATTAACTGATGGTCAGGGCCGTACTGTGGACTTTAAGAACACGGTGATTGTGATGACAAGCAACATTGGTTCGCATTTGATTCAGGCGATGGTTGGTAAGAAACAATTGGAGATTAAAGAGGCGGTATTTGAAGAATTAAAGAGCCACTTTCGTCCTGAGTTCTTAAACCGAATTGATGAGATTGTGGTATTTCATGGTTTGGATAAAGGTAATATTGCTAATATTGCAAAAATACTCCTCAAAAATCTATCTAATCGCTTGGCAAAAATTGACATGCAGTTAGAGGTCAGTGATGCTGCGCTTAATAAGATAGCAGAAGTAGGTTTTGATCCTGTTTTTGGAGCAAGACCATTAAAACGAGCCATACAGCAATATATTGAAAATCCAGTCTCTAAGTTGATATTAGAGGGTAAATTTGGCCCTAAAGATACTGTTCCAGTAGATATTGATAAGCAAGGCGACTTTAGTTTTACCAAATAAGCAAAAATTATCTTGCACTAGTAAACTCGGAACATGACTGATGCCCAGCTGATTGGTAGGCGCGCCAGTGATGTCCGGGTTGTTGGTTTGATTAGCCTAGCTCACGGTAGCTCTCATTTTTTTCATTTAATTTTGCCACCCATGTTTCCATGGTTGAAGGCAGAGTTCGGCTTTAATTATGCTGAGCTTGGTTTGCTAATGTCCGTTTTCTTTGTAGTTTCCTGTGCAGTACAGGCAGCTTCTGGATTTTTGGTAGATCGGATTGGCGCACGCCCTGTTCTTTTTGTGGGGGTTGGCTTGCTAGCGCTTGCTGCACTGACTTATTCACAAAGTAATAGCTATGCGATGCTAGTTTTGGGGGCGGTTATCGCAGGATGCGGTAATGGAGTTTTTCATCCGGTGGACTACACCCTTATTAATCATAAAATTTCCCCTCTTAATTTACCGTATGCCTATTCTATTCATGGGGTGACTGGCTATCTTGGTTGGGCTGCTGCACCTGCCTTTATGGTTGCCATAGCCAATATGGCAGATTGGCGTATAGCTTTCTTATCAGCAGCACTTTTAGAAGCGGGTGTTTTATTCATTCTTTGGATATATCGAGAGCGTTTAATCGATAACGTAAAAGAGCGGCATGCAGAGTCAAAGGCAAGTCATGCCGCAAATAATCCCCATAGTTCTCCCCTGAGCACATTTGGCTTTCTGAGGCTACCTGCAGTGTGGCTCTGCTGGATATTCTTTTTCTTTAGTATGGCTGCAACAAGCGGACTCCAATCTTTTGCTCCTAGCGCGCTCTTTGAAATCTATGATCTTTCTGTCAGTTCGGGAAATTACTATTTAACTCTGATGTCTTTGAGTGGTGCGGGCGGAATGCTATTGGGGGGCTATCTAGCTACAAGACTAAAAGTACCTGAACGTATTATTTCAGTTAGCTTTACCGCCAGTATTGCAATGGGTCTTTTATTGGCTACTGGATGGCTACCATTAAATGCCATTGTGATCACCTTCATTGTGATTGGCCTTGGGCTTGGCATTGCCGCACCCTCTCGGGATTTAATGATCCGTTCTGCAACCCCTTCAGGGGCATCTGGAAGGGTTTATGGCATTGTGTACTCTGGGATAGATTTGGGTGCCGCAGTTGGTCCATTGATGTTTGGAATCTTTCTTGATATTGGCTTGCCTAAGCTTTTATTTATTGGAGTTGCCTTACTCCAATTGTTGATTATTTTGACTGCTTTTAGGGTTTCAGAAAACACTAATTTAAATGTAAAGTCTAGAGTATCTTGAATGCATTCTGGAATTGTTAAATGATGGAGGGTTCTTGATTGCAAGACTTGCCCTGCTAGAAGCCGGTATAACTTTTGAGAGCAGGCTGATAGATGTCCATTTTGCCAAAGAGCAAATTACTCCTTGGTGCATGGCTTTAAATCCACATATTTCATTTTTAGAGGATGCTTCTTAAGCGCTCATTTGCACTTCGCTTAATGATCTACTGAGCAAGCTTATTGTTATTTCACAATACGAAATGACATTTCCATACGTAAAATGCAGTGCAGCAATTTTTCACTAATATGCTTTCGCCCAATGAGTGTCAATTTCATATTATAAAAAATAACAGTCAAGCTATTGAAAATATTAAGTAAATTAATTTTAATTAATGTGCAAATAGTTCTTGCATGCTGTTTCTAGATCCTTAAACTCTTATATAAGACATAAGACTTCATGGTCTTTAATTTGTGTCTCAATATTCGTAATTTGAAGTATTTGTTTAACTTAGGGAGAAAAACATGGCAGATCGCAAAGCAGAAATCGCAGCACTACAAAAGGATTGGGATACTAATCCACGTTGGAAGGGTATTACCCGTGGTTACACCGCAGAAGACGTGGTGCGTCTTCGTGGTTCATTGAAGATTGAACATACATTGGCTAAGCATGGCGCCGAAAGACTTTGGGACTTAGTTAATAACGAAGCTTACGTTAACTGTTTAGGTGCTTTGACTGGTGGGCAAGCAATGCAACAAGTTAAAGCTGGCGTACAGGCAATTTACTTGTCAGGTTGGCAAGTAGCTGCTGACGGTAACTCATATGCAGCGATGTATCCAGACCAATCTTTGTATCCAGTAGATTCAGTTCCTAAAATGGTTGAGCGTATTAACAACTCATTCCAACGCGCTGATGAAATTCAAACGGCTAAAGGTATCTACAAAGGCGACGCTGGTTATATCGAGTATTTCGCTCCAATCGTTGCCGATGCTGAAGCTGGTTTCGGTGGTGTATTAAATGCATTCGAATTGAGCAAAGCATTAATTAAGCAAGGTGCTGCTGGCGTTCACTTCGAAGACCAATTATCTTCAGTGAAAAAATGTGGTCACTTAGGTGGAAAAGTATTGCTGCCTACAGCTGAGTCAGTTCAGAAATTGATCTCTGCACGTTTAGCTGCTGATGTGATGGGTGTTTCCACTATCATTTTGGCTCGTACTGACGCTGAAGCTGCTGATTTGTTAACCTCTGACTATGACGAGAATGACAAACCATTCTTGACGGGTGAGCGAACACCAGAAGGCTTCTACAAAACACGTAAGGGCTTGGATCAAGCGATCTCCCGTGGTTTGGCATACGCAGCATACGCTGATATGGTTTGGTGTGAAACAGGTACACCTGATCTAGAGTTTGCCCGTCAGTTTGCTGAAGCGATTCGTGCGAAGTTCCCAGGCAAGATGTTGGCTTACAACTGTTCACCATCTTTCAACTGGAAGAAGAACTTGGATGACGCAACCATTGCGAAGTTCCAACGCGAATTAGGTGCGATGGGTTATAAATACCAATTCATTACTTTGGCCGGTATTCATTCTATGTGGTACAACATGTTTGACTTGGCTCAAGACTACATGCAGCGCGGTATGACTGCGTACATCGAGAAAGTACAAGAGCCAGAATTTGCTGCTCGTGATCGTGGATACACATTCGTTTCACATCAGCAGGAAGTTGGTACTGGTTACTTCGATGACGTAACTACTGTTATTCAAGGTGGTAAGTCTTCTGTAACTGCATTGACTGGTTCTACTGAGGAAGAGCAGTTCCACTAAGCAAAATCCCTAAGTAGTATGTAGTAAGCAGTAACACCAATGCTGCCGTGGCATCTAAATTACCCCACAAGGGTGACTTAGATGCCTTTTTCGTATACATTCTCCCAATGACTAATTGCGTACTTTGCAAAGACAAGCTCAAACCCGAAGAGGGGCAACTTATATGGTGTGGTGATGATTGCCGCGTCATCCTTGTTAATGATCCGGACTTGCCTGGTTTTTGCCGTGTGATCTGGAATCATCATGTCGCAGAAATGACCGATCTGAGCTATGGTGAGCGCGAACACGTGATGTCGCTAGTATTTGCGGTGGAGGAGGCGGTGCGGCACGTGATGCACCCAGATAAAGTCAATATTGCAGCGCTGGGTAATATGGTTCCCCATATCCATTGGCATGTTATTCCAAGATTCAAGGATGATGCTTTCTTTCCGGGATC
>CAIZRK010000030.1 GCA_903935355.1 uncultured beta proteobacterium | reverse complement strand
GACCCCAAAGTCATTGGCAATGCAGGCAGCTTTTTTCAAAATCCGATTGTTCCCAACAGTCAATATGAAACCCTCATTGTGCAATTTCCCCAAATGGTTTCTTATCCCGATGCGCCTGGCCAGTGCAAACTAGCAGCCGGCTGGCTGATAGATCACTGTGGCTTTAAAGGGCTGACTATAGGGCCTGTAGGTGTCTACAAGAATCAAGCGCTTGTACTGGTCAATCATGGCAGTGGCACTGCTAAAGATATCCTAGGACTTGCCAAAACCATCCAAGATAAAGTGCATCAAGAGTTTGGGGTGCGCTTACTGATTGAGCCTAATATCCTCTAGCGTTTTAACACCCTTTATCGCACTTACCCTCTTCTCATGAGGGGGGTTAATACCTTTCTCGATAATGGCATCAATCTAGATTTCTCTGGTATTTGCTCACTTTATCCAATCTTCTCAAAACACAACAAGTCTTGGCAAAAGTCTTGAATCTGCAATGAAACGTCAACTTGGATTGAAATAAGAGGTCGATATGTTCAGATACCCAGTAATGCTTAAGAAAGATGGGCAAGACATCTTGGTTACATTTAAGGATGTGCCCGAAGCTATTACTTTTGGTAAAAATGAAAATGATGCTCTAAAAAAGGCGGTAGATGCACTGGAGACGGGTCTATCATTTTATGTGGATAAACGTAAGGCATTACCTATTCCGAGTAAACCTAAACGTGGACAAAAAACAGTTTCTCCATCTACATTAGATACGGCTAACAGTTGAGCATTAGACTTTTTAAACAATTAATTTATATTTAAATCCAGTAATTCTGGGTATTGCCTTAATAGGGCTAATTTTCCTTGATTTAATCTTTTTACCCACCCAGGTCCACGTGACAAAGCATCGCTCCAAGCTGCTCTAATTAAATGCGCGTTTCCACTCTCAAATAGAACTTGAAAAATGGCAGCGGCTTGACCCAAATCCTTGTTTGCTTTTGATTGTTCATGAATAGGGCGCTCACCATAAATAATTAATTTATGAACCGCATATCTTTCTGGTGCAGGAATATTCACTACGCAAGCCCCTTCCTTAGAGATCATTACCGCTTGCGTTGTATTAACCAATGAAAACTCCATAAACTTAAGACACTCTAAGGCTAAATCCAACTCAGACAATACTACCGGTCCACCATTAGGAGTCTGGGGGGTCACAAAATCTAGCCGTAACTCAGGATCTTGAGGATTGCGATATTGAGCACCTGTTTTCCCAGAAAACTCTGTGATTGGTAAAAGACCCATCTCCAGCGAATTCAATGCATCGTGAACTGAAATTTTGACATTTGCACCCAATGCTATGGATACATTTTTACCGGCGTGGGCAAAATCGACATCCATTGTCAGATTGGAGGAAAGCCATTTAACGCCCAACATATTTCCCATAGCCAGAAAAGCATGTGTGCCAATTAAAATTCCACCGGCACTAAAAAAGCCATATTGCTCCAGCCTATTGACCACTCGAAAATGCTTAGTTAATGTGGTAGCACAACCGAGCGCTTCAGCAGCCCTAGCTTGCCCCCTTATCTGAGTATGCAAATCTTCTGATTGAAGTGTTTTATGCTTTTTAATTAATTCGAGAACTCTGCTGTCCTCTGGACCAACATAAGCCATACGGCCAGTCCCATCTAAATCTCGATAGCCATAATATATATAAGGCCTGCCCTTTTGTATTTGCTTATGAAAAGCGCCGGGCAACATCCTAAAACGATCAATACTCTGGATACGTACTCGATCCTGCAACTCAGCATAGGCTGTTTGTGCAGACAATGATAGAGGTCGATATAGAGTGGTTTTCATGCCGTTATTATACAAATAATTATTTGTATAATAACTGGAAATGAAGCGCCCTCGCAACCCTCTTTTTTAATGGACTTCAATCTTCGCAAATTGAACCTCCACTTGCCCCCCTGCTAACTGCACTTGAAAGAGCTGCTCAACATTTAATTCTTTTGGGTTGCGAACCGCATGCATAGCCAGCTCCTCTTTACTCAGAATCACCGCATACCCGCGCTCCAAGGTTCTTTGGGGATTTAGCATCTCAAGCTGTAATTTGTAATGGGAATGATTGCGATTCCAACTTTCCATCCGCACCACCCAAGCTTGGCTCAAGCGCTGTTGCCAATTGGCAATTTGCTCGCGCATGCGGTCGGGATTGGGCAGTGCGTGACTTAAGCGTAGCGCCAATTGATCTAGAGTTTGCGCTTCACGTTCAATACGCTGATGGATTCTTTGTAAGAGCGACTGCATGATGGCATCTAACTCTTGCAGCATCTGATCTTTGCGTGGCGCCGCAAGCTCTGCAGCGCCAGTTGGTGTTGGTGCCCGTAAATCAGCCACAAAATCGGCAATCGTGACATCAGTTTCATGGCCCACCCCACTCACTATCGGAATCGAAGATTGGGCAATGGCATAGGCCAGCTTCTCATCGTTAAAGGCCCACAAGTCTTCAATACTGCCACCTCCTCTCACTAGCAAAATTACTTCAACAACATGTTCTTTTTCGGCCGCTTTTAAAGCGGCAATTATTCCAGCGGGGGCATCAGGACCCTGAACCAAGGTGGGATAAATCACAATGGGGATATGGGGCGCTCTCCTTGCTAGCGTACTGAGGACATCTTTTAAGGCAGCCGCTTGTAGTGAGGTAACGATGCCGATGGCGCGTGGATGGCTTGGAATCTCGCGTTTACGCTCAAGATCAAATAAACCTTCTTTGGCCAGTTTGGCTTTGAGCTTTAAGAAGGCTTCATATAAACCCCCCATCCCTGCACGGCGCAAGGTTTGAATTGTGAGCTGAATATCCCCTCTAGGTACATATAAGCCTAAGTTGGCACTAACCTCTACTAAGTCTCCCGACTGGGGCATAAATCCCACTTGCCCATTGCGACCCCGGAACATCACGCAACGAATCTGCCCCTCCTCATCTTTTAATGAGAAATACCAGTGCCCACTGTCGTATGCCTTGAAGTTCGATATCTCCCCGCTCACCCAAACGCTATCAAAGCGTTCTTCCAAAGACGCCGCAATGGCGCGGTTGAGGTCGCCAACCGTCATCATTTCTCTTGATATTTCGGACATATTTTCTCTTTTATCTAGACAGATCTACACGGTATATGGCTTTGAGCCAAATAACTATCCACAGAGGCCCCCTGAATCCCAAGTCAATACCAACAAGTAAGTAATTACTGACCCTTCGCGTCGCATTATTCCAACAAAATATGTATAAACCATTGATTTATATCACTATTTTTATAGCCCTAAGATAAAGCAAATGACTCCATTCTGACTGGTAAGCCCGTCTATCAACGGCTTAGCCAGTGGTTTCCAAAAAGTTTTGCACAGAGTTATCCACAGGACGCTTTGAGAAAGTAGGTTTGCAATTCAGCTAAAGTACTAATCTTATGTACTCAATCTTACTGTCTGCCGGCTGGCCTATTTGGCCTCTCTTAATTATCTCCATTATTGGTCTAGCAATTGTGCTTGAGCGCGCTTGGTATTTGCGCCAAATTCATATCTTTCCTAAAAATAGCCTTGAAACCACATTTAACCTAGCAAATGCCATTGCTCAGCAAAAAACGGTGGCTGAAGCAGAAATTACTGCCATTGGGCCACTTTTTCCAGTCGGACCCCTGTTTGCCTGTGTTCTACAAGAAAAAGCCAATGGCAACACCGCTGACTCAGCTTTAGAAGAACTTCAGGCCACCGCACAAACCACTTGGCTTAAATTAGAGCGTTATTTAGGCGCCTTAGCTACGATTGCCACCGTAGCCCCTCTTTTAGGCCTTTTTGGCACTGTGGTGGGCATGATTGAGATCTTTGGCAGTCAAGGTGCCATCAATGGTGGTGCAGGTAACCCCCAGCAATTAGCCCATGGCATTTCAGTAGCCCTTTACAACACCGCCTTTGGCCTACTCATCGCAATCCCAGCATTAGCAGCTTGGCGTGGTCTGCGTGCCATGGCAAACCAACGCCAGCACGAGTGCGCAGAATTTACCCGTCAGTTATTTAAAAAGCTCTACCCCAATTTAGTAAACACCAAATGACTTGGCTCGATCAGCGTCTTTTCCACCAAGGAAGATTCACCCTAGGCCCACCATCGGCTGCAGTTGAACCTGAGATTAATCTCATTCCGTTTATTGATGTTCTGCTAGTGGTGCTGATTTTCTTAATGATCTCCACCACCTTTACCCGCTATCAAGAATTAGCCATCACCCTACCTACGGCTAATGGCGCAGCAAGTCAAAATGAAGTGAAACAAATTCATATTGCAGTCAGTCGTGATGGACGCTTTGCCATTAATGGCAAGCTTACTGATCGCAGCCAATTAACAAAAGCACTCAGCTTAGCAAATGAAAATAATTCTAATAAAGAAACTAGCGCCAATATTCAGGTCAATATTGATGCCGATGCCCGCGCACCGCATCAAGCTGTAATGAGTGCTTTAGAAGCAGCGCGCGATGCCAATCTTTCTAATATTGTCTTTAGCAGCCAGACGAAGAAGTAAGATGAAATTAAATGACTTTGCAACAATAGCTTCCTATGTTTGATAAAGCACCCAAATTCTGGGAAAGGCGTGGGCCAACTAGCCTACTGCTCTGGCCTTTGTCTTGGATTTATGGCCTGATAGTACGTACTCGTAAGCTGATTGACGATCTGGAATTAGGCAAGCGAAAACCTCAAAAAGTACCCATCATCATTGTGGGTAATATTCGGGTAGGTGGCACTGGTAAAACACCAATTGTGATTGCCCTAGCAGAACGTTTAGCTCAATTAGGTTGGCACCCTGGAATCATTAGCCGAGGTTATGGCGTAAATTCTCCAGCATCACCCGTCACAGTTCACTATTCTTCAGATCCAGAACAAGTCGGCGATGAGCCCGTACTTATTGCTAAACGGACGCAAGATCAATTTCCGATTTGGGTCTTTCCAAAGCGTAAGCAAAGCATTGCAGCCCTTCTCAAACACCATCCTGCAGTGAACGTCATTATTAGTGATGATGGTCTGCAACACCGTGGTCTAGTTCGCTGGCCTGCCCGCGAAGGTGGTCGTGATATTGAATTCGTGGTGCGTGATCAACGCGGTGAAGGTAATGGCTTTTTACTACCCGCCGGACCTTTGCGTGAACCTACTACACGTGAGCGCGATGCCACTTTGCTTACGGGCACTGCCCAAACGAATACCTATGCACATGAATATTTTTTAGGACGCCGCGCATTTACTTTAGGCAGTACCTTAGAAAGCGCCTATCAACTTAATGATGCGAGTAATACCAAGCCCCTAAATCAATTTGCAGATATTTATCTACCAAGCAAAATGGTGGCAGTGGCAGGTATTGGTAATCCTCAAGGCTTTTTTGATGATTTACTGTCACACGGAATAGCTGCTACAGGAATAGCCTTGCCTGATCACTGCGCCTATACAGCAGAATTTTTCAACTCAATTAATGCGCCATGCCTCTTTATTACTGAAAAAGATGCGGTAAAGTGCGCAGCAATTAGCGATGAACGCATTTGGGTGGTACCCATGAACATAGTAATTCCTGATACATTAAGCGAATGGTTGCAATCCATTTTGCAACGGCCCGACCCCAACAGCTACACTTTGTAAGCGATTTTTTATTAGTTATTGACCACGGAACATTATGGATAAGCGTCTACTCGATATTTTGGTCTGCCCTTTATGCAAAGGATCTTTGCACATGGCTACTGACAAACAAGAACTCATTTGTAAGCTAGATCGCTTAGCCTATCCTATTCGGGATGGCATCCCAGTGATGCTAGTTGACGAGGCCCGCAGCCTTTCTCCTGAAGAAATTCATTAATACATATTCAATCCTAGATCACGTCATCACCACAATGAGCGCGCCCTTGCCTGAGTTTTTAGTCGTTATTCCTGCAAGGTTAGGCTCCACTCGTTTGCCACGAAAACCATTAGCCGACATTGGTGGCAAGCCGATGGTGATTCGGGTAGCTGAACAAGCCAAACTTTCTTTGGCACAAAGCGTAGTAGTTGCTACGGATTCAGAACAAATTCAAGCAGTATGTGATGAGCACAAAATTGAGTGCGTACTTACTAGCGCCGAGCATCTAACGGGCACCGATCGAATTGCAGAAGTGGCGCAAGCTCTCAAACTGCCGGCCAATACCTTGATCGTCAATGTCCAAGGTGATGAACCTTTAATTCCTCCTGAGCTCATTAATCAAGTTGCGCAAACCTTAGCTAACAGCCCTGCTTGTGCTATTTCAACGGTGGCCGTCCCTATTACCGAAGATGCCCAGATTAATAACCCCAATATTGTCAAAGTAGTCTTAAATCGCTCTAGTGAAGCACTGTATTTTTCTAGGGCTCCCATTCCCTTTATTCGTGATCCTCAGCCCAAAGCTTGCGTAATCCACCTGCGCCATTTAGGTATTTATGCCTATCGGGCTGAATTTCTTCAGGCCTATAGCCAGCTTGAACCGGCACCGCTAGAGCAATCTGAAGCACTTGAGCAGCTCCGGGCTCTTTGGTATGGCTACAAGATTGCGGTGCATATCGCCAGCAAAGCACCGCCTGCTGGAGTGGATACTTTTGAAGATTTAGAGCGGGTTCGGCAGATTTTGTCCAATTTATCAGTAAAGTAGGACTCAAACCCTTCTCGGGGATAATCCTAGGAATCAAATTCCTAGGATCCCGAAAAAATACGGGACAATCTAGGCTCTTCTAAGGGGAAAACAATGCGGTTAATTCTGCTCGGTGCACCAGGTGCTGGCAAAGGCACACAAGCTCAGTTCATTTGCGAAAAATTCGCGATTCCACAAATCTCTACCGGGGATATGTTGCGCTCTGCTGTAAAAGCGGGAACTGAATTAGGCATAGCGGCCAAAAAAATTATGGATGCAGGCGGTCTGGTTTCTGATGACATCATCATTGGCTTAGTGAAAGACCGCTTAACTCAGCCTGATTGCAGTAAGGGCTATCTGTTTGATGGCTTTCCAAGAACGATTCCCCAAGCACAAGCAATGAAAGATGCTGGTGTTCCGATCGACTACGTTTTAGAAATCGACGTTCCTTTTGATGCCATTATCAATCGAATGAGTGGTCGTCGCGTACACCTAGCTTCAGGTCGCACATATCACATCACCTTCAATCCACCTAAGGTTGAAGGCAAAGACGACGTCACTGGTGAAGCCTTGATTCAGCGTGATGATGACCAAGAAGAAACCGTCCGTAAGCGCCTGCAAATTTATAATGATCAGACCCGTCCTTTGGTTGAGTACTACTCTTCATGGGAAATACAAAGTAGTCCCACTGACAAAGTAAAAGCGCCCGCTTATCGCAAGGTGAGTGGCACAGGTAGTGTTGAAGGTATTACCACTGCCATCTTTGAAGTATTAAAGTAAAAAAAAGGGACTGCAAT
>CAIZRK010000029.1 GCA_903935355.1 uncultured beta proteobacterium | reverse complement strand
CACCCATTTTTGAGCACAGCAAAATTCCGTTTAATTCAGATAATCTAGCAAGTATGCAAGAGTTTCATGAGATGCTTTATGCGCTTCCGCTTGCAAGACCTGCCACTCATGATAGTTGGGTGGGTGTACTCTCCATGGGAAATCCACATGCCGTACAAGTGGTTGGCGATATTGATAGTGCCCCAGTCTTAGAAGAAGGCCCTGCTATTGAAAATCATCTTGCATTTCCAAATCGCGTCAATGCGGGCTATATGCAAATTCTTAATCGGCAAGAAATTAAACTGCGGGTATTTGAACGTGGAGCTGGCGAAACCTTAGCCTGCGGTACTGGAGCATGCGCTGCTGTAGTTTCTGGAATTCGTCGGGCCTTATTAGATTCACCAGTTAAGGTGCATACTCGCGGTGGCAATTTACAGATTGCTTGGGGTGGCATCTTGGGCGAGATTGTCCAGCCAGTCATTATGACTGGTCCGGCTACCTCTGTTTTTGAAGGTCAGGTAGAGATCTAAGAAGAGCTTTCGTAAACGAGCCGTCTCAAACTCCGTATTTATCGCGGTATGCTTTTACTGCAGGCAAGTAGTTCGTTAACCGGACATCACTTGAGCCAGTTAAAAAAGACATCAGGTCTGCCAAGTTGGCTATCGCGATTACTGGTAAACCAAACTCTTGTTCTACTGCCTGTACTGCAGACTTCTCTCCAATATCTGTAGCTGTTCCGGATTTTTCCATCCGGTCTAGCGCTATCAAAACAGCTGCGGGCTGTGCTCCAGCTGCATGAATTAGATCTACCGACTCTCTAACCGATGTACCTGCAGAAATTACATCATCCACAATGACTACCCTTCCTTGAACAGGGGCACCAACCAATGAGCCCCCCTCACCATGATCTTTGGTTTCTTTGCGGTTATAGGCATAGGGAACATTGCAACCAGCTTCCGCCAAAGCAATGGCAGTGGCTGCCACCAAAGTAATGCCTTTATAAGCGGGGCCATAAATCATGTCAAAGCTAATCTTGGACTCTTGCAAGGCCTTAGCGTAATAACAGCCCAACGCGCTTAAGCGGGCACCATCATTAAATCCACCTGCGTTAAAGAAATAAGGCGAGAGGCGTCCAGCTTTAGTTTTAAACTCCCCAAAGGACAAAACATTTGCCTCTAGGGCAAAACGAATAAAGTTATCTTGATTAGAGTTTTTTGAGTTCATAGGCCTATATGTTACGCATCATTTCCGCTAACCTCAACGGGATCCGCTCCGCAGTCAAAAAAGGCTTCTTGCCATGGGTAATTAAACAAAAACCAGACTTTGTTTGTATGCAGGAGCTAAAGGCCCAACATGATGACTTAAAGGATGCCATTCTCAATCCGGATGGACTTCATGGCTTTTTCCATCATGCGGTGAAAAAAGGCTATAGCGGTTGCGGCATCTACACCCCCCATAAACCAGATGAGGTGCTATATGGCTATGGCAATGCGCAATTTGATGCTGAGGGGCGTTATGTAGAGGTAAGGTTGAATAAGCTATCAGTCATTTCGGTGTACATGCCATCAGGCTCTAGCTCGCCCGAAAGGCAAGAAGCAAAATACCGTTATCTAGATAGCTTCTTGCCACACCTTGTAGCACTCAAAAATTCTGGTCGGGAAATCATACTTTGTGGAGATGTCAATATCGCCCATCAAGAAATTGATCTTAAGAACTGGAAAGGTAATATGAAGAATTCTGGCTTCTTGCCTGAGGAGCGGGCGTGGCTCACCAAGCTCTTTTCTCAAGTTGGGTATGTTGATATATATCGGAAACTAGAGCCCAAAGCGAGTGATGCCTGCTACACCTGGTGGAGCAATCGTGGGCAGGCTTACGCAAAAAACGTAGGCTGGCGTATTGACTATCACATCACCACCCCTACAATTGCCGCAAGTGCACAAAAAACCTCTGTCTATAAGGCTGAGCGCTTCTCAGATCACGCTCCCTTAACAGTAGATTACAACTGGAAAATCTGATGAGAATTTTGACTATTGTTGGTGAGACACCGCTGCATTGTGACTGTTAAACTCCACTAGCTTTAAATGAATCACTAGCCAAATAAGGGCCAAAACGGGGACTCCAATAATCGCAGTTCCAAAGAAAAAGGCTTGGTAGCCAAAGGAGTCCACAAAGACTCCTGAAAATCCAGCCAACCACTTTGGTAATAAAAGCATCATCGAGCTAAATAAAGCATATTGGGTGGCTGAGTACTTAACATTAGTCAGGGAGGATAGGAAGGCTATGAAGGCGGCACTGGCGATTCCAGAACTTAGGTTATCTGCAGAAATCACCCATATCAAACCATGTAAATCATGACCCTGATTTGCCAACCAAGCAAATAGTAGATTGCTTGCGGCCGAAAGTACCGCGCCCACAAACAAAATACGCATCACACCAAATCGCAAAGTTAATACGCCACCTACAAAAGCGCCTACTAATGTCATGATGACGCCAAATACTTTACTGACAGCTGCTACCTCATCTTTGGTATAGCCCATATCAACATAAAAAGGATTGGCCATAATTCCCATGACGACATCACTAATACGGTAAATCGCAATTAAACCTAGGATGACAATCGCATGCCAGTGATAACGGTTAATAAACTCTGCAAAAGGTTCAATTAAGGTTTGCTGGAGCCAAGCTTTCGCATTGCGGGCCTTGGCTAATTCAAGCCTCACTGGCTCTGTGCTAAATAAGGTGGTAAGAACGCCTACGCTGATCGAGGCTGCCATACACAGATAGGCAAATTGCCAAGCGCCTGCATCATAAGTGCTTGCGCCAACCTCTGCTCGCGCCGCCAACCATAAAACACCGGCACCAGCCCAAATCAGGGCAAGTCGATAACCAGTTTGGTACGTTGCAGCTAAGGCAGCTTGATGATCGCTGTCAGCTGATTCAATTCGAAACGCATCTAGAGCAATATCTTGCGTAGCAGAACCAAAGGCGACTAATAGGGCACACCAAACAATAGGGGTGAGTGATACTTTAGGGTCTAGGCTTGCCATTCCCAGTAACCCAAAAATAATCAGAGCCTGAGCAAAGAGCAGCCAACTGCGTCTTCTTCCAAATAGCTTAGAGAGGAAAGGAATGGGTAAGCGATCTACTAAAGGTGCCCACATCCATTTAAAAGCGTAGATCAAGCCTACCCAGGTTAAGTACCCAATAGTGCTGCGGTCAATGCCTGCTTCCCGCAACCAAAAGCTAAGCGTTCCTAAAATGAGTAATAAGGGCAATCCTGCAGAGAATCCCAAAAAGAGCATTCGCAAACAAGGCCATTCGAGATAAACCCGGAAATCCTTTAACCAGGAACCAATCGCACTAAGCACGACAAACGCGAAATAAGGCCAAGCTGCCAAAGAGATTTGGCAGCAAAGTGACTTGTCGACCTTCATGCAAAATACACTGATCAATTACCTTTAGCCCCAAAGTAGAGGCTAATTTCTCAAAGTCAGCCACTGTTAACACGCGTACATTGGGCGTGTTGTACCACTGGTAAGGCAAGCTCTTGGAAATAGGCATATGACCAAGGCCGACGGCCAAGCGATGCGACCAATGTCCAAAGTTGGGAAAGGAAACCACCGACTCTTGACCAACGCGCACAACCTCACGCAAGATCTTTTCAGTTTGATGAATGGTCTGTAATGTTTGTGATAGCACTACCGTATCAAAACTACTATTCTCAAAAAGCGCTAAGCCGCCCTCCAAGTTTTGCTGAATAACGTTCAAGCCTTTTTCTACGCAAGACAATACCCGTGCATCATCGATTTCAACGCCGTAGGCATGAACTGGCATTTGTTTTTGCAAATACTCCAAAAAACTTCCATCGCCACAACCCAAGTCCAAGACCTGGCTATTAGGGGCAATCCATTTGGCTATTGCCACAAAGTCTGCGCGCATCATGGTTGAACTCCAATCATTTGTTCAAAATAAGCACGAATAAGATTGTGATAACGAGGATCATCCAATAAAAAAGCATCATGTCCGTGCGGTGCATCAATCTCCGCGTAACTGACCGCACTTTTATTGCTTAATAAAGATTGCACAATCTCACGACTACGATTGGGTGGAAAACGCCAGTCCGTTGAGAAACTCACCACTAAAAATTTAGCCTGCACTTCAGCAAGGGCACGATTCAAGCTACCCTCATAACGACGTGAAGGATCAAAGTAGTCTAGGGCACGGGTAATCAGCAAATAGGTATTCGCATCAAAATAGGCGGAGAACTTATCACCTTGATGACGTAGATAGCTCTCTACTTCAAATTCCACATCAAAACTAAAACGATAATCATGAGACTCACCTTCAGGCCTTTGCAACTCGCGCCCAAACTTTTCAGCCATATCATCATCAGAAAGATAAGTAATATGCCCAACCATCCGCGCCAATTTGAGGCCACGCTTAGGTACGACTCCATGCTCATAGTAATTGCCCCCATGAAAATCAGGGTCTGACAAGATAGCGTTGCGGGCTACTTCATTAAAAGCAATATTTTGCGCACTAAGTTTTGGCGTTGATGCAATCACTACACAATGCTCTAAACGCTTAGGAAACTGAATAGCCCACGCCATTGCTTGCATTCCACCCAAACTGCCACCCATCACAGCAGCAAAACGGCGAATGCCTAATTTATCCGCCAAGCGCGCCTGAGTATTTACCCAGTCTTCTACTGTCACTACGGGGAAGTCTGCGCCGTAAGGCTTACTGCTTACAGGATTAATGCTCATTGGTCCAGTTGAGCCAAAGCAAGAGCCCAAATTATTTACCCCAATGACAAAAAAATCGTCTGTATCAACAGGCTTGCCTGGCCCAATCATGTTGTCCCACCATCCAAGATCTTCTGCATCATCTGGAGCGGGGCCGGCCACATGGTGTGACGCATTTAAGGCATGGCAGATTAATACAGCATTACTCTTATCAGCATTTAATTTGCCATAGGTTTCGATAACTAAATTGTAGCCAGACAAGATAGCGCCACTTTGCAAAGGTAGGGGCTCGGCAAAATGGATAGTATTTCTAGAGAGATTTAGCTCGCTCATTCTGAGAGAAGAATGCGTAGACTGATTTCAGACGCTTCAGTTGGAAACTTTTTAAACCCACTGCGAGCAAAGCGGTGCCAGCGACCCAAGATAAAACTCATCAACATCGCCGCACGAATACTCACTTCATCCTGGCTAACGCCTGCCCAGACGCCACCTTGTGTTTGGGCAATCCGCAAAGCTTGCTTTAGGGATGCTTCTACACGGTCCAAAACTTGTGTAATACGCTCTTGCAAACGGTCGTCTTCTTGCAATAAAGCATCGCCTAATAAAACGCGCGTCATACCTGGGTTTTTCTCAGCAAAAAACAAAAGCATCTGCAAAATACCGCGGGCTTGGGCAAGGCCAGATTCTTCTTTTTGATTAATCTGATTAATCAATCCAAACACAGTTTGCTCAATAAAAGAAATCAAGCCCTCAAACATTTGTGCCTTACTAGCAAAATGGCGATAGAGAGCAGCTTCCGATACCTGAATTTTTGCGGCTAGTGCGGCAGTAGTAACGCGCTCACCTTTGGGGTTTTGCAGCATTTCAGCAAGCACTTGCAATATCTGTAAACGACGCTCACCAGGACGAGGGCGCTTACGTGTATTACTGGTTTGAACAGTATTATTTGCGATATCCGCTGGCTCTAAAGAATCACGCATAGTCATATCGCTTATTCAACGCTTATCTAGAACGAATCATCGTTCCGAAAGCTTGCTCAGTAAGAATTTCAAGTAATAAAGAGTGCTCAATTCGGCCGTCAATAATATGCACCGAGTTCACACCGCTCTTAGCTGCATCTAAAGCTGAAGAAATCTTTGGCAACATGCCACCAGAAATTGTTCCATCAGCGAACAATCCATCAATCTCGCGTGCAGTAAGGTCCGTTAACAGCACGCCATTTTTATCCATCACACCGGGAATGTTTGTCATCATGACCAACTTCTCTGCATGCAATATTTCTGCCATCTTGCCAGCAACTAAGTCTGCATTGATGTTGTAAGCCTGACCTTCTGCACTAAAACCAATTGGCGAGATCACAGGAATAAAAGCATCATCTTGCAATGCTTTAACCACTGCTGGATTAATTGCTTCAATCTCACCAACAAATCCAAGATCAATGGTGCCGCCTAGATTTTTTTCATCTGGTACTAGCATTTTTTTTGCATGAATCAAACCGCCATCTTTGCCGGTCAAGCCAACGGCTTGACCACCAAAGTGATTAATTAACATCACGATATCTTGTTGCACCTCACCACCAAGAACCCACTCCACCACTTCCATGGTTTCTTCATCTGTCACTCGCATGCCCTGAATAAAGGTACCAGTCTTGCCGATCTTCTTTAACGCCTCGTCAATTTGTGGACCACCGCCATGGACAACTACTGGATTCATCCCGACTAATTTAAGCAAAATCACATCGCGAGCAAAACTCTCTTTAAGGCGATCCTCAATCATGGCATTACCGCCATACTTAATCACAATCGTTTTACCGTGATATTGCCGAATGTAAGGTAGAGCCTCGGCCAAAATTTCCGCCTTTAATAAAGGCGGGATGTCAGATAGGGATGGAAGGTGCTTAGTCATTGCTACGGATAGCTCTTGTTAATTAATCGCCAAATAATTTTTGACGAAGTTCACGACGCTCTTGTGCCTCGAGAGATAAATTAGCAGTGGGGCGTGCAATTAGGCGATTTAAACCAATTGGCTCACCAGTTTCTTCACACCAACCATAGTCTCCAGACTCAATACGGGCTAATGCCTGCTCCACCTTCTTTAATAACTTACGCTCACGATCACGAGTACGCAGCTCAAGAGCATGCTCCTCCTCAATCGTGGCGCGATCAGCAGGATCAGGAACTAAAATATTTTCGCGAAGGTGCTCAGTAGTTTGGGATGCATTCTGCAAAATATCGTTTTTTAAGGTCAGTAGCTTCTGACGGAAAAAATCTAGCTGGGCAGCATTCATATAGTCTTTTTCAGACATTTTGAGCAACTCAGCCTCTGTTAAAGGGGCACCCTTTACAGCTTTGCTACTGGATTTTGCAGTAGTCGCAGATTTTGTTGGTGTTTTTACCGTCATTTCATTCTTTCCAAGGGTTTGAATCATTATTGCCTCATTCTGCCAAAGTTTTACACTGCTTTTATTAAAATTCATCAATATTGACTGTGGCGGCGGATTTTACTAGATATTTATCAAGCCAAACAACTCTCTAGCCCAGCTAGTAGAGTGTCCTTTGGTAAATCAATACCAATAAAGACCATGCGGGTTTGTTTGGGCTCAACACCCCAAGGTCCCGCTAAATCGCTACCCATCATCTGATGTACGCCCTGAAAGACCACTTTCCGGTTGCTATTCTTCACATACAGCACCCCTTTGTAGCGCAGCATTTTCTCGCCAAAGACCTCCAAAATACCGCCAAGGAAGTCTTCCAACTTTTTATGATCAAAGGGTTTATCACTACGAAATACAAACGATTGAATGCGATCTGTATGGCCAGCATGGCCATGATGGTCGTGGCTATGGTCGTGACCGCAAGTGGCGTGATCATGATCCTCTTGCTCCAAGAAATGGGGGTCAATATCTAATTTCGCATTGAGATTAAAGCCCTTGAGATCTAAGACATCAGCTAAAGGCACCACACCTTTAGAAATTCCCTGAATAGGTGCCCGGGGATTCATATGCATGAGGCGGGTGCGTAATGCTGCGACTTCAGCAGGACTCACTAAATCAGCCTTGGTAATAAAGATTTGATCAGCAAAACCGACCTGGCGCTGAGCTTCTTCATGTTCACTTAGCTGGTGTTGGCCATGCTTGGCATCTACTAGAGTAACCACGGCATCCAAAACATAATGATCCGCGACATCATCATCCATAAAAAAAGTTTGGGCGACTGGGCCTGGATTGGCAACGCCAGTTGTTTCAATAATTACGCGCTCAAAGCTGATTTTCTTATCCCGGCGTTGCTCCCACAGCGCATTTAAGGCTTGGACCAGATCACCGCGAATCGTGCAGCAAATACAACCATTGCTCATTTGGACAATGTTTTCGTCGCTATCCTGCACCAAAATATCGTTATCTATATTCTCCTCCCCAAACTCATTCTCAATCACAGCTATTTTTTTACCGTGTTGCTCCGTGAGGATGTACTTTAAAAGCGTTGTTTTACCGCTACCTAAAAAGCCTGTGAGAATGGTTACCGGAATTAATGCCATTAATGATCCTATCAAAATCTAGAGATGATGCATTTCCACGCTGGAAAACATCCTATCTTACCGAGTTATTTAGTCTTTGCCAGCCTTTGCCCGAGGATGGGCTTTATCATAAGCTTGTGCTAGGTGCTGGAAATCCAAAGATGTATAAATCTGAGTGCTTGCAATGCTGGCATGCCCCAACATTTCTTGTACTGCACGCAAATCTTGAGAGGATTGCAAGACGTGGCTCGCAAAGCTATGGCGCATCATGTGGGGATGAACATGGGTAGGCAACCCGGCTCTCATTGCTAAGGTTCTTAGACGCGCCTGGACCGTTCTAGGCGATAAACGAGACCCTACAGCGGAGATAAATAAGGCAATCGATTGGGTAGCACATTCAGACGCATTACGAATATCACGCCACGCTTGAAGAGACTTCATGGCAGGGGATCCAACTGGGACTGAGCGACGTTTTCCCCCTTTTCCCAGCACGGTTACTTCGGCCGCATCCCAATCTAACCAGCCAGCAGACTCTTGCAGACGATCCTTACTTTGCATTACATCAATTCCTAGCAACTCTGAGAGACGTAGGCCTGAGGAGTAGAGTAAATCAACAATGGCAGCATCGCGTATGGTCTCTAAATCTTTTTTCTCTTGAGCTTCTAAAACTGCTTGATTAACCAAAGCAAGAGCTTGCTCTACTGACAACGCTTTTGGCAAAGACTTCAAACGTTTAGGGGCTTTAACATCATCAACAGGGTTAGCAATTAAATTGGCTGCCAATTGGCCTGCCCCAGCGTCTCTACGCGCATCTTTTTCTGTAATCCAGTGGTACCAGCCTCGCCAAGCAGAAAGAGCACGGGCAATGGATCGCGAAGACTTACCTTTAGAGTGAAGGCGGCCAGCCCAACGGCGTACATGAGTATTACTAACCTTTAATAATTCCACTGAATCATCGGCAGCAAATTCTTGTAGCTCGTTTAAATCCATGCGATACGCCTTTAAAGTATGCGGCGAAAGCTGGCGCAAGACATGTAACTCGTGCAAATACTCCTGCACCAGGAAATGCAACTCAGTCGCTTGTGATTTCATAAGCTTGGACACGATCCAAGGCTACAGCAGTGAGTTCAGCGATTTGACACAAGTAGAATGCGCCCATATCGGCAGTAAAACGTGTTTCGTCATTGCTGGCCAATAAAAGCACGGCTGGTGACTGAACTGCTCCGATATTTTTACCCAATGGCAAACCAATAGCGACCATGCTTTGCCACTCAGGATCTATGGTGATCTGGCTGGCTAATAAATCGACGCTAGCCAAAGATAGCTCTTTTACTGTGCCACACAAAGGGGTGTTGATCCAGGGCCCAAATGCCAAGTTGGGGGAGAGCAGTTGAGCAGACTCTACCTCAAAAACTTCTGCTAAACCCACCATCACAGCCGCTTCAACATCAGCCTTCGTGTTAGCGCCCATTAGGCGCAAGAGCCAAGCCACCAAGCTTTGTTGGGTTTTATCGTTACGACTACCAAAGTGCAGCATCTCGCTTAAACGGCGATTAAGCTCTTGGTTCTGTGAGCGCAACATGGTCATTTGACGCTCTTGTAAGGAGATCGCGCGATCGCCATGAGGATGCTTTAGACGAACGTCATTAAAGAGGGTGGCGTAACGCTCGAAGAAACCTGGGCTTGCCCGCAACCACTCTGCCACTAACTCTTCTTGCTCTGCTTGTTTTGAGTCGATTGCGCTCATGTATTTCTTTCTAAATATTTTAGGATCTAAAACTCACTTAAACTAGCCTCTTACGAAGCAATTCATTTACTTGACCTGGGTTTGCTTTACCCTGAGAAGCTTTCATAATTTGTCCCACTAAAGCATTAAAAGCCTTTTCTTTTCCAGAGCGAAATTCCTCAACGGATTTGGCATTTGACGCTAGAACCTGATCAATGATGGTCTCAAGTGCACCACTATCGCTAATTTGCCTTAAGCCTTTGGCATCAATGATTTGATCAACCGTACTCAATGGTTTCCCAGCTATCGCATCCTCCCACAAAACATTAAAAATATCTTTAGCGATCTTATTGGAAATAGTGCCGTCGGCAACACGGATCAATAATGGGGCTAATTGCTCCGCCTTTACGGGCGCATCTCCTGAGGCAATCCCAGCGCGATTAGATGCGGATGCAAATTCACCTGCAATCAGGTTGGCAGCTGCTTTTGCTAAAGGCTTACCAACAATGTCTAGCAAGTCCTCAAATGCTTTGGCGGTACCACGATCTTGTGTCAGCAATTGAGCATCATAGGCACTAAGACTAAATTCACTTTGCCATTGTTGACGTAATTGTGTGGGTAAAGCAGGCATATTACTACGCACTAAAGCAACCCAAGTGTCATCAATGATCACAGGCAATAAATCAGGATCAGGAAAGTAGCGGTAATCGTTGGCATCTTCTTTACTTCGCATACTGCGAGTCTGCCCACGATCAGGGTCGTAGAGACGCGTTTCTTGAACCACGGCTCCACCATCCTCAATCAACTCAATTTGACGACGTACCTCATATAAAATAGCCTCTTCCAAAAATCGGAAAGAATTTAAATTTTTAATTTCGCAGCGAGTGCCAAACTCCACTTGGCCTATTGGTCGTACCGATACATTGGCATCGCAACGGAAGGAACCTTCTTGCATGTTGCCATCGCACACGCCCAACCAAACAACCAAACCATGTAAGGCCTTTGCATAAGCCACTGCTTCAGCAGCGCTGTGCATGACTGGCTCAGTTACGATTTCTAATAAGGGTGTGCCAGCTCGATTTAAGTCGATGCCACTTGACGCTTCTCCATGTGGGCCAGTGAAGTCCTCTTCATGCACCGACTTGCCAGCATCTTCTTCTAGATGAGCGCGAGTCAACTCAACCACCTTCACCTTATCGCCCACCAAAATTTCTAGGTGGCCGCCAACCACTACGGGAATTTCAAACTGACTAATCTGATATCCCTTAGGTAGATCCGGGTAAAAGTAATTCTTACGCTCAAAAATACTCACCGGTGAAATCTTCGCACCAACTGCTAAACCAAAACAAATTGCCTGCTCAACTGCTTGACGATTCAATACCGGTAATACACCTGGTAATGCCAAATCTACAGGGCATGCCTGAGAATTTGGTTCAGCGCCAAAACGGATACTGGCACCACTAAAAATTTTCGATTGCGTTCTTAACTGCGCGTGGGTCTCTAGACCGATAACCACTTCCCATTGCATCATGCCACCTCGCTTGCTTGACGTAGATGCCAATCACTGGCCTGTTGGTATTGATGCGCAACCTGTAACAGGCGAGCCTCAGAGAAGTAATTGCCAATTAACTGCATGCCAATCGGCAAATTTATTTTATTAAATCCACAAGGTACGCTCATAGCCGGCAAACCCGCTAAATTAGTAGATAAAGTGTAAATGTCCTCTAAATACATTTGCACTGGGTCTTTTGATTTTTCGCCTAAACGCCAAGCCACATCTGGCGCTACTGGCCCAAGAATTACATCACATTGCGAAAATGCTTTCTGAAAATCCGCAGCAATAATACGGCGAATTTTTTGGGCTTGTAAGTAGTATGCATCATAATATCCATGGCATAAAACATAAGTGCCAATCAAAATTCGGCGCTTTACCTCTGCACCAAATCCCTCTGTACGCGACTTTTTATACATATCAGAAAGATCACGATATTCATTTGCACGATGTCCAAAACGCACACCATCAAAGCGACTTAAATTACTAGAGGCTTCGGCGGGCGCTAAAACGTAATACACAGGAATCGATAGCTTGGTTTTTGGCAGGCTTACTTCGATTAACTTAGCGCCTAAATTTTCTAAAATCTTTGCAGCCTCATTTACCGACTGGGCAACCTCACTTGCCAGACCTTCGGCAAAAAACTCTTTTGGTAGGCCTACGCGTAAACCTTCTAATGGTTTAGCTAGATTGGTATTGCCTGCTCGCCAACTCTGATTAAGGTAACGACCGTAGTCTTCACCCGAATCAGCCAATGAAGTTGAGTCGCGCCGATCATGTGATGACATTGCCGAAAGTAGGAGTGCGCAGTCTTCTGAAGTTTTGCCCATTGGACCGGCCTGGTCCAAAGAAGAGGCGTAAGCAATCATGCCGTAACGAGAAACTCGGCCATAACTAGGCTTAATCCCCGTCAAACTACAAAATGCAGCCGGCTGACGAATCGAGCCGCCTGTGTCAGTACCAGTAGCTATTGGCGCTAAGCCTGCAGCAACGGCAACAGCAGAACCTCCTGAAGAGCCCCCTGAAACATATTCCGAATTCCAAGGATTTAAGACTGGTCCGTAGCCTGAATTCTCATTTGAGGAACCCATGGCGAACTCGTCCATATTGGTCTTGCCCAAACAAACCATGCCAGCTCCATTAGGATTATCTTCACTAGGCATTCCTAAATTGGCAACTACCGTAGCGTCAAAAGGACTTAAATAGCCTTCCAGTATTTTGGATGCAGCTGTAGTTTTCCAGCCCCGCGTGACAAAGACATCTTTATGGGCTACTGGTATGCCAGTTAATGCACCGCCCTTACCAGAAGAAATTAGCATATCTGCTTTATAAGCTTGCTCTAAACTTAAGTGAGCATTCACATCAAGATAAGCATTCCACTGTTTTCCAGCATCAATTCGGCTTAGAAAATACTGGGTTAGCTCAGCACTAGAGACCTCTTTAGCAGCTAGGGCCTTTGCCATTTGAGCAATGGAGGTGCTATGCCAGCTCATTCAAGCACCCGAGGAACTAAAAAGTAACCGTCCTGTTGAGCAGGGGCCGATAGCATGTTTTCAGTGCGATGATCTGACTCTGTCACTCCATCATCCCGGAGAGGTTGCGCTAAATCACGTAAAAAGAGGATTGGATGGGCTAGAGGCTCCAGCCCAGTGGTATCAACGGCTTGCATTTCCTCAACCAAGGAAAAAATAGCCTGCAATTGAGGCAAAACAGCCTCGGCTTCTGCCTGACTTAACTCAAGCATAGAAAGATGCGCAATGCGCTGGACATCATTAAGTTTCATGGGGTGCTAGAGTATCATTCCTATATATTTTTATTAACACTTACTATTTTCCCACTACATCATGTTTGGTTTTTTCCGTAGCTACTTTTCTAATGACCTAGCCATTGACCTAGGTACCGCCAATACCCTAATTTACATGCGTGAACGGGGTATTGTGCTTGACGAACCCTCGGTTGTGGCAATTCGCACAGAAGGGGGCCCAAATGGTAAAAAAACCATTTTGGCAGTCGGAAAAGATGCAAAAGCGATGTTAGGGCGTGTTCCTGGCAATATTGAGGCTATTCGCCCTATGAAAGATGGCGTTATTGCCGACTTCACCATCACTGAGCAAATGCTCAAGCAATTTATCAAAATGGTGCACGAAAGCAAGCTGTTAAAGCCAAGCCCTCGCATCATTATTTGCGTTCCTTGTGGCTCTACGCAAGTTGAGCGCCGTGCAATTCGTGAATCTGCTTTAGGTGCTGGTGCATCTCAGGTATTTTTAATTGAAGAGCCAATGGCTGCTGCAATTGGTGCTGGATTACCCGTTTCTGAAGCGGCTGGCTCCATGGTGGTTGACGTTGGTGGTGGCACAACTGAAGTGGGCGTCATGTCATTAGGTGGCATGGTTTACAAAGGTTCGGTACGGGTTGGCGGTGATAAATTCGATGAAGCCATTACCAACTACATTCGTCGTAACTACGGCATGTTGATCGGCGAACAAACTGCTGAGTTAATTAAGAAAACGATTGGCTCTGCATTCCCTGGCGCAGAAGTGCGCGAGATGGAAGTAAAGGGTCGAAATCTTTCTGAAGGAATCCCCCGTAGCTTCACAGTCACTAGCAACGAAGTGCTTGAAGCATTAACTGATCCTTTGAATCAAATTGTGACGGCTGTCAAAGCTGCGCTTGAACAAATTCCGCCTGAATTAGCTTCAGATATCGCTGAACGCGGCATGATGTTGACTGGTGGTGGCGCATTATTGCGTGACCTCGATCGCCTCCTCATGGAAGAAACTGGTCTGCCTATTCACATCGCAGAAGATCCACTCACTTGCGTTGCTCGTGGTTGCGGTATTGCCTTAGAGAGAATGGATAAGTTGAGCGGCGTATTCTCGCAAGAGTAAGCAGCTTAACCGTCGATCAGGGAAGTGCAACATAGCGCCCCTCCTCTTTTCAGACAAGGCGTACCTGCTTTAGTCAAACTGATTGTCTGCCTCTCGATCAGCATTGCATTGATGTTGATCGATTTTCGATTTAAGGCACTCGATCCAATTCGTAATTCTGTCAACTGGATTTTGCGTCCACTTGAGTACGTCATGATGATGCCGCGTAATGCTTTTGAAGCAAGCTCAGAGTATTTCACTACCCGTGGCACACTTGATAAAGAAAATCAAGAAATGAAAGTTCGCCAAGCCGAACTCTCGCTACTAGCAAATCAATCTGAATTTCTTTTAGTTGAAAATCAAAACTTACGGCAGTTAATGGATTTACAAAAGCAGGTTTCCTTCAAAACACTTCCCGTAGAAATTCTATTTAATCCACCTAATTCGATATCGCAACGCATTGTCGTAAATCGAGGAGGAAATGATGGGCTAAAGCTCGGCAATCCGATCGCCAACGATGCTGGCATTCTGGGTCAAGTGGTACGAATCTATGATCATTCTGCTGAAGTTTCATTACTAGAAGATCGTGATTTTGCGGTACCCGTTCAAGTCGCACGCAACGGCCTACGGGCAGCTGTATTTGGGGCTGGGCGCGGCAATCCATTGGAACTGCGCTACCTTCCCGTTGCGAGTGACCTAGAAGTGGGAGATGTCTTAATCACCTCTGGAATCGATGGTGTATATCCACCTGGCTTTGCGGTTGCTGTGATCAGCCGCATTGAACGCAACGCAGATAAAAATTCTTCTAATGTGTTTTGTGTCCCAGTGGCGCCAGTAAATCGCTATCGACAAGCGCTTGCTTTCTTATATGACCCACAATGGGATGCAAAATCCTCTTCGGCTACCAATAAGTTAGGCGCCCCCACTACGAATACCCCTGGCCGACGCCAGACTCGGTCGCGAGGCATGCAATGATTGATTACCAAAGCGGCTACATTTTGCGCCCAGTTAATCGGGCATTTATCTATTTCAGTCTTTTCTGCGCCTTAATGCTCAACCTGTTACCCTTGGGCAATTATGGCTGGGTACCTGATTGGCTCATTATTTGTATTGTATTTTGGAACATCCATCAGCATCGGCATGTGAGCGTCATTTTGGCATTTGTACTCGGTCTTATGATGGACGTACATAACTCCGATTTACTAGGCCTGCACGCTTTTAGTTATTCTTTGGCAGCCTATCTTGCGATCTCTTGGCATAGGCGTATCGCCCCTCTAAGCGTCCTTAGCCAAGCCTTACATCTCCTGCCACTCTTTTTATTGGTCTGTTTATTTCCCGTTCTTGCCCATTGGCTTTTAAGTGGTGAACTGTACTGGTGGGCGCTAACCAGTGGCATTCAAGCTCTCATAGAGGCCTTGTTATGGCCTATAGCAACTCGTATTTTGTTGGCACCCCAACGTCGCCCTATTGATGTTGATCACAATCGCCCAATCTAAGAAGCGGTATGGTTTCTTTTAAAAAACCGGATCTAGACTCCTTTCAAGAGCGCATTCATATTGCAACCCTCTTTGTCACCTTCTGTTTTATTTTATTGGTTACTCGTTTGGTTTGGTTGCAGCTAGTTAGTCATGGCAAATATTCTCTCCTAGCAGAAAATAATCGCATCGCCTTAGTGCCCGCACCAGCCAATAGAGGGCTAATTATCGATCGCAATGGCATCGTCATTGGTAGGAACTACTCAGCGCTTACTTTAGACGTCAATGCAGAAGAGCTAAAGGGGAATGTGGATGATCTTATCGAGGATTTATCGCAAATTGTGCTGATTTCGCCACGTGATAAGCGAAATTTCAAGCGCTCAATGGAAGATTCCCGAAAAATGGGCACTTTCCCGCTACGATCCATGCTTACCGAGGCCGAAACAGCCCGCTTTATGGCCAACCGTTACCGCTTTCCGGGGGTGGAGATCCGTGCCCGTAGCTTTCGTGAGTACCCGTATAACGAGTTAGCCTCCCATCTCATTGGTTATATTGGTCGCGTCTCTTTAAAAGATAAAGAGCGTATGCAAGCTGAAATTGAGGGGTCTAAAGTAGATGATCCTGATGCCTTACAAACTTCCTTTTTGCCAGGCATTCAGTACGTTGGCAAGATTGGTTTGGAGCAAAGTTATGAAAATGTTTTGCGCGGCGTGCCTGGCTACGATCAAGTAGAGATTACTGCGGGTGGTAAACCAGTGCGCACTCTCTCTAGCTCACCATCAATCCCCGGTAAGAATGTAGTCCTTTCGGTAGATATCAAATTACAGTATTTGGTTGAAGAGCTTTACGGAAATTTTCGCGGAGCATTTGTAGCGATTGAACCTGAAACAGGTGATGTCCTTGCCTTTGTATCTAAGCCTAATTTCAATCCAAATGATTTTGTTGAGGGCATTGATTCAGTAACCTGGAAAGAACTCAATGAATCTTTGCAAAAACCACTCTATAACCGTCCGCTCAAAGGAATCTATCCTCCAGGCTCTACGTATAAACCATTCATGGCTTTGGCCGCTCTAGAAAACAAAAAGCGCACTCCTTCACAAACTATCTCAGACCCAGGCTACTTTGACTTTGGTAATCACACTTTTCGTGATGATAAAAAAGGGGGTCACGGGATTGTGGATATGCAAAAGTCCATTGTTGAATCGTGTGATACCTATTACTACACACTAGCGCGTGATATGGGTGTCAATATGATGCATGACTTCATGAAGCCACTAGGCTTTGGCCAAATCACTGGCATTGATTTACAAGGCGAATCCAAGGGGGTTCTACCATCGACCGAATGGAAAAAAAATACCTTCAAGAAGCCCGAGCAACAGAAGTGGTATGAAGGCGAAACTATTTCATTGGGAATTGGACAAGGTTATAACGCCTTTACCATTTTGCAACTAGCTCACGCCTTAGCTAACGTAGCAAATAATGGCATTGTAATGAAACCGCATTTAGTTAAGGCGATTGAAGATCCATTTACACGGCAGCGAGTATTAACCACGCCTAAGGAGAGTTACCGCATCGATTTGAAAACTGAGAATATTGAAGTAATTAAAAAAGCCATGGTTGAAGTAAACGTTTCTGGTACATCAGCTAGAGTTTTTAAAGGAGCGGGATATCAAGTTGGCGGAAAAACTGGCACTGCCCAAGTATTTAGCTTGAACTCCAAAGAATATAAGCATGGATCTACTGCAGAGTTTTTACGAGATCATGCGCTTTACATTGCATTTGCTCCTGCAGATAAGCCAACCATTGTCATTGCGATGGTCGTTGAGAATGCTGGCTTTGGGGCACAACATGCTGCGCCAATTGCCCGTCAGGCCTTAGATTTTTATATTGAGGGTAAATGGCCTAAGGAGGTTCCCGAATGGAAAAGAGCGCCATAAAAAAAGTTAAACAACTATTCTTTGGTTTTTTTTCAGGGCTAGATGGCCAGCTAGGCCTTATTCTACTTAGCTTAGCGGCAGTAGGATTTTTTATTTTTTTATCGGCCAGTCAAAATACACCAGTCCTCATTGGAGATGAGTTGCGCAATCTAGCGCTCTCTTTTGCAGTAATGTGGATCGTATCTCGTATTCCACCAAAGTGGCTAGAGACAGGGGCAGTGTGGATTTACGCTGTGGGAGTGGCTTTATTAATCGCAGTAGCTGTATTTGGATTAATAAAAAAAGGTGCGCGTCGTTGGCTCAATATTGGACTGGTGATTCAGCCTTCAGAAATCATGAAGATTGCAATGCCCCTGATGTTAGCCTGGTATTTCCAAAAACGAGAAGGCATTCAAAAAACTTGGGACTATGGAGTAGCAGCAATCATACTCGGCATTCCAGTTGCACTCATTGCACGTCAACCAGATTTAGGAACTGCATTATTAGTATTTGCTGCTGGGATGTACGTAATTATTCTTGCTGGTCTTCCATGGAAATGGATATTGCCTTTTGTTGGCATTGGTGCTTTCGGAATTATTCTAATTATTATTTTTGGCAATACGATTTGCGCACATGATGTAGCATGGCCATTGGTACACGACTATCAGAAGCATCGCATTTGCACTTTGTTAGATCCAAGCAGCGATCCTCTTGGTAAAGGATTTCATACTATCCAATCGATGATCGCAATCGGCTCTGGTGGATTTTTTGGCAAAGGTTGGTTTCAGGGGACCCAATCGCATTTAGAATTCATTCCAGAAAAACACACTGACTTTGTATTTGCTGTTTTTTCAGAAGAGTTTGGTTTGTTGGGTAACTTAGTTTTATTAGCGCTCTTCTTTGCATTAATTAAAAGGGGTTTGGCTATCTCTGCAAGTGGGCCAAATTTATTCACGCGACTATTAGGTGCCTCTGTCACGCTCATATTTTTTACCTATGCCTTTGTCAATATCGGTATGGTAAGTGGCTTACTACCAGTTGTAGGGGTGCCATTGCCCTTTATTAGTTATGGTGGAACTGCTTTGGTTACTCTAGGATTTGGGGCGGGAATACTAATGAGCATTCATCGCCATCGACGTTTAGTGCAAAGTTAAATAGATACCGCACACTCCTCCCATCTTTCTTTTGGATAATATCCTCGGAAACAAAAAAGCCCGGCATGCCGGGCTTTTTTATCAACAAAGTAAGAATTACTTCTTACGCTTGTTCACTGAATCCTTAAATGCCTTACCAGCAGAAAACTTAACAGTTTTTGCAGCAGCGATTTTGAGTGGCTCACCAGTTTTTGGGTTGCGACCCATACGTGCAGCACGTTTTCCAGAAGCGAAAGTACCGAAGCCGATCAGTTGAACTGAATCGCCTTTAGTAACAGCTTTAATGATTTGCGCAATAGCAGAATTTAATGCAAATTCGGCTTTGGCTTTTGAGATCTCAGCGTCGTCAGCAATAGCTGCGATTAGTTCTGCTTTATTCAAGTGAAGCTCCTTATAGATATTGATGTCAGCGCACAGTGCGCTTACATGATTTTAACCACAAAAAATTATAAAAATAAAGCTGCATTACAGCAATTTTTTTGTTACGGTGAATTATTCCTCCAAAACCGTAATATTGGAAACAAAATATTCTGTATCTCCAAAACAGGTTGTTGGCAAACCGATGTGTTGATCATACGTTAGCGCAACCTTTTTTCCCATATTGGCATTTATTTTTTGCGCCACAGCATCTTCACGCACTGTAAAGAAGAACTTTTCTGACATGGTTCCTGGCATCGATACCATCGCCAACTCGCCTTCCCAAGTCTTGCATATATAGCCACGGTGCGAAAATTTCTGCACATATCCAGCACGCTCTCCGTTGCCATAGCTCCAGCTCAGCATAATCCAGGTATAGCCTGCAAGCACTGCTAACCCCATTAATATAAGGCTTAGAAGCCACTTGATAAATCCATTCATGCGGTTTTCTCCTGTAAATTGCCCCTCACATCCCCAAAAAGATGCATAAAAAATGGTTTTTAATTAACCCTAATAAGTATATGAGCATAGTTTGCATAGAAATAGAGAGAAAGTCATCTCCATACAAATTAAAATAAAAGAACTAACGCTAAATGGTCATTTCTATGCAATTACGTCACATCATCTTTTTTATTTTTGTTTCTTCGGCAATATATGTCTATTTTCGGGGGAAAGTTCGTTTTGGGCTAGTAAGGTCCTTAACTGACTATCAGGTCCTGTTGGCGCCCATCAATACGCTTCTTTATCTATTTTCTAAAACTAAGGCTAGCCCATTCATTCCGGTTCAGCAATTTCCAGAAATGCAGCCTTTACAAGACAATTGGGAAGTTATTCGCCAAGAGGCGCTCGCCTTAAATTCGGATGGCGCTATTGCCGCCGCCACTGGATATAACGATATTGGCTTTAATTCTTTTTTTCGAACTGGCTGGAAACGCTTTCACCTCTATTGGTATGGCAAAGAAATGCCCTCTGCTCAGGCCAATTGCCCAAAAACGGTTGCCTTATTAAAGTCCATCCCCTCCATTAAAGCAGCAATGTTTGCTTCTCTGCCGCCTGGAGCCACATTGGTGCGCCATCGCGATCCTTATGCCGGCTCTCTACGCTATCACATTGGCCTAGTTACCCCCAACGACCCCAAATGCTTTATTGAAGTAGATGGAGAGCGCTACTTCTGGAAAGACGGCGAGCCGGTGATGTTTGATGAGACATATATTCACTATGCAGCCAACGAAACTGACCACCAACGCATTGTTTTATTTTGCGATGTGGAGCGCCCTGTTTATACAAAGCTAGTTCAGCTGATCAATCGCTGGTTTGGGCGCTATGTGATGAGTTTGGCCTCATCCCAAAATGTACCTGGGGAAAAAGTCGGCTTTGTAAATGTGCTCTTTAAGTATTTCTACCATCTCCGAGCGCAAGCCAAAAAACTCAAGGCAAGTCACCGCCCTGTATATTACGTGTGCAAATGGGTTTTAATCCTAGGAATTCTTTGGGCGATTTTTTGGTAGGGTTTATGGACTTAATGCCTGGGTAATTTGCTCTGGGGTAATTGAACCCCAAATTTCTAAGCGCTTTTTATGGCTATTTTGTCCAGATAGGAATTGAATTTGTTTTTGAGGTACCTTTAATTTCTTGGAAAGCCAAGCTAAGAGCATTTCATTGGCTTTATTTTCAAGCGCTGGGGCCTGCAAAGAAATTTTGAGGCAGCCATCATGGAGCCCAACTATTTTGGTCAGCTTGGCACCTGGTTGGCAATGCAGATTTAACGTAATGCCTGTAGGGGTTTGTTTTAACCAAATCGGCGTCATCAAAGTACTTTAAACTTAAAACCATGATTATGAAGAACTCCAATGCTTTAGACCACCTATTTGTAAATAATCGCGACTGGGCAGAAGGCATGGTGGCTAAAGATGCTGATTTCTTTAAGCGCCTTGTGTCTCAACAGGCCCCAGAATATCTGTGGATTGGTTGTTCAGATAGCCGCGTTCCCGCAAATGACATTGTGAACCTCCTGCCCGGTGAATTATTCGTTCATCGTAATATTGCCAATGTCGTAGTTCATACGGATCTCAATTGCCTATCGGTAATCCAGTTTGCAATTGATTTGCTAAAAGTCAAACATATATTAGTAGTTGGCCACTATGGCTGCTCTGGTGTTCACGCGGCCATGACCGATCGGCGCATCGGGCTAGCGGATAATTGGTTACGGCATGTAAAGGATGTCCATCAGAAACATGAGCGGTATTTAGGTGAAGTGATTCCAACAGGTAAACGCCAGGATCGTTTATGTGAACTCAATGTTATTGAACAGGTGGTAAACGTTTGTGAAACTACGATTGTCCAAGATGCCTGGGCTCGCGGTCAGGATCTGACAATTCATGGATGGGCATATCGCCTTGAAACAGGATTAGTAAATGATCTAGGTATGTCTATTGGATCGACTGATGAACTACAGACGCGTTACGCTAAATCTTTAACGCGTTACGAAACCGAATAAAGTTAGCTTGTTTAAAACGCTAGCTAATTATTCTGGAGTTGCATTTTTAAAGCTCTTATCCATTCTTCCTTACAGAGTTTTGGTTGCACTTGGGTATGGTATTGGGTTTATTGCCTCTTACATTCCCAGTGATCGAAATGGGGTTGTCAAAACCAATTTACACCTGTGTTTTCCAGAGCTTAGCACCTCAGAAATTGATACCCTGAGCAAACAACACTGGCGCCTTCTTGGACGGAGCTTGGTTGAGAAAAGTATTATCTGGCTAGGTAGCACAAAGCAACTAAGCGAAATGATTGAGGTGCAGTCCGAAGTGGATCTTTCGGATAGAAAACCACGTATTTTGGTCAATATGCATTTCACTGGCATCGAAGGGAGCATTATCTTAAGCGCCCTTGCCAAAGAAAAAGCATGGCCCCGCACCTCTGGTTTTTTTCAGCGAATGAAGAGTCCTTTTTTTAATCGAAAAATTGTGGAGTGGCGCAATCGTTTTGGTGGGAACTCAATCGATCGGCAAGGAAACTCGCTTGAAATTCTTCGTGAAATACGTAAAGGAAGCTTCATCATCATTGCCCCAGATATTGATTTGGGGGTGAAAGATTCTGCCTTTGTTCCCTTCTTTGATATTCAAACGAACACCATTACAGCGGTGTCTAGACTGGCTAAAATATCAGGTGCTGAAGTATGCATGATGGTGACAAGCTTAAAGCCTGACGAATCGGGCTACTTATGCACCATTAGCAAACCACTACAGCATTTTCCAAGCGATGACCCAATGGCTGATACTGCTAGGCTCAATCTCATTTTTGAAAAAGAAATTCGACTACGGCCCGCAGAATATTATTGGGTGCATAAACGCTTTAAGAATCGCCCCTTTAATGAAGCTAGCCCCTACTAAGTCTTCTGTATTTCGCACTTTTGACCTATCATTGAGGGATGAGCGAGCGTATTGGGCTTTTTGCCGACCTTCACAGCAATCTAGAGGCCTACGAGGCGGGCATGGCCAAGGCCGAAGAGCTTGGTGTTACTCGTATGGTTTTCTTGGGTGACATCGTAGGTTATAACGCCGATCCATGCACCCTTATTGACCGTATAGGTGAGTTGGTAGCCTCTAAAAAAGCGATCGCAGTGGTGGGCAATCATGATGAGGCTACATTTAAAGACTATCGCAGTCGCATGAATGCCAATGCAAATGCCGCAATCGAGTGGACTAAATCTCAACTCAACTCTGAACAACTGCAATTCTTAAAAGATTTGCCCTTGCTTATTAACGAAGACAATATTTGTTTTACTCATGCATCTGCTCATAATCCATCAGAATGGAATTACATCACTGATAGCATGAGCGCTTGGCACTGCGTACAAAACTCAGGGAAAATTTATACCTTTGTTGGGCATTCACATGAACAAGCCTTGTTTTATCAAAATGCAGTTGGCAAGCTAATTCGATTCGAGCCTCACCCTGGTGAGGAGGTTCCGGTAATGCGACATCGGCATTGGGTAAGTGTAGTGGGTTCACTAGGGCAGCCTAGAGATGGCAACCCTGAGGCTTGCTTTGCAATATTTGAGCCCAATTCTGAAGTACTTACATTCCATCGCATTGAATACGATCGATTTACTGCGGCTGCTAAAGTAAAGCGCGCAGGATTGCCCGAAGAGCTCGCAAACCGCCTTATCACTGGCAAATAATTAGTATGGCAATTACAACAGAAATTCAAGCGGTAGATGACATCTTTCAAGACGGCAAGATCGTCGATGGATTTGTCTTAGGAACAGAAGTTCATCGTGGAGGAATGGCTAGCTTATTCTCTGCTACTAAAGAAGGGATTGATGTTCCCATTCTGTTGAAAATTCCTAGGGTGGGTCGTGACCAACCCGTAGAAAGCTTAATTGGCTTTGAGACTGAATTAACCATCTTACGCTCCCTCAAAAGCCCCTATGTTCCAAAGTATTTGGGGTCTGGCAATATGGCCACAAGACCGTATATTGCAATGGAACGAGTTCCAGGGCGCCCATTAGAAGACCTGATCAAAGAGGGTAAACAATTTAGTATTGATGAGGTAGTGCGGATTGGTGCAGAGCTAGCTCAAGCAGTCCAATCACTGCACTCTCAAGACGCCATTCATTTAGATATCAAACCAGAAAATATTCTGATTGATGACAGTGGCAAGCTGACCCTAATTGATTTTGGTTTATCTCACCACGCACGCTTTCCAGACTTACTGGCCGAGGAAATGCGTAAAGGTATTGGTTCGGCGCCCTATATTTCTCCAGAACAAGTTGCCGGCATTCGATCTGACTCCCGAAGTGACATTTTCTCTATCGGCGTCATCATGTATGAAATGTTGACAGGTGAACTCCCTTTTGGCAACCCGCAGAACATGAGTGGCTTGCGTAAACGGATGTGGGCACAGGCATTTCCGCCTCGCGCTATTCGCAAGGAAATTCCGCACTGGTTACAAGAGGTCGTCTTACGCTGTCTTGAAGCGCGCGCTGCCGATCGCTATCAGAGTGCTGCCCGCTTACGCCAAGTATTGCGTGATCCTGAAAGCATCATTTTGACTGAACGTGCGGAGCGAGTAGAACCTCTGAGTTTTTGGGAAAACCTCAAGCGCTGGATAAGGGCTGCTGGTTATGAGCCATCGCCAAGTCCTCGACCCAGCTTAAGTAGTCAAGATGCGCCTTTGATGATTGCTGCGATTGATACCCGCCAGTCAGATGAAGACTTACGTGAGCGCATGCAATCGACGGCAAAAAATTTATTAAATGCTTATCCTGAAAGCCGTTTAGTTTGTCTTAGCACAATTGCTGGCACGCCTACCTTCGAAGGCAATCAAGAAAGTGAGACTGCTAGCGGTATTGTGCGGGGGCATTTAGTCCAACTGATGGAGTGGGCTAAACCACTTAAGCTGCCCCCTGAACGTATTTCTTATCACGTTCTAGAGGCTCTTGATCCAGCCACCCGCATTGTCGACTTTGCCAAAGATAATGATGCTTCTCTGATCCTGATTGGGGCATCTCATAAACTGCCAAATAAAGTGACGCCTTGGAGAACTTCCATGACCAAAATCGTTGAAGAGGCACCTTGCAGCGTACACATTGTTAGAACTTAGCTCGATCCTCTTTAATAATAAAAGCATTACCAAAAGGTCTTTATTTCTACCCCGAGCGAAGCGTAAAGATACACTAACAATACTCCGACTACAACTGCCATAAGTACATGAAAATAAAGGATTTTATAAAACGCTGGTTTTTTAATGTTG
>CAIZRK010000028.1 GCA_903935355.1 uncultured beta proteobacterium | reverse complement strand
GGTGGATTCAAACACGAAGTGCAACACGGTTTAAAGATTGCATAAATACTTCATTTGGGGTTTTAAATCCCAAGCGCTTTCTAGGTCGGTTATTTAATTTGTCTTGGATCATTCTAAGCTCCTCGTCAGTCACAGTTGATAACAGTCTTTTCTTGGGGATGTATTGCCTCAGTAAGCCATTGAAGTTTTCGTTTGATCCGCGTTGCCAACTAGCAAAAGGATCAGCAAAGTAAGTAGTGGATTTGAGGGCAGTATCAATTCTGCTGTGCTCGGCAAATTCCTTCCCATTGTCAAAAGTAATGGTTTTAACTAGTGGGGCTAAGGGACTCAGTTTGTTAATGATGGCGCTACCTACTGAATCAGCAGTTTTATTGATGACTTTGGCGATGAGGGCATAACCACTCTTACGCTCTACCATCGTCACTACGGCTTGCTTGTGATGGGCTCCAATGACGGTATCGCCTTCCCAGTGACCGATTTGGGATCTGGTCTCAATATGGACTGGACGCTCACTAATGGGTCTTCTGCCGATGATCTGGCCTCTACGCTCACGGCCACTGGCATAGCGTTTCTTACGCTTCTTTTGGCAGCGTAGCTGCTGATACAGGCTCCCGCCAGCCGCTTTATCAGCGTAGACATGGCGGTAGATGGTCTCATGGCTAATACCGACCTGATTGGCAATTTGCACGGGGCTCCACTGCTCTAAGAGGCAATCCACTGCCTTGCCCCAGTCGGTAGCAGTAATCTGGGTAGCGTTGCGAGAGCCCAAAGAACGCTCTTCTGCCAACAGGCAGGCTTGTTTGGGACGGTAACCCTTGAGCCCGGTATTGCGCGCGAGCTCCCGGCTAATGGTCGACTTATGCCGATTCAGAAGCTGGGCTATCTGGCTTTGGGTTTTTCCGTCTTTCATAAGGATATAAATCTGATATCGTTCAGTTTGGCTAAGGTGTTGATAGGTCATGGCTACTTTGACTTGCAGGTCTAGAAGCTTTGGATACTAAAACATCCTTAGCCACTAGGCATTTATCAAAGTTGCACTTCGTAGTTGAATTCACCAGCAATAATAAGCCTCTAATATTAAAAATATCTATTTAAACGACAGTTATTATGTCTAGATATCCTCTGCCCTGGTCGATTCCGCCCCGGGCCACCAAGAATCACGATAGCCCACTTGTTGGGCTATTTTTAATTGGCGGTCTCATATAGAGTGGATGAAGTATTGGTTAATATGCCAATTGTGCCCCCTATTTGAGCGCCCTAAATGCTAAACCCAACTAAATCACTTGTTGCCGCAATTATCGTTGCATATAGCATTATGGTACCGAGCGCGGTAATGGCAATTGAGATTGGCCAAACATTACCATTTGAAAAGGTCCAAACTTTAGACGGTGCTTATTTTGAAATTCCCAAAAACAATACAAAAAATACACTTATTCAATTATGGGCATCTTGGTGCCCATTTTGCAAGCGCCAAAATAATTATCTACAGGACTTCTCAAAGCGTATTCCGCCTGGATCAATGAATATTGTGACTATTTCCATTGATAAAACACCGGCTATTGCCAAAGAATATATGCGGCAAAACCACTATAGTTTTCCTGCGGCAATGATGACCCCAGAGCTTAATCAAGCCATTGGAAAAATTCGTGGGGTTCCTGTGCTGCTGATTCTTGATGCTAAAAATAAGTTGATTTATAAAGAAATTGGCGAGGTATTTGAAGAGGATTATGTGGAATTAATTAAATACGCTAGATGACTTTTTAACTATGTTGAATTTATAGTGGGATTTCCATTAGCAGTCAGAGGTAGGATGAGAATCTCCTGAGGCCCTGGCCGATTCCGCCCCGGGCCACCAAGAAACACTAAAACCACCTTTGGGTGGTTTTTTGTTTGGGTTACCTAGAGAATGTCCCAAGAGTGGGATAAAGTTCTACGAGTGGTTTAATTTATTCCTATATAAGTCTCGGGGCAAAAAATGAAATGGCTATTAAGTATCTGCGCCTTAGTTTGTTTTAGTTCTGTGACTGCTCAAACAATGACCCC
>CAIZRK010000027.1 GCA_903935355.1 uncultured beta proteobacterium | reverse complement strand
TTAAAAACGACCTTTGTCACGATCATTTGATGGGGATGTTGCTTGAAGTAGCTATCGCGATAAGCAAACTGGCATGCATCTCTTGGGAGAGTGACAAAGGCATGGGCCGCAGTGTCAAACGCTTCGATGCTGTCAATGTACTCGCCAATTTCCACCCCATAGGCGCCAATGTTTTGAATGGGGGCCGCCCCTACGGTTCCGGGAATTAAAGCTAGATTTTCAAGGCCGGGTAAATTTTGCTCCAGCGTCCAGGTAACCAATTCATGCCAATTGACTCCAGCACCTACAGATAGCAGGGTGCTCTTGTCATCAGAGCGCAAAATTGCTTGCCCAGCAATATTCATTAAGAGTGTTGCACCAGGTAGCTCGGCTGGAAGAATGACATTACTTCCGCCACCCAGTACCCGCCAAGCCAAACCTTGTTCCTGAATCGATTTCATCAAATCGGGAAGCTGCTCGGGGGTAGTCACTTCATAAGCAAACTCAGCTTGAGATTCAAAGCCAAAGGTATTCCTATCCTTGAGCCCCATATTGGAGTTCAATTTTGCTGGCTTAGGCGCATTTTTTGCAAAGTTCATGCCACAATCTTATTCGTGTTCCTGTTTTCGGATCAATATCTTGTAAAACTGGGACAAACAGGTAATTTTTAGCAATAAATGCACAATGAATTTAAGGAGTATGTGATGCCATCATTTGACGTCGTTTGTGAACCAGACATGATTGAGTTGAAAAACGCAATCGAACAATCCAATAAAGAAATCACCAATCGTTTTGACTTTAAGGGTTCTGATAGCCGCGTAGAACAAAAAGATGAAACCCTGATTTTATTTGGTGATGATGACTTTAAATTGGGGCAAGTGCGCGATGTGCTGTACGGCAAGATGGCCAAGCGTAATGTCGATGTACGTTATCTGAAAGACGATAAAAAAGAGACTATCGGTAGTGACAAGCGCAAGCAAACTATGAAGATTCAAAAAGGTATTACTTCAGAGCTGGCTAAAAAGGTCGTGCGCATTATTAAAGATAGCAAGATCAAAGTGCAGGCCAGTATTCAGGGTGATGCAGTGCGTGTGACGGGTGGTAAGCGCGATGATTTACAAGAAACCATGACGCTTCTCAAGAAAGAAGTGAGCGAAGCACCTTTGGGCTTTAATAACTTCCGTGATTAAAGTGGGGTTGTGGGTGGCGGAGTAGCCACTTGCGTATTGTGGTAATGTATATTATAGTAATATACATGTATGATTGATTTCAAAAAAATAGTTGGGTTTCAGTGGGATGCAGGTAATGCTTATAAAAACCACGATAAGCATGGAGTGGCACAGGGAGAGGCTGAGGAGATTTTCTTCAATCAGCCTTTATTGATCGAGGAAGATCAAAAGCATAGCGTTAGGGAAGGTCGGTTTATTGCGTTGGGCATCACGAGTTCTACACGGCTGTTAACTATTATTTTTAGATTGCGAGATCAAGGCACCCTAATTCGCATCGTCTCTGCAAGATCGATGAGTAAAAAAGAAAGGGTATTTTATGAAAAAGATTAATAAATTAACAATTCCGAATTTTAAAGATGAAAAGGAAGAGCGTATTTTTTGGGAAAAAAATGATGCTTCCGATTACTTTGATTTATCGAAGGCTAAGCGCGTATTAATCCCTAATTTGAAGCCTACTACAGCTTCAATTTCACTCCGCTTATCCCAAAGCTTCTTGGAGGGAGTTAAGTTACAGGCTAATAAGATTGATGTCCCATATCAGTCTTTGATGAAAATGTGGCTAGCAGAAAAACTAGAAGAAGCAACAAAATAGTTTGTGTCTAAAAACAGTACTCATACTGCAAGCGAAGAGGCGATCGAGATTTTTTGCGACGCCTGTTGGTTAGAGGATGGACTGGCTAAGAATAGTTTGTCTGCCTATCGCCGAGATTTGTTACTTTTAGCGCAGTGGATCTATAAAAATTCAGGCGCTGATCTGTATCGCGTTACTGAAAAAGATCTTACTGCGTATATTGCGCATCGCAGGGCAGATAAAGCGACTACTGCTAATCGACGCTTAACCGTCTTTAAGCGGTTCTATCGGTATGCCTTACGCATGAATCTAGTCAAGAGAGACCCTTGCATTGGTTTGCGCGCGGCTAAGCAGGCGATGCGGTTTCCTAAAACACTGAGCGAAGATCAAATCACGGCTTTACTTCATGCTCCTGATGTTGACACCCCCTTAGGCTTGCGAGATCGAACGATGTTAGAGCTGATGTATGCCAGTGGTCTGCGCGTTTCAGAAATCGTCGCACTTAAGACGGTAGCTTTGGGCCTTAACGAGGGAGTTGTTAGGGTAATGAACGGCAAAGGCGGCAAAGAGCGCTTAGTACCTTTTGGTGGAGAGGCGGGTTTATGGATTCGGCGCTATCTTGCTGAGGCTAGAACGCCTTTATTAGAAGGTAAAACGACTGATGCGGTGTTTGTAGGGCGCCATACTGGCACTAGTCTTTCGCGCCAAGCATTTTGGGTTCTGATTAAGCGCTATGCCACGATTGCCAATATTCCGGTTGCCTTGTCCCCGCATACGTTGCGCCATGCCTTTGCAACCCATCTGCTTAATCATGGGGCGGATTTGCGGGTAGTGCAACTGCTTTTAGGGCATGCGGATATCTCGACTACGCAGATCTATACCCACGTCGCTCGTGAGCGTCTTAAAGCCATTCATCAGCAACATCATCCTCGTGGCTCCTAAGAATTGAGGACCAATTTAGCATTTATGTCATTAGTGTTTAAGATAGCAATATGGATTTAAATCTAGACCTGTTGCTAATCCCTCTTGCCTATTTAATTGGCTCCATCTCCTTTGCGGTGGTGGTGAGTAAGTGCATGGGCTTGCCTAACCCCCACTCTTATGGTTCTGGCAATCCTGGCGCTACTAATGTGCTCCGCACAGGTAATAAGAAGGCAGCAGTGCTTACACTGATTGGTGATGCCTTAAAGGGTTACTTAGCAGTGATGTTGGCTAGAGTGATCTTGGGTAATGAATCTCTTACTACTTCTTTAGGCTCATGGGTGTTATGTGGGGTAGTGATCGCGGTATTTTTGGGTCACCTATTTCCACTCTTTCATGGCTTTAAGGGTGGTAAAGGGGTTGCTACTGCTTGTGGCATTTTGTTTGGTATTAATTGGATCTTAGGAGTTGCTACTTTAGCTACGTGGATTATTGTGGCGATGTTTATGCGCTACTCATCCCTTGCCGCTTTGGCGGCTGCCGTATTTGGTCCGATCTATTTTGTGTTCTTATTTGGTTTTCAGCCCATGGGCCTCGCTCTGCTGATAGTGTGTTTGCTGCTGATCTGGCGCCATCGTAGCAACATTTGCAATTTGCTCAATGGCACTGAAACTCGCCTTGGGTCCAATAAAAAAGAGCCCCAATGACGATTGCTTTTGCATGTGTCCTTTTTATGGGGCTGTTACCTTATGTTGCAGCGGGTATTGCTAAAAAGGGTTTTGCGGGCTATGACAATAGTCTGCCTCGGCAGTGGCTAGCGATGCAGACTGGATTTAGGGCGCGTGCCAACGCTGCTCAAGCAAACCTGTTTGAGTCTTTACCCTTCTTTTTTGCAGCCGTCATTATTGCGTACCTATTAAATGCGCCCCAATCTAGAGTGGATCTTCTAGCGCTTGGTTTTGTAGCAGCACGCATTGCTTATCTTATTTGCTATGTAGCGAACTGGCCATCTACGAGGTCGATTGTTTGGCTTTTGGGTATTGCTTGTGTAGTGGCGATTTTCTTTCAGATTTAAGGGTTATTTCAATTTCTGTGAAAGTGACCGATATCAGTTATCTTTAACCTATTCTTGCAGTATTTGATGAAATAATGCACTCGTTTGAAACTAAACTCCCCATTAAAAGTTCTATGCCCACTAAAAAAGCTCCTCTTAAAACCATTGCGCCTATTAAAGCTGGAGTCAAAGTCAGGACTCCTGTTAGAGCAAAAACTCTAGATAGACCTGCCTTAGCTAAAAACCAGACAGTTAAAAAAGAGTCTGCTGGAACCCCATTGTCTGTCATCATTCGGCGCCGAATTGAGGCTCAGAAGGCTCGCTTTCATGCAAATGACAATATTGCTGCTTTTATCCAGCCTGGTGAATTAGAACTACTCATTGATGAAGTATCTGAAAAGATGCAAGGTGTACTAGAGAGCTTAGTGATTGATACTCAGAGTGATCACAATACTAAAAATACCAGTCAGCGAGTAGCTAAGATGTATATCCAAGAGGTGTTTAATGGTCGCTATGTAGTGCAACCCACCTTAACAAAATTTCCTAATATCAGTAAGCTCAATGAGTTGATGATTATTGGCCCCATTACCGTACGCAGTGCCTGCTCCCATCATCTGTGCCCCATCATGGGTCGCATTTGGATTGGAGTTTTGCCGAGCAAAGACTCTGCTCTGATTGGTTTATCTAAGTACTCGCGTTTGACTGAGTGGGTGATGTGTCGCCCACAAATTCAGGAGGAGGCAGTGGTCGAGCTCGCAGATATGTTAGAGAAAAAGATTAAGCCTATTGGTGTTGCCATTGTGATGGATGCAGATCATTTTTGTATGCAGTGGCGCGGTGTCAAAGATCGTGACTCCAAGATGGTCAATAGTGTGATGCGGGGCGCTTTCTTAAAAGATCCCAATCTAAGAAGGGAGTTTTTATCCCTTTTAGAGAAGAGATAAACAAGTAATTGTGATGATCTACTTACCCCCTCAATTGCTTGGCAGTATTTGCATCAGCGCTCTTTTGCTAGCATGTACAAACTATCCAGAAAAAAATGTTGATCCCGCTAAAAACAATATAGCTACTTTTCAACGTGACGCTATTGACTGTGCTCAAGCCTACCCAGAAGCTGGCACAGGGGCCCATGTGAAACAACGAATTGCTTGTATGAATCTCAAGGGTTGGCATTAGAGCCCCTCATTATTTATTCTTGAGAATAATTCTCAACTAAAAACTCAATTAAATCAGCTAGTTACATAGCAAGCAACATAGTTTTTTCTTCTGATCTATGCTTGCCATTGTTGCCTTTCTTGTCCCAATTACTCTCTGGAGATAGTATGAAAAATAGTCGTCGCCAATTTATGATTTTGTCTGCTGCTGGTGCTTGCACATTGGCTTTGAACGGTACTGTTCAAGCTCAAGCGATGGTTGCAGAAACTGATCCTCAAGCTGCTGCCTTAGGTTATAAGGCCGATGGCTCTAAAGTGGATAAAGCAAAGTATCCAAAATACGCCGCTGGTCAAAAGTGCGATAACTGTGCTTTGTACCAAGGTAAAGTCGGTTCTGCTGCTGGTGGTTGTTCCTTGTTTGCTGGTAAGCAAGTTGCTGGCCCAGGCTGGTGCTCTGCATACGCTAAGAAGGCTTAATTCTGAAGTGAATGCGGCTATTTAGTGGTAATCGATAAAAAAGCTGCCTAGGCAGCTTTTTTATTTGCAGTTTCTCTGAAGTACTTTTACTTAGACGTTTGCCAAATGCATTTCTAAAGTCTTAGCGAACTTGTTAGCGTGGCTCCGTTCAGCTTTTGCCAAAGTTTCAAACCAATCAGCGATTTCATCAAAGCCTTCATCACGCGCTGTCTTAGCCATGCCTGGGTACATATCAGTGTACTCATGGGTTTCACCGGCAATAGCTGCTTCTAATGCTTGTGCCACAGTCTTAGCTGGCATACCAGTTCCTGGCTCGCCTGCGCCACCCTCAATCAAGTACTCCATGTGACCATGGGCGTGACCTGTTTCGCCTTCAGCGGTTGAACGAAATACTGCTGCTACATCATTAGCGCCAGCAATATCTGCTTGGTTCGCGAAATACAAATAACGACGGTTTGCTTGGGATTCGCCTGCAAATGCTTCTTTTAAAGACTGTTCAGTCTTTGTACCTTTTACGGTCTTAGCCATGAATGACTCCTAAAAAATGGGTTAATTGAAATGGGGGTGAAGCCTATACATCACCACTTGTTCATTATGGACAAATTTACCCACTTGAATAATCGTATTTTTGTATTAGCTTGATAGCTAAAAACAACTAATATCACTATTTCGATTAAATAAAGCGATTGATAAAAAAGGG
>CAIZRK010000026.1 GCA_903935355.1 uncultured beta proteobacterium | reverse complement strand
TAAAAGAACTTGCGCGCATAAGCCAAGATTTCTTTATCGCTAGGATGATCGACAGTTTCTACACCAACAATCTTTGCTGCAATCTGAGGGTCATGATGATGAGCATGCTTGATTAACTCAAGCTTGGCTGAACCAGGGCCAATGATTAAGATTTCTTTAGATTCATTCACCGCCTGAATAACAGAATGTAGGTATTTCTCATCATAGGGCACTCTGCCGCTGCCCACTTCACCACCCTTGTGATGGAGATGCGAATGTGAAGACTTTGTCTTGATGACTTCAGCTTCACTAGCATCTTCACTCAAAAACATCACATGTGCTTCTTTGTGGTCAATCCAAATAACAGCATGATTCAATGACATGTAAACCCCTTTATATTGATTGATTGCTATCTTCTCAGGATACTCCAATCCATATCAAGACAGGGGTGAAAACTATATTCAGTTAGCGCAAGGCAGGGACTATTCTGATACCCCCTGTGAGAGGCGTTATTCATGGGGGTGCAGACCATGTCTTGGATGTAGCTATCACGGTGCGCCCTGCTTAGGCTCTAGCAGGTAAGGGGTATCTTAAAGGGGTGCCTATACAATAAGCCTACCAAAGTCCAAGAGTGATGCATGCCATCACTTTAAAAGAAAACGCTACATGTTTGATCTGTCATTATTTGACCTTAGCCTTTTATTCACATGCGCCCTCATGGCAGGTTTTATTGATGCCATTGTTGGGGGTGGTGGCATGATTCAAGTGCCTGCCTTATTTACCGTATTACCAGGCTTTCCAGCAGCAACACTAATGTCTGTCAATAAATTGGCGTCTATAGTTGGCACCATCGGCTCAGCCATTCAATATGCGAGGGCTAATAAAAGTCCTTGGGCGCTAGTGCTGATTTCTTCAGTAGCTGCATTTATCGCCTCGCTTGGAGGTGCTTATTTATTAACGCAAATACCCAATCAATGGCTGCGTAGCGCTTTACCTTTCTTTTTACTAGCTTTACTCATCTTTAATATCAAATCAAATGCAGGGCTCGTTCATGAGCCTAAGCATCATCACCATAAACAAAAAGTGATTGCCTCTACTGGTGCAGGTCTGATTGGCTTTTATGATGGCTTCTTAGGGCCAGGAGCGGGAGCATTTTATAAGCTGCTTTACACCCGCGTGCTCGGTTTTGACTTTCTGCGATCTGCTGCTCCTGCCAAGTTTCTGAATATCGCCTCCAATCTAGGGGCACTATGCGTATTTCTGTATATGGGGTACATGGATTGGAAGTTGGGGGTTTTAATGGCTATAGCGAACTTTATTGGCGGCCAAATGGGGAGTCAATTTGCCATCAAGCATGGCAATACTTTTATTCGTAAAGCCTTCTTTATCACAGTTACAGCGCTGATTATGAAGACCTTTTACGACGCCTTTCTGAAATAACCCCTCCTTCACTAGACTCAAAGAATGGCTGTGAGATATCATAGATTTATCATCTAATTCATAGTAAATTAATACGATAAAAGCAGTTTTTAACTAAAACCAAGAGGGACACATGAAAATATTATTACCCGTTGACGGCTCCAAATCTTCGCTTAATGCTGCAAAGTATGTTGGAAAGTTAGCTAAAGATCTCCGTAGTAAATGCACGGTCACCTTGGTTAGTATTCATGATGATGTTGGCTTAGGGCACGTAAAGCAGTTTGTAGCCAATAATGTAATTGATGACTACCTAAGAGAAGTTAGTGAAAAGGAGCTTAAATCCGCCCAAAAAGCCCTTGATCTTGCAGGTGTAAGCCACAATATGGCTATTAAGCGTGGCAATGTTGCAAATGAAATCATTGCTATGGCTGACAAAGAAAAATTTAATCTGATTGTGATGGGCTCAAAAGGAAGATCTGGTATTTTGGATGCCATCATGGGGTCAGTTGCTCAAAAAGTGAGTAACGCTGCCAAGCAACCGGTTCTTTTAGTGAAGTAATCTTGAGGTGGCTTTAGTACTACCACCGCCCAATTGAAGTAGCACTGGCCGTCTTGTTGACGGCCTATTTATTTTTACATTGGAAATGAAAAATGAGTCTCTTGTTGTTGCTCTTTGCACCTGGTCTTTTTGCGATTTATTGGCTGATCCGCCTTCAGATTTGCTTATCTAGAATGCGCTACTTAGTCGATGCCTATGGCATGGATCGCAAGAAGTTACAAAAACTCAAATGCCCACAATTAAAAACCTTACGTCAGTCCATTGACCAACTCAGGCAGAAAAATGATGCCTACGCTTTAGAGGCCTTAGTTAAACCCTATAGAGCCTAACCATTCTCAAGGCACGAGCTTGACCATTTTTGAAAATACCGCTCCTTAAACCAAAGAGCCACCGCTACCAAACCAATCATGATGGGCACTTCCACTAAAGGCCCAATGACTGCAGCAAAGGCTGCCCCTGAATTAATTCCAAAGACTGCAATTGCTACCGCAATGGCAAGCTCAAAGTTATTACTCGAGGCGGTAAATGACAAAGTACAGCAACGCTTATAGTCAATACCCATCTTCGCTGTTACTAAGAAAGTGAGTAAAAACATGATTAAGAAGAAAATGAGAAGTGGTATGGCAATCGCTACTACATCCATTGGCAGGGTCAAAATAAGTTTACCCTTCAGGCTAAACATCACTACGATAGTAAATAGCAAAGCAATTAAGGTGAGCTTACCAATCCGGGGCACAAAGTGCTCGTGATACCAATCCTTAGAGACAAACTTGAGCATTACCATGCGTGTTAGAACTCCAGCAATACAGGGTAGGCCTAAATAGATCAATACACTTTGAGCAATCTGCCCTATACCCACACTAACATTGGAGGCAGCTAAACCAAAATAAGGGGGCAAGACTGTTAAAAAGAGATAGGCATATATGCTAAAAAAGAGGACCTGAAAGAGTGCATTAAAGGCCACTAATCCAGCCGCATACTCTGTTGAACCTTTGGCGATATCGTTCCACACAATGACCATCGCAATACAAGGCGCAATGCCGATCAAAATGAGACCCGCCATATATTCTGGTTGGCTTGGCACAAAAGTAATGGCTAAAAAGAACATCAGCAATGGCGCAATAATCCAGCTCATCACAAATGAAATCAGAAAAATTCGGAAGTCCTTAAATATATCAGGCAAGTCTTCATAGCGCACTTTTGCAAAAGGTGGGTACATCATTAAAATCAACCCTATCGCAATCGGGATGTTGGTAGTGCCCACCTGAAATGAATCTATAAAACCCTCTATACCAGGAATCCAGTAGCCTAAGGTAATACCACTTGCCATTGCTACAAAAATCCAGACCGTTAAATAGCGATCTAAAAAAGATAATTTTTTAGTAATCGAGCTCATGCTTTTGTATGGATCTCTTTTAAGCTAAGTGAGTCTAGTTTATCTAATGGCATCGCAGCCAAAATATCGATCCGTTTTCTTAAGCCATTCATTACACCAATAAAGGCAGTTTTCTTTTCTAAATCGCTACCTTGTACTAAGCTAGGGTCGGCAAAACCCCAATGCGCTGTCACTGGTTGCCCTGGCCAATGAGGGCATACCTCACCAGCAGCATTATCACAAACAGTGATAATAAAATCCATCTGTGGTGCATTAGGCTCCCCATAAACATCCCAGCTTTTTGATTTTAGTAAAGCCTTATCCATACCAATCTCGACAGCCAGCTCTTGGGCAATGGGGTTCACATGAGTGCCTGGTGTAGAGCCTGCAGAAAAGCCTTTAAATTTACCACTAGGGTGGGTAGACGCTAATGCCTCACCAAGAATAGAGCGTGCTGAATTATGGGTGCATAAGAAGAGAATGTTGTATTGCTTCATGAGGCCTTGACCTTTTTAGAGGGTTTAGTAACGACACAAGACTTTCCGCCACAGCAGTTATCTAACAAAAAGTGGCTTAAGTCTTGAACGAGTTTGGGGTTGGGGCGATAGATGAGGGTGCGTCCTTGCCGCTCTACCGTAATCAGATTAGCAAGATACAACTCCTTAAGATGAAAGCTTAGGGTAGCATTGGGGATCCCTAGCATTTCATGGATCTGAGATGGCAAGAGTCCTATATCCCCTTTTTGAACAATTAGACGATATACATTGAGCCGAGATTCTTGCCCTAGGGCAACAAAGGCTTGGATAGCTTCAGTATTTTTCATATTTCGATGATAATGGAATTAATGTGTCAATTTTATGACATATATCAAATTTGAGGTGCCTTCTTATTGCCATAATGTGAGAACCAATGAAGGAAATTAATCAGGAGTGTTATGAAGACGATTCAGGTGTACGACCCAGCCATGTGCTGCAGCTCAGGTGTATGTGGGGTAGATGTTGATCAAGCCTTGCTTACTTTCTCAGCAGATGTCGATTGGGCCAAACAAAACAGCGTCAAAATCGAACGCTTTAACTTATCGTCAGAGCCAATGGCTTTTGCTGATAACGAAACAGTTAGCAAGTTCTTAGAACGTTCAGGTTCACAAGGCCTTCCTTTAGTGCTAGTTGACGGTGAAATCGCCTTAGCGGGTCGCTACCCAACCCGCCCTGAAATCATCCATTGGGCCCAAATGACGGATGCTCAGGTTGAAGAAAAATCTAGCTCCAATTGTTGTTCCGGTGGCAAATGTTGTTAATCCTAGGCGGAATCTTAAAAAGACTTTGATGAGCATGCAATTTTTGGTTTCTCCGCCACGTTTTCTTTTTTTTACTGGTAAAGGCGGAGTCGGAAAAACATCAATAGCCTGTGCCACAGCCATTGAGTTAGCCCAAGCCGGAAAAAGAGTATTGCTCGTGAGCACCGACCCCGCATCCAATGTAGGGCAGGTCTTTGGTATTTCTATTGGCAATCGCATTACAGCCATTCCCACAGTTGCTAATTTATCTGCCTTGGAAATAGATCCCCAAGCAGCAGCCCAGTTATACCGCGACAAAATTGTAGGGCCAGTACGTGGAAAATTGCCTGATGAAGTAGTAAGAGGAATTGAAGAGCAGCTCTCGGGTGCATGCACTACTGAGATTGCTGCTTTTGATGAATTCACGGCCCTACTCACCGATGATCAACTCACGAAAGATGATGATCATGTGATTTTTGATACTGCCCCTACTGGCCATACCATTCGTCTATTACAACTACCAGGTGCTTGGAGTGGATTTTTAGAGGAAGGCAAAGGAGATGCCTCTTGTTTAGGGCCACTTGCCGGATTAGAAAAGCAACGCACTCAATATAAAGAAGCGGTGGATGCCTTAGCCGACCCAGAGCGCACACGCTTAATCTTGGTAGCTAGAGCCCAGGCCTCCACTTTGCGAGAAGCAGCCCGTACTCATGAAGAGCTCGCTGGCATTGGATTATCTAAACAACATCTAATCATTAATGGCGTTCTGCCAAAAAGCGAGACTGCGCATGATCCTCTGGCCAAGGCCATATATAGCCGTGAGCAAGCAGTACTCAATAGCATTCCCCAGGTGCTGCAATCATTACCTAAAGATATTATTGAATTAAAGCCCTTTAACTTAGTGGGCTTAGATGCCTTAAATTTGCTACTTAAAGACCAAGAGGTATTAGTCGATACCTCGAGCTTTAAAGCAATCACGCTTACCGCACCTAACTTGTCGACCCTCGTTGATGAAATTGCTAAAGATGGTCATGGTCTAGTGATGACGATGGGTAAAGGTGGGGTTGGTAAAACCACGATTGCTGCTGCACTCGCCGTTGAGCTAGCGCACCGAGGGTTGCCAGTCCATCTGACCACCTCTGATCCTGCTGCGCACATCAATGAAACTTTGAATGGTGCTATGGAGCACCTCTCTGTAAGCAAAATAGATCCTCATGCGGAGATTGCACGCTACAAACAACATGTAATGGAAACTAAAGGGTCCAAACTCGATGAGGCAGGCCAAAAACTCTTAGAAGAAGATTTAAATTCTCCATGCACTGAAGAGATTGCCGTATTTCAGGCATTTTCTAGGATCATTCGTGAGGCTGGTAAAAAGTTCGTCATCATGGATACTGCACCCACTGGGCATACCTTACTTCTACTAGATGCCACAGGCTCCTATCATCGAGAAATCGAGAGGCAGATGGGCAAATCCAATACCCACTTCACTACGCCCATGATGCAGTTGCAAGACCCAAAGCAAACAAAAGTATTGTTAATTACTCTTGCAGAAACTACTCCTGTCTTAGAAGCGGCCAACCTTCAAGCCGATTTACGCAGAGCTGGTATTGAACCATGGGCATGGGTCATCAATAATAGTGTTGCTGCTGCAAATCCGCATTCTCCACTACTCAGAAAGCGTGCACAAAACGAACTTCAAGAAATTGACTTAGTCGCCCATACCCATGCCAAGCGCTATGCCGTTCTCCCCTTACTCAAAGACGAACCTATTGGAGTTGAGAAGCTCTTGATGCTATCAATGCACCCTTTGTGATTTAGCATTTATGAAAAGACCAGAGCCACCCGCAGGTGGCTCTGGTCTTACTAGCAAAACGATAAACTGAACAACTACCAGCGATTACTCGCGTGAAGCCTTCTTACGATCATGCTCTTTTAAATGACGCTTACGAACGCGCACGCTCTTTGGAGTAACTTCGACTAATTCATCATCACTGATGAATTCAACTGCGTATTCCAAAGTTAAATCAATTGGCGTTACCAAACGAACTGCTTCATCGGTACCTGAAGAACGCACGTTAGTTAATTGCTTGCCTTTAATGGGGTTTACGACCAGGTCATTATCACGACTATGAATACCAATCACCATGCCTTCATAAACAGGGTCACCATGTTTGACGAACATACGGCCACGATCTTGCAATTTCCAAATAGCGTAAGCCACTGCCTCGCCATCATCTTGGCTGATCAATACGCCGTTATGACGCTCACCTAAAATACCATCTTTAGCTGGGCCATAAGCATCAAAGGTGTGACTCATTAAACCATTGCCGCGAGTCATGGTCATAAAATCACCCTGAAAACCAATCAAGCCACGCGCAGGAATACGGTATTCAAGGCGGGTACGCCCTTTACCGTCACTCACCATATCTTGCAACTCACCCTTACGCTTGCCTAGATCTTCCATGACGGCGCCTTGAGTACTATCTTCTACGTCAACAGTTAAGTTCTCAAATGGCTCCATCTTGACGCCATCCTCTTCATGAAAGACCACCCGCGGACGCGATACAGCCATTTCATAACCTTCACGACGCATTGTCTCTACCAAGATAGTGAGATGTAACTCGCCACGACCAGATACTTCAAAAACGGTGTCATCGTCAGTTTCTTTCACGCGCAAAGCCATATTAGATTTGAGCTCACGATCCAAACGTTCACGTATCTGACGGCTTGTCACAAACTTACCTTCGCGACCAGCAAAGGGGCTGGTATTTACCATGAAATTCATGGTTAAAGTAGGCTCATCAATCTTGAGCATTGGCAATGCCTCTGGCTTATCTACCGCACAAACAGTAGTACCAATTGCTAGCTCTTCAATGCCGTTAATCAAGGCAATATCACCCGCAAACGCTTCGTCAACAATTTCTCGCTCAAGGCCTTTGAACTTCAATACCTGGTTAACGCGGCCTTTAAATGGCACGCCATCAGGGCCATTCATGCAAATGACATCCATCCCGGACTTTACACGTCCACGGTTTACACGACCAATACCAATCTTGCCTACATAGCTGTTGTAATCAATAGAAGAAATCTGAAACTGCAAAGGACCATCTGGATCATCATCACGGACAGGAACATATTCTAAAACTGCATCAAACAAGGGGCGCATATCACCCTCTCGGACATCTTCAGTCATACCTGCATAACCATTTAAACCAGAGGCATAGATAATTGGAAAATCTAACTGCTCTTCGGTAGCGCCTAGCTTATCGAATAATTCAAAAGTGGCGTTGATCACGTAATCGCAACGGGCGCCTGGACGATCAACTTTGTTGATCACCACAATCGGCTTCAAACCTAGAGCCAATGCTTTCTTGGTAACGAAACGGGTTTGTGGCATTGGACCTTCAACCGCATCAACGAGTAGCAATACCCCATCAACCATGGAAAGCACGCGCTCTACTTCCCCACCAAAATCCGCGTGACCTGGTGTATCAACGATATTAATGTGAGTACCGTCATATTCCACTGCACAGTTCTTAGACAAAATAGTAATGCCGCGCTCTTTTTCTAAATCGTTCGAGTCCATGACGCGTTCAGTCATTTTTTCATTAGAGCGAAATGTGCCTGATTGGCGCAAGAGTTGGTCGACCAAAGTAGTTTTACCGTGGTCAACGTGGGCGATGATAGCGATGTTACGAAGTGCGCGTTTAGTCATGTGAAGCTTCTAAAGTTAAGAATGGATTTGAGATAAGGTTAATCAATAAATAAGTCAAAGGTATTTAATGCGCCTGAGAAATCAAGCGCTTGGGATGTAACACCCCTGAGCGCCAATCACCAGTGCCAATGAAATTATGAGGAGCAGCGGTAGCACGGTAGATGCGAACTAATGCTTCTACTGAAGGTAAATTCAGCGGCACTCTTTGGCCCATTTCTAGGCGTTTTGCTTGTTGCTCATCTACAGTTAAGTGTGGCAATGTCTGCAAGAGGGCATCTACTGGCAAGATATAGTTTGAGCTTTCTTGCAAACTTTGTTTAATAGAATCCATCGTAAATGCTTGCTCGAGGGTTAAGTGCCCTACTTCGGTACGACGCAAACCCACTAAATGAGCACCACAACCTAAAGCCTTACCAAGATCTTCTGCCAATACACGTATATAAGTGCCTTTGCTGCAGCTCACTTCTAAAGTCGCTTGTGGCCAGTCAATCTTGGTCCAACGAATCTGGTAAATAGTAATATCACGCGCAGCCCGCTCTAGCTCTACCCCCGCCCGGGCGTATTCATATAAAGGTTTGCCATCGCGCTTGAGCGCGGAATACATCGGAGGTACTTGACTAATTTGGCCTGTAAATTGGGGTAACAGTGCATCTAGGGCTAACTGCAGCGTTGCCTCATCTGCAAATACGGGTAGTGGTAATTCTTGGATAACCAAACCTTCGGCATCACCTGTATCGGTGCATTGACCAAATTTGACCTGAGCAATATAGGTTTTATCAGCTTCCAATAAATCCTGAGAGTACTTTGTAGCCTCACCCAAGCAAATTGGGAGCAAACCAGTAGCCATTGGATCTAAGGTCCCTGTATGGCCCGCTTTATCTGCATTAAATGCGCGTTTGACAGCGGTAACTGCACCTTGGGAGCTCATACCAGCGGGTTTATCAAGCAATACTACGCCGTCGATCCGTATAGACATGAAAATTACTTATTCTCGTCTTTGTGATCACTACGATCACTATCAACGGCCTGATCAATCAAGCGAGACATTTCAATACCATGCTCTAAAGAACTGTCATAGTGAAAATGCAAGGTGGGAACAGTGTGGATATGTAAACGTTTAAACAATAAAGAGTGTAAATAACCTGCTTTATCTTGTAGCGCTTTCAGGGCCACTTCTGGCTCGGCACCCAAAACCGAGAAGAACACTTTAGCATGCGCTAAATCGGGTGACAGCTCAATACTCTGTAAAGTAATCAAGCCTAAGCTAGGGTTTCGTAATTCACGGGGAATCAGCTCGGCTAGGTCTCGCTGAATTTGATCGGCGAGACGCTGGTTACGATGGGGGCTAGTTTTATGCATGAAAGAACGTAAGGCGCTTTATAAGGTTCTAGCTACTTCAGTAACTTCATAGGCTTCTAGCTGATCACCCTCTTTGATATCGTTAAAGCCTTTTAAAGACAAGCCGCACTCAACTCCAGCACGAACTTCTTTTGCATCATCTTTAAAGCGTTTCAGAGAATCTAAGTCGCCAGACCACACCACTATGTTATCGCGCAAGAGTCGCACACTAGAAGTGCGCTTAATCACGCCATCAAGCACTAAGCAACCAGCAATTGCGCCAATCTTAGATACTAAGAAGACTTGACGAATCTCCACCATGCCAGTGATTTCTTCTTTCTTATCAGGTGTCAACATACCACTTAAGGCTGCCTTCACTTCATCAACCGCATCATAAATAATGTTGTGATAACGAATATCTACCCCATTATGTTCAGCTAACTTACGTGCTGTGCCGTCTGCACGAGAATTAAAGCCAATAATGACCGCCTTAGAAGCAACAGCTAAATTGACGTCAGTCTCGGTAATGCCACCAACACCGGCGTGAACAATTTGCACCTTCACTTCTGGTGTAGATAACTTTTGCAAGGACTGAGATAAAGCCTCTTGTGAGCCTTGAACGTCCGCTTTAATGATCAGAGGAAGTAATTTCGCTTCTATTGCACCCTCTTCCATGTTTTCCATCATGGTTTCGAGTTTGAATGCTTGCTGCTTAGCTAACTTCACATCGCGGAACTTACCTTGACGAAAGAGAGCAATTTCACGGGCTTTACGCTCATCAGGTACTACTTGTACTGACTCACCAGCAGCTGGCACTTCAGATAAACCTTGAATCTCCACCGGTATAGATGGACCAGCCTCATTACACACTTTGCCATTCTCATCTAACATCGCACGTACGCGACCGTAGGTTGAGCCAGCTAACACCATATCGCCTCGTTTCAGGGTTCCGGACTGTACCAACACAGTTGCCACAGGACCGCGACCTTTATCCAAACGGGCCTCAATCACCAGGCCTTGTGCAGGAGCATCTTTAGGTGCTTTGAGCTCTAAAATTTCCGCTTGCAGGAGTACATTCTCGAGCAATGCATCAATACCTTCTCCCGTTTTTGCAGAGACCGGAATAAATGGCACATCTCCACCGTATTCCTCAGGAACTACTTGCTCAGCAACTAATTCAGTTTTTACACGATCAGCATTTGCCTCTGGTTTATCAATTTTATTAATCGCCACCACAATTGGCACACCAGCTGCTAATGCATGATGTATTGCTTCTTTGGTTTGGGGCATGACACCATCATCAGCAGCAACTACTAAAATCACAATGTCAGTAGCCTTAGCACCCCGAGCACGCATTGCCGTAAAGGCTTCATGGCCTGGAGTATCCAAGAAAGTAATCATGCCACGTGGAGTTTCTACGTGATATGCGCCAATGTGCTGGGTAATACCACCAGCTTCACCAGTAGCTACTTTTGCTGCACGAATCTTATCAAGCAAAGATGTCTTACCATGGTCAACGTGACCCATGACCGTTACTACTGGTGGGCGAGCTATTAACTCTGCATCCAATCCAGCCGTACCAAGATCTAAATCAGGATCTTCTAATTTGGCAGCATGGGCAACGTGACCCATCTCTTCTACGATGATCATCGCAGTATCTTGGTCTAAGATCTGGTTGATCGTGACCATTTGACCCATACCCATCAAGAGCTTAATCACTTCAGCGCTCTTTACGGCCATGGCGTGAGCTAACTCAGCAACAGTAATGGTCTCAGGTACATTGACATCATGCACGACCTTCTCAGTAGGCACTTGGAAGTTTGTATCAGTATTAGCTTCGGCAACTTGACGTTGCTTTCTGCGTCCACCACCTGAACGCCAACCGCCAACGCCACCCATGTTATCGCCACGGGTCTTGAGGCCACCAGGCTTCTTAGCGCCCTCTTCTTTCCAAGTCGATGAAGTTTCTGCAGACTTAATGGTCTTAGCACCAACCTTGGCAACTACTTTTTTCTTATCATCAGCACCTTCAACCTTGGCAGGTTTATGTAAGGTACCTTTTTTTGCATCTTCAGCAGCTACTTCGCTTGGCGCCTTAAGAACACGCGCAGGAGCACTCATCATGTCACGAATAGCTAAAGCTTCTGCTTCTGCAGCAGCGCGCCGCTTAGTAATATCTGCTAAATCTTTTGCTGCTTTATCGGACTTAGCTTTTTTATCTGCAGCTACGGCAAGACCTTCGCTTTCTGCTGCTTTTTTGGTCTTTACAGAAGTAGCTGTTGAAGTTGTTGCAGGCGTTGCAGATGTTGAGCTAGTTAATGCTGCTACAGCTGCGGCTGCATCTACTTCCACTTCTTTTAGGCGAACATCTTCTGCTGCCTTCATTTCTGCTTCTTGACGTGCCAATAGCTCAGCTTGACGCGTTGCTTGTGCAGCACGTTTCTCTAACTCCGCTTCAGAGAGAATTGATTTTGCTGGGGCGCTAGCTACCACTTCCTCCACCACAGGAGCCTGAGCAATTTCAGGGGCTTCATCACCACGTTTAACGAGCACACGCTTCTTACGCACCTCAACCTGAACGGTGCGAGTACGGCCAGCAGAATCTGCCTGACGAATCTCCGAGTTTTCGCGCTTGATTAAGGTAATCTTTTTACGACTACCGGTATCCGCGCTGCCATGCTCTTTTTGCAAATGCTCAAGCAGGACCGTTTTATCCTTTTCGGTAATGCTGTCGTCTTCAGAACCTTTTTCGATGCCGGCCGACTTCAATTGCTCCAAGAGGTCAGGCGCAGTCCGTTTTAATTCTTTAGCGAGTACTTTTACTGTTGTTGCCATGCACTACTTCCTCTCATGAAGTAAACCAATGTTCGCGCGCTTTCATGATGAGCGTTTTCGCAGTTTCTTCGTCAATTTGTGTCGCCTCAACTAGCTCATCAACAGCTAGTTCAGCCAAGTCGTCACGGGTATGTACTTGATTATTTGCAAGCTTTGCAATTAATTCAGTACTCATTCCCTCAAGTGAACGTAAATCTTGTGAGACTTCGCCAACCCGCTCTTCTTGAGCTAACTCCATCGTTAACAAAGAGTCACGCGCACGAGTACGCAATTCATTTACGGTATCTTCATCAAAGGATTCGATTTCTAACATTTCAGAAAGGGGTACATAAGCAACCTCTTCTAATGTATTAAAACCTTCTTCAATCAAAATATCAGCTACTTCTTGGTCAACGTCTAATTTATCCATGAATAATTGACGCACAGAGGACGCTTCTTTTTCTGTTTTTTCAGCAGACTCTTCAGGAGTCATGATGTTGATTTGCCAACCAGTCAAGTCACTAGCTAAGCGAACATTTTGTCCACTACGGCCAATCGCGATTGCCAAGTTTTCTTCGTCAACCACCACATCCATGGCATGTCGCTCTTCATCAACCATGATAGAAGAGACTTGGGCTGGCGCTAAAGCACCAATCACAAACTGTGCTGGATCTTCAGACCATAAAACAATATCCACTGCTTCGCCAGCTACTTCATTACGTACCGCGGTTACGCGAGTACCGCGTACACCAACGCAAGTACCAATTGGGTCGATACGCTTGTCATAGGTAATCACTGCAATCTTGGCACGGATGCCAGGGTCACGAGCTGCTCCCTTAATCTCTAATAAGCCTTGCTCCATTTCTGGTACTTCATTCTCAAACAACTTGATTAAGAAATCAGGGCAAGTACGGGAAAGTTCGATTTGTGGACCACGAGCTTCACGATCCACTTTGAGGATGTAAGCGCGTACGCGGTCGCCAGAACGTAAATTCTCTTTAGGAATCATTTGATCACGACGAAGCAATGCCTCAACTCGTCCAGATTCAATAATGAGACCGTTCTTATCAGCCCGCTTGACCGTACCAGTCATGACTTTCTCGCCACGCTCAAGGTAATCGTTCAAGATCTGCTCACGCTCAGCATCCCGAATACGCTGCAAGATCACTTGTTTAGCAGCTTGTGCTCCGATACGGCCAAATGCTAAGGATTCGATCTCTTCTTCAATGAAATCGCCTACTTCCATGTCTGCCAATTGCTCTTGAGCCTCAAACTGCAAGATCTCTTTATCTGGCTCTTGTAAACCGGCTTCATCAGGAACCACTAACCAACGACGGAAGGTTTCGTATTCACCTGACTCACGATCAATCGCTACACGAATATCCACATCTTCAGTGGGATAACGCTTTTTAGTAGCTGATGCCAAGGCCATCTCTAGCGCCTCGAACACAATTTCACGATCAACGTTCTTTTCACGCGCTAAGGCGTCTGCCAACATGAGAACTTCTCGACTCATGACTTTCTTCCTTTGAAATCAATAACAGGGACCAACCGAGTCTTATCGACCTCGGCCAAAGAAAACTCCAATTGTGACTCGGCGCCATCGGCACCTTCAAACAACAAACCAAACTTGGCATCTGGTGCATCAATATCACCAGTTAACAAGCCTTGCAAAACTCCACGAAACTTCTTACGATCGCCTACGGCAACACGTAATTTCAAATCCACTTCCATGCCAGAAAAGCGCTCGTAATCAGCAGCTAATTTCACAGGACGATCTAAGCCTGGTGAAGAAATCTCTAGACGCTCAAAAGGAATGTTTTCTACTGGCAAGGTATAGCTCAGTTGATGACTTACCTTTTCGCAATCTTGGACATTAATCAAACGCTCGTAATCAGGGTTTTCGATCGTGACGCGCAGCAAACCTCCAGGCTCACGCTCGATATCAACTAGCGTGTAACCTAAGTTCTCTAGCTCCGCAGAAATAATCCGCTGATCTTTCACGACTTCCCTTCATACCAAAATGGCAAAAAAAAATGGGCTTCAAAGCCCATATTCTCGAAATTCAGAACAGGCCGACTTACGTTGATCGCAACATCAGTCGGGAATAACCAAAAACAGCAACTTCTTGCTGCAAGACCAAAATTATAGCTGATTTAAGGGAAAACCAATAGAAATCAGAAGCTTTCGCTCGGATTTCTTGGCTTTCTAGGGCCCTTATTAAAGGGTTTGCGCCCTTTTGGTGCACCCCGTTTAGGTCCATTACTAGGGCTTTGGGGGCTTGCTGTCACAAAAGCAGATTGGCCATGATGAACCTTCTTGCCTTTATTGCGGTTCTGGCCTTGGCCACCTTGGCCACCTTGGCCAGCTTGGCCGGGTCTACCTGCTTGGGTACGACCCCTAAAAGGACCACGCCCTTCAGTAGCACCACCGCCATTCGGTCTACCACCCCTACCTTGATGGGTTAATTCATGATGACCACTAGCCATGGTTAAAGCATCACGAGAGCCCCAATAAGACACTGAGGTTTGCATAGGGTCTGGCTGAAAATCTCCAGCCGAACTATTTTGGCGGTCACGTCCATGTGCGTTAGCAGCTTGACCACGTCCCTTATCTTGAGCTTGTGGCACTTTTAATCCAGTAGAGCGCATTAAGCTTGCTACACCTTCAGGAGAGACTTCTTCCCACTTACCGCGCCGAAGACGTGGAGGCAATAAGAACATGCCATAACGCGTGCGTAACAATCGAGACACGGTATGTCCCACGGTTTCAAACATGCGACGCACTTCGCGATTACGGCCTTCGCTTAAAGCAACGTGATACCAGCGATTAGCGCCATCACCCCCACCCATGGTCAGGCGCAAAAACTTTGCCTCACCATCATCAAGCGTAATGCCGCTTTTTAATTTAGCCATGGAATCTTGGCTAAGTTCACCCAAGATACGTACTGCGTATTCACGTTCGACTCCATAGCGAGGGTGCATTAAGCGATTGGCTAATTCTCCAGAGCTAGTAAATAACAAGAGGCCTTCTGTATTAAAGTCCAAGCGACCCACTGCAATCCAACGACCTTGGCGAGCTTTAGGCAAACGATCAAATACGGTTGGTCGGCCTTCCGGATCGGACTGACTCACAATCTCGCCCGCAGGCTTGTGATACAAAATTACGCGGGGTGGCTTAGAAGCAATCTTTCGATGCACTGGTTTGCCATTAATGCGGACTTGATCAGTAGGCCCAATCCGTTGCCCAATGTGCGCAGGTAAGCCATTAACAGATACCCGCCCTTGAATAATCAAGTCTTCCATATCGCGGCGTGAACCCATACCCACATCAGCTAGTACCTTATGGAGCTTAACGGTATCTTCATCGTCTGCCTCATCATCTAAACCATCAAGGTCAGACCAGACTTCATCACGCAAGCTCATTGGTAGATCGTCTACGTTAGCAAACTGCAAACTACTCATCTCTTCTTCGCTCGGTATATCCGCATCTTCATCATGTCGCACCCGTTGAGCACGACGCTCTGCACCTGTCTGATGAGAAATCTCATTCTCATTCAAACCATCGGGATTTTTTACCATCTCCACCTCAGGTGCATCTAAGGCAGCGTCAAACTCTCCTGAAACGACAGAAGCAAATAAAGCTTCACTCTCTGCTGGGTTAGGGGCTAATTTGGCAGCTTGATTACCGCCAGAATGATGACCACCTTCGCGGGGGCCTTTATGGGCATCACCTTCTCTACGAGGCCGATCCTTATTAAATGGGCGTTTTTTATTAAACGGATGCTTACCTGTTCCTGTGCGGCGTGGACGGCGTTCCCCGCCCTCACGACCTTCAGTCTTTGCTCCATCTACAGCAGATGAAGTGGACTCCGTATTAGAGGAATTTGCCGATGGCTGAACTATCGGGGATGAATCGTTTTCGTTAGAGCTTGTCATTAATCATTGTTTTTTGTTCGTCTGATTTGTTTTCAGACTCGGGGGAAACTTCTTTTGAAGGTTCAACTTCTGGCATTGTTTCTACTGCTATTTGATCAAAATCAATCTGCATAATCTCATGACCGTATTCATCAAGTTCAACCACTGTTTCTACAGTAGCAGATGCATCAAATTCAATTGTGGCTTGGCCCAGTTGATCTGCTACAGCCATCGGTGCTGCGTCTTCTAAGATTGGCAAACTTTGTAAATTAGTCAAACTTAAATCATCTAAAAACTGCTTGGTGGTGGCATATAAACCTGGTCGGCCGATAGTCTCTTTATGACCAATCACCTCTACCCAACCACGGTCTTCTAATTGCTTCATGACGTTGGTACTTACCGTAACCCCACGAATCTCTTCAATCTCACCACGCGTTACAGGTTGACGATAGGCAATAATCGCTAAGGTCTCCATTACCGCCCGAGAATACTTTGGTGGTTTCTCAGGGGTAAGTCGATCAAGGTACTCTCGCATGGACAAGCGACTCTGAAAACGCCAGCCAGTTGCTATATGCAAAAGCTCCATGCCTTTGTCACTCCATGCTTCCTGAATCTCTAACAAGGCTTCATCAATCTGTGCTGCGTCAACATCTTCAACAAACAAGCGTGTGAGCTCAGCAACAGAAAGTGGTTCCTGGGCGCACAGGAGAGCTGTTTCTATTACAACTATTACGCGCTGGTTGTGATCGTCCATAAAATTTGGGCTATCAGGTAGTTTCCTGATACGGCTTTAAAAAAGGTATTTCAAAAATGGGTTTGGGGTGGTTTATAGCTACAACAGGCAATTTATCCCTTAAGTCTTATGGGGGCTTACCTGTAAGCAACGAAGTTCTTTTCGTACACCGTGCGCCAATTATAAGTCAGCCTCCCTACAATAGCCATATGCAAGATATTAAGACCCCAGATCCTCTTTTAACTCACGAGACCCATCAGCGACGACTTTTTTTGAGCTTAGGCCTCGGTCTAGGGGCAATAGCGAGTGGTATTAGCCTTAGCGGATGTGGCTTACTGAGTAGCCAAAAGCCAGTTATAGGCTTGGTATTGGGTGCTGGTGCAGCACGCGGATTTGCCCATGTAGGGGTAATTAAGGCTTTAGAGGCACAAGGTATTCGTCCCGACCTCATCGTGGGCAGCAGTGCTGGGAGTGTCATCGCTGCGCTCTTTGCCTCTGGCGCCACCGGAAATGAGCTCAATCGTCTGGCCCTCAATTTAGATGAGGCTACGATTGCAGATTGGGGGCTCCCTTTTGCGGGACGTTTTGGCGGCCTCATTAAGGGCGATGCCCTGCAAGCCATGGTCAATCGGGAAGTCCAAAATAAAACCATAGAGCAAATGCGTATTCCTCTCGGAATTGTGGCAACTGAACTGCAAACGGGTAAGGGCGTGTTATTTAGAACTGGCAATACAGGTCTTGCCGTGCGCGCCTCTTGTAGTGTTCCAGGGGTCTTTCAGCCAGCGCTGATTAGCGGTAAAGAATATGTTGATGGTGGCTTGGTTGCACCAGTACCTGTAAATTATGCAAGGCAGATGGGAGCCACCATGGTGATTGCAGTCAACATTTCTTCAGAGCCGGTGCATCAAGATGCCAGTGGCACCATTGGAGTACTCCAACAAACCATCTCGATCATGCAAAGAAGTATCAATCAATATGAATTAAAGAGTGCAGATATTGTGATCACGCCCCATCTTTTACAAATGAGTAGTGGTGATTTTAAATCCAGAAACGCCGCTATTCTTGCGGGAGAAGTAGCAACGCAAGAGCAAATGGGATTGATTAAAGAGAAGCTGAAAGCCTGAGCAAATAAGGCTTGTAGGTCATTATAAGTTACGTGATTTACGCTTGAGTTTATTGACTTCATCAAGTAACTCTTTGCGCTCTGCATCACCTAAGTTATCGCTACCATCTAGGCGACGAGCACCGTCAAAACGTTTATCCCAATAAAGACTACTCATATCATCTACGCGAACGTTAGTTCCTTTAGATGGGGAGTGGATAAATTTGTTATCGCCCACATAAATACCAACATGGGAGAACGTTAAGCGCATCGTATTAAAAAATACTAAGTCGCCAGGCTGCAGATCATCACGATTAACTGGTTTGCCTACCCGACTCATTTGCGTCGATTTACGGGGCAATAAAAATCCCAATTTATCCTTAAAGACATAGCCCACAAAACTACTGCCGTCTAGGCCAGATTGAGGCAACTCTGCATCCCAGCGATAACGCACCCCAATGATTTCCATGGAGCGGTTAATCAATTCTTCTGTTTTAAAAGTAACTGAATCTGCTAAACGATCAGAAAAGCGCACAAAGTAAGACTTACCCGCCGCAAACATGGATTCTTTTGGCGCATCAGCACTAGCGTCCTTGGAAGGCTCCGTAGTCGGATCTGCGGCTAGGGCCGGAGTAACACACAGTAGCAGTGCAGTCGAACACGCCAAAGCGAGCTGCTTAGGCAAGTATCCAAACACATCTTTTGGTAAGTCTTTTTGAAGTGACATCGAATGAGTTTAACAAAGAATGGAGAATTCACCAAATATTAGCCCTAAGGCTAAGCTATTGTTTTTGATAGATTATTTTGATTTTAACAAGTGCATTGCAGCAATCAAGACCACGCATAGATAAGCCCTTAGGTCAGTTCAGCAGCTGTGAAGAGCTCTTTTGTATAAGTTTGACGTGGGTGCTTAATCAGTGTTTCAGTATCCCCAAACTCCACCACCCTACCCTCTTTAAGCACCATGACTTCATGAGACATCGCCCGAATCACCGCCAAATCATGACTAATCATGAGATAAGCGAGGTTGTATTTTTTCTGTAATTCAGAAAGTAGCGCTAAGACTTGCTTTTGAATAGAGACATCTAGAGCAGAGGTCGGCTCATCTAAAACTAATATTTGGGGTTTAAGAATAAGTGCACGGGCAATTGCAATACGCTGCCGTTGCCCCCCAGAAAACTCATGAGGAAAGCGTGTTAAGGCAGAGCGATCAATACCCACTTCACGCAAGATATCGGTAACCCGCGTCTCTCGCTCTACCGTAGTCAGTTTAGGAAAATGCACATCCAAACCTTCTGACACAATTTGCATTACTGTCATCCGGGGAGAGAGCGAACCAAAGGGATCTTGAAAAATCACTTGCAAACTTGAGCGCATGGCACGACGCTCGATGGGTTTGAGCTTTTGCCAATCCGCCCCAAGAACATCCACTTCACCAGTCACTTGCGCAGCCGAGTCCCCCAATAAACCTAGCACGGCCATTCCTAAAGTCGTTTTACCAGAACCAGATTCCCCGATCACGCCAATGGTTTGCCCTTGCTTGAGCGCAAAACTCACTTTACGCAATACTTGATGACTAGGGGCTTTCTTAAACCAAGAAGTGGACTCACCACTCGGATAAGAAACTGACAGACTCTCGGTAGTTAACAAGACAGGTGCCAAAGGCATTACCGGTGCTAGCTGTCGTACTGGCTCGCTATTCACTAAAGCTTCGGTGTAGGGATTTTCAGGATGCTTAAAGATTTGTTGGGTAGTACCGCACTCAGCTAAGCTACCCTGATTTAAAACTGCTACACGCTGGGCAAAGTGTTTTACTAAATTAAGATCATGGGTAATGAGCAAAATACCCATACCACCATCATCTTTAGCCTCTTCTTGTAATTCTTTTAATAAATCTAAAATCTGCAAGCGCAAACTGACATCAAGTGCAGTGGTAGGCTCATCTGCAATTAGCAGACGGGGCTTGCAAGCGAGCGCCATCGCAATCATTGCGCGCTGACGCTGCCCCCCTGAGAGTTGATGCGGATAAGAATGAAAACGTTTATCTGCTTGCGGTATGCCAGTCTTTTTTAGCAATTCAATTGCAGCAGACATGCAATCAGCTTTAGAAATCAAGGGCTGATATACCTGCACTGCTTCGACAATCTGATTGCCTACTGTAAATAAGGGATTTAGTGCAGTCATCGGCTCTTGAAACACCATGGCAATCTCTCGCCCCCGAATCTCACGTATATCTTTAATAGGTAAGGCTAGCAAGTCGACTGGTGCAAAAGATTGCGCTTTTGGACTGTCTTCTTTACCACTCCACAAAATGCGCCCAGTTACTGCAGCACCCTCAGGCTCAAGACGTAAGGGTGCTAGTGCAGTCAAGGTTTTTCCAGAGCCAGACTCACCAACTAAAGCCACGCGCTCACCCACCCCAATTTCTAGATCAAGGTGGCTCACAGCAAATTTTTTACGCCGGCCCTCTCCAAAAGAAATGCACAGATCTTCGTAACGCAGGAGTGGGGTCATCGCTTTGGAGGAAAGGCTCATCACCGCCCCCCTTTAAGCGCACTTACTTTTCGAGAATCAAATGCGTCACGTAAGGCTTCTCCCATAAAGGTCAGTAAGAGTAGTGTGGCTACTAGTACCACAAAAGTCGATAGTGAAATCCACCAGGCATCTAAATTACTCTTGCCTTGTGAGAGTAATTCTCCTAAGCTAGGCGTGCCGGGGGGAACACCAAGTCCTAAAAAATCCAAACTGGTTAAAGATAAGATTGCCGCACTCATACGAAAGGGCAAAAAGGTAATCACCGGTGTTAGGCTATTGGGCAAAATGTGGCGACGCATGATTTGAAAGTTAGTAAGGCCTAAAGCCCTAGCAGCGCGGACATATTCTAAGGCCCGATTACGGAAAAATTCAGCGCGTACATAGTCTGATAGTCCCATCCAACCAAAGGCTGCCAACAAAATAATGAGTAACCAAATGCTGGGATTAAAGATTGAGGCAAAAATAATTAAGAGGTAGAGCTCGGGCATGGCAGACCAGATCTCAATTAAACGCTGAGAAATTAAGTCAAACTTACCTCCAAAAAATCCCATTAATGATCCCGACACAATACCTACACCTACGCCCACAATCGTTAATGCCAAACCAAACAGAATCGATAAACGAAAGCCATAAATCAAGCGGGACAAAACATCGCGCCCACGATCATCTGTGCCTAACCAATTCTCCCAAGAAGGTGGAGCTGGATTAGGTACTTTTGAAAAGTAATTAAGCGTCTCATAACTATAAGTAATGGGGGGATAAATAGCCCAATTACCATTGCTAGTGATGTTATGACGAATATCTGGATCTAAAAAATCCGTTGGAGTGGCAAAGTCTCCACCAAACACCCTCTCAGGTTGATTTTTAATCACCGGAAAATAAAAATGGTCATCGTAACGCACGATTAAGGGCTTGTCATTAGCAATCAGTTCGGCGCATAGGCTAAGCCCAAATAGCACCATAAAGATCCACAAGCTGGCATAGCCAACTCGGCTATTTTTAAAACGTAACCAACGATTCATGAACCGCCCCCCGCACCAAACTGAATACGCGGGTCTATATAGACATAGCAAAGATCAGAAATCAACTTGGTAAATAAGCCAATCAAGGTAAAAAGGTATAAGGTACCAAAGACCACTGGGTAATCGCGACGCATAACTGACTCATAAGAAAGTAATCCTAGACCGTCTAATGAGAAGAGGGTTTCTATCAAGAGTGAGCCTGTAAAGAAAGCGCCAATAAAGGCCGCAGGAAATCCTGTCACCAAAGGCAGCAAAGCATTACGAAATACATGTTTCCACAAGACTTGTTTTTCTGTGAGGCCTTTTGCTCTCGCAGTTAAAACATATTGCTTGCGAATTTCTTCTAAAAAAGAATTCTTAGTTAACATCGTGACCACGGCAAAGCTACCTAATACCGATGCGGTAATTGGTAATACCAAATGCCATAGATAATCCATCACCTTACCCATCATGCTCAGATCACTCCAGTTATCTGAAGTAAGACCTCGCAACGGAAACAATTGCAAGAAACTACCCCCACCAAAGATCACTAAAAGTAGTACCCCAAGAACAAATCCAGGAATGGCATACCCCACCAAAATGATGCTGCTGGTAATGGCATCAAAGCGTGAACCATCCCGCACTGCTTTAGCAATCCCTAACGGAATAGAAACCAAATAAGTAATAAAGAAAGTCCATAATCCAATACTGATGGATACCGGAAACTTAGAGACCACTAAACGCCATACACTCTCGTGCTGGTAATAGCTTTGCCCTAAATCAAATCTGGCAAACCGTCCAAGCATCATAAAATAACGCTCCAAAGGAGGTTTATCAAAACCATAGAGCGCCTTGACCTCTTCTAAACGTTGCGCATCTACGCCTTGGCGCCCGCGATAAGTCGCACCTGCTCCAGAAGACTCTGAACCCCCAACTGCCGCATTGCCTTTACCTTTTAGTTCCAAGACCATCTGCTCGACTGGGCCACCTGGAACAAATTGCACTACTGCAAAAGTGAGTGTTAAGACTCCCAATAAGGTAGGGATCATCAAGAGCAAGCGCTTGATGATGTAGCTACGCATTTGTCCTGACATTATGGGGCCTCTTCTTTCCACCAATTTTGCATAATCCATGGCTCTGCTGAGTAATACAAAGGTGGTTCGGGATAGCGCATTTCTTTACGATACGCTACTCGGTGGGTTGGGTTGTACCACTGCGGTATGACGTAGTAACTATTCCACAGAACTCGATCCAAGGACCGCGTTGCAGCGCGTAACTCATCTCGGTTTTGCGCCTTGGTTACTTCATTGACCAAAGCATCAACTACTGGTGATTGCACCCCAATTACATTATCTGAACCCTTTTCTTTAGCAGCTTGGCTACCAAAGCGGTCCCATAATTCATTACCGGGATTTTGTGAGTCAGCAAAGCGAATAGTTGTCATATCAAAGTCATAGTCATTCATGCGCTTTTGATGTAAGGCAAAGTCACTCGTTCTAATATCAACCTGTACGCCTAACTTCTCTAAGTTCCGAATGTAGGCAGAGATCACTCGCAAAAAGAAAGGTCCATCTTCTACCATCTCAAAACGAAAGGGCTCGCCCTGCATATTACGTAAAGCGCCATCTCGATATTGCCAGCCTGCTTGCGCTAGTAAGTCTCGTGCTTTTTTGAGGTTCTTACGTAAACTACTGGGCGGCACAGTAGATGGTGCTGGGGGCATCGGGCCAAAGACAGCATCTGGCACCCACTGGGGATACTTCGCTTTGAGAGGCAAAAGTAATTTCAATTCTGCTGGGGTCGGTTTACGTGGTCCATCATAGTTCGCACTGAGATCACTATTAGTAAAGTAACTATTGATCCGGCCATACTGATCAAAAAATATTTGTCGGTTCAGCCATTCAAAATCTAAGGCATAACCTAAGGCTTCGCGAACACGTGGATCTTGAAAAATCGGGCGCCTTAGATTCATCGCAAAGCCTTGCATGCCTGCACCGTTGTGATTGATAAATGCTTTTTTTAGGAGCAAGCCATTCTCAAATTTAGATCCGACATAACCTTTAGCCCAAATCTTGGCACGATATTCAACCAAGGCATCAAATTCACCGGCCTTAAATGCCTCTAGACGAACTGCGTCATCGCTATAAAGTTTGTATAAGACGCGATCAAAGTTATAAAAACCCACTCGGACATTTAAGGGCTTACTTAATTGGTCAACCCAGTACTGGGGATTTCTTTTAAAGACAATCGATTTGCCTGCTTTAAAAGACTCAATCAAATAAGGGCCACTACCAATCGGGGCTTCAAAGGCCATTTTCTCAAAAGGAATCATGGAGCCATCTGCAGCTTTACCCCAGTTACGAGAAAAGATTGGTAAGGTACCCACCATGATCGGTAACTCTGTATTGCTATTTTTAAAATCAAAGCGCACTTCTCGCGCCGATAAAACCACTGCCTGTTTTACATCAGCAAAAGTAGTTTTATAACGAGGGTGTGCTTTACCACTCATCAAAACATCAAAGCTGTGTTTAACATCTGCGGCTAATACGGGACTGCCATCTGAAAACTTGGCTTCAGGGCGAATCCGAAAGGTCGCAGACAGATGGTCTGCAGCGACTTGAATATCTTCTGCCAACAGGCCATAGATACTCGATACTTCATCTGCGCTTCCTTCGGCTAGGGATTCAAACATCAATTCAATGCCAGGCGCACTAACTCCCCGAAGCGTAAAGGGATTAAATTTATCAAAACTCGTTCTTTGCCCAGGATTAGGTAAAGTTAGTGTACCGCCCCTAGGCGCATTGGGGTTGACGTAGTCAAAATGACTAAAACCATCGAGATACTTAGGCTTGCCGTATTGAGAAATTCCTTGGGCAGCCTGGGCATTAATCCCCCCAGCGCTAGCTAGGAGGACCAAAAACCAGGATAAAACACGATAGCGAATGGGATTAGTAATGAACATATATGCAACAATTGTAGATAGCTAAACTATTTTGAAGCAAAGGAAACATCATGGGCTTTCTCGCAGGCAAACGAATCTTAATTACAGGCCTACTCTCAAACCGCTCTATAGCGTATGGTATAGCTAAGGCTTGCCATCGTGAAGGAGCACAATTAGCCTTTACCTACGTGGGTGAGCGCTTTAGGGAACGTTCGGTTGATTTCGCTAAAGAATTCAACTCAGAGCTGATTTTTGACTGCGATGTGGGCAGTGACGAGCAAATTGAAGCCCTTTTTGGAGATTTAGGTAAAACTTGGCCACAGCTCGATGGTTTAGTCCATGCCATCGGTTTTGCCCCTCGGGAAGCCATTGCAGGTGATTTTTTAGATGGGCTTAGTCGTGAGTCTTACCGCATTGCCCATGACATCTCCGCCTACAGCTTCCCTGCACTGTGTAAAGCGGCTTTACCCATGCTCAGCCCTACCGCCTCATTGGTCACCCTCACTTATTTGGGCTCCATGCGTACCGTACCTCACTACAACACCATGGGTCTGGCAAAAGCCTCTTTAGAGGCATCAGTGCGCTACCTAGCCAACTCATTAGGCCCCAAAGGAATTCGGGTAAATGGTATTTCTGCTGGGCCCATTAAAACCTTGGCCGCTTCCGGAATCAAAGACTTTAGCAAGCTCTTAAGTGGCTTTGAAAAAGCAGCCCCCTTACGTCGCAATGTCACCATCGATGAAGTGGGAAATGCTACTTCCTTTATCTTGTCAGATCTAGCTAGTGCTATTACCGCAGAGATCATTTATGTTGATAATGGTTTTAGTCAAGTAGCTGTCGGTATGGGTGACTAAGCTTGGACGAGCGGGAATCAACCTTAAACTCGATCCCGCTTAAAGAAGCTCTCCAGTTTTGGGCCAAGCTAGGTTTTATTAGTTTTGGCGGCCCTGCTGGTCAAATCGCAGTCTTGCACCAAGAGTTAGTTGAAAAGCGTCGCTGGATTTCTGAGCGGCGTTTTTTACATGCGCTGAACTATTGCATGCTCCTACCAGGTCCTGAAGCCCAACAGCTAGTGACCTATATTGGCTGGTTAATGCATCGGACTTGGGGCGGTATTTTGGCGGGTACCCTCTTTGTTCTGCCCTCTTTTTTTATTCTCATTGGTCTGTCTTGGGTGTATCTTAGCTTTGGCCAAGTTCCTTGGATTGCAGCCATCTTCTTTGGCATCAAACCGGCAGTTACTGCGATTGTTCTACATGCGGCAGTGCGGATTGGTAAGCGCACCATTCATAACCAGCCTTTGCTTGCAATTGCGATAGGCTCTTTTTTGGCCATCTTTTTACTCAATCTTGCCTTTCCGATCATTATCCTCATCGCAGCATCTATTGGTATTTGGGGTGGCAAGCGTTACCCAAAATACTTTGGGCAAAGTCGCTCACACCAGGCTGGTAATGACAAGGCTTATGGTCCTGCAGTGATTGATGATCACACGCCAAGCCCACCTCATACTCAGTTTAATCTGCGCAGAACTGTTACCTATAGTGCGGTGGCAGTGTCTTTTTGGCTTGTGCCAATGCTTAGCCTGATTGTGGTCTTTGGTTGGAATACCCTTTACCCCCAAATTGCTTGGTTCTTTACCAAAGCCGCCTTTCTGACATTTGGTGGCGCCTATGCTGTCTTGCCCTACGTCTACCAAGGAGCGGTAGATCATTTTCATTGGATTAGTGCTGGACAAATGATGGATGGTCTAGCCTTAGGTGAAACCACCCCAGGGCCCCTGATCATGGTGGTTGCTTTTGTGGGTTATCTTGCGGGGCATATTTTGCATCTGATTGGGTATAGCAATCCATTTTGGTTTGGGGTGCTTGGCGCTTGTGTGGCAACTTGGTTTACTTTTTTACCCTCCTTCTTTTTTGTTTTAATCGGTGGCCCTGTAATTGAATCAACTCATGGCAAGCTTAAATTTACTGCTCCATTAACGGCGATCAGCGCAGCAGTAGTAGGTGTGATTGCCAATCTAGGCCTCTTTTTTGCCTACCATGTATTTTTTCCACATGGTTTGGGAGGGTCAATCTCTTGGATCTCAATTGTCATTAGCCTGTTGGCTGGTCTGGCACTCTTTAAGTACCAAAAAGGCATTCTTCCCGTTTTAGCTGGCTCTGCGCTAGCAGGTCTTTTGAGTTATTTAGTGGCCAGTTTGTTGATGTAGTTTGCCCGAACTTTTTACTGAAATGGGCATAATGGGGTTTATGCGAATCGAACCCCAAACCATCTCCCACCTCCAAGAATGGCTCGGCAAGACTGAGTCTTTTCAAGACACTGTGACAGCTGCGCCAGTACGTGCGCTTTTGGCAAGCTTGGATTATCCAGACCTTGCACCAAAGAAGGGAACTTTTTTACCAGAACTTTGGCATTGGCTCTACTTTTTGCCACATGCGCGCCAATCGGATATTGGTCCTGATGGACACCCCAAACGGGGAGGATTTATGCCACCAGTACCACTACCACGCCGAATGTGGGCTGGCAGTCGTCTGCAATGGCTTGCGCCATTAGCGGTTGGTGATGAGATAGAACGCATTTCTACGATTGAATCTGTTAGCCATAAAGCAGGACGTTCTGGGGATTTGATTTTTGTTTTAGTCAAACATCAAATCTCTAATCAAACCGGCTTAGCCTTAATTGAAGAACATGACATTGTCTATCGTGATGCACCAGGTCCAAACGATAAACCCGTTGCCCCTACCCCAGCACCAACTGATGCCAAATGGTCTAAAACTATTACACCAGATGATGTCTTACTGTTTCGTTACTCTGCTTTAACTTTTAATGGCCATCGGATTCATTACGATCGCAAATACGTCACCGAAGTGGAAGGCTATCCCGGCTTGATTGTGCACGGCCCTTTAATTGCTACCCTCTTAGTTGATCTGGTGCGGCAAAGTATTCAGAATTGCACTCTCAAGAGTTTTGAGTTTCGGGCGATCCGCCCTACTTTTGACATCAATTCCTTTAAAGTCTGCGCTAAGCCTGACCTAGAAAGTGATCCTGCCGGCAAGACGATATCGGTTTGGGCACAAGACCATGAAGGTATGCTGACAATGCAAGCTACCGCAGTCTTAGCTTAATATGCCCACACCACACCCATCACAAGTTTTAGCTACTTTCGCCTCTCAATTACAGCTGGGCGATGTACCCCTTGAGGTGATTTTGCGGGCAGAAGATTTATTGGTTGATTGGTTTGGCTCTGCTATTGCTGGCAAAGGGGCTCGGCCAGTCGAAGCGATTACGCAATTTGCGCAACAGATGGGGGGTTTTAATAAAACTCATCGTGGCCCTGCACAAATACTGATCAATCGTTCTAGCTCAAGTCCGTTTTTAGCTGCGATGGCTAATGCTGCTGCTTCTCATGTCGCCGAACAAGATGATGTTCACAATGGCTCAGTCTTTCATCCGGCTACCGTGGTTTTTCCGGCTGCTTTAGCAAGCGCCCAAGCACTTGGTGCTTCTGGCGAAGAACTCCTCACTGCTGCCATTGCTGGTTACGAAGTAGGTATTCGTGTTGGTGAATTCTTGGGTCGATCTCATTACAAAACCTTTCACACTACTGGTACAGCAGGCACTCTAGCGGCAGCGGCAACAGTCGGTCGTTTATTAAAACTTAACCCACAGCAAATGCTCCATGCCTTTGGCTCTGCTGGCACTCAATCGGCTGGGTTGTGGGAGTTCTTACGTGATGGCGCAGACTCTAAACAATTACACACTGCCCATGCCGCATCTACTGGTTTGATGTCAGCCTACTTAGCGCGCTCAGGCTTTACTGGTGCGCAGCAGATATTGGAAGGCAAACAAGGGTTAGCTGCGGGCATGTCCACTGATGCAGATCCCCATAAGCTGACTGACCGCTTGGGTAGTCGCTGGGCTCTTGCCGAAACTAGCTTTAAATATCATGCTTCTTGCCGCCATACGCACCCTGCTGCAGATGCACTCTTGCAGGTGATGTTGACACACCATCTTCAAGCAAATGAGATTGCTAAAGTAGAAACCTTAGTTCATCAAGGGGCGATTGATGTTTTAGGCCCCGTGATTAATCCCAGTACGGTTCATCAATCGAAGTTCTCGATGGGCACAGTCCTAGCTTTAATTGCTCACTATCAATTTGCTGGTTTACCAGAATTTGCGGAACACTTTTCAGATCAGCAAATTAGTGATTTTCGGGATCGCGTCACGATGATTTTGGATCCAGAAGTCGATAACGCCTATCCCCAGCGCTGGATCGGTAAGGTTAAGGTCTACTTAAAGAATGGCACGATCTTAGAAGGTCGAGTTGATGAACCTAAGGGCGATCCTGGCAATACTTTGAGTCGCGCAGAAATTAGTGATAAAGCCCTACGTCTAGCGGCCTTTAGTGGTGGCGCCTTACCTAACGAAATGCATCAGACTCTAGAGCTCTTGTGGAATATCCGCAAACAATCCAAGATAGGCTTCTTCCTTACCTAATTACCTTCCTATGAATCCACTTGATAACCCGCTTGGTTTTAGTAGTAACTTTTTATTTGTGCCTGCTACCCGTCCAGATCGGTTTTCTAAAGCCTTAGATAGTGGGGCCAACGCAGTAGTCCTTGATTTAGAAGATGCAGTAGCGCCAGAAGATAAAGAAAAAGCCCGTCAGGCTATTCGGGTAGCGTGGCCGAGCTTTTCTAAGGAAGAGAAAAAACGTTTAGTAATGCGCTCAAATTCTCCAGGAAGTCATTTTTATGCCGCCGACCTTATTTTGGCGCAAGAGCTCGATCTAGCCTGCCTATTGATTCCTAAAAGTGAATCTCTAGATCAAATGAATGGTGTCGCCCTAATATTGCCAAATACAGCGATCATTCCGATGATTGAAACTGCCATTGGCCTAGCTAACCTCAATGACATTGCCAACGCCGAACAAGTACTGCGACTTGCGTTAGGTAACCTGGATCTCCAAGCGGATCTAGGCATCGTTTGCGATCAACAAGAAACTGAATTACAAAGTGCTCGCTTTGAGCTGGTGCTTGCTTCACGTTTAGCGCAAATTGCTCCTCCTATCGACGGGGTAACACCCTCTATTGATGATGTGCAGCAACTTACAGAAGATGCCCATCGCGCTAAACGGATGGGTTTTGGTGGCAAGCTTTGTATTCATCCAAAACAAGTTCCTTTAGTAAAAGCGGCCTTTATGCCCACCTCTAATGAAATTGACTGGGCGACTCGAGTCATCAAAGCAGACAAGGCCTCTAAAGGTAACGCAGTCAAGCTAGATGGGCGCATGATTGATCGTCCTGTGGTATTGCTTGCCCAAAGAACCTTGGCTCTTGCTGGTAAACCCTAAACGCACTGGTAGCATTTAAATGGCAAAATATTACGAGAATTAACAAAGGAGACTTGAATGAAATTACGTAAACCCCTATTTGCAGCGCTTGCCGCTGTAATCGGTGCTGGTACATTACTCAGTAGCAACCTAGCATTAGCCCAAAAAGACTGGCCAACTAGATCTATTCAGTTAGTGGTGCCTTTTGCAGCTGGCGGCCCAACTGACTCTATCGCCCGTTTAATTGCTGTCCCTATGGGTCAAGCTTTAGGTCAAACCGTCGTGGTTGAAAACGTTCCTGGGGCAGGCGGCACCATTGCCTCCACCAAAGTTTCACGCGCTGCTCCTGATGGCTATACCATCTATATTCACCATATGGGTATGGCAACAGCTCAAGCTTTATATGAAAAACTTCCTTATGATCCAATGACTAGCTTTGAATACATTGGGCAAGTAGCCGATGTACCCATGGTACTTTTGGGTAAAAAAGACTTACCAGCAAATAACTTTAAAGAGCTTGAGGCCTACATCAAAGCCAATGGGGCTAAAGTCACCATGGCTAATGCCGGTCCTGGAGCAGTTTCTCAGTTATGCGGCTTGTTATTTCAGAGTCGTCTAGGCGTTAAACTCACCAACGTTCCATACAAAGGAACTGGTCCTGCATTAACAGATCTCTTAGGTGGCCAGGTCGATCTTTTGTGCGATCAAACTACGCAAACCATTCCTTATATTAAGGATGGCCGTGTAAAGGCTTATGGCACAACCACCATGAAGCGTTTGCCTGCTATTCCTAATGTACCTACTTTGAATGAACAAGGACTTAAAGGGTTCGAAGTCAAAGTATGGCATGGCGTTTATGCTCCAAAAGGTACGCCACAGCCAATTCTGGATAAGATCAATGCGGCACTCAAAAAAGCACTGAACTCACCAGATGTGAAAAAACGTTTAGAAGATTCCAATATTGATATCGTCTCAATGGATAAAGTTTCTGCCAAAGGCCTGAAATCCCATCTTGAAACCGAGATCAACGTGTGGGGTCCTGTCATTCGTAAAGCAAATATTCCAGATTAATTTCGGAATATCGTTGAATAAAAAAGCCAGCTGCTCAGCTGGCTTTTTTCTTGGTCTTTCGCCAAGCTAGAGTAGTTTACTTACAGGGATATTGCTGAGCAAAAAAGCGCATCAGAGTTTTAGCTGCGCGCTCTTGGTTGAACTGTGGATGGGTTTGGTTCCAAGTTAAAAATTGTTCCAATATCACTTGGCGAGTACCTGCATTTTCCCCAAAACAAATGCGCGGTTTTACTTTAGGATTTTGATTTGCTAAATACGCTTGATAGACGCCTTCACCAAATCCAAAACAAAAGTTTTGCGCATCCACATCATTGGTATTTTTACAAAGTGCTACTAAGGCAGCAGTCGAAGCATCCCCCGTGTTGACTGTAGTTTGAGCAAAGATACTTTGCTGGCCGAATATGAAAGCAATCATGAACAACGCTCGTAAGGTATTGGTTAAGGTAGTCATGGCTCTATTCTCTTTATCTTGATTAACGTCTAAATCCACCCATATGGCCACCACCAAAACCACCACGGCCACTAAAGCGATCCTGATTGCCATCAAAGCGTGCTTGGTCTCTTAAGGCGTTTTCTTGTGCAGCTTCACGATAGGTATTGGGGTTCGCTTTGTCTTGTTGGTAGTCATTACGAGCTTCTTGATTTAAACGATTAGCTTGGGCCTGCTCTTGGGGTGTGGCATTTTTCTCAAAGGTGCTATCTGCCCGTTGACCAGCAGAGCGGGCAGCTTGCCGATCTTGTGGCGTGGCATTATTTTTCCAATCATTCATAAGCCGTTGTTGATTCTGAATACTACTAGGGCCAATTACTCCCCGGTTAGATCGACCACCGGAATTGTTATTGTTCACATTGATAGTACCGTTAGACCAGCTCGGTGTTGCCCAAAAAGCATCTCCTACTGCAAAACCTAAACCAAATGCCATTACTCCCCAAGCTGGGTTATAGGCAGGATAAGGTGGGTAATCGGGATAAGGCCAGGCCCCATAAACCATTGTGGGGTTATAGGTCGGCACATACACCACTTGCGTATTTGCAGGCGTGATTAGGATATTCGAACTAGCATCGGTAGTAACAGTCATTTGCGCATTAGACTGAAGAGTACCTGCTTTAACTGCCCGCTGACGTAGTAACTGAACTGCCTTCATCGTATCGGCAGGTTGTAACTTATAGGCATTCCCTAAATTTTGCGTCCACTGCAATTGACTGCCCATCATGTCAAATGCTTGAAGAAAACTCATGATGGACTTTACGCTGTCATTCCAGGATTGTGCTTTAAGCGCATCGTTCAGCGCTGCACCTTTTAAGGTGGCATTGTTCCGACGCCAGTTGTAAGCCTCCGCTACTTCTAAGGGATAGGTTGAAGCCAATAACATTAATGAAAGCAAAGAATCAGGATAAAGGGCAATCGGAGAAACCAAAGACTGCAGTTGGGCAGCGCTCATTAACTGAGGCGCGCTATTGCTAGTGCCCTGTTCAGTGTTTTGCGAGTAGACATACTGATTGGAGTTGTTATTGCCGGCGCAAGCGGACATTAAACAAAGCACAGATGCGCAAGCAAACCATTGAAAGTAATTCCTAGCCTCTTGATATTGCATGACTATTTTCATAAAAAACCTCAATAAATGACTAACCCGCCCTGAATAAATAGCCAGATTGCGCCTTCTCACGACGTTTACGGTACAAGGCATAAAAGATACTGTAAATTGCCCAAACAGCCAAAAATGGATCTAATACATAGTCCCATAAATTACTAGATTCATGCCAATGGACAGACCAGGCCATGATGGCAAAAGCCAAAATCCATACGCCTTTGGCCCAGTTCGCTAAGCCACAAATAACAGCAAAAATAAGTACAAAAATTAATAAGACTAGCGAACCATATCCCCAAGCATAGGGATCGGTCATGCCAAGTCCAAGAGCTGCTGGGTAAAACAAAATGGCAATCAGCCCAATGGCTACTTTTACTCCAATGGGTGTGGCTTTAGATTTAGGCAGAATCGAGCTCCACAAAAGTAATAATGTCACCAAACTTAGATCCCCAGTAACACCGCGCACATAAGCAGCTAATGGCAATTGCATGGACATCCCCAAAGGCCAGAACAAGAGATTGCCTAAAATGAAGAGTAAAAGAATGCGCATAGCAAATGTGATCTCGCCTGGAACTAGTTTTTGCAAGAGCCAAATGAAGATCACGGCAGCGCTGATCGAAATCTCCAATAAAGCAATCATTTGCATATAGGTACTGATCATGGCGCCTCCTTAGACATGCTTTGCTTAATCCATGCCGAACTAAAATACTGATGCAAAATCTTTTTACGATGCCAGGTATAGACTAAGTGCGCATCGCTCCCATCTGCGGTAATGAGATAGGGATAAGAATATTCTTTACGCTGATCATGAGGCAAAGCCTCATCATCCTCTAACACCTGGACAACATTCCAAATATTTGACTGAGATTGGCTCATCAACATCACCAAACGATGCCGACCAGATTCAATATTATTTAGCACCATTAGTCGCACGCCATTATTGAGGGTCAATGCTGCTATAGCTGAATTAGGATTAGGGATCTCTAGATCCTGACCAACACTCCAAGATTGCCCGGCATTTTGGGTTTGGCTTACCGGAATTTGTTTTATCTGCGAGCTACTTCTCGTTTGTCGAAAAAAAGCACTTGCTAGCTGTTCGTCAGCCACAAACACGACTGGCTGAATAGCACCGCGCCCAGAGCTCATACGACGTTTATCAATGACCTTGTCAGCATCAAGCCTTAAAAACTCACCAAATCGACCTATCCACTCATGATAAGCAGGTAGACCCAAGCGGCCATCGGAGAACTGGATAGTGGGTGATTTTACTAAGGTGCTCAAATTGATGAATGGTGAAGTAATCAACCGTTTGGCTGGCCCCCAAGTTAAGCCTTCATCATCTGAGATCACCGTAGAAATTGAGCTGCCTGCCCAGCCGCCAATAGATACTGTCACAAAGAATAACTGCATCTGTCCATTAGTCATTCTGGCGGGCACAGGATTACCCAATTTAGCGATATAGCGTGACAAATCTTGTTGAGCACGAAGCCGATCTATCACTACTGTAGGCGCGCTCCACCTAGCAGACTGCGGGTCAAATACCGCACTATTAATTACGACATCTTTAGCGCCCTCTCGACTACCAGCAAACCAAAATGCCCGAACACCCCCGCCCTCTTTTAAAGCAATTAGTGAGGCAGCATGAACTGAGGCAGCACCAGTATCGGGCAACCAATTAGATTGTGGCTGGGCAATAGGGGGTTTGCTTGGAGCCACATTTTTGGAGGCTTTATGAGTCTTCTGAGTTTGGGGGATAGTTTCTGTAGTTTCTGTAGCATCTTCAGTCACTTCATTAGCCAAATTAACCATCTCAAATGGTGCCCATGCTGGCTGACGATCAATATGCAGATAAGCTAGTACTGCTGCTAACATTAAAAAACAAAATGCAATCACACGACTCATCGACAAGCATCCTTTTCTATTGGGGGGGTCAGAGCATTCACTGGGCCAGCAATCAGATACTCATTTACAAACAGATACTCACCCATCTGACCCATCAGTATCGCCTTGATCTGTGATTCAGAGTGGCGCGCCCGCATCTCCATACGCTGACCAAGGATTTTACAAGACTCACATAGCTCAGGCTGCTCACCAATGGGGCTTTGCACTGCCACTATGGGATAGGTGCTAGTGAGAGCGGCAACATTGCCAGCATCATTCGCGTGATATCCCCGTAATTGCGCACCGGGTAAAAGCAAACGGTATTCTTCATCTTTGGCCCGATAGTCACAAGGCACCCATACCTCTTGCCCAACTAAACTTGCCATTGTTGCTAAGTTATAGCGCCCTAAGGCACCCTCTAAAGGAGATAAGCTACTTGTTAAAGCGCAATAACAAATAAAGCATCCTGCTAAAGCAATGCTCTTAGTGCGCTCTTTGCTAAATAAGCCGAGCAGCACTAAAGCTAGTGCTCCAGCCATTAAAGCCCAGTGCCAATTAGAATAAGCCCAAATGCCAGCTTCTCCCAGAAAATTCGAGAGCTGTAAATTAATGCCAACCGAGCACAATGCCCCGAGCACAATTAATTGCAATAACAAGGCAAGCCTAAAACCCCATAAAGGCAAGCGCTCCCAATACAAGGCAATCAGAGCAGCGCAAGCGGGCATTACTGGTAAGAGGTAACGTCCAGAGCGTTGACTAGGCAAGCTAAAAACAATGAAGAAGGCAGCTATTAATAGCAGTAATAATCCTTCCTCCATCGACAGAAAACGGCGCTCTTTCCAACATTGCAACAAAGCCGAAATGAATACAAACAGAAATAAACCGGCATTAGCTAAGCTCGTGAGCAACAACATCCAAATGCTGTCGCCACCACGCACTAAGTCTGAGAAGTAATGAGAACTTCGTGCTTCAAACTTGCCAGCATTCTCACCTAGCACAAACTCTTGCCATACGGCCTGAGGAAATGGGTCTAAAACAAACCATAAAGAAAAGATACCTAAAGCCAAAACACCCATCAAGATCACTTTGTAAAGATCTTTCATGAGCACCTCAGACAAACTCCACTTCCGCCAGCGCCAATAGTACAAGCCCATGGCAAATGTCGCGGGCACAATGTAGGCAAATGATTTTGACAATAGGGCTAAACCAAAACAAAGGCCTGCTAGCAATGGCAAAACAAGCTTAGATTCAAAAGCTGACTTGCCCCAATACAAGATAGCCATAAAAGGCAGGCTCAAGTAAAAGACCTCTGGTGGATCGGTTAAGAATGGTCGGCCATAACGATAAGTTGCAAAAAAAGAAAGCCATACTAAGCCCGCTAGTAGGCCAGTTTGTGTCTTACCGCTAAAACGACGAACTGCTAAAAATAAGAAAAATGCAGTAAGGCCGGTATACAACACACTAGGCCAACGCAGGGCCGCTAAAGACCAGTTACTGCCCCATTGGGTAGTGGCAATACCTTGCCAAAATACCAAAGGCGGCTTGGTATTTTTAATGCCATCCATCTGAGATTGCAATGGCAACCAATGACCCGCATCAGCGGTCATTCTGACAATATGCATATAAGGATATTCATCGCCATTTTTAGGAGCAAAGCGACTATCTATGCCATATAGATAGCTAAATACACCTAGCAGGAGAATCAGAATGGCACTACGGAATGTGAAAGCAGCTCGCATGGCGCTATTTTAAAGGTCTTGATACAGAACTAGGAGATTACCCTATTCATTTAGGCTCCAGCCAACTTTTGTCTCTAAGCATATAGTCAATACATCTAGATGCCTAGGTATAAGCACTAATATTTTAACTATCTGACTAAGATGACAGTAAGATGATCAGATGAAGCACTAATAAACAGTAGCACCTTAAAAACAGAATTTGAAAAGAAAAAAGAATGGAGACTATTCCCATGCGAACGAAGGAATTAAAACCAGTATTGCTAGCTATATCCATATCTGCCATATCGGGATTGTGCTGGAGTGGTACCAGTTTTGCGCAGACCGCAGATCAACTCTATAAACGCGCTTTAGCCGCCACTTGCGCCAACTGTCATGGCACCGATGGTAAAGGCGTTCCTGAAGGAGGAATGCCTCTGATTAATAACTTAACTAGTCAAGAAATACTGACAAAGTTAAAGGGATATAAATCAGGAGCCCTAGAAGGTACCATCATGCCGCAATTGGCCAAAGGATACTCCGATGAACAACTCACCACAATTGCCAATCAACTTGGCAAGAAACAATAAGGAGGCCGCCATGGATCGTCGACATTTTATTGGTCAAAGCGCTGGTGCGCTTGGTTTAATCGCTGGTTTTTCAGGATCAGCTCGCGCTAGTCTACAAAAAGCAGAGATTCTCGTGATTGGCGGAGGTTATGGTGGTGCTACTGCCGCTAAGTACTTACGCCTCTTTTCTAATAACACGGCTCGAGTCACCTTAATCGAGCCTAACGCTGCATTTGTTTCCTGCCCCATGTCCAACCTCGTTGTTGGTGGCTCGCGCAATATGGCAGAAATTACTTCTCCCTATGACAACCTCAGTAAACGTCATGGAGTGAAGATTATTCATGAAAGCGTCGTTAGCATTGATCCTGATAAAAAAATGGTCAAACTGTCTTCTGGCAAAACTTTAAGCTATGACAAAGCCATCGTCTCTCCTGGCGTAGCCCTGATGATGAATAGCATTGAAGGTCTAGCTCAAGCAAATAAAGATGGCGTGACACTGCAAGCCTGGAAAGCTGGCGCAGAAACTGTTGCTCTGCATAAGCAAATCGCAGCGATGCGCGAAGGGGGCACCTTTGCAATTAGCATTCCTGAGGCACCCTATCGCTGCCCTCCTGGTCCATATGAACGTGCCTGTCAGGTCGCTAGCTATTTAAAGCAACATAACCCTAAGGGTAAAGTGCTCGTACTTGATGCCAACCAAGACATCGTTTCTAAGGCTGGTTTATTCAAAAAAGCATGGGCAGAGCTATACCCAGGAATGGTTGAATACTTGCCAAAACACAATGTCACGGCAGTTGATGCTAAGACCAAGACCATTAAATTGGAAGTGCAAGATGACGTCAAGGCAGATGTCTTGAACTTATTGCCCGCCATGAGCGCAGGAGAAATTGCCGTCAAGACTGGACTGGCAAATTCTAATGGGCGCTGGGTTAATGTTAATTACATCAATTTTGAATCTACCGCACAAAAAGATATTCACGTGCTCGGTGACTCGATTCAGATTGCGCCACTCATGCCCAAGTCTGGACATATGGCTAATCAACATGCCAAAGTAGCAGCCGCTGCAATTGTTGCTGAACTCAGTGCTTGGGAAGTAAATCCTGCCCCTGTTTTAACAAATACTTGCTATAGCTTTGTCAACAGTAAAGAAGTAGTTCACGTCGCTAGCGTGCATCAATATAACGCTGCCGAGAAAACCTTTAAAACAGTTCCTGGTTCAGGAGGTCTTTCTCCTGCACCGACTACTCTTGAGGGCGTCTACGCTTGGGGTTGGGCTCATAATATTTGGGCCGATAGTCTAGGCTGAAATATCAGGTAACGATTAAAAAGGGGGCTTAGGCCCCTTTTTTAGTGAGCTGACTAGGCCAGAGGCTTTAAGGCTGTCCGCATCGAATCAATCACTGCTTGATAGTCGGGCTTTGAGAAGATCGCTGAGCCAGCCACAAAAGTATCAGCTCCGGCTTGCGCAATCTGAGCAATATTATTAGCATTGACTCCGCCGTCGACTTCTAAACGAATCTTCTTGCCCCCTTTAGCCTCATGCTCATTAATAATGCGCCTAACTGAGCAAAGCTTTTCTAAAGTAGAGGGAATAAAAGATTGACCACCAAATCCTGGGTTAACGGACATTAATAAAATCAAATCTACCTTGTCAAGAACATAGTCCAAATAATGTAGTGATGTTGCTGGATTAAGTGTAATGCCTGCCTGACAACCGCTATCACGAATCAAGCCTAAAGTGCGATCAATATGGGAGCTAGCCTCAGGATGAAAACTAATTAAGTTCGCCCCAGCTTTGGCAAAGTCTGGAATGATTCGATCTACTGGTTCCACCATGAGATGGACATCAATACATGCTGCTTGGCCGTCCTTAACAGCATAGGATCGAATCGCTTCACACACTAAGGGTCCAATGGTTAGATTAGGCACATAGTGGTTATCCATCACATCAAAGTGTATCCAATCTGCACCAGCTACAAGTACATTGCTGACTTCCTCACCAAGTCGCGCAAAATTGGCTGACAAAATTGAAGGGGCAATAATATACTGATCGCTCATGATCTTTCCTTATGTTTATCTTAGGACTTAAACTGACATTAATGCTTGTGTGACTCGCAACATCTGACAGCTATAGCCCCATTCATTGTCATACCATGATAGTACCTTGACTAAATTTCCATCTTTAGATACCCGTGTTTGGGTGCTATCAAAAATACTAGGTAATGGGTTATGGTTAAAGTCAATTGAGACCAAAGGCAAGGTGTTATATGCCAAGACCCCCTTTAAAGAGCTTTCGCTAGCCTTTTTAAGAATCTGATTGACTTCTTCTGCACTAGTCTTGCGAGTAGGTACAAAAGTTAAATCAACTACAGAAACATTAATCACTGGTACACGTATAGCAAAGCCATCAAACTTGCCTTGCAGCTCTGGCAACACAAGACCTACCGCTTTAGCGGCACCAGTTTTTGTTGGAATCATACTCATCGTGGCAGAACGCGCACGGCGCATGTCACTGTGATACACATCAGTCAATACCTGATCATTGGTATAGGCATGAATAGTAGTCATCAAACCCGATTCGATACCAATACTATCTAAAATTGGCTTTACGATTGGCGCTAAGCAGTTGGTTGTACAGCTAGCATTAGAGACCACAATATCGCTTGCTTTTAGGGATTGGTGATTTACTCCATACACAATCGTAGCATCTACATCTTTATCACCTGGAGCAGAAATCAGAACCTTTTTGGCGCCCTGCTGAATATGAATCATAGCCCTCTCTTTGGAGGTAAAGACACCAGAGCATTCAAGCACGACATCGACGCCATAATCCCCCCATGGGGTTTCTAGGGGGTTACGAGTGGAGAACATTTTGATACGGTCGCCATTAATAATGACATGATCCCCATCTACCTCAACGGTACCCGGAAAGCGTCCATGAGCCGAATCATACTGAGTCAGGTGTGCATTCATATCAATCCCACCTAAACCATTAATCGCGACTACTTTAATATCATCAAATTTTTCTTCATATATCGCACGTAACATCATGCGACCAATCCGACCATAACCATTAATTGCTACTTTGATCGTCATCATTTTCCTTAAATAATCAAAAATATGTTTTAAATTGGGTTTAATTCAGTAAATTCATTTACAACGAGTTTGGCGCCAGTAAAATTACCCTCTGCAAAAAATTGACTACGGACGACGAGCACCTCAATTTGGGCACGCAGGGCTGATAGCACTCCGTTATCTGAATCCTCTACCGCCAAACATCTCCTTGGGTCTAGCCCTAACTTCTGGGCAGCTAATTGATAGGCCTGCGGATCAGGCTTTTTCTTGGTCACATCTTCGCCGCACACTACTACTGCTGGCTCTGTCTGAATACTATTTTTTAAGACGGCTTGCCATAAGCTAGCCCAATTTGAATGACTAGTTGTAGTCACTACACCCCACTGCTTGCCATGCAATGACAATTGATTAATAAAGCGCACCAAACCGGGCCGTGATACTACCTTGCCTTGCGCCATCAACTGAGCATAGAACTGATTTTTAGCAAGATGAATATTCTTTAAAACAGCATCACTTGGTAATTGACTTAGATCTTTGGTAGCGCTCTGCATCATTGCTCTATAGCCTTTTAACCGCTCTAAACCCCCCGTAATTTGCAAGAGCTCTTTGTAAATTTGCACATCCCATTGCCAAGGTAAAGAGGCTTGCTCAAAGGCAGCATTAAAGGCAGGCAAATGACCCAAACCTTCGGTTTCGGCCATGGTGCCATCAACATCAAATAGCACAACTTGATAGGGGCTAATATCAAACTGCATCTGACAACTTAACCTTATTTAACAATCGGAGTAAATTCACCCTTAGCGTACTTAAGCGCCATAGAGTCCATTGAAATCGTTTTAATTTTAGAAGCTTGGCCTGCACTACCAAAGGCAATAAACCGATCGCAACAAATCCCTTTGGCAGCCGCTGTAGCGACTTTAAAAAATGCCCTTGGGTCGAACTCTTCAGGTTTTTCTGCCATCAGCTTACGCATTGCTCCAGTCATTGCCAAACGAATATCTGTATCAATATTGACTTTGCGGACACCATTTTTAATTCCTTGAACAATTTCTTCTACAGGAACACCATAGGTTTCTTTAATCACACCGCCATATTGGCGGATCGTGGCAAGCCATTCTTGTGGAACGCTAGATGAGCCATGCATCACTAGATGGGTATTAGGAATACGCTGATGGATCGCTTTAATACGTTCAATTGCCAAAATATCACCAGTAGGTGGCCTGCTAAATTTATACGCCCCATGACTAGTGCCAATCGCAATCGCTAATGCATCTACTTGGGTAGTTTTAACAAATTGTGCAGCTTCATCTGGATCAGTCAGTAATTGAGAGTGATCTAGCACCCCTTCAGCACCTACTCCATCCTCTTCACCGGCAGTACCTGTTTCTAAAGATCCTAGGCAACCTAATTCTCCTTCGACAGAGACACCAACAGCGTGAGCCATTTCAACTACCCGACGCGTAACTTCTACGTTGTAGTCATAACTCGCTGGAGTTTTAGCGTCAGACATTAAAGAGCCATCCATCATCACACTCGAAAATCCACTACGAATGGACATCTGGCAAACGTCTGGGGATGATCCATGATCTTGATGCAGGCATACCGGAATATGAGGATACTGCTCAGAAGCTGCCTGAACCATGAGTCGTAAAAAAGCTTCGCCAGCATATTTTCTGGCGCCAGCAGATGCTTGCAAAATTACCGGACTATCAAGCTCATCTGCCGCTTGCATAATCGCATGAATCTGCTCCATATTATTTACGTTAAATGCAGCAATACCATACTGGTGTTCTGCAGCATGATCTAGTAATTGTCTTAATGAAATTAGTGCCATCTTTACCACCCTTTATCTAATTAATGTGTCGCTCTTTGAATCAGAATTTCAACTGCAGGCAAAGACTTTCCTTCTAAAAACTCCAGAAAAGCTCCGCCACCTGTTGAGATATAATCAATTTGATTGGTAATCTGATATTTATTTATCGCCGCTAAAGTATCGCCCCCGCCCCCAATCGTAAATGCAGGTGAGTGCGCAATAGCAGCAGCCAATAATTTTGTGCCACCGCCAAACTGTTCGATTTCAAAGACGCCAACGGGGCCGTTCCACACAATCGTGCCGGCATTTGAAATAATCATCGCCAATTTAGCGGCCGTCCGAGGGCCAATATCCAAAATCATGTCATCGGATTGAACCTCTGTAGCCATCACCTTATTTGCTCGTGCTTGCGATGAAAATTCATTAGCAACGATGACATCCGTTGGAATAGGAACCTCAGCACCACGCTTTGCCATGATCTCCATGATTTCTCTAGCTTGCTCAAGTAAATCAGGCTCTGCGAGGGACTTGCCAATTGGTAAGCCCATGGCCATCATAAAAGTGTTAGCAATACCTCCGCCAACAATTAGTTGATCAACTTTTTCTGCAAGAGTTTTCAAAATGGTCAACTTAGTCGATACTTTAGATCCCGCAACAATTGCTACTAGGGGGCGTTGCGGATTTTGAAATGCTGTACCTAAAGCATCTAGCTCTGCTGCCATCAAAGGTCCTGCGCAGGATATTGGAGCGTATTTTGCAATCCCGTGGGTAGTGGCCTCTGCCCGATGAGCAGTACCAAATGCATCGTTCACATAAACATCGCAAAGTGTAGCCATCTTTTTAGCCAGCACTTCATCATTTTTCTTTTCACCTAAATTAATACGGCAGTTCTCGAGCATGACCACTTCACCAGGATTCACTTTCACGCCAGCTTCTACCCAGTTAGAAATAAGGGGTACTTTTCGCCCTAGTAGGTCAGCAATGCGTAAGGCAATCGGGCCTAAGGTATCTTCAGGGCTAAATTCTCCTTCAACAGGTCTACCTAGATGTGATGTCACCATCACAGCCGCACCTTGTGAGAGGGCATATTCAATCGCGGGGATAGATGCCCGAATGCGGGTGTCATCCATAATGACCCCGACATCATTTTGAGGCACGTTGAGATCGGCCCGAATAAAAACTCTTTTTCCCCTTAAATCAACCTCTGACATTCTTAAGAAATTCATTAGATTCCCCGAAAGTAATTAGGCACCTCAGAAATATCGGGTACCACTCTGTCTGGATCTGCCATCACGATTGAACGTCCATGGTTATAGCCATAAGGTACAGCCCAACACACAACCCCGGCAGCTTTTGCAGTGGCTACATCAATCTCAGAGTCGCCAACAAATAAGCTGTGACCGGGCGAAGAACCAAGCATATGAATGCAATGCTCAATCACTCCAGGATGAGGTTTTTTGATTGGCAGAGTATCGCCACAAATCACCATATCAAAGTACTTTCTTAAGTCATGACTAGCAAGAATACGGTCTGTAAATTTGGTTTCTTTGTTGGTGACAATGGCTTGTTTAATTCCGATTGACTTGACCTTTTCGAGTGTTTCAATCACTTTTGGAAAAAACTGACTAGAGGTGCCAGCGCTATTGCCATAATTCACAATAAAGCGTTCCATCACCTTGTGCCAAGGCACTACCTTTCCCCCTGAATTTGCAGCCCAAGCTTGCTCCATTAGCCAACCTGTTCCATGACCAATCCAGCGCCGGACATCAGACTCATCGACATATCTACAGCCAAACTCCTCGAGCGTAAGATTTACTGCCTGAGTAATTTCACTTGCGGTATCTAACAAAGTGCCATCTAGGTCATACATCACTAAAGCCATAGTTAACTCCTATTTCTTAAACACAAGCAACTAATCGATCAACCGTCACACCTAGCAACTCATATACAGCTGGTGCCGGAGCGGACTCACCAAAGCGATTAATCCCAATAACCTCACCCTCAAGGCCAACATATTTACGCCAAAAATCAGGGTGTCCCGCTTCAATCGCAATACGCTTGATTCCTTTAGGTAAAACATGCTCTTTCCAAGCAGCATCTTGCTCGTCAAATAAAGTAGTGCAAGGCATCGAGACCACCCGAACACGGCGCCCCAATGCACTCAATTTTTCTTGGGCTTGCATCGCTAAACTGACTTCTGAACCAGTTGCAATTAGGACGGCTTCAGGAGCGCCATCACAATCGGAGAGGATATAGCCCCCTTTTAAAATATCGTGGGCTTGTACGCGTGTTCCAGAATATTGCGGCAAGTTTTGGCGTGATAAAAATAAGGCAGCCGGGCCATCTAGACGTTCAATACTTTCAATCCAAGCTACTGCAGTCTCAAAACCATCGCAAGGGCGCCAAAGATGTAAACCCGGAATTAAACGCAAGCTAGCAGCATGCTCTATAGGTTGATGGGTTGGCCCATCCTCACCAAGACCAATCGAATCATGCGTTAAGACATAAATTACCCTTAACTTCATGAGCGCGCTCATTCTGATGCCGTTTCTGGCGTAATCTGAAAATACAGCAAAGGTACCGCCGTATGGAATCAAACCTTTATGCAAGGCTACGCCATTCATAATGGCGCTCATACCAAATTCCCTCACACCATATGATAAGTAATTAATATCTTCTTTTTGATGGGCATGCCAAGCTTTACTTGTTTTGCCTGCAGTCAGATTTGATCCGGTTAAATCGGCAGATCCCCCAAGAAGCTCAGGCACGCCAGCTACTAAGATATCTAATGCCTGTTGGGAAGATTTACGACTCGCAGTTGGTACGCTAATAGATTTAGCTAAATCAAGTAAGCTTGTTTTAGTCTTACTCCAGTCTGCAGGGAGATTGTCAAGCGTAACTCGGGTAAATTCAGTGGCTAATTCTGGAAAAGCTTTTGCATAAGCGCTAAATTGCCGATCCCAGGCTAATTGCAATTTTTTACCGGCTTCAAGTGCATTCCATGTAGAAGCAATCTCTTGGGGAATCTCAAAGGGGACATGAGGCCAAGCCAAATCTTCTCGAGTGGCTGCCGTTTCTTTTTCGCCTAAAGGGGCGCCATGAACATCATGAGTTCCCGCCATATTGGGGGAGCCCCAGCCGATGGTTGTTTTGCAAATAATCAGGCTAGGTTGTTCAGTTTGTGCTTGGGCTTGATTAATTGCTTGTTCAATTTGCTCAGCATCATGACCGTCAATCGGCCCAATCACATTCCAGCCATATGACTTAAAGCGCATCGCGGTATCGTCTTTGAACCAACCCTCTACATGGCCATCAATCGAAATGCCGTTATCGTCATAAAAACAAATCAGTTTGTTTAAGCCCCAAACCCCTGCCAATGAACAAGCTTCATGGCTGATACCTTCCATTAAACAACCATCCCCCATAAAAGCATAAGTTTGATGATTGACAATCTCGTGATGAGGGCGGTTAAAACGTTTTGCTAAGATTTTTTCTGCTAATGCCATACCTACCGCATTGGCTAAGCCTTGACCTAATGGTCCAGTGGTAGTTTCAACTCCAGGAGTCATGCCTACCTCGGGGTGGCCTGCTGTAATGCTATGGAGTTGCCGAAAGTTCTTAATGTCCTCAATCGTCACTGCGTAGCCTGTCAAATGCAGTAATGAATACAACAGCATAGAACTATGGCCATTAGATAATATGAAACGATCTCGATTAGCCCAATGCGGATCTGCTGGATTGTGTTTAAGCTTCTTACGCCACAACACTTCAGCAATATCAGCCATACCCATAGGGGCACCTGGATGACCTGATTTAGATTTCTCTACAGCATCAATCGATAAGAAACGAATTGCATTAGCTAATATTCTGTCTTGGGCAGTGGAGGCCATAGTAGGTAGTCTTTATTGTTAAATTAAGCGCGACGTTTTGTATCAATTAAACGCAACATCATCGGTGTAAAAATAAGTTGCATCGCTAACCCCATCTTGCCGCCTGGGATAACTAAGGTATTTGGCCTGGTCATCATTGAACCGCCCAGCATAGAAATCAGATATGGAAAATCAATGCCCTTGGGATTTGCGAAACGAATGACAACCATGCTCTCATCTGCACTAGGAATATCTTTAGCAATAAATGGGTTAGACGTATCAACAGTCGGTACCCGCTGAAAATTAACGTGTGTTTTAGAAAACTGTGGGCAGATATGCTTCATGTAATCAGGCATACGGCGCAAAATTGTATCCACCACTGCATCTTGTGAATAACCGCGCATATTTTGATCTCGATGCAGTTTCTGAATCCACTCTAAGTTAATGATCGGAACTACCCCAACCAATAAATCAACATGTTTAGCAACATTAACGCTATCGCCAACATAGGCACCATGCAAACCTTCATAAAATAAGAGGTCAGATCCTGGCTCCATATCTTTCCATGGCGTAAAGGTACCTGGCTCTTGCTTAAACTCAGCACCCTCTGCTGCATCATGAATATACTTGCGGTATTTACCTTGACCAGTTTCACCAAATTCTTTAAATATGCCTTCAAGCTCAGAGAGTAGATTCGCTTCTGGGCCAAAGTGGCTAAAGTGTTGATTACCACTAGCTAACTCTTTTTTCATATGCTCACGCATCGCCAAGCGGTCGTAACGATGCATTGAATCGCCTTCTAAAACTTGCGCCTTAATGCCATCGCGTCTAAATATATGTTGAAAGCTCTTCATCACGGTGGTCGTACCAGCGCCTGAAGAACCCGTAACAGCTACGATTGGAAATTTAATAGACATGATTGCCCCTTATAGGATGGATTAGCGGTACAAAGAGCGGTCACTAAACAACGGTGAGGAATATTTACTATCTTCACCGCTATCGAATTCGCGGTGATACTTTTCAATACGCTCTACTTCATTGCGTGAGCCCAAGATGACTGGCACACGTTGATGTATATTGTCTGGCTGGACTTCCATAACGCGTGCTCGGCCAGTTGAACCTAAGCCACCCGCTTGCTCAATCACAAAGCTCATGGGATTTGCCTCGTACATTAAACGCAAACGTCCAGGCTTAGAGAGATCTTTAGTATCTTTGGGGTACATAAACACACCGCCACGCATGAGAATACGATGCACGTCTGCAACCATACTAGCAATCCAGCGCATATTAAAATCACGTGCTCGAATATCGGTTTTACCAGCTTTGCATTCTGTTACATAACGATGAATTGGTGGCTCCCAAAAACGTTCGTTACTAGTATTAATTGCAAATTCACTGGTATCAACCGGAATTTGAATATTAGCGTGGGTCATTACAAAATTACCAACCTCACGATCTAATGTAAATCCATGTGTACCTTTACCAACGGTAATAACTAACATCGTAGAAGGGCCATAAATCGCATAGCCTGCAGCCAACTGTTTGGTGCCAGGCTGAAGATAATCAGCCAATGTTGGATCGCGATCTTTCGGCGCTTCTAAGATTGAAAAAATAGAACCAACAGAAACATTGACATCAATATTAGAAGAACCATCTAATGGATCAAAGACCGCTAAAAATGGACCTCTTTTTTCTAGATCATTTACTGTAATCGGATCATCATTTTCTTCAGAGGCTAAACCAGCAACCAAACCTCCATACTTAAAGGTATTAATAAAGGCTTGATCGGATAAGACATCTAATTTTTTCTGTGTTTCGCCTTGAATATTTTGAGTTTCCAAGCTTCCCAAGATATCGGCTAACCCGCCCTTAGCAGTCATCGCAGAAATAGCTTTAACAGCTGCAGCAACATCAACTAATAAGGCAGCTAGATCACTTTTCCCTTCAGCTTGGAGCTGTTGAATTAAGAATTTAGATAATGTGGTGCGCCCTAAATGCATGCTGCCTCCTAGTTAGTATTACTATTCGATGGATTAAATGTAGCGATTAGGAAGCATAAAATCCAATCACTAATATTTGCTTATGCATCAGGTTTAGCTGATAATTAGACATGCGCCCGTACACCCTAAAGCAAATCCATACCTTTATTGAAGTGGCTAAAGAAAAGTCAATCTCTAAAGCTGCCGATAAGCTTTACGTTACCCAGCCCGCAATTTCTATGCAAATCAAGCAGTTAGAGGATGTTTTTGGCATCCCCCTACTTGAACCTATTGGCAGAAACATACAGCTAACTAGTGCTGGAGGTGCCTTTTTAGAGCATGCCTTATCGGTGAATTCTGAATTAAAGGACTTAGAGGCCATCATGGCTGGGCACCGTAATTTAGGGCAAGGAATGATTTATCTAGGCATTGTCAGTACCACCAAATACTTTGTACCCATGTTGCTAGTGGAGTTTCGTAAACTCTTTCCTGGCATCAAAGTCACTTTAAAAATTGACAATCGCGAGAATATTTTGGCTATGCTAGCCAGAAATGAGGTTGATTTAGTGATTATGGGACGCGTTCCCCAAGAGATGGCTTGCGATGCAACCCCTTTTGTTACCAACCCCATGGCAATTGTTTCAAGCCCAAATCACCCTCTTTCTCGTCGTAAACGGTTGGCCTTTAAGGAGCTTGAGGATCAAGAATTTGTCGTGAGGGAAATAGGCTCAGGCACTAGGCAGGCGATGGAAAGACTATTTGATGAACACCATATTCCATTAAACATCGCTATGGAAATGCCTAGTAATGAAACCATTAAGCAGGCAGTTATGGCAGGAATGGGCTTAAGTTTTTTATCTCTGAGAACCGTTAGACATGAGCTAAGTACTGGTCACATTGCCTTAGTAGATATTTTGGGTCTACCTCATATAGGGCATTGGTACATTACCCATAGAGATCAAAAAAAACTCTCACCAGCAGCCAAAGCCTTTAAAGAGTTTGTAATTGAGCAAGGCGGTCCTAGAATTGCCGTCTGGGCATAACATCAGTTTTTTCTTATGTTTTAAGAAAAATAAATGAATATTACTTATGGTATTTCCTTCGTATAGTTCGATCAAGGGGTCAAGGCCCTCTTATCAAACCAACCGAATGGAGATGTCAGATGGATCAATCAAATCGCTATGCTGATTTAAGCCTTAAAGAAGAGGACTTAATTAAAAACGGGCAACATATTTTGGTTGCCTACAAAATGAAACCCAAAGCTGGTCATGGTTACTTAGAGGCAGCAGCCCACTTTGCTGCAGAATCTTCTACCGGTACTAATGTTGAAGTAAGTACTACAGATGATTTCACCCGTGGGGTAGATGCCCTAGTTTATTACATTGACGAAGCTACTGAAGATATGCGCATTGCTTATCCAGTTGAGCTTTTTGATCGCAATATTACTGATGGCCGCATGATGTTGGTCTCATTTTTAACCCTAGCCATTGGTAACAACCAAGGGATGGGTGATATTGAGCATGCCAAGATTCATGACTTTTATGTGCCAGAGCGCGTCATCCAATTATTCGATGGTCCAGCAAAAGATATATCTGATTTGTGGCGCATTCTAGGTAGGCCAGTAAAAGATGGCGGTTACATTGCCGGAACCATCATTAAGCCTAAGCTAGGTTTACGTCCAGAGCCATTTGCTCACGCGGCATATCAATTCTGGCTTGGTGGTGATTTCATTAAAAACGATGAGCCTCAAGGCAATCAAGTATTTTGCCCGATGAAAAAAGTTCTGCCACTTGTTGCTGATGCGATGAAGCGTGCTCAAGATGAAACTGGTCAAGCTAAATTATTTTCTGCAAATATTACTGCCGATGATCATTATGAAATGTGTGCTCGCGCTGATTACGTTTTAGAAACCTTTGGCCCAGACGCAGATAAAGTAGCTTTCTTGGTCGATGGCTATGTTGGCGGTCCTGGCATGGTGACAACTGCACGTCGTCAATATCCTAATCAATATTTGCACTATCATCGCGCCGGCCATGGTGCGGTGACCTCTCCATCAGCAAAGCGTGGCTATACCGCATTTGTGCTGGCTAAAATGTCTCGCTTGCAAGGGGCCTCTGGTATCCACGTTGGCACTATGGGTTTTGGCAAAATGGAAGGTGAAAATGATGACAAGATTATTGCTTACATGATTGAACGTGATGAAGCTCAAGGTCCCGTCTACTTGCAAAAATGGTATGGTATGAAACCTACTACACCCATTATTTCAGGTGGTATGAATGCTTTGCGTTTACCTGCTTTCTTTGAGAATTTAGGTCATGGCAACGTCATTAATACAGCTGGTGGCGGTGCTTATGGGCATATTGATTCTCCTGCAGCAGGCGCTATCTCACTTCGCCAATCATATGAATGCTGGAAGGCTGGTATAGATCCAATTGAATATGCGAAAGAGCATAAAGAATTTGCTCGTGCATTTGAATCCTTCCCAGGTGATGCTGATTTAATTTACCCAGGCTGGCGTGAAAAATTAGGCGCGCATAAGTAATTTAGCGTTAGCATTAGCGTCAGTAGTTCTTTTCTTAGAATATTCACAAAGCTCCTAGGGGCTTTGTGAACTTGAAAGATCACTATGTCAGAAGCCATGCAATACCAGATTGAGAAAGAGCCTTTTTATCAAGCTCAAGCAAATGAAATTGCTTTATACGAGGCCGCATATCACGCACGATTACCTGTCATGCTTAAGGGTCCAACTGGTTGTGGTAAATCTCGCTTTGTGGAGTACATGGCCTGGAAACTCAATAAGCCATTAATCACTGTCGCTTGCAATGAGGACATGACTGCTTCAGACTTACTTGGACGCTACTTATTAGAATCTAATGGCACTCGCTGGTTAGATGGGCCGCTCACTAGTGCCGTCAGAATGGGCGCGATTTGCTATCTCGATGAGGTGGTAGAAGCCCGGCAAGATACCACTGTTGTGATTCATCCGCTGACCGATCATCGCCGACAATTACCCCTAGATAAGCGCGGAGAACTAATACATGCACATCCAGATTTTCAGTTGGTAATTTCATATAACCCAGGCTATCAAAGCCTCATGAAAGATTTAAAGCAGTCTACCAAGCAACGTTTTGTAGGTTTTGATTTTGACTATCCTAGCGAGCAAGTAGAAGCTAGTATCGTGGCAATGGAAACAGGCATTGATCTCACAACAGCTCAAAAACTAAGCCAGATTGCTCAAGTAGCACGCAAACTCAAAGGGCATGGTTTAGATGAAGGGATTTCTACTCGATTGCTAGTTTATGCTGCTAGCCTTATTGGGCAAGGCATTAATCCGAGAGATGCCTGCCTTATGGCATTAGTGCGCCCGATCACTGATGATCATGATATTAGTGCCACCTTAGAACATACTATCGACATCGTATTTGCCTAAGCATACTCAATGCAAATTACTTCGATCAACAAAGTAAAAGAAAATAGCTTTTACAGAGAGCAGCTCGATAGTCGTTTTCCACAAATTAATGAAGTGTTTGATGAGTGTATGCGGGAGGCTAAGATCATTCTGAGTCCCCAGGGAATAGATAGCTATATAGACCAAGCCCGTTTTTTAGGCGGCATGGGCAGAGGGGTTGAGCCCATGCTCCTCTTCTTGCAAAAGTGGCCTCAAGTTGCCGCTGTGATTGGTGAAGCTTCGCTTCCCATCATCAAGGATGCTATCTATGCCATTTGGAAATCCCCAAATGCCAATGCTATTACTTTTTTCCTAGAGTCATTACCTGCAATCACTAGACGTCTACCTTCTGAAGATCTGTTAAAGCAATACACATCAATTGCGATTAATTTAATGAATCGCACTAGCACCTCCATTCATGGCATTCATCTAACCTATGCTAGCCCAAGTCTTACTGACTTTTTTTTGCAGTCGCCAAAATTACTCACTGCTTTAAGTGTGCAAGGGCTAAAGAATTGGGTCGAATACGGCATCCGAAACTATCATCATCATCCAGAAAATCAAAGAGCCTACTTTCAGATAAAAACCTCAGACAGTAAGGCAGTCTTACAGCGAGAACGGCATGGTACTTTATTAGTCGATCACACCAGAAAATTAGATCTTTATCTATTGGGACTTTGGAATGATCAAGATTTTATAGTGCCCTACCCCACTGAAATCGATGAATCACTTATTCATGCGCCTTACTATGACCAGCAAGGCATCCGACTGCCGGATGTATATGAGGAGCTAAACCATATTACTGGTATAGATCGCTATAGAGCGGCATTAGCCCATATCGCAGCACATCGTACTTGGAGTACTCGCATCTTTGCTGATAACTTTAGCCCACTGCAGCGCATGGCAATTGAGTTTATTGAAGACGCTCGGATCGATTTTTTAGCTATGAAACGCTATCCAGGCTTAGCAAAGCTATTTTTGACGCTTCATCCAAAACCAATTGAAGGGGAATGCAATCCCCAAACACATTCCTGTATTCGTCATCGCTTATGTATGCTATCTAGAGCCATCATTGATCCGGCACATGGCTACCGAGATGTAAAGCTGATTGAATTTTCTAAAAATATACGGGACCAATTGGCTTTAAACGATATCAGTACTGAGCAGGTTGTCACTCAAGCCCTATCGTATATAGCAAAAACCCGCTTACAAAGTGATCAATTGCCCAATACTTACTTTAAAGATACTGAAATTAGTTATCGTGATGACAATCGGTCTTTATGGAAGTTTCTTGAACTAAGTGATGATGAAGAGCAGTTTGACCTAGAAAATTTGTCCCAAGTTAGCGAAGAAATCCAAGCACTACCACCCCGTCACTATCCAGAATGGGATTATGCAAGTCAAACATTTAGGCCAGATTGGGTTAGTCTTTATGAAAGCCTTCATCCAAAAGGCGATCCGAGCTATATAGATCGGATTCTTGAAAAACACGCTGCCCTAGTCAAGCGCTTAAAGCGTCTACTAGACTTATTAAAACCCCAGAATCAGGTGCGGATACGCTACCAAGAAGAAGGGGATGAACTGGATTTAGATATTGCTCTACGCTCGCTCATTGACCTAAAGAGCGGCAACCAGCCTGATCCCCGCATCAATATGAGCCATAAAAATAATGGCCGCAACATTGCGGTTATGTTGTTGCTAGATTTATCAGAGTCACTAAATCAAAAGATGGACGCCTCCAATCAAACCGTCTTGGAGCTTAGTCAAGAAGCGGTCTCTTTATTAGCTAGCTCCATTCAAGTACTTGGTGATCCATTTGCAATAGCAGGATTTAACTCCAACTCGCGCCACAACGTCAGTTATCTTCATATCAAAGGGTATGGTGAAGAATGGAACGATGATGTCAAAGCGAGGCTAGCTGGTATGAAAGCTCAATATTCCACCCGTATGGGAGCTCCTATGCGGCATGCAGCCCACTACCTTTCTAATCAAACAGCAGATAAAAAATTAATGCTGATCTTGACTGATGGCCAACCTTCAGATATTGATACTGCTGATGAGAATTTACTGATTAAGGATACACGGCAAGCAGTACTTGATTTAGATCAGATGGGCATCTTTACCTACTGTATTAATTTAGACCGCAATGCTGATCAATATGTTGGTGATATTTTTGGAAAGCATTACACGGTGATAGATCACATTGAGAACTTACCTGAACAACTTCCAAAATTATTTATGGCACTGACGCATTAAAAAACAACCAAGTTGAATAATGGGTACTTAAACACCTTGGGATTGAGCGCTCATGGCTTTTTACCAATCGCAGCAATTCGTTTACGTCTTTGCTTGCTGATAATAAAAAATGTAATCGCCACAATCGGTGCGGCTATTGCAGCCACGATTTCTGGGTGAATAGCCATCCCCGCCTCTTTGCCCCCCTTGGCCATATACGCCAATAAACTCACGGCATAGTAGGTGAGCACAAGAACTGATAAGCTTTCGACTGTTTCTTGCAGGCGCAATTGCAGTCTAGCGCGCTGATCCATGCTAGCAAGTAGTTTTTGGGTTTGCTCCTCATTGACAAATTCAATACGGGTTCGCAAGGTTTGCGTTGTTCTAGAGATGCGATCAGACAATTCTTTTAAACGTCGTTGTGTCCAAATACATGTACCCATCGCTGGCTGAAATCGCCTATCCATAAACTCTGATAGAGTTTGCACGCCTGGAATAGCTGTTTCCTTTAATTCATATAAATTTTTTGTTAGTAATTGGCTATAGGCTTCTGCAGCAGTAAACCGAAGTCCATACCCTGAAATCCACTGCTCTATCCTAGAGGCTAAGTGTGAGAGTTCCCCTAAGAACTGGCCATCTTTTTCAGTATGAATACCAGTTTCAATTTGTAATAATGAAATATTTTCTGAGATAGCGGCTAATTCGGATTCAGCATTTCTTAATGGTAAAGACAGGCTTTTAGCCACAGGGAAGGCAATCATAGCTGCCATTCGATAGGTTTCAGCCTCTGCAAGCGCTCGTGCTACTCGCCCAGCCTGCCTTGATCCTAAAGTATCGTGAGGAATAAAATAAGAAATGTAACCATCTTCATCTAAATGTAAATCGGTCCATATCTGTGCTTTTTTGCTCGTCAGAATAGAGCTCCCTAATAGCGTGTTGCCATTAAAGATTTTAGATACTTCTTCTGCATCATTAAACAAAGGTCGATGCTCAAACGTCAGATCTAATGCTGAAATTCTTTCTCCGCCTGCCTCTACTATTTTTGCGCATCCCAATTTCTCAAATACTTGGTCTACATTTCTTTCGAGCTCAAGGCGCGACTCTATGAGGGGCTTATCAATTTTGACATGATTGTGAATAATCGCGGCAATGGTTGCAAATTCTCCATGGAGCTCCCACTTAATCAAAATTCTCTCTGGTTCAGGAGCAAGAAAGAGTACTTTAAAAGAGTGGTCCTGCTCCTGATTATTCTCAATACCTAAAGCATTACATAGTTTCCAAATCCATTCAATTTGCTTTTTTCGAGAGTCTAGCTCAAGTAAAAATGACTGCGATAACACTCTTTCATTTGGCCAAAGCGGAATCGGTGGTCGCGCATGCACCTCTTCATGCAATTGCTTTCTAGAGGGATGATCGTAAGGTCTCATATTTAGATTCTTTTATGGTATTAAATAATCATAAACCAAAAGATCTGCTTACTAAGGATCATCGCTTAGGGGGTTGGATTCTCATCGACAGGCTGCGCCATCAATTGATATGGGAGCACGCCCCGCTTAAGGCAATTGCGAACATAGTCAATGCTCGCGCGTAATGCATAGTATTCGCTAGACATACTTTTCGGAATCTGCAGCTTTAAAGTCTCATACTCCAATAAATCCAATTTCTGAAGATAGTCATCACGAGCTTCTAGTTGAAAGTTTTCTATTAGCTCAAACTCAAACATCTTTAAGGATACGTAAATCCGATCGATTCTTCTACGCATCCGCTTGAGCCGATAACTAGGGAGTGTTAAGAGAATAGGATAAGCAATTGCACAAAATGGTAAGAACACAAATACCATCCGGTTAATAAGCTCTGCCAACCAAAATGGAAAGTAAGTCATTAGTAAGGGTGAGCCATTCTTTTCATAATGAAGCGCCACAGGACTTTCAGGAATGCTAGTGGTGGAGAAGAATGGAAACTCGCCAGGCTTTGCAAAAAAGCTAGCTTTGCCGTTGATTTCTCGTGCAGCTTCTAAAAATAAAAATTGGAGCGCCGGATGCATCCGATCATCTATTAAGAGATTAGTAGTGGTGGAGATCATTTGAACATCGTGATCTGGAAAATTACGGATTAAGCTAAATCCACCTGTAGGCACCTTCAAGATATGAAGATAGGGTAAAAGACGTGCATAAGCCTCAGCCCGCTTAAATGTAGCCAGATGCAATGTTGGATCAGCAAGTAAAGTTTGGACATTTTTTGATTGGTGGCCATCGACTAAAAAAGTCCCATCAATTTGACCTTTTTTCAAAGCTTCAACAGATTCATGTCCAGGCATATGCACAAAGTTACTGCCCTTAGTTAGCCCCGAGACCTCGAGAAGTCGTTTAGCCTGGACATAGGTGCCGCTACCTTCTACCCCTACAGAGATTTTGGCATTGACAAAATATTTCAATTGTCCATTGACGTCTTCAAAGTCACTTGCTTTTATTTCGGGTCCACGATAGAAAAACCAGACCGGCTCAAAGTCAACCGAACCCAATGAAGAAACTCCGCTGATACCATGGGTTTTAAAAACCCCTGCCTGCACAAAGGCAGCCTGCAAAGGATCCTTTCGGTCAGATAAGCGCTGAATATTTTCTTCTGCCCCATGGGTATGGACCAGCTCTAGGGTGATTCCTTTTTTCTCAAAAAACTCAGCGTATTTTTTTCCTAAGATTTCATAGGAGCCGCCAGTAGTACCAGTGGCCATTAATACCTGCCGTGGAGGGGGTGGATCGGCATACCACCACACCCCTACCAATATCAACACCAGAAGGCTCAAAAGAGGCCATGCTTGCGCAAAAAACAAGTAAAAATCATTCCATACTTCTTGGGCGCTTTCTGAAACACCCAAAAAGGTATCTTTGATATCTTGTTTAATACTTCCCATAGCCTACCAATCAACAAATATGTCAAAAGCTAATGATAATAGGCTTATTCAACCTCCAGAAAAGTTACTCGCCACACAATGCTCACCCTCAGAAAATCCCAAGATCGGGGCTATGCCGATCACGGCTGGCTTCAAAGCTTCCATTCATTTTCATTTGCAGGCTATCAAGACCCCCGCTTTATGGGCTGGGGCAATCTTAGGGTCATTAATGAAGACTATGTAGCCCCAGGAATGGGCTTTGGCAAACATGGTCATCGCAATATGGAGATCATTAGCTATGTTCTATCGGGAGAACTAGCGCATGAAGATAGTATGGGTAATGTGAAAGCGATTCCACCAGGGGATGTCCAGCGCATGAGTGCGGGATCGGGAGTAACCCATAGCGAATTTAATCACGCCAAAGATCAAACTACCCACCTTTTACAAATTTGGATAGAACCAAACGTTTCAGAAATCCCCCCCAGTTATGAGCAAAAATCCATTCCTATGCAGAAAAAGCAAGGCAAACTCTGTCTAGTAGCATCGCCAGATGGTGCTGGTAATTCAGTAAAGATAGCTGCTGAGGCAAAAATGTATGCTGGCCTCTTTAATGGCCCCCAGAGTGCTCAGTTAACCCTTAACCCACACGCTAAAGCATATGCCCATCTCATTACTGGCTCCCTCAACATTAATGGCCAAGACCTTTGTGCTGGGGACGCCCTGTTGGTTGAAAATGAAAAACAACTAGACATTAGCAATGGAAAAGAGGCTGAAGTATTAATTTTTGAACTAAGCCATTAAGTTCACCTGAGAAATGTAGAATTAACCTTATTGACTCAATCAGGACTTGCTCTAGCTTATGAAATTTAGGGACTATTACGAAACATTGGGCGTTGCCAGAGGCGCAACCGAAGCAGAAATTAAAGCGGCCTACCGCAAGCTTGCCCGAAAATATCACCCCGACGTCAATAAAGAGGCAGGCGCAGAAGATCAATTTAAAGAAATTGGTGAAGCCTACGCCGTCTTAAAAGATACTGAAAAGCGAGCTGCTTATGACCGATTTGGTTCTAACTGGAAAAATGGTCAAGATTTCTCACCCCCACCAAATTGGAATGAGGGTTTTGAATATGCTGACAGTAGCTTTGGTGGTGGCTATGAAGGTGGTCAAAGCGATTTCTTTGAATCCCTCTTTGGTAGAGGGGCTCATCGCCAAGGGGGCCAAGGCTCCCACCCCCGCCAAGGTATGAACTTCAAAGGACAAGATCATCACGCTAAAATCTTGATCGATATTGCAGATGCCTATAACGGCGCGAAACGCACCATTGCTCTACACATGCCCACTCAAGATGCGAGTGGCCATGTCACTACCCAAGAGCGCAAACTCGATGTCAGTATTCCTAAAGGAATTAAAGCTGGACAAAATTTACGTCTTTCTGGCCAAGGAGGCCCAGGCATGGGTGAAGGTGGTCCTGGCGATTTGTATTTAGAAATCGATTTCCATCCAGATCCCATTTATCGCATAGATGGCAAGGATGTGTATCTGGACTTGCCCTTAGCACCTTGGGAGGCCGCCCTTGGCACGACCGTGAATGTACCTACCCCAGCAGGTTCTGCGCTCGAACTAAAGATTCCGGCAGGCACAGTAGCAAGCCGTAAGATGCGCCTCAAAGGCAAAGGTATTCCGAGTAAAGAAGCTGGAGATCTGTATGTTGTGCCAACCATTGTTCTGCCAAGCGCCCAAACGGATGCCCAAAAAGAAGCCTATCAAACTCTTGCAAAGGCTTTTGATTTCAACCCCAGAACTCACCTGAAGGGATGATCAAGATGTCACAAACACACATTACCTGGATTGAAGGCACGGTTGTTGAAAATGAAATTCACATGACCATCATGGAGCTCTCGCAGGCTTCACACACCCCGCAAGATCTCATCATGGCATGGGTCCTTGAAGGCGTTTTAAGTCCTGCTGGCGCCACCCCTCAAGACTGGCGTTTTAGCGGTGACTCACTTAAAAGAGCCAAAACGGCTGCGCACCTCACCCACGATTTAGAACTCAATACTTCTGGGGTGGCCTTAGCCCTAGATCTCCTTGATGAAATCACTCGCCTACGTAATCAACTCCATCATGAAAACCGAGACTAAGTCCTTTTGAATTCTGCATTACTCAAAGCAAGCCCTAAGGCCTCTAGCGATATCAGTCTTTTTTCTGCCACTGCCCTAGGCATTGGTGGCATGATGGGTGCAGGATTGTATTCATTACTAGGGCTAGCTAGTACTCATGCTGGCACCCATCTTCCTTTGGCATTTTTAATTGGTGCTATTGCGGCATCTTTTTCGGTTTATTCCTATGCTAAGTTAGGTGCCGCCTTTCCGAGTAGTGGGGGCGCAGCAACCTTTACGGTAATGAGCTTTGGACCAGGAATCATTTCTGGGGGTTTAAATCTCTTTCAATATATAGCTTATTTAATTGCAGCCGCGCTCTATGCAGCCGGTTTTGTGGAATATACCAATACCATATTTGGGGGCAACTTATCACCCCTGATGCTTAAATTCATTACTGCTGCCATTATTGTGATTTGCACATTTATTAACCTATTAGGCCCAAGCCTAGTAGGTAAAGCAGAGATGCTAGCGATTAGTCTGGTAGTCATTAGCTTGTTAGTATTTTCAGCGATGGGTTTTGAGCAAGCGAACTACAAAACATTTACTATGGGTGGCGGTTCGATTGAAGGCATTTTGGTTGCCGCCGGAATTCTGTACATTAACTTTCAGGGTTTTGGGGTAGTGACTAATTCTTCTTCTGCAATGAAAAGCCCGCAAAAAGAACTTCCTTTAGCGATGTTCTCCGCTTTAATTCTGGTGACGCTTGCTTACCTAGCTGTGAGTAGTGCAGTAGTCCTTCTCATGCCGCTTGGCACTATTGAGCACCACAATGGTCATGTGCTAGCAGATGCTGCACAAATCGTCGCTGGCAAAATGGGCTTTGTAGTGATCAGTATCTCCGCCCTCTTAGCCTGCGCTGCTGCTGTTAATGCCACGATCTTTGCTGCATCCAATATTGCGGCTGATGTCACCAAAAAACAAGAGGTCTCTAATGCGTTAGGGCAAAGCGTTCTTAAAACGCAATTGCGTGCGCTCACCGTTTCATCAGGCGGTGTCATCATCTTGGCCTTAGTGTTTCCGCTCAATGAAGTTGGTCAAATGGCTAGCCTAGCCTTTTTGCTAGTATATGCAGCAGTGACTTATGGGCACTTACGGGTTCATCAAACGACAGGGGCAAAACCTAAAATACTATGGTGCGCCATTGTGATTAATTTAAGTCTTTTTACTGCCCTACTCATTAGCACTATTCAAACATCACCCTCAAGTGCCATTGCTTTGGCTATGGCCTTAATTGCTTCATTTGGTATTGAATCGTTCTCACGGCTGCGGGCCAAAAAAAATTAGGCCTCTGAGCGACTAAGCAGTAACTCCCAACGTTGCAACTTGATATCTAGATCAGCAGTCAATTCGGTTAAACGAGCTTGCATGCTAGTAGCTAGTTCAGGCTCATCTTTATACAAATTAGGATTGCTCATAGCAAGACCCATCTCAGCTTGTTCTGTTTCTAATGCTTCAATTTGCAGGGGTAAGGCTTCTAATTCCAGGCGCTCTTTACCATTGAGTTTTTGCACGCTACTTTTAGCGATAGCTGGCTTGGCCTCAGCTTTGGAATCTATTTTTTCTGCTGGTTTAGCAATCTGCTCTATTTTGTTATTGGCAGCACGAATTTTATCGGAGCGCGCCTTTTGAATTTTCCAATCCTCATAACCCCCTTCATACTCACGCCAAAAGCCATCGCCTTCATTGGCAATAATGCTAGTGACAACGTTATCTAAAAAATAACGATCATGACTAACTAAGAAGACAGTACCTTTGTAATCTTGCAACAACTGCTCTAGCAAATCCAAAGTATCAATATCTAAGTCATTGGTGGGCTCATCAAGAACCAATACATTGGCAGGTCTTGCAAATAAACGGGCTAGCAATAAACGATTGCGCTCACCGCCAGATAAGGTGCTTACCGGAGAATTAGTTCTCTCAGGAGCGAATAAGAAATCACTTAAATAACTTTTAACGTGTTTCTTATTGCCATTGATTTCGATCCACTCACTGCCTGGGCTAATGTAGTCTTCCAAAGAAGCATTGAGATCTAAGCCTTCACGCATTTGGTCAAAGTAAGCTACCTCAATTCGGGTACCCATGGTGGCAGTACCAGAGTCTGGTGCAATCGTTCCTAAGATCAGTTTGAGTAAGGTAGTTTTACCAGCCCCATTGGGGCCGAGTATTCCGACTTTATCGCCACGCAAAATCGTGGCCGTAAAGTCTTGCACAATTGGACGGTCGTAGGACTTAGATACATTTTGCAAGTCCGCCACAATCTTACCGCTACGATCTCCAGCAGATACAGAGAGTTTGACTTGACCAATCGCATCCCGTCTTTGTGAGCGGCTAGCACGCAGGTTTTCTAGGCGCGCAATGCGGGCCACACTTCGAGTACGCCGAGCTTCAACGCCTTTACGTATCCAAACCTCTTCTTGAGCGAGTAATTTATCGGCTCGGGCATTTGCCAAGAATTCAGAATTCATTTCCTGATCTTTTAATACTTCATAGGCCGAGAAATTACCCGGATAAGTACGCAAGATGCCACGATCTAGCTCAACAATCTGTGTGCAGACGTTATCCAAAAAGGCACGATCATGGGTAACCAAAATGACCGAGCCCTGGTATTCCTTCAGCAATTCTTCCAACCATGCAATTGAATCTAAATCCAAATGGTTGGTAGGCTCATCTAGTAAAAGTACATCGGGCATCTCAACCAGAGCACGGGCTAGTGCAACGCGTTTCTTGGTTCCGCCCGATAAAGTATTAATCTTGAGCTCAGCCTCTAAGTGCAGACGATCTAAAGTTTCATGAACCCGCTGCTCCCAATTCCAGCCACTGAGGGCCTCTAATTGGGACTGGACTTCATCTAGGCGGTGATGGGATGCATCATCCCAATCGGCTACGCTCAGGGCCTCATATTCTTCACGCAGGGCCTTAGCTTGAGCAACGCCTTTGGATACTGCATCAAAGACAGTTTCTTCTGCCTCAAATATGGGCTCTTGAGGTACATAGGCAATTCGAAGGCCTTGCTGATATTGCAGCAAACCATCATCTAATTTTTCCATGCCAGCCAAGATCTTCAATAAAGAAGATTTGCCAGTGCCATTACGGCCTATCAAACCCACACGTTCGCCTGATTCTAGAGTGAATGCGGTGTTTGCAAGGAGGTCAACGTGGCCAAAAGCCAGTTTTGCATCAGTAAGTACGATTAAAGCCATGGCGACATTATCGTCACTTCAGTCAAAGTAGTGATATTTCCAATAAACATGGGATAGAGAAGTAGAATTTACTCCAGCAATCATCCCAAATTAAGAAATAAATGACCTGCAAGCTTAGCCCTGCCGCACCACGACTCATCCTCTTTGCAGGCCATGCGGGGACAGGCAAATCCACGCTTGCCAAGAAAGCCTTACCCTTAATTGTGGAAAGAACAGGGGAAGATTTTTTCTTTCTCGATAAAGATACGGTGTATGGCGCCTATAGCGCCCATGTCATGGAGCTCACCACCAACAATCCCAACGATCGAGATAGTCCTTTTTACCTCAAGAACTTAAGGGATTGGGAGTATGAGGGGCTCATAGCCATCGCCAAAGAAAATCTTCAACTTGGGGTGAATGTCATTCTGGT
>CAIZRK010000025.1 GCA_903935355.1 uncultured beta proteobacterium | reverse complement strand
CCATTCCCCTCTCGAAAAGGGTGGAGTGCATTAATCTCTGAGAGGTAGTGAGCTAATCTTTTTGATAAAGGACCAACATCCAGTTCCTTTAGCCAGTTTTCGCGCGCTAGCTTATTGAATATCTCATTAGCTGCAGATTCAATAAAGCGTACATTAGCAAAGCGGCTACTGCCGCGGCTAATATCTACTGTGCGAACCTTTCCGGCCCAGTCATATACATCCTGAAAGAGGTTTAAATGAATCCGCTGAAGATGGGCTAAGTCGAACTGACCTGCTATGGGGTTTTCTAGGATTTCAATCGATCGCAAAGTAGATAGCTCACCTTCGTAGGCGTCTAAATCTTCTGCGTTAGTAATTTCTGCTTTATTTCGAAGTACGTCTGTACCTGGGTAGCAGTAAGTGTCATCCGCGTCGTAGCGTGACATAACGTTGCTTAGTTTCTTCCAATATTTGTGCAATACTCTTCTTGCCTGCAACGTAATCAGTGAGGTTTTGCTCTAGCTGCTTAGTTGGAACAATGCCTTCAATCCGAGCAGAGGCTACAGCGTTAGAAACGTTGTATTGGCGAGCTTGAGATTGATTGGCAAATTTTGTTGGCATAGGTCTATTTTAGCGGATTTGGGGTTGATTTTCTAGTCATAAAATAGCCCTAAATAGGGTTTTAAGAGCTATTTGGAAGGATAATTTAGGTAATAAAAAGCCTCGCAGAAGCGAGGCTTAGTATTGCTGGTGGGTCGGGCGAGATTGGCTTCGCCGAAACTTCGTTTTCGAACTCGCGACCAACGGATTAAAAGAAGTCATGCCTCTTCAAAACCCCATATAAATCAATGGTCTATACGGCCAAAAAGTAACTGTGCGATTGAGTGTGCGATTGCTTTTGGTAATGCTTAAGCTAATGCAGGAATTAATGCATGCTTGACTTTGGGAAGCCCAAATTTACGCACCTGCCATAAGTCATAAGATGCTTGTAGGGCAAGCCAAGCGCCCGCACTACCACCATGCTTCTCGCCAAGCCAAGCTTCAATACGCAAAGCCATTTCTGGAGAAATGCCAGCTTTGCCATTGATCACCCTGGAAAAAGCAGCGCGAGTTACACCAAGCTGTTCCGACGCTTCTGTTACGGTGAGCTCTAATGCTGGAAGAATGTCTTCCTTTAGCGTGAGGCCTGGGTGGGGTGGGTTGTACATTTTTGTCATCATCATTCCTATTCTTTTAGTGGTAATCCTGGTAGTCAACTAAAATTGCATCTTCACCATCAAATTTAAAAGTCATGCGCCAATTTCCATTTACTGATATCGAATAATGGTTGGCTAGCTTATTTTTTAAAAGATGTAAGTTCCAGCCAGGAATATTCATATCCTCCCATTTCTTTGCAACATGCAATCTAGCTAATTGCCTAGCAAGCTTATTAGCATGGACGGCTTGGATTCCAGACTTTTTACCTGTTTCAAAAAAGAGTTGTAAGCCCTTATGGCGAAAAGTTTTAATCATTATTAATTGTATACTGAAACTATACACTATGCAAGTAGTTTAGTTACCCAGCAATCTACATTCTCGAACAATTCGTTTTAACCAAAAGAAAAGGGACCACATTT
>CAIZRK010000024.1 GCA_903935355.1 uncultured beta proteobacterium | reverse complement strand
GATCGAAATAAAGAGTCTTAAACTGCTTACACTCCTCCACATAAGGCTCGCTCTTTGTACCGTCCAATCTTTCTTTAAGCTTTGATAGATGTTCTTTTAAAGTTTGCATACCGGCACTATCGATTCATTGACATCCCCCCCCCTTAAAGGGATGAGATTCCTGATTCAATAAAATTAAATAATAGGGTGACATGGGTAGATGATAATGTGTGCATAAATAAGCTAAACCCCATATTACCCATCAATTTAAAGGTGTTTACCTAAAAAACGCCCTAAAGCTCTTTGCCTTCTCTACAATCCATCGATGCGCTACGTTACTAGACTATTCCTTGTACTAATACTGCTCAAATCTACTATGAGCTGGGGAATCGATTTACAACCAAACGATATCGTAGCGCCGATGCCATGGAAAAATTTTGCGTCTGTGAGTTACTACAACTCAGAATATGCGGGCTTTTACAACAATGGCACCAAAGTCACAAAAGGGCCTAACAGCAGCCCAAGTATTAGTAATAGCAGCGCCATCTTAAGGCTAGCTACTACTTATGAGTTAGATGAATACATTGGGGTGTCATACATCCAACTTCCCTATGGAACCGTTAGACCTGGTGGCTCCTTGGCAAGCCTTCCTACCGCTACGGGAGTGGGTGATATTACTCTTGCCAGTGCGATCTGGCCGTATGCCAATCGAGAAACTCGTACTTATTTTGCAATTGCCGGCTATTTAACTAGTCCCACAGGAACTTACACGAGTAATCAGGCTTTAAACCTTGGTGAGAATCGCTTTAAAACTGATATCCAAATGGGATTTCAAAAGCCTCTGTTTGATCGTATGGACGGCATGATTGCTGTTGATACGATGTGGTTTGGAGGCCATAGTCAATGTGCGGCTGCTTGCCTATCAAGCACTAACGTCTCGCTTACTCAAAAGCCGCTAACCACTACTCAGCTTGGCCCTATTTATACAATTAATCAAACATTTACTGTAGCCGCATCTTATTTTTATGTTGCTGGTGGCGCTACTTCTATTAATAATACCTATCTCAATAATGTCATCAATACCCAAAGGTTTTTGTTAAGCGCGCAAGCCCATTACCCCTTTGGCAGACTCTCATTGCAATACGGCAGAGATATGGATGTTAAGAATGGCTACTTTCAATCTAGAGTTTTAGCTCTTCGATTTTTAACTCACTTCTAACTGTTCTCTCAATTTAAAAACTATCTTTAAATCACCACTACTGGCAATTTGGAATGGGTAATAACCGCATGAGTGTCACTACCCATAAATACGCCTTTTAAGCCAGTACGCTTGTGTGAAGCCATCATAATTGCATCAGCTTTTGATTTCTTGGAAGCCTCTAAAATTCCTTCGTAAACAATAGTATTTAATTCATGATGGATTTTTACTTTTACACCCTTATCAATCAATTTTGATGCTCTTAAAAATAAATCGGCGGCATGATGTTCGCATGCTTTCTTATGATTTGCATCAGAGATCTTGTAATCGGATGCTTTTCTGGTGTACACAAATGGCGCCCTTGGATCTGAGATATAAGCCAAGGTAATGCTTGCACCATCAGTCAATGCTAAATCAGAAATTTTCTTCATTATTTTTGGCGTCACCATATCGTCCACAATCGGTATTAAGATATTTTTAAACATGTACCGCTCCTTCAAAGTTATTTTTTGGCAATTGAATTAGTTCGACATTAAGACGGGAAGTACCATCGTCCTTAAGATATGGCGGGTACCCGCGCCCCGACTTATAAATGGGAATCCAAAATGACTATGCGCTCCCATCACCAATAGATCAGCGCCTTGATCACAGGCATTATTGAGTAACATATCCATTACACCAATATCTTCAATAACCATGACTTCTGCCTTAGAGGCAACTCCATGGCATGCCAATTGTGTAGAAACTTCTTTACAAGATTTTTCAGCTCGATCTAGACTGGAATCAAAAGATAATATGATTGCTTGCTCACAATTGGTTATTAAGGGTAAAGCATCGTTCAAAGCGTGTGCGGCTTCACGTGAAGCATTCCACGCAATCAGTGGTCGCTTGTACACACTGGAGAAATTTCCAATATAAGGAATCACTAGCACTGGGCGCCCAGAATTGCTGAGCACCTCTTCAACTAATTCAGCCGGAACAAAGGCAGCGCCTGAATCGTCATGCTGGCCCATGATGACTAAATCAAAATATCTTGCTTTTTCAGAGATTAAAGCCAGTACTTCTGAATCATCTCCACTATTGATATCAAGCCACTCGGCCACAAGGCCTTGTGTTGCTATCTCAAATTCTTTTTTACTTACTTGCCCTGCATTAAGATGTTCATTAGTGGGCCAAGTAGAAATTAAACCGCTCCCCTTGTAATTGGCACGCTGTCCAAAAACACCAACTAACCTGGCGCCATTGTTTTTCGCCAAAGACACAGCTATTTCCAGCCTAATCGCTGATCGTGAACCTTGATCTAAATGTACCATTAAATTCTTTAACATCGCATAACTCCAACAATAAAATATTGATATTAATTATGCAGATAGCCTGAAACATCGGCTTGATCTGGATCAAACCAAGGCAATGGGTAGTTAAATTATTTGCAAAATGCATTACTTGGAATCATTAAAGACCATTTGAGAGCAACATCTAATATGCTAATGACATGCTTTATAAATCCTATGAGATAAAGCAACACTTTATCGGTGCGCTTTTATCCATGGATATATCTGCTTCAGGGGGCTTAGTAGTGCTATAGGCCACAATACAAGCAATGATAATAAAGACCACTCCCAAAAGTACCATTCCAGCTCTAACATTTTTGCGCAAGCTTATCTCCTGTTTCAACTTCCTTCATATTAAGTGCATACTAAGAACAACATGACACTTAAACATTGGACTTTGCAGTGGCACCATATTAGCGCTAGCCTGCGAATGCTCATCATCAGCTTGGCAGGATTGCTGGCGTTTTTCTTACTCCCATCATTCATGCCTATGACGATCCGTTTATCACTATCTTGGATTATCGCTGGTAGCATTTATTTACTATTGAGTTACATCATGATGTACTTTTCAACCGCAGAGCATATGCTCACACTATCTCAGAAAGAAGATGATGGCGCTAGTATCATTTTACTAATTACCATACTAGCCTCGGTAGCTAGCTTAGTAGCCATTGTCATTATTCTTTCTAGTGTTCGGTTTTTGTCTATTTCTGAGGCGATATGGCAAATTTGCCTAGTACTATTTACTTACGCTATTTCTTGGTTTTTAGTTCATACGGCCTTTGCTTTGCATTACGCCCATGCCTATTACCTAGAATTTGAAAATACAAATATTGCCCCATTACTTTTTCCAAATAAGTTAAAACCTAGCTATATTGACTTTCTCTATTTTGCTATCGTTATTGGCATGACTTGCCAGACTGCTGACGTTAATATTGCCAATACCAGAATGCGCTTCTGGGTAATGATTCAAGGCATAACAGCTTTTATTTTTAACGCCTCATTACTAGCAATGGCTATGAACCTCATTGCAGGAGTAGTGGCATTAAAGTAAGGCAAGACTTCTTTACCCAGCACACCAAAGTTTGCACCCTCTAGGCGATGATCCGCTCTGGCAGGGCTAGCTTTTGATCAACACTGAACTGATAGTCTTTGAAGATATGTTCCGCGCTTAAGATTTGATAGCTGCCATCAGCCAAGCGATGACTCGTATCCTTTAGACGGTAGGTATAGTGTCCGCAAGTCCAGCAATTGAAATTACTCATGTGGGTACATAAGCAAGTTTTGTCTTTAACAGAAATATTTTTACCGTCTGGGTGGATTGCTATCTCTCGATTAAAGGCAGCAATGTAGGCACAGTTTCCAGAACCATCTAATAGATATCCATAGGATTCACATCCTGGCCGAATTCCGGAACCAATCGCTGGTGAACTTTTTAACATGCGCATGGGATACCCGGTTGGCGAGATATTATTGACTTCAATATCCTGCTCACTCGCTCTAAAGTACTCTTGCTTTACTTTATCGGGCAAGCCACATTCTTCTGCGACGGTAAACCGAGTTGCCACCTGCACTGCTGCAGAGCCATTCTCTAAAAAGGAAACGGCGTCACTTCCAGTAAAAATACCACCTGCTGCCACAATCGGAATATCTAATTGTTCAGCCTTAAGGTAGGCAACTACTTCAGCAATAATGGTTGCTAAATCGTATTGCGCCCAATCGTCACCAAATCCGAGATGGCCACCAGCTAATGGACCCTCAATCACGATGTAATCAGGAAAGCGCTTGAGCTTGGCATTTTTACGCAAGAAGATTTGTAAGGCACGAACCGAAGATACGATAATGCCTAACTTTGCATCCCTAAATCGAGGGTGATCTTCTATTAAAGCAAAAGATCCCAAATGCAATCCTGCGCTTAATGTAATGCCGTCTATGCCAGCATCTAAAGCTGAAGCCATGCGCACCCGTAAAGTTTCACGAGGGCCGTTCATGGTGAGCTTTTCCATGCAATTAACGAAGATCATGCCATCGCCACGCTTTGCCTCCATTGTTGCGCCAACGTGTAACTTAGTTGCCTCTGCTAGTAGCCCAAGATCAAACTGAACGATGGATTTATCAGAATTAGGGATATTGAGTTTATAAAACTTGGTTTTATCCTTAACGTAGGTAGTATTGAACCGTT
>CAIZRK010000023.1 GCA_903935355.1 uncultured beta proteobacterium | reverse complement strand
TACTGGTGGGTCGGGCGAGATTCGAACTCGCGACCAACGGATTAAAAGTCCGCTGCTCTACCGACTGAGCTACCGACCCAGTTAAGCCGTAAATTATAGCAAGAAGTTCTTGGTCCTCCTCTGGGCAGCAGTGCCTAGCCTTGCTATTGCCAGTTCGCTAGGAGTTTAGGCGCCTTGCAACAGGTGGATTTTTGGAAAAATACTCCTTAATACCCTTTAATATAGCCTCCGCAATCCGATCTTGGTAGCCATCATCATTTAATCTGGCCTCTTCCTGAGGATTGCTAATAAACGCAGTCTCTACGAGGATGGATGGAATATCCGGAGCCTTAAGAACAGCAAAGCTAGCTTGCTCAACTTTACCTTTGTGGAGGGGCGCAAAGGCACCCATCTGCTTCAAAATTGAGTTGCCAATCTGTAAAGAGTCTTTGATTTGTGCAGTGGTGGACATATCTAGTAAAAGATTGGCAACTTGCTTGTCTTGTGTCTTGATGTTGATGCCACCAATGAGATCGGAGGCATTTTCTTTATTTGCCATCCAACGGGCCATGGAGCTACTAGCGCCCATTTGAGAAAGCACGAATACAGAAGCGCCTTTAGCGCGCGACTCGATAAACGCATCTGCATGAATTGATACAAATAAATCTGCCTCTACCCGGCGTGCCTTTTGCACTCGGACATGTAATGGCACAAAATAATCGCCATCCCTAGTCAAAAAAGGCCGCATATAGGCTTCCGTTTCAATTTTATCTCGTAGGCGTTTTGCTATGGAAAGCACAATATTTTTCTCTTTTGACCCCATGGACCCAATTGCTCCTGGATCTTCGCCACCATGGCCAGCATCAATTGCAATAGTGATGAGACGTTTGTATTTTGCAGAAGCAGGAATCTCTTTAGTTTCTGGGATTGCTTGGGCCACTGGGGCTGCTGGTAATTTTGCTGCCTCTTTATCTTTTTTAGTGGCAAATTGGGCAATTAGATCTATTTCTTCATTGGATTTTTCCAGTGCTTTTTCTTTACGAGCACTGCTTTTTACTAATTCCATTAAGGGGTCTGGCGGTGTCGCAGGATAGAGGTCAAGTACCATGCGGTATTGGTACTCAGCAACGGGATCTAGGGTAAAGAGTTGAGGTTTAATTGTTTCCTTAAGGTCAAACACCAAGCGCACCATGCCTGGTTGAAATTGCCCAATCCGAATTTGTGAAACATAGGGATCATTCGGTTTTACTTTAGCCACTAGATCTTTGAGTGTGGCATTAAGTTCCATACCCTGTACGTCTAGAACAAGGCGATCGGGGTTGGTGAGTATTTGCTGGGTAATGGGAAGCGCTGTATCTGACTCTAAAGTGATGCGGGTGTAATCTTCAGATGGCCAAATACGTACACCTAGAATTTTGGCTCCCCAGGCGATGTCTACTTCACCTAATAGCAAAATAAAGCCCAGCAGTTTGCTAGAAGCTTTTAGATACCTTCTTCTCGAGTATCTAGGGAGCTGTTTTTCTCTCATGAGCTAGTGGGCATGAGGTTTGCTAATACTTGGGCGCCACTAGTAGAACAAGAAGTCAGAATGATGTCTCGTTCTTCCTCCTGATGGCCCGGTTTTAGTTCAATCTGAATATCAAACTGGGGAAGAGACCCTTCGGCTTTTTCTGGCCACTCAATCAGGCAAAAGCCTGGCACATCAAAATACTCAGCAAATCCTGCTTCTTGCCACTCCAGTGGGCTATGCATCCGGTAGAGATCAAAGTGGTGGGCCGTTAGGCCTATTTTTGTATCTGTAGCCCTCGCTTCTAGAGGCAAAGGATAGGGTTCGCACAGAGTGTAAGTGGGACTCTTTACTCTGCCAACATAGCCCATACCCTGAATTAAATAGCGTGCAAAGGTAGTCTTGCCTGCTCCAAGCTCACCTTCTAAGGCGATATTAAGGTGGGAGCTAGGGTTGTTAATCAAATATTGGCTAAGCCCCTCAGAAAAGCGCTGGGCTAAAGCTGCGGTATCGGCTTCTTGCCTACAATGCTGAGAGAATGAGTCTATTGCCATTGCCCTAGTTTATTCAATTATTCCCATCCATTCTGTATTCCTGATGCCATCTTCCCCAAACCCTAGTCAGCTAGACGATACCAAACTACGTGCCTGGCTTATAGCCCAAGCTAAGGTATTGGGCTTTGATAGCCTGCGCATTACGGATACCCATCTTGGCAATGCTACGGAGCATCTGAAGCAATGGCTTTTAGAAGGGCGTCATGGCCAGATGGAATATATGGCGCGCCATGCAGATTTACGGTCTGACCCACAAATGCTAGTACCTGGAACGGTGCGAGTGATTTGCGTCTCCATGAATTACCTCTCTGCATCGATCGATTTTGATCGCGAGTGGGAGCGTATATCTAACCCTTTTGCAGCAGTGGTGTCTATGTATGCCCGTGGTCGGGATTATCACAAGGTATTACGTCATCGCTTGCAAGATTTTGCAAAAGCAATAGAAGATCATGTTGGCCCTTTTGGGTATCGTGTCTTTACAGACTCAGCCCCATTAATGGAAGTAGAGTTAGCTCGCAAAGCCGGTTTGGGGTGGCGTGGCAAACATACCTTATTACTGAACCGTGAATCTGGGTCTACCTTCTTTTTAGGTGAGATCTTAGTTGATATCCCTTTACCAATCGATCAAGAAGAGGAGTCTCACTGTGGCACATGCACCTCCTGTATTGATGTTTGTCCTACGCAAGCCATTACTGCTCCTTATCAGCTAGATGCACGTCGCTGTATTTCTTATTTAACGATTGAGAATCTAGCTGCCATTCCGATTGAGTTTCGTAGGCCAATGGGTAATCGGGTGTATGGCTGCGATGATTGTCAATTAATTTGCCCTTGGAATAAGTTTGCTAAGAGAACCTTGTTGCCAGATTTTGCAGAACGGCATGGCTTAGGAAGAGCGAGTCTCTTGCACTTATGGTCATGGACTGAAGGTGAATTTGAGCAACGCCATGAAGGTAGCGCTATTCGGCGGATTGGCTATGTGAGATGGCGACGCAATTTAGCGGTAGCCATGGGTAATTCACTAGCCTCTAGTGAAGTGGCTACTGCTGAAAAAGAATTAATACGCCAAGCTTTGGGTGCTGCGCTAGAGCACTCCGATACGATGGTGGCTGAGCACATCCAATGGGCTCTAAATACCCCTACAATTGACTAATGTCTTTAACGAACCCACCTTATATTGATCCTAGCGAAAGATCAGTAGCGCAGCGCTTTGAGAATCGGAGTGATGCATTCTGGACAGGGATACGCGATGCTGCAGGGGCACCAGCTTTGGTTCTTTTTGCTGGCATGGTCGGCTTTGGTGCGATGGGGCGAACCAATGGTCTAGATGTTTGGTTTACAAGCTTTACGAGCATCTTCATGTTTGCCTTACCTGGTCAGGTCATCTTATTAGAAATGGCCATTACAGGATCATCCGTCTTGGCGATTGCTTTAGCAGTGACCTTAACTGCTACTCGCTTTATCACCATGACGGTGACTCTTTTTCCGCAGTTTCATGAGAAAGATCGCAATCGGAGCCTTTATGCATCTGTGCATTTCTTAGCCATGACCGCTTGGGCTATTTCAATGCGAGAGTTCCATACAATCGAGTCAAGGCATCGTTTAAGTTATTTTATTGGGCTTGGTTTGGTATGTTGGCTCATTTCTATTCCGGGAACGATTTTGGGGTTCTTTTTGGCTGGTATGGTTCCTACCCCTGTTACGCTTGGCTTAGTATTTATCAACCCCTTATTCTTTTTACTGACCTTTACCGAGGTCAAGCCATGGATTAACCGCATCGCTATCTTATTGGGTTGCCTCTTGGGCCCGGCGTTCTTCTTAATGCATCGTGACTCTAGTTTGCTGACAACGGGTTTAGTGGCAGGCACGCTTGCTTATGTCATTGATCGCAAATTTTTCCGAAAGAAAGCAGGGCTAATCGGCTAATGAATACCGCGCTTTCTGGCTGGAGCTTGTGGCTCGCTTTATTAGGGGCCTGCATTGGAACATATGTCTGCCGTGCTATTGGTGTCTTTTTTTCTAAGCGCATCAACCAAGATAGTGAAATCTTTCGTTGGTTAGCTGCCGTCACTTATGCCATGGTGGCTGCTTTGACTGTACGGATGATCCTGTTGCCGATTGGTTTATTGGCTAGCGTTCCCATCTGGATTCGGATCCTCATTTGTGCATTGAGTATTGGCGTCATGATCTCAAAACCTTCTCGTCGCCTAGTTCCAGCCTTATTGACAGGAACGCTATTGATGATCTCGTTCGGCGTCATGCGTTAACACATAGTTCACCCTTTACTTTTTTAAAGGTGCGCTGCTAATATTTGAGCAATATGCACGGCCTCTCTTTTAGTGCCATCGTGTATTTGGTGGCGACAGCTAGTGCCATCAGCAACTACCCAGCTATCTGGAAAATGGCGTATTGCCGGTAAAAGACTGAGTTCAGCCATTTGCAGAGAAACTTCAATATGCTCAGTTTCATAACCAAAACTACCAGCCATCCCACAGCAAGAAGACTCAATTAATGTGGGCTTAGCATGAGGTATGAGATTTAAGAGCTCAAGCGCAGGGGTTACAGCAGCAAAGGATTTTTGATGGCAATGCCCATGAAACAATACAGGGCGGCTGGCCGCTTGAAAAGTAAGCTCAAGATTGCCTGCCTTTATTTCAGTAGCAAGAAATTCCTCTAAGAGTTGCGCTTGTTTACTTACGCTGATGGCTTGTTCACCAAAACCCATCACTAATGCTTCATCCTTGAGAGTGAAGAGACATGAAGGTTCTAAACCAATAATTGGAATGTTCTTTTGCGCGTAAGGCGCCAAATGGCCAATTAACTCACCAAGCGTCTCTTTGGCTTTATCGACCATTCCTGCGGCCAAGAAAGTGCGCCCACAACAATATTCTTTAGAGCAAGTGCTAGCGTCTTTAGATTGAGCTGTTTTTGGATGTTTAGATTTTTGTGGAATATGAACACGGTAACCTGCAGCTTTGAGAACTTTTAATGCAGCTTGTAGATTTTCATCTTCAAAATAGGCATTGAAAGTATCAGCTAACAAGACTACACCTTTGCTATTGCTATCTTGCGCTAATTCTGCTGGCGTGAACTGATGCTTTTGTGCTGCTTTTTGGTTCCAGAAAGTTTTACTCTTCCAGATCGGTAAACTTCTCTGTGCAGAAATGCCCATAAGCCATTCTTGTAGCTTTGCCACGGGCGCAATGTGATTACGCAGGTTCAGTAGTGCTGGCAATAATGGAATATTGCTAATCGTAGCCGCATATTTCGGTAGGTAAGCTACTGCTAGATCTCGCAAAGAGTGGCCAGCACGTTTCTTGTAAGCCGATAAAAACTCAATTTTCATCTTGGCCATATCCACCCCGGTAGGGCACTCACGACGACAGGCTTTACAGCTTACGCACAAGTCCATCACTTCTTTAATGGCATCGCTAGCTAGTGGGGATGAATCTATCGTTGAGCCACTCTTGATATCTAGTTGGTTAGACAGTGCCAGGCGCAAAGTGTTAGCTCTTCCTCTAGTGAGATGCTTTTCATCCCGAGTCACCCGGTAACTTGGGCACATTACTTGCGCATCAAACTTGCGGCAGTGCCCATTGTTATTGCACATCTCTACTGCTTTAGCTAAACCCATCGCAGGGTCACCACCGGTACCCGGAGCGCTGGTTTCTTCGGTAATGGGGTTATTTTGTACGTTCCAGGCAGACCAATCTAAGGCCGGTTGAAGCGGAATGACTTTATAACTAGGCGGAAAACGAAAATTGCTTGCATCATCCATTTTTGGTGGATCAATGATCTTACCCGGATTAAATAGTCCCTTCGGATCAAAAGCGTGCTTGATTTCTGAGAGAGCTTCAGTGATCTTGGGGCCAAACTGCCAAGAGATCCACTCGCCACGACAGAGGCCATCGCCATGCTCACCGCTGTATGCCCCTTTGTACTTACGGACCAATTCTGAAGCCTCTTCTGCAACAGCGCGCATCTTTTGGGCACCATCACGACGCATGTCTAAAATGGGGCGCACATGTAAGGTGCCAACAGAAGCATGGGCATACCAGGTGCCTCGTGAACCATATTTAGAAAAGACCTCAGTTAAGGCTTGGGTATATTCAGCAAGGCTTTCTAGAGGGACAGCGCAGTCTTCTATAAAGCTGACAGGCTTGCCATCACCTTTTAAGCTCATCATGATGTTTAAGCCAGCTTTACGAACTTCCCAAAGTTGCTTTTGGAGCTCAGAGTGAGGCATCAGAACTACGGAGCCTGGCAAACCTAAATCCGCCATTAACTCTTGTAGTGCTTTGAGTTTTTTCAGTAATGGTGCTTGCGACTCACCAGAAAACTCCACCAACAAAATCGCTTCTGGGGTTTGGGCGCTAGCATCGATTAAGGCCATCTCGATCGTCTTTTTAAAGCTTGGGTTGCTACGCGCCAAATCAATCATCGTGCGATCAACTAGCTCTACCGCAGTAGGTCCAAGTTTGACGATGTGTTGGGCACTATCCATGGCTTTGAAGAAGCTGGCAAAGTTCACAATGCCAAGCACTTTATGTTGTGGCAGCGGTGATAACTTGAGTTGCAGTGATTTGAAGTAAGCCAAGGTCCCTTCACTACCTACAAGTAAGTGCGCTAAGTTCACGCTACCATCTTGGGTGTAAGGCAATTCACTCTGAGGATCAAAGACGTCTAAGTTATAGCCACCAACCCGTCTGAGCACTTTAGGAAAATGTGCCTCGATTTCTGGTCGGAGAGTCTTAGCAAGGCCTTTAACAACATCTCCTAATTGTTTTGCTGCTCCAGAACTATTAGCATAATTTCCAAATTGAGCTACTTTTCCATTAGCAAGCCAAGCATCAATCCCCACCACGTTATGCACCATATTGCCGTAAGCAATCGAGCGACTGCCGCAAGAATTATTTCCTGCCATGCCACCAATCGTAGCCTGACCAGCTGTTGAGACATCGACCGGAAACCAGCAACCATATTGTTTGAGGAGTCCGTTTAGTTGATCTAAGACGATGCCAGGTTCAACCTCAACGATTCCTTTATCGAGATTAAGATCTAATAAGTTTCGAAAGTATTTGGTGTTATCAATGACAAGGCAAGCGCCGGTGGTTTGCCCGCACTGGCTAGTACCACCGCCACGGGGTAAGACCGGTACTGATAGTTCTGCTGCAACTGAAATAGCGCTTGCAATGTCCTTTGCAGTCTTGGGCACAAATACAGCTAAAGGAATGGCTTGATAAATCGAGGCATCGGTTGCGTACCTACCGCGACTAGCGATATCGGTCATTACTTCGCATGATGTTTCTTGGCGAAGACGCTGGGCTAATTTATCAGTATCTGCAAGTAACTCTTTGAGTGGAATAGGTTTATTCATGGTTTATTACACCGTGCTCATCTGAGAGAGGTTTTCAGATTCCAGCAGTTGAATGACAACATCACGTTTATGCATGACATGTTGAATCATTACTTTACGCATCCGTTCACTGTCATGCATCTTTAAGGCAAGAATCATTTCTTGATGCTCTTGAACAGCCCTTTCCCATTTAACGCCATCTTGGTTTGAGCGAAAGCGAAAGCTCTCTATTCGTGCATTGACTTGGGTAAATAGCTGACTCAATATGGGGTTATTAGCAGCTTGGTTAATGAGTTGATGAATGCGTAAGTTCAGTTTGTAATAGCTCGATAAATCACGTCGTGCATAAGATGCCATCATTTCATATTGGAGCGCCTCTAATTCTGATAGGGCACTATCACTAATATTTTTAGCCGCTAATTCTCCGGAATAGCCTTCTAATTGGGCAATCACATTAAAGGTGTTGAGCACATCTTCTTTAGTAAGTTGGATGGCGATCGCGCCGCGGTTGGCAATCAGCTCTACTAGACCATCTGCAGCCAAGCGCTTAATTGCTTCCCGAATAGGTGTGCGAGACACTTTCAGGCTTTGGGCTAATTCACGTTCATTGAGCTTGCTGCCCGGCGTAATGACGCCTTCCACCAATAAGCTTCGTAATTGTTGAAAAGTAGCTTCATGTAAATGGTGCGAATTGGTTTGGTGGGGATTGAGCATGGAGAGCCTTTTTTGTATACAAAACAACTATACCCCATCATAAATCATATAAAAAGACTAAATAAGCCTTAATTTGATGAATTTGTAAAAATATTTTGCATACAAAAATGTAAATTACTCAAAATTACCTTACACTTGCCACAGTAACTAAACCTAAAACAAGCTAGAAGAATAGCGAGACTAAAAGAGAAACCAAGCATGCTAAAACTAGATAATCACCTATCTGGGCGCCATTTTTTACATATTCCTGGCCCAAGCCCTGTGCCTTCCCGTATCTTGCGGGCTATTAGCTATCAAACCATTGATCATCGGGGGCCTGAGTTTGGCGAGTTTGGTTTAAAGGTTTTGGATGGCATTAAAAAGATTTTTAAGACTGAGCAACCTGTCATTATTTATTCGGCATCGGGTACTGGTTCGTGGGAGGGCGCTTTGGTGAATGTCCTTAACCCTGGTGACAAAGTGCTCTTTTATGAAACTGGTCAGTTCGCAAATTTATGGCGGGCGTTGGGTAAACGTTTGGAATTAGATGTAGAGGTCATTGGAAAAGCTGATCAAGATACTTGGCGGTGGGGTGTTGATGCTGCTGTGATTGAAGAGCGCTTGCGTAAAGATACGCAGCATGCAATCAAAGCGGTTTGTGTGGTCCATAATGAAACTTCGACTGGTGTTACCTCCAATATTGCTGCGGTTCGCAAAGCGATAGATAGCGCCAAACACCCAGCACTCTTGCTAGTAGATAGTGTATCTGGCTTGGGATCGGCTGACTATTGTCATGATGCTTGGGGCGCCGATGTGACGGTTTCTGGGTCACAAAAAGGCTTGATGTTGCCACCAGGTATTGGCTTTAATGCACTTTCTCCAAAGGCGATTGAGGCAAGCAAACATAGCAAGATTCCAAAGTCTTACTTTGCTTGGGATGAAATCTTAGAGTCAAACAAGACGGGCTTTTGGCCTACTACACCAAGTACTAATTTGATGTACGGTTTGCATGAGGCGATTGATATGATGCTCGCGGAAGGCTTGGATGCTATTTTTGCCCGTCACCAACGTTTAGCAAAAGCTTGCCGTCTTGCAGTCACTGCTTGGGGCTTAGAGATTCAATCTCAAGATACCAGCGCGTATTCTCCTGTGTTAACTGCAGCGGTAGTGCCAGAGGGGATGAATGCCGATGTACTGCGTAAACATGCTTTAGAAAAATTCAATTTATCCCTAGGCACAGGCTTGGGTAAGCTCAAAGGCAAGATTTTCCGTATTGGCCATTTGGGTGACTGTAATGAACTCAGCTTAATGGCTGCTTTGAGTGGAGTAGAGATGAGTCTAGGCGCCATGGGCTATAAACCCAAGGAAAGTGGCGTGGTAGCAGCTCAAGAGTACCTAAAGTTAGGCAGTTAAAGGGGGTTGGCTCCCTGCACGCCTTATAATTCAAGTACTTATATAGAAAATGAATTAAACAACCCCAAATTAAATAGACCTGAAAGAAAGAATTTACATGTTGGCTACAAAACCTTATTTAACTCAAGCAGATGTCCAAAAAATCTTGGATGCGGCTAATCAACATGCTGAGCAAAATAATTGGGCAGTAACGATTGCAGTTTGTGACGATGGGGGTCATATGCTGGGTTTAATTCGTCGTGATGGTTGCGCTCCCTTGTCTTCTTATATTGCTCAAGAAAAAGCACGTACTGCTGCAATGGGCAAACGTGAGACTCGTGTTTACGAAGAAATTATTAATAACGGTCGTCATGCTTTTTTATCTGCCCCACACGTATCGGGCATGTTGGAGGGTGGCGTCAATATCGAAGTAAATGGCTTTACCATCGGCGCAGTCGGCGTTTCCGGCGTTAAATCAGCCGAGGATGCCCAAACTGCTAAAGCGGGCATTGCGGCCATTCTGTAAGCTCCCTTGATCAATACCGCCCCTGAAATAATGACCCCGGCGGGGGCTGCTGATACTGCCGCCCCCCAAGCAAATATAACTTTTGCTGACTTTGGATTAGATCCACTGATTCAAAAAGCGGTTTCTGAGCAAGGCTACTCCATTCCTACGCCGATTCAGGCGCAAGCGATTCCACACGTATTAGCTGGTCGGGACTTGATGGGTGCAGCGCAAACTGGCACTGGTAAAACTGCTGCTTTTGTATTGCCCATTATTCAAAAGATATTGCCTCATGCTAGTAGTAGTGCATCTCCTGCGCGGCATCCAATTCGGGCATTAGTCTTAACGCCCACACGTGAGCTTGCTGTGCAGGTTTCAGAAAATGCTGCTAACTATTCTCGCCATACTGATTTACGTGCTGCGGTGGTGTATGGCGGCGTGGATATGAAAGAGCAAGTGGCTATTTTGCGTAATGGCGTAGAGATCTTGATTGCTACCCCTGGTCGTTTACTTGATCACCTTGGCTCTAAAGTGGCTAATCTCTCCCAAGTGGAAATCTTGGTATTGGATGAAGCAGATCGCATGTTAGATATGGGCTTCTTGCCCGATTTGCAACGCATTATTAATTTAATTCCTGCGCAGCGCCAAACCCTATTATTTTCTGCAACCTTTTCTCCAGAGATTAAGAAATTAGCACAAAGCTATTTACGCACGCCAGTCACGGTAGAGGTGGCTAGGCAAAACGCTGCAGCAGATACGGTCAAGCAAGTAGTGCATATGGTATCGAGTGCAGATAAGCAAAATGCTATTGTCAAAGTGTTGGAGTCCCGTACACGTCAAGGCCTTTCTCGCCAGTGCATTATCTTTACCAATAGTCGTTTAGGTTGCGCCAGATTATCCCGAGCATTAGAGCGCGATGGTATTAAGGCGGGCGCAATTCATGGAGATAAGAGTCAGGGTGAGCGCACCCTCACTTTAGATGCATTTAAGTCCGGCGCAATAGAGGCCTTGGTTGCAACCGACGTGGCTGCCCGTGGTTTAGACATTCCCGATATGCCTTTGGTCATTAATCATGAATTACCTTATAGCGCCGAAGATTTTATTCACCGGACCGGTCGGACAGGTCGTGCAGGTAGCAAGGGTGATGCAATTGCTTTAGTAGATGGTAGTGAAAAACGTTTGCTGGACGATATTGAAAAGCTGATGAAGCGCAAGCTAGAAGTTCAGCCATTACCTGATATTGATATTCCATCTAGTGGGGCTCCATCCAGTAGAGCTCCATCTAGGAGAGTGCCAACCAGTAGAACGAACTCAGCAACGTCAGCACCAGCAAAAGCTTCAGATCCATTTTTCTATATGCCTTATGAGCCCAGTGCCATCACTCAGACAACTACTGATACGACCAAGCCAGTAGATAAAAAAGTGGGGATTGTGTCTGCTAAGCCAGCAGTCGGTGCTTTATTGGGCGGCTTTAAGAAAAAGTAAATCTATCGATTTCCCCAAGATTGAGTAGCTGCCAATAAGTACTCAGCTATTGAAGTATCTTGCCCATCTGGCAGTCCACTCAATCCCAAATGCTTTGCCGCTCTCTGTAATTCCTTCAAAGCCTGTTTTGCATCTGCTGTCTGAATGCTTGTTGCCCAGGTTTGCTTACTCAGCTTTTCACCCTTTTCATCTAGCACTAGTGGAAGATGTAAATATTGCGGCCTAGAGTATCCGAGTAACTCTTGTAAATGTATTTGCCGAGCGGTATTACTGAGAAGATCCTCACCTCTGACTACGTGACTAACTCCTTGTTCAGCATCATCTACTACTACTGCTAGCTGGTACGTGAATAGCCCATCGCTACGACGTAAGACAAAGTCTCCCACCGATGTATTGAGTTTTTGCTGTTGAGCTCCTAGACGGATGTCATCAAAATTCACTACACAATCATGGGGTAAAGCCAGTCTCCAAGCGACTTGTTGTCCTAAGCTGGCACTAAGGTCATTTATCTGAAGTGGGGTCGGTCGACAGGTAGCCGGGTACACCTGTTCTTGATTGCGCGGTGTTTGTGTTCCCTGAGCCGCTAGCGCGCTTGCAATGGTTTGTCGGGAGCAGGTGCATGGATATAAGCATTGGAGTGTATTTAAGGTCTCCAGAGCTGCCTGATAGCGTTCTTGATGCCTTGATTGCCAGCTTACCTCCCCATCCCACCTAAGACCGCAGGCGAGCAATTGGCGGAGGATGTCTTGATCGGCGCCCCGTGCGCACCTAGGGCTATCCACATCCTCGATCCTCAGTAGCCATTGCCCCCCATTTTTTCTGGCATCAAGCCAGCTTCCTAGGGCTGCTACTAGCGAGCCGGCATGCAATGGCCCAGTCGGAGAAGGGGCAAATCGCCCGCAATAGCCGTTAGATAGGGGAGAAGGGTTTTGAGTAATGGACACAGCTAAAATCATCTCATGGCTTCACCCCGTTTTGTCCATCTACGCGTCCATTCCGAGTTTTCTATTACGGATGGAGCCGTGCGCATTGATGATGTGGTGACTGAAGCTGCCAAAGATGGCATGGGTGCCTTAGCCTTGACTGATCTGAGCAATTTATTTGGATTAGTGCGTTTTTATACGGCAGCACGCTCACAAGGTGTTAAACCGATTACTGGGGCAGATGTTTGGGTGAGTAATTCTCAAGACCCAGATCAACCTTATCGTTTATTACTGCTGGTCCAAAACCATTCTGGCTATCTGAACCTTTGCCAATTACTCAGTAAGGCATCTCTAGAGAATCAATCTCGTGGTCGAGCAGAAATCAAGCCAGAGTGGTTTGCAGAACCCGCCTCAAAAGTGGAAGATAAGGCAGCTAAGAAAACCTTAGCCCATGGCTTGATTGCACTTTCTGCAGGTCGTTGGGGCGATGTTGGGGCTGCGCTATTGGCCGGTCAAGAAGAGCAAGCCAAGGCGGCAGCAATCCGTTGGGAGAAACTCTTCCCTAATGCTTTCTTTATTGAAGTCCAGCGAGGTGGTCATCCTCAAGATGAAAAACAACTTCAGCTAGCCTGTCATCTAGCAAATGAACTTGATTTGCCAATTGTGGCAACCCATCCGGTGCAGTTTATGAAAAAAACAGACTTTATAGCGCACGAGGCGCGGGTCTGTATTGCTGAGGGTGAATTACTCGGAAATTCGCGTCGTCAAAAGAAGTTTAATGAGGAGCAGTATTTTCTTTCTCAAGCAGAGATGGAAAAACGCTTTGCCGATTTACCCGTTGCTTTAGCAAACTCAGTAGAAATCGCCAAGCGATGTAATTTATTACTTACGCTGGGGCAACCACGTTTACCTGATTTTCCGACGCCACCAGGCATTACGCTTGATGAGTACTTATTAGCCCTCTCAGAAATTGGTTTAGCTCGCCATCTGGAGCGGAACTTTGTAGACCCTAAAGAGCGTGCCACACAAGAGCTACGTTATCGTGAGCGCCTGATCTTTGAGGTTAAAACAATCTCACAAATGGGATTTCCTGGATATTTTCTAATCGTGGCAGATTTTATCAACTGGGCAAAAAATAATGGCGTTCCGGTCGGCCCTGGTCGTGGATCAGGTGCGGGCTCATTAGTAGCTTACTCATTAGGTATTACTGATCTAGACCCTTTGCGTTACAACTTACTCTTTGAGCGTTTCTTAAACCCAGAGCGGGTATCGATGCCCGATTTTGATATTGATTTTTGTCAGCATGGGCGTGATCGTGTGATCCAGTATGTTAAGGATAAATATGGCAAAGATGCTGTTAGTCAAATTGCTACCTTTGGCACTATGGCAGCAAGAGCAGCGATTCGAGATGTGGGCCGGGTATTGGAGCAAGGCTATAACTTTGTAGACGGTATTGCTAAATTGATTCCGAATAAGCCAGGTCAATATATGACAATTGAAATGGCGAAGAAGGAAGAGAAGCAACTAGCCGAACGCGAGAAGAATGAAGATGAAGTGCGACAACTTTTATCTTTAGCGCAACAGTTAGAGGGTATGACCCGTAACGTAGGAATGCATGCTGGTGGCGTCCTGATTGCTCCTGGAAAATTAACGGATTTTTGTCCCTTGTATACCCAAGAATCTAAAGATCAAGACAGTAGCTCAGTGATTAGTCAGTTTGATAAGGATGATGTAGAGGCAATTGGTTTAGTGAAGTTTGACTTTTTGGGCTTAACGACACTCACGATTTTGGCTGCTGCTGAAAAGTGGATTAAGACACTGCATCTGGATCGAAAAGATTGGAATATTGGTGAGATTCCATTAGATGATCAGAGGGCATTTGAAGTTTTAAAAAAGGCAAATACAGTTGCTGTATTTCAGTTAGAAAGTCGCGGAATGCAAAGCATGCTGCGGGATGCTAAGCCCGACTGCTTTGAAGACATTATCGCTCTGGTTGCTTTGTATCGTCCTGGTCCTATGGATCTCATACCTGACTTTATTGAACGTAAGCACGGACGTCAAAAAGTGGAGTATCCAGACCCCCGAATTGAGCCGGTACTTCGTGAAACCTACGGCATCATGGTTTATCAAGAGCAGGTGATGCAAATGGCCCAGATGATTGGTGGCTATTCTCTTGGTGGCGCCGATATGTTACGCCGCGCGATGGGTAAGAAAAAGCCTGAAGAAATGGCTTTGCATCGCAAGATCTTTAGTGATGGCGCTAAAGCCGGCGGCATTACTGAAGGCAAGGCCAATGAGATTTATGACCTGATGGAGCGCTTTGCGGGTTATGGATTTAATAAATCCCATGCTGCCGCCTATGCGCTCTTGGCATATCAAACCGCTTGGTTAAAAGCCTACTATCCCGCTGAATTTATGGCAGCCAACTTATCACTTGCAATGGATGACACTGATAAGGTGAAGATTTTGTATGACGATTGTTTGGTAAATCACATTCGGGTGTTCTCACCTGATATCAACACAGGGGTTTATGTATTCACCCCACTGAGGACGCCAGATGCCGCTTCTGACACGCCTTTAAGTCATATTCGTTATGGCTTGGGTGCGGTCCGCGGCACTGGTGAGGCTGCTATTGAGGCGATTGTTAAAGCCCGTGAGAGTGATGGACCCTTTAAAGATTTATTTGATTTTTGTGCGCGAGTCGATCGTAGGCAGGTAAACCGCCGGGCGATTGAAGCATTAATGAGGGCAGGCGCCTTTGATAGTTTGTATCGAGACTCAATTGCGGTGGGGGGTAATTTATACGATATTCGTTCTACCTTGTTAGCTTCCCTTGCGCGTGCCATTGAAGCAGCTGAACAGGCAGAGGCCTCTATTTATCAAGTGAGTCTATTTGAAGCGGCAGGAGAAGCTGACCGCCATTTGCCTGAGTTAGTGCGTGAGCCTGCTTGGTCTGAGAAAAAGCGCTTACAAGAAGAGAAAACAGCGTTGGGTTTATGTTTAACTGGGCATCTGTTTGATGCTTATCGTGAAGAAACCACGCATTTTATACGCCAACCTTTATCTAAGGTAGTAGAAGGCAAGGATCAACTCATTGCCGGAATTATTACCTCTGCCAGAATGCTGACAGGTCAGCGGGGCCGCATGATGATTGCTACTATTGACGATGGCTCGGCAGCAATCGAGGTCACCTTGTATAGCGAAGTATATGAACCCAATCGTGCTTGGTTAAAAGAAGATGAGCTACTGATTGCTAAAGTGAATGTCTCCCCAGATAAATTTTCAGGGGGTATGCGTGTAGTATCAGAAGGAGTGATGGATATTACGGGCGCACGCATGCGGTTTGCCCGCAATGTCCATTTGTGCATCGATACTGCAATTGATTTAAGAACATTACGCAGTCAGCTAGGGCCTTATTTAATGGCCAATCGCATGCGCGATCCTAAATTAGGGCCTGCCGCAGCCTCTATCCCAGGTGGAAACGAAAGTATGAAAGGTTTGATGTTAACTGCTGCAGTAACCACAAGCGGTGGTGCTTGCTTAATGCAGTTCCCTGAAGAGTTGCGCATTTATCCCGATGATGCTTGCTTGCATGGCTTAAATCAAATTTTGGCAGCCAAACAAAGCCTTGCAGTACAAGTGCAATACCAGTAGGGATTTTGACTTACACCTAAATGACGCGCTGAACTGCTTGAATGACTTGAGCGGGCTCTAACAAATCTAAGCATTCGCTTTTGCTGCTAGCGCGATCTTCACATCCCGCCTTACGACAGGGTACGCATTCTCCAGGACCTTGCAAAATGGTGACATTGCCCACGGTTTGATGGCGGGCACGAAGTGCGTATGGTTGCTTGCCCATAAAGCCATTAGGCCAAGGTCCAAAATTACTTGGGGGCGTTGGGCCAAATAGCGCAATAGTCGGCGTATGACAAGCGGCTGCTAAATGGGTGATAGAAGTATCTACACCGATATATGCCAAGGCTCCACGAATGACTGTACCTGTTTGTGGAATAGTCAGTAAACCTGCTGTGTCAACCACGCTCTCACGTGTTGTGTCATTGAGCAGCGCAAGAATATCAAGGTTAAGCTGGAGATCTTGCTTGGCAGAAGAGGCGCTTAATACCACTTGCCAGCCTTGCTCTGTTAGCCATGTAACTAAGATTTGCCAGTACGCTAATGGCCAACGTTTATAAGTCGTTAGTGGCCCTGGATGAACCACAATATAGTTTGACCTCAGTTGATTGGCAATGACTGGGGGTAAGGGCTCGCCAATAGGAGGGGTGACAGAAATAGGGCTGTTAAATAATGCTGTTAAATTGGGGTAGAAGCATTCGAGTAGTCGAATCTTTTCTGTAATGACATGTTGAGCAAAGTAATCTATGTCAACCGTGTGCAGGCAAATGGCTTTTTTCCAAGCGTTTTGTTTATCACTTTTAGCTCTCTTAGATTGATCTTGGGCAGTCAGCCCTTGTGGGTGACCGCCAAGGACACCCACTCTTCTGTGAGCAGCTATCAAACCATAAAAATAAGCACGATCACTAGGTTGGGTCACTATGGCCAAGTCGTAGCGTTGGAATAGTCTAAAGAACAAGGAAAGGTATTCTGTGAGCTTGGGTCGATCTGAAGTTTCAATAAATTGGCTAATATCTGGGTTGCCTTTGAGCATATCGAGTTTGCCGCGATAGCCCAGAAAATGAAATTGGGC
>CAIZRK010000022.1 GCA_903935355.1 uncultured beta proteobacterium | reverse complement strand
GTCGATGTCGTTTAAAACGACAAAATTTGATTATGTAAATAATTTCATAAAGCAAGGCTGTATTGTGTTTCTTTGCTCATAATTAAATAAAAAGACAAATGAAAATTTCTTCTTGTATCGGACTATTTATTTTTTTAATTTCCCCATTTGCCATGTCACAAAACTTACCAAATATAGAAGCTTCATATGGATCAGGAACCAATGTATATAAGTTGGCTACTGGTAGTCCTGGCGAGCTAGGTTTACTTCAGGCTTTAGGAGAAGCGTTTGGCAAAAAAGAAAATACCAAGATGGAGTGGATTAAAGCGGGTAGCGGAGCATCATTAAATTTACTTAAGACTAAACAAGTAGACATGATTATGGTTCATGCGCCTGAGGCGGTTACTAAAGCGTTAGCAGAGGGATGGGCAACCGATAGAACTCTTATTGGCTCAAATGAGTTTTATATTGTTGGACCCAAGTCTGATCCTGCCAAGATAAAAACAGCCACAAGTGGTGCTGATGCCTATGCCAAGATTGCTGGGGCACAAGCAAACTTCATTTCTCGTGGCGATAAGAGTGGCACTCATGTAAAAGAAATGGATATCTGGAAAAAGACAGGCATTACTCCATCAGGAAATTGGTACATCATTACTAATGACTTTATGACTGCTTCACTGAAAAGAGCGAATGATGAGAATGCTTATTTCATGACCGATAGTAGTACTTGGGTAGCAGAAAAGAATGTTGCCCCTAAATTAGAGATTTTGTATCGTGGAGATAAGTTTCTCGTCAATACCTATGACGCATTGGCGGCTCCAGCAGGTGCTACACCGGGCAGAGAGACTGCGGTCAAATTCATTCAGTTTGTAGGCTCTGATGCCGGACAAAAGATCATTCGCGACTATGGAAAAAATAAGTACCCTGAGGCTCTCTATAATGATGCTATGTATGCCAAGCAGTATGTCTATTAAGGAAAATCATGAAACTCAATGTCAGCCTAAGTGCTCGTAATCAATTACCCGGAACTCTTAAAGAAATCAAAATGGGTCAAACCACATCCCATCTAAAGATTGATATTGGGGGACATATCTTGACTGCTTCAATTACCAACGAAGCCGTTGATGAGTTGGCTCTTAAAGTTGGCGATCAAGTTTGGGGAATTATTAAAGCCTCTGATGTCATGGTGGCGAAATAGTTTCACTCTTGCCCGCGATAGCTATTGATGTTCTAAAGTAGCTCAATGAAATTTTTAATATTCTTAATTGCTTTTTTTCTAATAAAGCCATCACTGGCTCAGACATGTCCAGTCGATGGCAATATTCTTTTAAAGAGTTCAGAAGTACTCGCTTTACGACTTCTTACGATTCAGCCGGCCTTGTTTGATCTAGTTAAATTAAATCAACTACCCCAAACTCAAATTACCAGTCAACGCCGTAATCAAGTTACAGGATCCACAAATACTGTGGAGTCATACGATACAGTTTGGGGCGGGGTTTTACTTAAAGACTTTTTGTTAAAAAATGGATTAGAGAGTTTGCCCTCAAGGGGTTTACGCAATACCCGAGTTGAGGCTCTAGCGACCGATGGTTATAAGGCAACTTTTAGCTGGGGAGAGATATTCAATAGTCCCGCAGGCTCCCAAATTTTATTGATTACTAAACAGGATGGAAGATTTCTGGATGCTCAAGAGGGCCCGGTAGCATTGAGGTCGCTGGGAGATATCCGTCCAGGAGCTAGACATGTTCGCAATCTTTGTGCCATTAGCGTTCTAGATTAATTAGATTTGGATTGCCTAACTAAAAGCCAATAGGTGAGCGACATCCTCGGCCCTGGCTCGATTCCGCCCCGGGCCACCAAAACCACCTTCGGGTGGTTTTTTCACTTCTAGAGCAGATTAATTCCAAAACCCTTCATCAGCAAAGCAAATAAGCCAAAGCAGATAACCGTTGCCACTACAGACGCCCCCATCGTCATCCAAAATCCTAGTCTTGGAAGCAGGTATGGAAACAATAGAAACATAGGCAGCGTTGGAATTACATACCAAAAGGTGTAATAAGCGTGATTGGCTATTTTCTCTTCGGGTTGATTTTCAACATACAACCATACAAGCGTTAAAAGAGTCATCAAGGGCAATGCCGCAATAAAGCCACCCAGTCGATCGCTGCGTTTGGCAACTTCAGAAATGAATACAACCATTCCTGCTGTTAGTAAGTATTTGGTGATGATCCAAGCCATTTGAGCCTTATTAAGAAGTGGTTATTGGATAGTCTAAAGCAGGATCAAATATCCTTGGCCCTGGTCGATTCCGCCCCGGGCCACCAAGAAAAACCAAAACCACCTTCGGGTGGTTTTTTCATTTGGGCGTTGGACTATCTAAGTTAATATTTCACTATCCGACACTCAACATTAAGGCCGGGAATGAATTTTCAATTTAATAGACAATTTTTAATATCGGGTTTATTGATGTTGCTGTGTGGTTTATTGGCGCCCATTTACTCGCCTTACGCGATTGCTCAAATTGGCCTATTACAAGCCCACTTAATTGGAGCCGTTCAGGCGCTCGTATTTTTCGCGTTTGCTTGGATGTGGCCACAATTATCCTTGCCAGCTTTTTCAAAAAAGATTGCGACTATCTCTCTCTATATTTCACTATGGGCTAATTGGCTAGGCACTTTTTTTGTGGGCGTTTTTGGCGCGGGTAAAGAGCAATATATTGTTCATCAAGACTTAGTTCCTGGTGCTGTAGGTTTTTGGAATCTGTCAACCCTAATGCTTATTAGCCTTTCTCAGCTGGCGGTATTGAGCGTTCTTTTGGCAATAGTTGGGTTTTTGAACGCAGATTCAGTAAATAAAAAGGCGAAATTAATTAACGCATTTTCGCTGCTTTCATTTATTGCTCTTCTAGGCATTAGCTTGTTTCAAACCTTTAATCCAGAATATTCAAATGGATAGACATCCTCGGCCCTGGTTCGATTCCGCCCCGGGCCACCAAAATCAAATAATGCCTTGCTTTGTGCGGGGCATTTTCTTTTGAGCTGGGGAATAAAGTCTCTAATTCGAGATTTAAGTCCTTATTCACTTTGTGGTTGATTAAAGATTAAGTCATATGTACAATGTACGTATGACAACACCTCGTTTTGAATGGGAACCCAGAAAAGCTACTGCGAATGTCAAAAAGCATGGGATTACATTTGAAGAGGCAAAGTCAGTATTTTACGATGATCATGCGAAGTTACTTGATGATCCTGATCACTCTGATGAAGAAGAGAGATTTGTTTTACTAGGACTGAGTCATACTTTGCGCGTTCTTCTTGTGTGCCATTGCTATAGAAGTGAAGGTAATATTATTCGAATTATTTCGGCTCGTAAGGCAACATCCAAAGAGTCAAAAGATTATTAAAGGTGACATATGCGTAAAGAATATGATTTTTCTAGTGCCCGAAAAAACCCATATGCTTCAATGTTAAAGAAGCCTATTACGATTCGTTTAGATGAGGATTCGGTGAGTTACTTTAAAACAATTTCAGAAGAGGTCGGTATTCCCTATCAAAGCCTCATTAATCTCTATTTAAGAGATTGCGCCGCTTCGCATAAGAAATTGAACCTAAGCTGGAAGTAGTCTAGAGGTAGGATTAGACCTCCTCATGAAATGGTTCGATTCCGCCCCGGGCCACCATATATACGCCGTAGTCGAAAGACTGCGGTGTTTTCTTTTGTGCTTGTACAAACTTTTGCTCTTTGCGTGCGTAAAAATAATCTACGCTCTCCGCACTTTAGCAACACGCTGTTTAACTTTGCGTAATGACACTCGCAAAGCATCTACGACTACTCACAGCACACTACACATCTAACCCTAACATTCTGTATCTGCGTGATGGCGAAGTTGTTTTGTATCGTCGCAGTAGCAGTCCGCTATATCAATGTCGCTTTAAGTTAGCAGACGGTAGTTGATACAGAGTCAGCACACGCAAAGCGAGCGTTGATGAATGCAACCATTTCTGCTGTTAATAGATATTTGGTGATGATCCAGGCCATAAAAGTCCCGCTAGTCAATTTAATACCCCTATTATAGGAATATCTTTTTAAACGACAGGCCGATCAAATTGACATAGAATGAAACTATGAGAAGAATTTGTCTTGCCCTTTGCCTAAGTCTGTTTGCCAGCTTGATTCATGCGGCTGTGATGCCTATTGATTTGTCTGTACGCCAACATCAAGACCCCATTGTTAGCATTGATCATTTTTCACATCACTGTAATGAGGTGGTCGGCAATGCCCAAGATATAAACATCAATCAGTCATGTCATGGGGATAGTTACCAGTGCTGCTTGGGTTTAGTTGTTGCGCCACCTCTAAGTATGGATCTAGCAACAGATTTCACCGGAAATTACACTTCACAATATTCCTCATTGGTCCTTCAGCCAATGATCAGCTTCATATACAAACCTCCAAAAGCTTAAGCTAATTTTGTAATACAAGTTGGTTTGATTTGTGACACTTAGTCACGCTTATATTTTGGAGAAATACAATGAATATGACTCACTATATGGAGTTGTTGGCCGTTAACCAGCCTTGGAATTTAACTATTTTTATGGCCATCCCAGTCATATTGGCTGAGACTTTGGCAATCACTGAGCTATATATCCTCTTCACCCGCAAGTTTGATGGTGCTATTTATTACCTCAATCGATTTGCGGGCATTGCTGTTGGGCTTTACTTTATTGGCATTATTTACTACATCATGACTAATGCGGTAATTCCTATTACTAAAGCAGGCGAGTGGAGAACTGTTATTGATGCGATCGCTGTGGGTAGTTATGTAGTTGCGGGATTACCATTGATCTGGATCGCTTTACAAGAATTCAGTTTGGTGAATCGAGCTTTAGACCAAATGGGCAAGCTAAAGATCCACGCGATTTGTATTGCCTTATTCTTAGTATTCGGACACGTGGCTATGATTGCTGGCATGGTCGATCCAACTATCTTGGGATACAAGAGTGCAAATGATCACCAAATGATGAATGGCAATGATGTTCAAATGCCAAAGATGCCCATGATAAACCAAGATCATACTCATTAAGGTCCTGCTGGGCCTAACATCTTTGACATTGGATGATTCGGCCGTTAGGTCTCAAAAAGCACCAAAACCATCTTCGGATGGTTTTTTCAGGTGGTTTTTTTATTTGGTCCTGCTCAAGCGTGAATGAATGAATCAGTATATAAACGATATATTCTGAACTTGAGGCTTGCACATGAAAAAAATACTCCCAGTGGTTCTATTGCTCCTTTCAATGGCTGGGCAATCTCAGGGTGCAGATTCCGCGCCCATGAAGTCAGACCCAGCTTGGTTAGCCGAAGTAAGGGCTAGCATTAAGGCCGATAACTATGATCAAGCAATGAAGCAATTACAGGCTGCCAATGACACAGGCTCAGCCGATTGGAATAATTTATTAGGCTATAGTCTGCGCAAAAAACAGCCACCCGATTTAATTGGGGCTGAAAAATACTATCAAGCCGCACTAAAAATAGATCCAGAGCATCGTGGGGCTCTCGAGTACTACGGAAAACTAAAGTTGCTGAACAATGATCTGCCTGGGGCCGAGATGTTGTTGGCAAGACTAGATAAGGCCTGTCTTTTTGGATGCGAGGAGTATGCTGATTTAAAAGAGGCCATTCAAAAGTACAAGGCTAAAAAATAACATTACCAAGGCGACTGAGGGGTAACTAAACCAGTGCCCGACAGTTTTATATCGGATATTCTGATAACATCTTTTGTCTTAGAATCTTTATTGGAGTGGTCATGTCTATTCTGAAAACTGTAATGGTATTGGTTTTATTAATGCCTTTGGTGGGAGGAGCCCAAACACCTTCTTCTGTTGAGTTAAACAAAACTAAACCACCTCCTAGCTCGTTTGTATTGGCTGATATAAATAAGGATGGACAGATCTCCCGTGAGGAGGCTCAGAAAGCCGGGATCCCCAATCTGAGTTTCGAAGCTGCTGATAAAGACAAAAATGGAAGATTAAACCTTAGTGAATGGACTGTGCTAAAGTTTTAGTCACTGAAGATTATTTAGTGATCCGCCTAGTAAGAATCATCCCAGTCTTAAATGATCCACAATTTTTTGTACTGTAGTAGAGATTTATTAGTACTTAATTCAACACCATAATAGTAATTTCGAATAATCAATTTATTGAAAGCATATCTATGTCACATGTTGGCCACCTATCATTAAAATCTAAGCCTGGTTCATTTCAAAAAGTCTGCGATCGCTATCACCTATTTGCAGAGGAAGTCTTAGCGCATCACCCCGATCTTCATGATGTCATCATTGTTGGAAATCAAGCTCAGAACAATATTGAAGGTTTTGGTATTTGGGAAAATGCTGCTGATGCTGCTTCGCTAGAAGATACTGAAGCCTTTGCAGCCTTTTTAAATGATATTGAGGGCGATCTCGCAGAACCAATTCAAAGAAATGACTTATTAGTTTTTTATCGCCTAAATCCAAAGGCGTAATTTAAGACCGGGGGCAATTGGGGATTGCATTTTTATGACTCATTTCAATAGCCTCCCTGCCGATCTACCCATCCCCAAAGATGATGGTTCTACTCAGCATTTAAGGGGAATGAGGCTTCCTAGAATTTCATTGACTGCCACTAATGGACAGCCCATTGATCTTGGGGCGATTAAAGGCAAATTAGTAATTTATTGCTACCCCATGACTGGGCAACCCAATGTTGCACTACCAGAGGGTTGGGATCAAATTCCTGGAGCTAGAGGATGTACGCCGCAAAGCTGTTCATTTAGAGATCACTATCAAGAGCTTCAGGGTTTGGGTGCCCAAGTGATTGGCTTAAGCGTGCAATCTACGGAGTATCAAAAAGAGATGGTAGAAAGACTTCACTTGCCGTTTATGGTGGTAAGTGATCATGAATATCAGTTTCAGAAGGCACTTAATATGCCAACATTTGTTGCCGCCGGAATGATGTTGTTAAAGCGAGTAACGCTGATTGCTAATCGCGGCGTAATTGAAGCAGTTCATTACCCAATCTTTCCAAGCGATAGCGACGCAGATTGGGTAATAGAGTATTTGAAAACTCACTAAAAAGAAGTTTCTAAGGTAAAAGTAACTCCAGCCTAGTTGACCAAAAGGCGTAACAATCCAAATTCGGATGCTTTTTTAGGTAATAGATAATGTATGTTCTTGGGCTCTTAGCTCAGTTGGTAGAGCAGAAGACTCTTAATCTTTTGGTCGCGTGTTCGAGTCACGCAGGGCCCACCAAGACGCAGTAAAAGTTATTGGATAAGATCTGTAAACTGTATGAAACAAATCTTAGGTGTTCAACTTCAATGAGCTTATTTAAATACACTCTTACAATATTTTTATCGCTATACCTCCCGTTTTCTTATGGTCAAAGCACTTCTATAGCAGTTGCCGCAAATATGAAAGATGCCTTTACTGAAATTTACTCAGCATTTAAGGCAACTGGCAAACCTGATCTTAGAGTGGTATATGGCTCATCGGGAAACTTCACTACGCAAATCATGAATGGCGCTCCATTTAGCCTGTTTATATCTGCCGACGAATATTTCCCCTTAGAGTTGTATAAGAACGGCAAAACTCTTAACGAAGGCAAAGTCTACGCTATCGGCAAAATTGCCATCATCGCCAAAAACTCATCCGGTATTAAGTTAGTAAATGAAAAGACGGAATTATTAAAAGCTATCGTCAAAGCGAATAAGGTAGCAATTGCCAAGCCAGAGTTGGCGCCTTATGGCAAAGCCGCCATTGAGTATATGAAAGCAGCTGGTCTATGGGATTTAGCCAAAGATAAATTGGTTTATGGCGACAACATTGGGGTGGCTACCATGTTTGTATCTACGGGGGCGGCAGATATTGGCTTTACGGCTTTATCCTTAGCGCAGTCCCCTGAGCTTGCTAAAGAGACAAATTATCTTGTTGTAAATGACACGCTTTATGCGCAAATAAACCAAAGAATGGTGCTGATTAAAGGCGCTCCCCAAGAAGCCATTAATCTCTACGAGTACATTCAGACTATTAAAGCCAAAGATATTTTGCTTAAGTATGGCTATAACGTACCAAGATAAACAGTAAAGGGTCAGGTATTTTGGGCGCCCCAAGCCAATAAAAACAACTTTATGTTGCTTTGCAGCATTTTTTGCTTGTTTTGTCAGAAATAAGGGATTAATATGGTGCGATGCAACAAATTAACCATTTATAGGAAAAATCATGTTCAAAAACCAATTCGCAGAAAACCAAGCTAAATCCGTTGAAAACGCACGTGCATTAGGCCAAACAGCCCTTGAAAACGCAAAAGAATTAGCTGAAATTAATTATGAAGCTGCTCAATTAGCAGTGGCCAATGCGCAAGCAAAAGCAGCTGAGCTGATGAAGGGTAAAGATGCTAAGGCAGCTTTAGACCTGTTGCAGAGCCCAGAAGTACAAGAGGCCGTTGCTCAAGTTGCTCAATACCAGAAAAAAGTAGCCGCTGTATTACGTCGTGGCAACCAAGAGTTGGTAGATGCTGTAGAAGCCGCTATTGACCAATCACAAGAAGATTTAAAGAGTTTTGTTGCTGCTGCAAGCTCTAAGGCCCCTGCTGGTTCGGAGGCGTATGTCAGCGCATTCACAAACGCATTTAACACAGTGATGCAAAACTTTGATCAAGCTCGCGCCACAACTCAAGACGCTTTAGCTAATTTTGAGAAAAGTGTTGATAGCGCCATGAAATCTGCTCAAGGTCAATTTGGCCAGACAGCCAAAGCAAGCAAAAGCCGCGCTAAGTAATTAACTGCAGTAGTTTGATTAAAAACCCCGTATAAACGGGGTTTTTAACGATATATCCAAAGCTTGTTTGAAAAAGATCAATAGTCCTTGATAATCTAGTTGAAGCTAGACTTTTCATTTTTAAAGGGTTGGTATGAATCGCATTATGTTGTTGGGAAAAATTCATCGGGCATCTGTCACTGAGGCCGACTTGCATTATGAAGGCTCATGCGGCATTGATGAGGATTTACTTGATGCAGCTGAAATGCGTGAATTTGAGAAGATTGAGCTCTACAACATCAATAACGGTGAACGTTTTTCTACTTATATTATTAAAGCTAAACGGGGATCTGGAATCATCTCTTTAAATGGAGCGGCAGCCCGTAAGGCACATGTTGGTGATCATTTGATTATTTGTACTTATGGCCAGGTAAGTAATGATGAAGTTTCCACTCATGTTCCTAAGATCGTTCTATTGGACGATAAAAATACTATAAAAGAAATTAAGAAGGTCAATTAAGTGCCGGTAAAGTCAACAAAGCAGGAAATCTTTTTAGATGCGCTCAAAAAGGAAGGCTTTCCAGAACCTATATTAGTTGTTGGTGAGAGATCAGTTTTTCTGGAAAAGCACTCCCATCCATACGCGGTAAGAGCTTTGGTAATAGAGGGGCAAATTGATATCACCATTAGCGGAATTAAAAATACGTATTTAGCTGGGGATACTTTTGAGTTGCTTGATAGGCAGCCCCATTCTGAAAACTATGGCGGCAAAGGTGTCCAATATTTAACCAGTCGCAAAGGGGTGCTATTGCAAGAGAAATTGGACCTCGGGCAAATTGAGGGGGTTGAGTCCCAGCCGAGTCCCACCTAATGAGTGGCGGTTGAGTATGCAGGTGCGCCACCTTTTTCAGGTGGTTTTTTATTGACCCAGATGCAATAAGTACTTAATACTTGTGAAGATCAAATGAACTTCTTAGAGTCAATTCTGAATATGAAAATCATCCGTATAGCCATATTTTGCTTTTTATCTGCGTTGATCCTGAGTTCATGCTCACAGGAGGCGCCATCCAAGGTCATTCAGGTTGCAATATCACCCACGATTCCGCCTATGCTTTTTGAGAAGAATGATCAATATATTGGCATAGATCATGAGATTTTCGAAGGCTACTGTCTATCTCGTGGCTGTACTTTTAAAATGACGGCCTATGATTGGCTTGGTATGCTTGGCGCAGTTTCTAGTGGTCAGGCCGCAGTTGCTTTTTCAGGTATCTCAATTACAGAAAAACGCAAAGAGGCGATGGACTTTTCTAATCCATACATGATTAGTACATGGGAGTTAATTAGCTTAAAAAATCGTAATATCAAAATTACCGATTTATCTTTGCTCAAAAAATATACGATTGCCTACCCTACTGGAACTGTATTTGATGGCTATGTTAAAACAGTGCTGCAGGCAAAAGGGTATTACACGCTAGAGCAGGTTAAGCTGTACCCATCTTATGCAGAGACAATGCTTGCCCTACAAAATGGGGCAGTAGATTTAGTGTTTGTCGACAGCGCCATGTTGAATAGCTATCAAAAGTCTTTACATTTACCGGTTATCAGCAGTTATCAGGTAGTGGGCTTTGATAATTTGGGCTTTGCGTTTAAGAAGGGTTCAAAGTTACGCGATGATTTTAATTTATATTTATCCGAGCTAGGCCCAGAAAAGCTCAAGGCCATCATCGCTAAATGGACTCAATAATGATGACTACATTAATACTGACGATGGTTCTTATTGGGACCGTATTAGCATCTGTTTACTTTGCCGAGATCATTGCGCATCGAGTAGGGCAGCCATACGGAACACTCATATTAGCTATTGCAGTAACTGTGATTGAGGTGGCATTGATCGCAAGTATTTTGCTATCTAGAGCGCCAGGTAGTGAGGCTATTGTCAGAGACTCTATCTTTGCCACCATCATGATTGTTTGTAATGGGATCGTTGGCGTGTGCTTACTAATTGGCGCTATTAAACATCGTGAAACTATTTTTAAGGCTGATGGCACTAATATCACACTAGGATTGTTGATTACTTCCTCAACTCTAGCCTTTGTTTTGCCAACTTACACCACTAGTACCCCTGGACCAAATTACACTGTAGAGCAATTAAGAGGTGCTGCTGTTGCCTGTTTAGCCTTGTATCTCACTTATGTATATGCGCAAACTGTGCGCCATAAAAATATGTTTTTAGCGCCCATCTTTAATCAGGCTGAAGAAGACTCGCACGCCCATATCAAGCCAAGCAATAAAAGAACATTCTTTAGTGCCATTGCCATGTTAATTTCGCTTACTGCAGTAGTTTTGATCGCTAAAAAACTGGCGCCGCAAATTGAGGAAGGTGTACATGCGATGGGCGCTCCTCATGCTGTAGTTGGTATTTTAATAGCTTGCTTAGTGCTGCTGCCAGAGTCCTTTACAGCAATTCGGCAGGCAATGGACAATAAGATGCAAAACAGTTTTAATTTGGCCTTAGGGTCTGGCTTGGCTAGTGTGGGCTTAACTATTCCAGTGGTGGCTGTACTTTCAGTAGTTTTTGACATTACACTTACTTTAGGTTTAGATGCGAAGTCACTAATATTTTTGATGCTTACTTTTATTTTGAGCATCATGACAATTTCCATGGGAAGAGCAACATTTGCACAGGGTGTTATGCATATAGTTGTATTTTTAGCTTATATTCGTTTGAGTATTAGTCCATAGGCCATGCCGTAATCATGAATCAAGTCCTGAAAAGAAATGCCATTCGAGCCATTTTTGTTATTACATTTTGTATTTTTACGCTCAACGCAATTGCAGACTCCGAGCAACAAGGCAATCAATGTAAGCCATCGGTTAAATCGATAGCTATTGGTGGTGGAAATATAAACTACCTTGAGATTGGTCAAGGGGAGCCTATTCTCTTGCTTCATGGACTCTTTGCGCAGAAAGAGCAATGGAGCGTGCTAATGTGCTCTATGTCTTTGGCTGGATTTAATGTCATTGCTCCCGATTTGCCTGGTTACGCCACCAGTCTAGATTTCCCTATCTCTGTATATCAGCTAGAAAATCAAGCTCAGCTAATGAATGACATGATGCGTGCTTTAGGTAAAACTCGGATCCATATTGCCGGCAGCTCGATGGGGGGTACTATTGCAGCTTTTTATGCTAGAGCATATCCTAAGGAGATCAAAACTTTGGCGTTTATTGGCGCTCCATTAGGCATTATTTCCTGGAGTCCTCAAATGAAAGTGGCGATTTTCTCAGGCGTAAATCCTTTTATACCGATCAGCCTTGAACAATTTGATTTAGAAATGAAACTCATTTTTTATCAAGTGCCGCCTATCAATGCTGCTGATAAGTTAATGCTAGTAAACGAATACAAACAAAATAATCAACACTATCAGCAAATATGGGACATTATTAATTTTTACAATCGCGCCTTAAATTCTGCTGTAGTTAGTCCTCCACCAACCTTAATCTTATGGGGTGCAAATGATAGTATTTTTAGTATAGAGGGCATGCAAATTTTGCAAGCTCGCTATAAGTATTCTCGGGCGCAAAGGATGGCTGAAGCCGGTCATTTGCCCATGCTAGAAAAGCCAAATGAGGTCAGCATGCTATATAAGGCGTTTTTGAACAAAAAACCTTGATGGGGGTTATAGTAAGTGCGAAAGAGTCATTATTCACTAAAAAATAAGGAAACATATGTCCCATCATGATCAACTCATTGCAGCATTCGAAACTTATAAGTCAGAGCATGAAAAGTTTCAAGACAAAGGCGTTAAGGCTTCTGCAGCTAGAGCGCGCAAAGCGCTTCAAGAAATTACCGTATCTTGCAAGGAGCGACGTAAAGAGATCAGCGCTCAAAAAGAGGCGCTTGAAGGCAAGCCAAAAGGCGATGGCATGTCCCAAGACGCAGCACGTCACGCGCACATCCGAAAATAGCTTCTTTCGCTTAGAGGTCTATGTTTTCTAAAGCAAGACCATCTAAATGTTGTGTATCAGCCCACTGTCCAATGCTCCACTTCTGACCATTATGAGTAAGCCAATTTAATGAGGCGTTAGGAACAGAGGCAATGCGCGGAGCAACTAGTGCTTGCCCAGTGGCAATGCGATACATCATATCAAGGGTGCCTCCATGGCTGACCAAGATGACCGTTTCTGCGAAATGTTTTTGCAAAATCATCTCTAAAGCATCTTGAACGCGGCGCGCAAATTGAGCAATGCTTTCCCCGCCTTCTAGTTCGTGATCTATATCACGAGCCATATGTGCTTGCCAGAGCTTAGGCTTCAAAGTGGGGGCATCAGAAATACTGAGACCTTGCAGTGCTCCAAAATGACGCTCGCGTAGATCGCTCATAACAATTGCTGGCACCTTAAACTCCCTAACAATTGCATTAGCAGTATCTGCCGCCCTTTTGAGGTCGCTGGTATAAAGGGCGTCAAAATTGAGCGCAAGCTTTTTTAATGCAGTAGCCATTTGAATGGCCTGCGCCTTACCCCGATGGTTGAGTTCAACATCGGTATGGCCCTGTAGTCGACGCTCAGTGTTCCAGTGGGTTTCACCATGGCGAATAAGGCAAAGACGGGTAGTATTCATACAAAGGGATCCAAAAGTAACTGATTAGCTTGGGGGGTTAGGATTTGCCATTATGGAATAAAGTCAAGGCATCACCAGGCGCAATCTGGCCAGAATCTAAAACAGCTGCTCTAATTCCTCCGTAACCCTCAAAAGAGCTTATGAAATTGATTTTTTTTAAAAGTTTCGCAGGTCTTTCACATGGCGCACATAATTCAATACCTTTAAGCGCTAGCCCTCCCAAATAAAATACTTTACCAATCAAATCATTTAGCTCTTGAGGCGAGATTTCGCTAATGATAATATTGCGCCGTGTTTGAGCTTCAGTGAACTGAGGATTTAGATTGCCCTCTAGCAAGTGGTTAGCGAGCGCTATACCAGTCTGCGTTATAAGCGTTATATGCCGAATTTTAGGGGGAGTAGTATTTGAGAATGTACCAATACCATGGGCATATCGATCACCTTGGACCCCATGGCCAGCCCTTAGCACGGCTTGAATCATTTGTTGCATAGGAGAACCAGCAGCCTGAGCAATATAAATGGAATGAATCAAGGCAGCTGGTTTCATGGAATATTACAGAATAGTCCAATTGCAACAAGCAAAAAGCCCCATATCAATGGGGCTTACTCGTTATGCGGCTACCGGGCTTAATTTCTTAATGGCCCGCTGAATCTTATTTTTATCTTTTGGTTTGGTGCTTGCCTCTAGCATCTTATTGAGCTGGGCAAGGTTTAGAGGGCCTAATCTAGCTTTGCCTGTTTTGGTAAGCATTGGGTCATTTTTTCTATTTCTTTGATTTTGGCCAACAGCCATATATTTTCCTAATGTTTTGGAATGATGAATCTATGAGGCTAGCTCAGGAGACCCCCCTACCTAGGGCGCAAAATAGTGATCATGGATGAGAATAACAGTTTACTAGTTCAAGCGCTATGATTACATCTACGCCAGTTTTGCTTGTAAGGCGCTGTTTACTTTAGGTTTAGATCATGGCTACTGTCGCAAATATTATCTTTTCTCTCATCATGGGCATCTTTATGTCCCTGATTATTACGTTGGCCATTAGCTTTGTCCGAGTTGGCGCTCACGAGAATTTTTTTTGGATATGGTTTGATATATGGTCTATTGCTTATCCTGTAGCCATTATTTGTATTTTGATTTTTAGGCCATTTGCTAGCAAGATGACTGCGATGATACTAATTAAACTAAATAGCTTGCTTAAGTAAGGCATTATTTTTTTATTAGAGAGCTTGGATGACAAAATACTTACCTGCATTATCGTTTTGTGTATTTGGGTTGACGGCTTGTGCCGCAGTTTATACAGATGGATCTGATGCCAACCATGTCACATTTCTCAATAGTAGTGGCGAGTCAAATGCGCAGCTAAGTCAAAAGGCTAGCGCTTATTGTGCTCAATACGGAAAAGTGGCTTCTTTTAGAAATAATGACAGCCAGTTGGTTGCCATATTTGATTGCAAACTACCTCGTTAGCCGTTGTTTAATGCGCGCCCTATCCGACTAAGTTGGCTTGATAGATAAGGCCTGCATGTTCCCGTAGTGCGTGGAACTGAATGGATTCCCAGCGCTGTTGGGCAACATCAAGCTCAGACTTATGCGAGGCTAAAAATACAGAAGCCCCAACCACATCCTCAGCCATGCGGTGAATATTTTCTTGGATAAATTTTTTCAAAGCAACCGAGTCATCTGAGCTCACCCAGCGTGCTAAGTTATAGCGTGCGGGTAGTAAACGTACCTCAGCGCCATATTCAGTTTGTAAGCGATGACTAACCACTTCAAATTGCAATTGCCCAAATGCGCCAAGTAGCATGGTGCCACCGATCATCGGGCGAAATACCTGAATGGCCCCTTCTTCTCCTAATTGCATCAGGCCAGTACGAAGTTGCTTGGAGCGCAATGGATCTGCAGATTCCACCATGCGAAAAATTTCAGGAGCAAAGAAGGGCAGGCCAGTAAATTGCAATTGTTCGCCTTCAGTGAGGGTGTCTCCTAGTCGAAGCAAGCCATGATTGGGTAAGCCGATAATGTCACCAGGGAAAGCTTCATCCAAAATATCGCGTCGTTGCGATAAAAAAGAAAGGGCATTATTGGTGCGGATTTCTTTGCTATTTCGACAAATCTTCAGTTTCATGCCTCTTTGAAAATGCCCCGAGCAAATGCGCAAGAAAGCAACACGATCACGGTGTGCCGGATCCATATTTGCTTGAATCTTAAATACAACAGCCGAGAATTTATTTTCGGCGGGGCTAACTTCTCGTTGAAGTGCTTTACGTGAACCAGGCGATGGGGCTAATTCAACTAGTGTATTTAGAATCTCTCGAACACCAAAGTTATTAATGGCCGATCCAAAGAAAACTGGCGATTGTCGACCCGCCAAGAACGCTTCGCGATTAAATGCAGGCATCGCATTTTTAATCAGATCAACTTCAGCTAGGGCAGTCTCTAGATCTGCACCAAGGCGATCTTTCAATATGGAGTCATTGACATCAACCACCGCATGAGAATCTTCGGTGACGCGATCTTCGCCGGCTTTAAACATCCGCATTTGCATCTTGGAGATATCAATGACGCCCGCGAAAGATTTCCCCATGCCCACTGGCCAAGTAAAAGGAACTACCTCAATACCGAGAGCGGTTTCGATTTCATCCATCAATTCCATGGGAGGCTTGACTTCGCGATCCATCTTATTAATGAAGGTAACAATTGGCGTATTACGGGCACGACAAACTTCTAGTAGGCGCAATGTCTGCGATTCAACGCCATTGGCCGCATCAATCACCATTAATGCGGAATCAACCGCAGTCAAAACACGATAGGTATCTTCCGAGAAGTCTTGATGGCCTGGCGTATCCAAAAGATTGATAATGCAATCTCGATATTCCATTTGCATTACTGAGCTTGCAACAGATATTCCGCGTTGTTTTTCGATTTCCATCCAGTCAGAGGTAGCGTGCCTACTGGCTTTACGAGCCTTAACACTACCCGCAATTTGAATGGCCCCCGCATAAAGCAAGAGTTTTTCTGTAAGCGTAGTTTTGCCTGCATCTGGGTGGGAGATGATCGCAAAACTACGACGTCTTAAAACTTCTGCGCCGGGGGTGCTGGAGGAAATGATGTCGATGGTAATTCTGCGCTTAACTTAATCTAATGTTGGACAAGATTATAAGCGGGCATCACTTTCTTAGAATTGCTCTTCAGGTCTAACAAATCGCCATTTCCCAGATGGTAGGGCGCCTAATGAAATGCGCCCCATGCGCACGCGCTTTAAGCCCAAGACCTTCAAACCTACCATTTCGCACATACGACGAATCTGGCGTTTACGACCTTCGCGTAATACAAAGCGTAGCTGATCTTCATTCTGCCAGCTAACTTGGGCAGGCTTTAAAACAATTCCATCAAGCTCTAAACCATGTTTTAAACGATCTAAGTTCTCAAAGGAGAGGGCGCCCTCCACTCGAACTAGATATTCCTTTTCAATAGGGCTGTTTTCGCCAATCAGGAGTTTTGCGATGCGCCCATCTTGCGTTAATACCAGCATCCCAGTGGAATCGATATCTAGCCGACCCGCTGGGGCTAAGCCGCGGGTGTTAAAGCGCGCATTTTTGCCTCTATCTAGCGGGCTAGCAAAATAGTTTTCTGGGGTAATTAAAGAAGCTGCAGGTTGATACTCCTGCGCATCATCAAAATGCGAGATAAATCCCACTGGCTTATTAAGGATGACCGTAACACGGGAAGCCTGCTGGACTTTAGCCCCAGATTGCAATTCAATCTTTTGACTGCGTAATGCTCGACTACCTAGTTCGTTGACTACTTCCCCATCAACAGTTACTAAACCTTGCTCTATATAAGAATCAGCCTCACGGCGAGAACAAAGTCCTAGCTCGGAGAGTAATTTTGAAACGCGAACTTTTTCTTCCATAGCCCCATTATCGGGCACTGACTCTATTTCTTGGCTAAAGGGTAATATGAGCCATTGCCAACTGCAAACCACCCCTTATAGATTGAGCAAAGGAAACTAAGTTGACTACAACATTAAAAAACCAGCGTTTTATAAAATCCTTTATTTTCATGTACTTATGGCAGTTGTAGTCGGAGTATTGTTAGTGTATCTTTACGCTTCGCTCGGGGTAGAAATAAAGACCTTTTGGTAATGCTTTTATTATTAAAG
>CAIZRK010000021.1 GCA_903935355.1 uncultured beta proteobacterium | reverse complement strand
TGGCGGAGAGGGAGGGATTCGAACCCTCGGTACCTTTGACAGTACGCCTGATTTCGAGTCAGGTACATTCGACCACTCTGCCACCTCTCCGAACCAAACCACGATTATAGCTAGTCACTCTAGAAAACCCGCTTAAGCTCATAGCAATAGAAAAAGTTGCGGCTTTTGCAGCAGAGTAGCTCAGCGATGAATGAATCCCACCCTGAAAAAGAGACCTCTAAGACTCACTTAAATCGGCTTTAGAACCTCTAAGCCACCTATATAGGGTTGCAATGCTTTCGGAATAGCAATACTGCCATCAACTTGTTGTTTGTTCTCAAGAAGAGCAACTAGTGTCCTGCCAACTGCAAGACCTGAGCCATTTAAAGTATGAACTAATTCTGGTTTACCTTGCCCAGCTTTAAACCTTGCCTGCATACGTCTTGCCTGAAAGTCCCCCATACTAGAACAGGAGCTAATTTCTCGATAAGCATGTTGTGATGGCACCCACACCTCTAGGTCATAAGTCTTGGTGCTACCAAAACCCATATCTCCCGTGCAAAGCAATACTTTTCTGTAAGGCAACTCTAGTAACTCAAGGATCTTTTCAGCATGGCCAGTTAATTCTTCTAATGCTGGCAAAGAATCTTCTGGCTTGGTAATTTGTACCAACTCGACTTTATCAAACTGATGCTGCCGAATCATGCCACGTACATCACGACCATAGCTACCTGCTTCAGACCGAAAGCAAGGTGTGTGCGCTACAAACTTTAAGGGTAAGGTATCGGCATTCACAATCTCATCTCTTACCAAATTAGTCACAGGCACTTCGGCCGTCGGAATGAGATAGTAATTTTCTGTACGCTCCACGCCCCCCAGATCGGATGACTGCGCATCACCACCGAGTTTTCTGGGGACCTTAAATAGGTCCACCTCAAACTTGGGCAATTGGCCAGTACCCCGCATGGACTCCGCATTGACTATATAAGGAGCGTAAATCTCCTGATACCCATGGTTATTAGTATGGGTATCGAGCATGAACTGCGCTAAGGCACGATGCAATCTTGCAATAGGTCCTTTTAGAACCACAAAGCGTGAACCACTAATCTTAACCGCTACCGCAAAATCTAAGCCCAATGGGCCACCTAAATCTACATGATCTTTGATCTCAAAATCAAAGATTGGAGCTTCACCCCAACGTTTTATTTCTTTGTTATCAGTCTCATCTTTACCGACTGGTACAGCCTGGTCTGGAAGATTAGGAATCCCCATTAAAAAATCTGCAATCTCGGCCTGCAGCGTTGCTAGGCCTGCCGCGCCCGATTCCATATCAAGGTTAATTTGAGTAGCTTGTGCCATCTCAGCAGTGGCATCTTCGCCCCGCCCTTTTTTCATACCAATGGCTTTGGCCAATTGATTCCGTTTGGCTTGTAATTCTTCAGTACGCGTTTGTAAAGACTTGCGTTGCACCTCTAAGGTATTAAATTTTTCAACATCAAGCTCAAATTTACGCGTAGCTAACCGCGCAGCAACAGTAGCGATATCTTTACGGAGTAATTGCGGATCAATCATATGTTGCTCGGGTATTTATATTTGGTTGAATTGGCTTTTCAGCTCTAGTTTAAGCGTAAGACTTCGGCCCCAGCCGGCGGTATAAAAGTAAAGCGATTGGGCGGTAAATTGAGGTTGAGCTCGATCTTATCTAAAGTGACTAGAACTACACTGCCCAAGCCATCAATCATCTCAAGAGCCTTAGGTAGGTTATTGACCATGCCTACTGAAATCTTGGTGTAAGGCAACTCATTAGCACTTTTTTGGGCATTGGGCTTGTTTTTAGGCACCAGAGCAACCCATTTCATACCTAGACGATCTTCGCCTTCCACTAAATCAAAATGTTGTTCTAAAGAAGTCTCCCCAAACAAAATTGCTGCTGGGGTGCTAGCCAAGGCCTGACCAGCAGATCTAAAAGTCGCTTGATTTAAATCCTTGTCCCACAAAATCAATTGCTTGCCATCAGCAATGAGTTTTTGCTCATAGGGTTTTTGGGTATCCCAAATAAACTTACCGGGACGCTCAAACACAAAACGACCTTGGGTTTGACGAACTACCTTCAGGCCCTTATCTTGTGGCTCATTCGCTTTCGGCGCGCGCAACTGTTGCTGGGTAAATTCCCCTTGAGCCGTTTTGGAGTTTTTTACAAATTGACGCAGTTGCTCGGCACCGCTCTCACCTTGGGCAAATACGGAGGTGGTGAGTAAAGAAAAGTGCAGACCCAATATTGCTGAGCCAACTACTGAGCTAACTACCGATATCAAGCGTTGCAAAGTAATAGCCTTATTCAGAAGGACGGTGGAGGATTTCACGGTTACCACCATTACCCATCTTAGACACCAGTCCCGCCTTTTCCATATCTTCGAGCAAACGTGCTGCACGGTTATAACCAATCCGTAAATGGCGCTGCACCAGTGAGATCGAGGGACGTTTATTTTCAAGGACGATAGCAACAGCTTGATCGTATAAAGGATCTGACTCGCCACCACCTTCACCAGTCAGTGCATCCATATTGGACTCGTCAACGCCTTCAAGAACACCATCAATGTAATTGGCATCGCCCTTCTCTTTAAGCCATTCCACTACCCGATGCACCTCATCATCCGAGACAAAAGCGCCATGTACGCGTACTGGCAAACCAGTACCTGGTGCCATATAGAGCATGTCACCCATACCTAAAAGCGCTTCAGCGCCTTGTTGGTCCAAAATAGTGCGGCTATCAATCTTGCTACTCACCTGAAAAGAGATGCGGGTGGGTACGTTAGCCTTAATCAAGCCAGTGATGACATCTACGCTAGGGCGTTGGGTTGCCAATACCAAATGAATTCCGGCAGCACGTGCTTTTTGGGCAATGCGGGCAATTAACTCTTCAATCTTTTTGCCCGAGACCATCATTAAGTCAGCTAACTCATCAATCACAATCACAATCACAGGCGCTTTATAGATAGGCTCTGGATCATCTGGCGTTAAGCTAAATGGGTTAGTTAATTTCTCCCCTTTTTCTTCTGCTTCTAAGATCTTTTTATTAAAACTGGCCAGATTACGCACGCCAAACTTACTCATCAGCTTATAACGACGCTCCATCTCATTGACCGCCCAATTAAGCGCGTTATATGCCTGTTTCATATCAGTCACAACTGGGCAAAGCAAATGCGGAATCTTGTCATACATCGCCATTTCCAACATCTTTGGATCAATCATGATGAGGCGCACCTCATCAGGCTTAGCTTTAAAGATAATCGACAAAATCATGGCATTAATACCCACTGACTTACCAGCACCAGTCGTGCCCGCTACTAAGCAATGTGGCATCTTTGCCAAGTCGGCAACCATCGGACTACCTGAAATATCCTTACCTAATGCAAGGGTCAATAGCGAATGGTTGTCGTTGTAGATTTGCGAAGTCAAAATCTCAGACAGGTAGACCGACTGACGCATTGGATTTGGTAACTCTAAAGCCATGCAGGTCTTGCCAGGAATGGTTTCTACTACCCGCATACTCACTACCCCAAGTGAGCGCGCTAAGTCGCGTGCGAGATTAACAATTTGACTACCCTTTACACCAATAGCAGGATCGATTTCATAACGCGTAACTACTGGGCCAGGATAAGCAGCAATCACTTTAACTTCCACATTGAACTCAGCTAACTTGCGCTCAATTAAACGGGAGGTAAATTCCAGAACATCAGCAGAGATGGTTTCTTTTACTTCTGGCACGGGATCTAGTAATGCCAAGGGGGGTAATTCTGAATCAGGGATATCCACAAAGAGCGGCTGTTGTTTCTCACGCTCAACCCGGGCACTCTTTTGTATCTCGACTGGAGTGCGCACAATTTGCACTGGGGTAGCAATTTCTACCCGACCCCGAAACACCTCAACAAATTCTTCCCGCTCCTCAGCAGCGACTTCACCTAACTTACGATCTGCCTCGCTGTCCCGACGCTCACGCAAGCGTAGGTAAGCTAATTCTAGGGAGCGGCCCACTTTTTCTGCGATATCTAACCAAGAAAAGTGCAAAAACAAGGATAAGCCAGCACAAAAGGAAAAAAGAAGGACCAAGGTGGCGCCGGTAAAACCAAGTGACATTTGGAGGGGATCACCAATTAGCTCCCCCAAAATGCCTCCAGGAGGCCTAGGAAGCTCCCAGACTAACGAATGCAAGCGGATAGACTCCAAACCCATACTGCTGATTAAGGTCAGCCCAAAGCCCAGCCAACGCATTAATAAAGAATCCGGTTTGGCATCTAGATCTGGTGGCAAGGGCACACTCCAGAGCTCGCGCCAGCCATTTAATACTCGGCGACCAAATAAGGCGACCCACCAAAACGCAGAAATACCAAAAACATAGAGCAATAAGTCGGCTACATAGGCCCCAAAACGCCCGCCCAAGTTCTTGGGAGTCTCAAAACTGGCATGAGACCAAGCTGGATCACCCTTAGAGTAAGTAATCAGAATGGCAAATAAGCCTAGGCAAAGCCCGCAGGAGATGAACCAGCGGACCTCTAGGAGCAGGCGGGGCATTCGACCTTGCCCATCATTCTCAGGAAGCTGAGGGCTTAGGGGAGTTTTGGACTTCGGGTATGCGGTTCTAACCATGTTCTTCCGATTGTAAACAAGCAAATCTATAATTTGGGGATGACTACAAATATCCCAAAACACTCTAAAGTTCTGATCCTTGGATCTGGCCCTGCTGGCTACACTGCAGCGGTGTATGCCGCACGAGCCAATTTACAGCCCACCCTCATTACAGGAATAGCCCAAGGCGGTCAATTAATGACTACTACCGATGTGGAAAACTGGCCTGCTGACCCTGATGGCGTTCAAGGCCCAGAATTAATGGAGCGCTTTTTAAAGCATGCTGAGCGCTTTAATACCGAAATCATTTTTGACCATATACATACGGCTGCCTTAACAGAAAAACCGATTCGCCTCGTTGGCGATTCTGGTACATACACCTGTGATGCCTTAATTATTTCTACTGGAGCATCTGCACAGTACATTGGCCTACCAAGTGAAGAAGCCTTTATGGGGCGCGGCGTTTCTGGATGTGCAACCTGTGACGGTTTCTTTTACCGCAACCAAGATGTTTGCGTAGTGGGCGGAGGTAATACTGCAGTAGAAGAAGCCCTTTACCTAACTGGCATTGCTAAAAAAGTAACGATCATTCATCGTCGCGATAAATTTCGTGCAGAGCCGATTCTTAATGACCGCCTGATGGTTAAAGTAGCTGAAGGTAAAGTCGAGCTCAAGCTGAACTCCACCTTAGATGAAGTATTAGGCGATGACAAAGGAGTTACCGGCGTCAGAATTAAAAAAGCCGATGGCAGCACTGAAGATATCGCTGTGACTGGCGCCTTCATTGCCATTGGTCATAAACCAAATACCGAACTGTTTGTAGGCCAGCTAGAGATGAACAATGGCTATATCAAGACTCACTCAGGCTTAGAAGGTAATGCTACTGCCACCAACATCGCCGGGGTATTTGCCGCTGGTGACGTACAAGACCACATTTATCGTCAAGCGATTACTAGTGCTGGTACAGGCTGTATGGCTGCCTTAGATGCCCAGCGTTATTTAGAGACCTTAGATTAACAGAGCCTGCTTTGCGATGATTGGCATTGCTCGATCGGAGCATGGCAGCTAGTGGGATTTAAGCAATACCCCAATACAAAAAAACGCCTAGCAATGCTAGGCGTTTGACTTTGTAACATCCCGTAACACCCTCTTGCACAACCTTACTCTAGAGTGTTAGGTAATTCTCGTGTCATTATTTTGCTAAAGGCAACAATGGCACGATCAGTAAAGCCACGATATTGATAATCTTGATGAGCGGGTTCACAGCAGGGCCAGCAGTGTCTTTGTAGGGATCACCTACAGTGTCACCAGTAACCGCCGCTTTGTGCGCTTCAGAACCCTTACCACCGAAATTACCTTCTTCAATGTATTTCTTGGCATTATCCCAAGCACCACCACCGGTACACATGGAGATGGCAACAAATAAACCAGTCACAATCGTGCCCATCAGTAAGCCACCCAAAGCAGCGGGGCCTAAAATCAATCCCACCAAAATAGGCGCTACCACGGGTAATAGTGAGGGAACAATCATTTCTTTAATGGCAGCAGAAGTGAGCATGTCAACAGCCTTGCCGTATTCTGGCTTTGCAGTGCCTTCCATAATCCCTGGAATATCACGGAACTGACGACGAACCTCTTCAACTACAGCGCCAGCACAACGGCCTACTGCTTCCATCGCCATCGCACCAAACAAGTAAGGAATCATGCCGCCAATAAACAGACCAATGATCACCATATGATTAGATAGATCAAATGACACTTGTTGGCCAATCGATTCCAAGGCATGGGTGTAATCGGCAAAGAGGACTAATGCAGCAAGACCTGCCGAGCCAATTGCATATCCCTTGGTCACTGCTTTGGTGGTATTACCAACCGCATCTAATGGATCGGTAATGTCACGCACTGCTTGTGGCAAACCAGCCATCTCTGCAATGCCGCCGGCATTATCAGTAATTGGTCCATAAGCATCAAGCGCCACCACAATTCCGGCCATCGACAACATCGCCGTTGCGGCAATGGCAATGCCGTAAATGCCAGCCAACCAATAAGCAGCATAAATGGCAGCGCAAACAAAGATCACTGGGTAAGCAGTGGACTTCATTGAGATCCCTAAGCCGGCGATGATGTTGGTGCCATGGCCTTTAGTAGAAGCTTCAGCAATATGCTGGACTGGCTTAAATTGAGTACCAGTGTAGTACTCGGTAATCCAGACCAAACCTGCCGTAAGCACTAAGCCAACTACGGTTGATCCAAATAAACGCCACTGACTACCTGGAATGCCCAGTGCATCATCAGGCATGATGAAGTTCGTCACAAAATAAAAGGCTACTAAAGAAAGTCCACCAGCCACAATCAGGCCTTTATACAGCGCAGGCATGACATTTTTCATGCCTGGGGTTGCTTTAACAAAAGAGCAACCAATGATCGAGGCAATAATAGAAACGCCACCTAGTACTAGTGGGTAAACAATAGCGGCAACAGGCGCACCAGCAACCATCAGGGCACCTAAAACCATCGTGGCAATTAATGTCACTGCATAGGTTTCAAATAAGTCAGCTGCCATACCGGCGCAGTCACCCACGTTATCACCCACGTTATCGGCAATCACAGCCGGATTACGAGGATCATCCTCCGGAATACCTGCCTCGACCTTGCCAACTAAGTCAGCACCAACGTCAGCACCTTTGGTAAAGATACCGCCACCTAAACGCGCAAAAATAGAAATCAAAGAAGAACCGAAGGCCAAGCCAATCAGCGGATGCAGGACCGAAGAAAGGTCTTGCCCTGCGCCAATTGATACAAGGAACATAAAGAAGAGGCCAACCCCAAGTAAGCCAAGCCCTACTACCAACATGCCGGTAATTGCGCCACCCTTAAAAGCGACATTGAGCGCTTCATTCATACCAATAGTCGCAGCCTGTGCAGTGCGCACGTTAGCCCGTACCGAAACATTCATACCAATAAAGCCACAGGCCCCTGAGAGCACCGAGCCAATTACAAAGCCTAGGGCGGTCGCAAAGTCCAAAAAGAGTGCAATCAAAATGGTGAGGACGATGCCAACAATGGCAATTGTTTTGTATTGGCGGGATAAATAGGCAGCAGCGCCCTGCTGAATCGCCTCAGCGATTTCTTCCATCTTGGCATTGCCAGTGCTTTGCTGCAAAATCCAGCGGCGCATCACAAAACCATAAATTACCGCTAAAACACCACATGCCAAGGCAAAATACAAGCCTAAAGTGACATTACTCATGCTTGAACTCCTTAAAATTTGTTCAAAATTGATTTGCTTCTAGTACCTATGCTAGATCGCTTTGTGAAAGCGATAAACTAGAGCCTACAGCTTTAACAGTATGTAGCAGAAACATTACTCTGGCTCTTTTCTAAGATCAGGGTATTTACTAATCACTATTCGGAGTATGTATGAGTCTTGACAACGTCAAACCAGGTAAAAATATCCCAGAAAACTTTAATGTCATCATTGAAATCCCCATGAATGCCGATCCAATCAAGTATGAAGTGGATAAGGAAAGTGGTGCCATTTTCGTGGATCGCTTTATGGGTACGGCGATGCACTACCCCTGCAACTATGGTTACATTAATAAGACGATTGCTGGCGATGGTGATCCGGTGGACGTGCTCGTCATCACCCCCTTTCCTCTGATTCCTGGTGTCGTTGTCAGTTGCCGCGCCATTGGCGTCTTGTTAATGGAAGATGAAGGAGGCGAAGATGCCAAGTTATTGGCTGTTCCAGAAGATCGTATTTTGCCGATCTACACCCACTGGCAAAAACCAGAAGATATCAACCCTTTGCGCCTAAACCAAATTCAACATTTCTTTGAACACTACAAAGATCTCGAGCCTGGTAAGTGGGTAAAAGTAAAAGGCTGGGGTGGTGTGGCCCAAGCTCATCAAGAAATTCTTGAGGGCATAGAGGCCTACAACAAAGAGCATCAAGCTTAAGCATGGCTTAACTTGATATTAGGAGTGAACTCACAAGTCATCGCCCTAGCGCAAATCAACCCTCTTTTGGGTGATTTGCCGGGCAATGCAAAGCTCATTGCTCAAGCAGCGGCAAAGGCTTATGCGCAAGGCGCCCAATTATTACTCAGCCCTGAGTTATCGCTCACAGGCTACCCCCCAGAAGATCTACTGCTGCGCCCTGCTTTCATTGAAGCAGTGGAGTGTGAGCTTAGTAGTTTGATCTTGGAGCTCAAGAAGTTTCCAGATTTAGCCGTGATTGTTGGTCACCCTAAAATGACGGCTGCTGGCTTGCAAAATTACGCTTCAGTTATTCGTAATGGTGCAGTCATTGCCACTTACGCCAAACAAGAATTACCCAATCATGAAGTATTTGATGAGGTACGGTATTTCACGCCCGGTAATCAAGCTTGTGTTTTTGAAAATGCCGGAATCTGTTTTGGCTTAATTCTATGTGAAGATGCATGGCATGCCGGACCAGCTAAACAAGCGCATAGTGCAGGCGCACAAGTCCTACTAGTTCTTAATGCCTCCCCTTTTCATCTAAAAAAAGAAGCCTTGCGGATTGAAGTACTACGCCAACAGCTTGCCCAAACTCATATGCCTTTGATATATGTCAATGCAGTAGGTGGTCAAGATGAATTAGTGTTTGATGGAGGCTCATTTGCTCTGAACTCTCAAGGTGAAGTAGTGATGGCGATGCCCCATTTTGAAACCGGGCTTGGTTTAGTAAGCCTCAATGCTTTTGCCCAATTAGAAAGTGGTCTGATCACGCCACCCCTTAGTGTGCAGGCGCAAGCCTACCAAGCCCTAGTCCTAGGGGTGCGTGATTATGTTCAAAAGAATCACTTTCTTGGTGTCATCATCGGTCTTTCTGGTGGGGTTGATTCTGCCTTGGTACTAGCCATTGCAGTAGACGCTCTAGGGGCAGAAAAAGTGCGTGCAGTAATGATGCCTTCACGTTATACGGCTGACATCTCCTCTATTGATGCCCAAGAAATGGCAAAGACTTTGCATGTTCAATATGATGAAATCCCGATTAGCGGGCCAGTCAATGCTCTAGAGCAAGCCTTAGCAGAGCAATTTAAAGGCAAAGAGATCGATGCCACCGAAGAAAATATTCAGGCACGAGTGCGCGGCACTTTGCTTATGGCACTCTCGAATAAAACTGGTCGTCTCGTATTAACCACTGGCAATAAAAGTGAAATGGCCGTGGGCTATTGCACCCTGTATGGGGATATGGCTGGTGGCTTTGCCGTAATTAAAGATATTGCCAAGACCTTGGTGTATCAGCTGTGCGCCTACCGTAATAGTATTTCCCCGGTGATTCCGGAGCGTATTTTGACGCGCGCACCTTCAGCCGAACTACGCCCTGATCAAACCGATCAAGATACTCTGCCTTCTTATGAAGTCTTAGATGGCATTGTGGAATGCTATATGGAACAAAACCAATCGATTGCCCAAATGGTAGCAGCTGGGTTTGATCCTCAAAGCGTAGAACAGGTTACGCGCCTCATTAAATTAAATGAGTACAAGCGACGCCAAGCACCTCCAGGGGTAAGGGTGACCACACGGGCCTTTGGCCGTGATTGGCGCTATCCCATTACATCGCAATTTAGAGCCTAAGACGCTTCTTAGGCAGTGGCCTAGAGTTCTAGGTATGATTACTGTATTAAGGGGAATATATGAAACTCATCACATCGATCATTAAACCGTTCAAACTTGACGAAGTCCGTGAAGCGTTGGCTGAAGTTGGCGTTACTGGCTTAACGGTTACCGAGGTCAAAGGCTTTGGAAGACAAAAAGGGCATACCGAGCTGTATCGTGGTGCTGAGTATGTCGTCGACTTTTTACCAAAAGTCAAAGTAGAGGTGGTAGTAGCTAGTGATCGCGTGGAAGCGACAATCGAAGCCATTACAAAAGCAGCCCGCACTGGCAAGATTGGTGACGGCAAGATTTTTGTGAGCCCCATTGAACAGGCTATTCGGATTAGGACTGGCGAAACTAACGAAGCTGCAGTTTAAGCAGCCCGTAAGGGTCTTAGCGTAGTTCTGAATCCGACTGAGCATTAGCGCTAGGTATTACTAGCTCCGTTGCTTCTAGCAGTATAGTTTTAGCATCGAGATTTGCAAGCCGTACTTTTGCCCCCTGAAAATAAACATCAACCTGAGTTAAGCCACCAGTGAGTACTTTAAAAGGGGGCTTACCGTAAAAGGATGACCCTACTCCAGGTTCGATCAGCTTGTTTTGATTCTTGCCTGTGGCATCGGTCACGCACACTACCTGCTTGGATTTAGTTTGAACATATACCATGTCGGCAGATTTGCGCGGGGCCTCTGGTTTGTAATTAATCACCGTTGAGTCTTCTACGGGGCAGGCCTGTGCTAGCTCTGCACTACTCACCGCAGGTGTCACCGCAGGTGTCACTACGGGCATCACAACAGGTGGTGGCGCTAAAACAGGGCTTGGTGCTGGCGGCTCTTCAATCACTTGAACTGGCTCAACAACCTCCTCTTTAGCCACAATGATTTCTGGTATTTTTTCAGGGAAAAATAGCGGGCTTAAATTCATAATCGCAAAGGCAATCGCTGCAGCTAAGCCTAATCCAAGCATCCATCGTTTTTGGGGTATAGAACTTACCGATATCACTGGAGTTTGCGTACGGCTTGGCGCTAGCACTGCTTTGGGCGCCTCTTGCTTGGGTGCTTCTTTTATTACTGGCGCTTCTTTTATTACTGGCGCTTCTTTATCAACTGCCTCCTCCTTCACTATGGCTTTTATGCCATAGTCAAATGCTGCCTCTTCATTTAAACCCAAAATAAGCGCTACTTTTTTTGCAGCTGTGACTTTAATTTGAGTGCCATAAAAAGAACTTTGTTCACCATTTTCTAATTGTTCAATTTGACGAGTAGATAAACAAGCTTGAACTGCTAAATCCTTAGCGCTTAATCCAAGCGCTTCCCTTGCCTTTGTAAAGGCCTCTTTGCGGATCTCAGGTAGCTTGGAATTGGTATTCACTAAAAGTACTTTAAGTAATTAATGTGCCTAAATTGCAATAGATCATAGTGCTAAAGGACTCAAGAGAACATTAGCCTAATGGCTAGGTATTTTCAGGAAATTGAATATCAGACTCAAGGTACTTCGCTACTAAAACTTGCGTCGACTCCACGTGCATTTTTTCCATGACCCGTGACTTATGAACCTTAATAGTGGCATCCGTAGTCCCCAATTTAACAGCAATTTCTTTATTGAGTAGGCCCTTCACTAGCCAAAAGCACACTTCCTTTTCTCGAGGGGTCAATAAGGCATAGCATTTTTTGGTCTCTATTTCACTAGAAATACGCTTTAATTGTCGCTGATCAAATTCCAAGGCTAGCGCTATTGCCTTGAGCAAATCCTCTAAATTGAATGGCTTAAACAGAAAATCAATCGCGCCCTTCTTAAGGCTTGTAACAATCTGATGGGGGTGGCTTTGCCCACTAATAAACACAATCGGGGTTTTACGCCCTAATTGGAGTAATTTCTCCTGCAGATCAAGCCCTGTCATATCGGGCATTTGCATATCTAGCAAGATGACAGCAGGCGATACAGGTATTGAGTTCTCTAAAAAAGAAAGCCCTGAAGGAAAGTCTTTAACAATATAGCCAAGCTCTATTAGCATCCTGCATAAAGAAGTCCGCATGGAGTAATCATCATCGATTAAGTAAATATGGCCAGCTTGTGTCATTAGATTTTTAAAAAAAGGGTTTAGATAAGCCAATGTACTGCAGCCTGTTTCTGAAGGATATTAGCCTTAAAGCTAATAAACACGGCATTCTTAAAAGTAAATCTGGCTTTGTATATTGCACTGCAACATACATCCCAGTATGGGGGACTCCCAAACCTTGGCACGATCTTGCTATCTCACGGCACAATAGAGCTTTTCGACATATTCTTTTCTGGAGTCAATATCCGTATGAAACGCCTTAATGAACGCTCACGCAACGTCACTGAAGGGGTTGCTCGCGCACCCAATCGCTCTATGTATTACGCGATGGGCTACCAAGAAAAGGACTTTGTTAAACCTATGGTTGGGGTTGCCAATGGCCATTCCACCATTACCCCTTGTAATAGTGGCTTACAAAAATTAGCAGACGCCGCTGTTACTGCCTTAGAAGAAGCTGGCGCAAAAGCGCAAATCTTTGGCACGCCTACTGTTTCTGATGGTATTGGCATGGGTACCGAGGGTATGAAATACTCCCTCGTCTCTCGCGAAGTGATTGCTGACAGCATTGAAACTTGTGTGAATGGCTTATGGCAAGACGGTGTGGTGGTGATTGGTGGGTGCGACAAGAACATGCCTGGGGGCATGATGGCTTTAGCTCGTACCAATGTTCCTGGTATTTATGTGTATGGCGGAACCATTAAGCCAGGTCATTACAAAGGTAAAGATCTCAATATTGTTTCTGCATTTGAAGCGGTCGGTGAATTTACCTCTGGCAGGTTGAGTGCCGAAGATTTAAAGGGAGTAGAAGAGCATGCTTGCCCTGGCAGTGGCTCTTGTGGTGGGATGTATACCGCCAACACCATGAGCTCCTCCTTTGAGGCTTTAGGCATGAGTCTGCCCTACTCTTCGACTATGGCAAACGAGGATGCAGAAAAAGTCGCTAGCGCCCATGAATCTGCCATCGTCTTGGTTGAAGCCATTAAAAAGAACTTGCGCCCACGTGACATCATCACTAAAAAATCCATTGAGAACGCAGTGAGTGTGATCATGGCGGTTGGCGGATCTACCAACGCGGTTCTTCACTACTTGGCCATTACCAGCGCCGCTGAAATAGACTGGACCATTGATGACTTTGAGCGGATTCGTAAACGCGTTCCCGTGATCGTGGATATGAAACCCTCTGGCCAATATCTAGCCACTGACCTGCATGATGCTGGTGGTATTCCGCAAGTGATGAAGATTTTGCTCGATGGTGGCCTTTTACATGGCGATTGCATGACCATTACTGGCAAAACCATCGCAGAAACATTGAAAGATGTTCCATCGGTACCTCGCGCCGATCAAAAGGTGATTCGTACTTTAGATAACCCGATCTATCAACAAGGTCATTTAGCTATTCTGAAGGGCAATATTTCTCCTGAGGGTTGTGTTGCCAAAATTACAGGCCTTAAAAATCCATCTATTACTGGTCCGGCGCGTGTATTTGATTCTGAGGACGATGCAATGGCCGCCATCATGGCGCAAAAGATTAAAGATGGTGATGTGATGGTGATTCGCTACGAAGGCCCTAAGGGTGGCCCTGGTATGCGCGAGATGCTCGCCCCTACCTCCGCCCTCGTTGGCCAAGGTTTAGGTGAGACAGTAGGCCTGATCACCGATGGACGCTTCTCTGGTGGTACATGGGGCATGGTGGTTGGACATGTGGCTCCTGAAGCCTTTGTAGGTGGTGTGATTGCCCTGATCAATGAAGGTGACTCTGTCACTATTGATGCCCATACCTTACTAATCCAACTCAATGTGAGTGATGAAGAAATTGCTAAGCGCCGAGCCAAATGGCAACAACCTAAACCACGCTATACGCGCGGTCTATTAGCAAAGTACGCTTATCTTGCTAGTAGCGCTAGTAAAGGGGCTGTAACTGATCTGAACTTGGGATAAGCACACTACCCATACTCAGTAGCCACAAAACAAAATCCCCTCAGTTGCAAGTTCGCAGACTGAGGGGATTTTTTAATGCTTCAAACCCAAATTAGATGGGAAGACCCAAACTTACTGTTTCATTGGTCCACCGTGTGGACCTTGGCCACCCTGACCACCCATTGCATTGACAGGCATCTTCACTTCTACTTCACCCGCTTTAGCAAACTTGAGTTTGACTGGCACTGTTTGGCCAGCCGCTAAAGGGGCCTTGATGTTCATGAACATCAAATGCAAACCACCAGGCTTTAATTCAACAGCGCCACCAGCAGGCACGGCGATATCTTTTACTTGACGCATTTTCATGACATTGCCTTCCATGGCCATTTCATGTAATTGCACTTCGCCAGCAACTGGGGAGCTAGCAGAAATGAGTTGATCAGCAGCGCCTTTGTTTTCAATCTTCATAAAACCACCTGCCGCCATTTGCCCAGGTACCGTAGCGCGGGTATACGCATTCTCAATTTGCACAGAACCTACTTTGGCATTTTGTGCCTGCGCTAAACCAGCCAAACCAAAACCAACTGCCGACACCAATAATGCTTTTAATAGAGTATTGCTTTTCATTCGTACATCCTCCTAGTTAACCTCAAATCCCGAGATATCCCTCGAGCTCTTTTTCAAAATGCTCTTGCTCATTAACCTGCACAAAAAATCCAATAGGAAAGACTGCCGTTGAATTTTTCAAAGCCAGCTGCCTTCCACCAACGCCACTCCGCTCTAATTTAGTCCAGATAGTATTAAATTCTCGCACCTCTATTTTGCCACCCCAACTTCTCTCTACTAGTAATTGCTTGCCCACAATCGTGATCTTTTCATAATCTAAGGCATGCCTTGAATACACATACAAAGCTACTGTCAATGCCAAGATTTCGATTGAGGTGAAGATGATTACCATCCACACCCCTATCAACAAAAAATAAGTCGCGACTAATAAGGAAAAACTAACAATTGATAAATAAAAAAGCCCTACCTGCCTTGGGGAGAAGGAGCAGTTTCTTTTCATCAACCAAATACGCATGCCTCTACTTTAGTCTAAACAAGGTAAAAATTAGAAATTACGAATAAACACATTTTGACTTGTAAATAACTCCTCTTTTAATTGGGTAATGCGCTCTTCAATTAAACGATAAGCAGGTTTATTGGTTTTAGCTTGTAATGAAAAAATCCCATTGATCTCTTTTTCTGAAAATGGGTCAGCCTTCACTGCCTCCTTATTTACAAATAAAGCTAAAGAAAAATGCTTACGGTATTTCTCAAGATTTTTAATCTTTTTACACTGAGCAGCTAGACTACGAAGAGAGATTTTCTTTGCCTTCTTTGGCAAACATCCCAAATAAGAGCCCTTATATCGCTCAATTAAAAATTGATCAGAAGGCAGATCCGCTGGTAATTTCACAGAAATAGAGTCATTGCTATAGCGAGTAGTCCAAATATAGCTTACTAATTCTTCTGGGCTAAACCGATTAATATCCGCTTTATTGAGTAAATGAGGTCCACAGTAACGAATAGCGATCTCGCTATTCGTAATTTCAAGATCTTTAGAGACTGAAGCAACCAACTGGTGAACCGAATCTTGATCTCCAGCAGCATTAAAAAAGGCATACATATCAAACCTCCTTTTTTGGTGCTACATAGGGTTTATCAAAATCAATCAGGGGATATGCATCAGCCACATAGGCAGGCCCCTTCATGATCATCACAATGAATGCCCCTAATGCCACAGTAAACATCATTGTGCAAAAGAAGAGCTCAAAACTAATCACATAAATATCAACCGTCTGGATCCAGCGCAAAACTTCGCCAAGACTGCCAGTAATCGGAAATAACCTAGCCAATAAGGCTGGAAGTGCCAATCCAAGGACACCAAAAACAAAGACTTGTGGAACTAGGCGCAAAATCTCACGCTCAATGCCAGGAGGGGTCTGTTGATGGCCTTTGAGTTTAGAAAATAGTCGGCTCATCATGTCCTCGTTTCGCAAGAACAGGCTTGAGGACTTAAAGCACTAGGTACACCCTCAAATTGGGATTTGGCAGGCTCAAAGGTAGCTTGAGCTTGCATGAAGGCATAGATACCCGCTACCCATACGATGGTAGCTAAAAAGCTCAATAGCAAGCCACGTTTTAAGCCACGACCTGAATACCAAGATTTCTTCATAAGGGCGCTCCTCGCAATACAAACCAAACGCTTAAACCTAGCAGTGCTCCGATATTGATATGCATCTTTAAATGCAGAGCCTGTTTAACTATATTCATCATTTACTCCTTAACCGAGTCAATAGTTGTTCACTATTGATTTCTTATCACGCATGGACAAAGCCATGCACCAACATCACCAAATTAGGTGATGACAGGAGGCGCTCTTGAAGGGAGTTTGAGCCATGCAAAAAGAAGTTGGGGAGATTGATAGCCCGACTGAGTATGAGCCACATAGTGTTGTGGAGCCACAAACTCAAAGGCCGTTATTGTTGGGATTAAATATAAGGGCTGCACCACACAATACGGACAATGGCTGCCCATGACTGTCGATGAAGAGGATTCGTCATCGCCAATGACTTGAGTCATCTTAAGGCCATTGGAAGTGCAAATTTCTACTACAAAACCTTGTCCGTGAGTAGCCAAAGATAAAGCTTGTGAAACAGCAGGCGCAAGCGCACTCATCAAGATAGCCAAAATGGCCATCACATGAATGAACTTGCGGTGCGAAATGGAATTCATGACATCTATATTAGTACCAATCGATTACCAAGTCATTGTTTTGGTGTTGTCTTTAAATAAAGCCTCGCTTGTTACCTTAGCGCCCCCCATTTTGATGCCCTGCAACAAATCGGCTTCGGTAAAGCCATAATGCTTTAGACACAGTGGGCACATAATTACCGTGCCCCCTTTAGCGATGATGCTAGCCAACATCTTTTGCTGTTCTGGGTATTTAGCGGCACTGGATTTGACACCCAAGTAAACCCCTTTATCACTCAAGAAAACACTTAATGGATGACCTGCTTCATTCATATGAGTGCCAAAGTTAAATGCCATTGTTGCGCGATGCGGCTCATCACTAGTCAAGCTTACAAACAAGGGGTCATTGGCGCCAGCAAGGGCTGATAGCGATAAAGTTGCCAATACGGCGATAACTGCAGCCTTTAATGATTTCAAGAACATGGTGATACTCCTTTTTAAATACAATTATTAATTTTCCTAAGAAATAATAAAGGCGGCTTGATCTATATCAAATCATCGCACCGCCATGAAACCTAATTAATTAAAGCTTGCCGATAAACCGATGGAACCCCAAGTTCCTGGCATTGGGTATCCCTGGCGATAGCTGTACTGTTGATTAAAGATATTCTCCACCATCACAAATACCTCGCCTTTCTTGCCCAACTCTGGAATCGGGTACGAGACACGAGCATTGGCAACAGTGAAACCATTGACC
>CAIZRK010000020.1 GCA_903935355.1 uncultured beta proteobacterium | reverse complement strand
CCCATCATGGCTATTGAGCACATTGAAAAACAAGTGCCGATTGATCCGAGTTTATTTAGCAAGGGTGCGGATTACTTATTAAAAGTAGTTGGTATGAGTATGCGCGATGCGGGCATTTTGGATGGCGATTATCTGGCCGTCAGAAAAACATCTGATGTGCGTAATGGCGATATCGTAGTAGCGCGCTTAGATGATGAAGTTACAGTGAAACGTTGGAACCAAAAGAAAACTGCAGATGGCATGGTGATTGAATTACAAGCAGAGAACCCAGACTTTAAAAACATTTTGGTAGATAGTCGTCAACCGAACTTCGCAGTAGAAGGTCAGGCAGTTGGTCTCATTAGAGCTGGTGGCTTGTAAGCCATAACATCTAAAATAACAAAAGGCCTCGTGTTGAATGAACTGAGGCCTTTTTTATTCCTTTAATTATTTGTAGCGACTTATTTTTTACTTGGTGCCACTACGTTTGCATTCTTAGGCGAAGAGGTAATAATGATTTGAGATTTAGGTCCACCAATTGATCCGTCAACGATTTCAATAGTGGCAGTTCTATCGCCTTTAGTAAAAACCAAAATACTGGTTTTAGCCTTTACTGCCGTAACTGTAGTCCAGCCACCCTTTGGATATTCCGACTGAAAAAATGCATATACATCAGTTGCACCTTGAAGTGCATTAACGACTGCACGTCCAACCCATTCATTACCGCGACCAATAATAATGGAGTCCGAGCCCAGTATGCGTGCGCCTTGTGGCAAAGGCATATCACCTAAGAGCTGAGTCTGAATCTCTTGGACCTCGCTAGGAGTTCCAGTTGGAGAATCTCCGGAAGATGCGCAGGCAGCCAATAGCGCAGACAGAAACAGTGTCGGTGTGATGATCTTAAGTGCTCGTAATGAAATCATTTTTTCGCTTTAGTCATAAATACGATTGACATACTCTCGTTAAAAAGTATTTTAGGTGAAGTCCATTCATCGTCAAGCTAAATCACTGGAGGCGCGTGAGGGAATCGAACCCCCGTACGAAGCTTTGCAGGCTCCTGCCTAACCACTCGGCCAACGCGCCACAGATACTGAAATCAAAAATGGGAAGCTTTTAAGGGCTTCCCATCGAACTTGGAGCGGGAAAGGAGGTTCGAACTCCCGACCTATACCTTGGCAAGGTATCGCTCTACCAGCTGAGCTATTCCCGCGTAACAGGGCAGTAGTTTAACAAACTATTCTAGGGAAGGCATTATTTGTTAGTAAAACAAATAAAGTCGGGTGAGAAAGATCTCAAAAAGCTATATAAGACTTAGGTTTGCTGTGCTTAGTGCGCTTTATCAAGCAATTGTGGCAAAGCTTTTTTCATGTAATAAAACATCGACCAAAGCGTTAAAAATGATGCGATCCAGATTAACCAAGTGCCTACGCGCGCGCAATCAAGCCACCCAAATAAGGTGTCATTCAGCAGTAAAAATGGAATAGCTACCAGTTGTGCCGTGGTTTTGAGCTTGCCCACCAAATGTACGGCCACACTTTTTCCTGCTCCAAGGAGTGCCATCCATTCCCTTAACGCAGAGATCGTAATTTCACGGCCAATGATGACCAAAGCCACCCAAACCTGAACGCGGTCCATATTGAGTAGCACTAATAAGGCCGCCGCAACAATGAGTTTGTCAGCCACAGGATCAAGAAACTGCCCAAAAGCAGATTCTTGTTTCATACGGCGCGCTAAGAAACCATCTAGCCAATCAGTTAGGGCTGCTAAAACAAAAATGACTGTAGCAATCAGGTTCTTTTCAAAAGGACTAAACCAGGTGCTTGGTAGATAAAAAATGACCACCAACAAGGGAATGGCTGCAACACGTAACCAAGTTAGGGCGATGGGTAGATTAAAAGGCATGACTCAAGCATAAACTAATGCATGGCGAGTGGGAGCTCAATGAAGTTGTCCGTAGATTTGCTCTGCCAAGGCAGTAGAGATGCCCTCTACTCCAGCCAATTCCTCGATACTAGCATTGGCAACACCTCGTAAACCCCCAAATCGCGCTAGTAGCTTTTGGCGACGCTTAGCGCCGATTCCTTCAATTTCTTCTAGCCTTGATATGGTTCTTACTTTTGCACGCTTAGCTCGCATGCCCGTAATGGCAAAGCGATGTGCCTCATCCCGAATCTGAGCTACTAACAGGAGTGCTGCACTGTCAATACCCAATTCAAGTGGTTTTCTCTCATCCGCAAAAATCAGGGTTTCTAGGCCTACTTTACGACCCTCCCCTTTTGCTACGCCCACAATTAATCCCACATCCATCCCGAATTCAGAAAGGACTTGTCTCGCCATTTCTACCTGTCCTTTGCCGCCATCTACCAAAATGACTTGGGGCATCTTCTCTACTGGTAGCTCCTGAAAGTTGGCATAGCGCCTATGCAGGACTTGGCGCATTGCCGCATAGTCATCGCCAGGGGTAATATCCTTGATATTAAAACGACGATACTCACTCGATTGCATGTCATTTTTTGCATACACTACACACGAAGCTTGAGTCGCTTCACCAGAGGTGTGGCTAATATCAAAACATTCAATTCGCAACTGATCCAAACTCTCTAGCTCCAGGCCTAATATGTCTGCTAAGGAGCGAGCCCTGAGCAGTTGACCACCAGTCTCAACTAATCGCTTGGCAATGGCAATTTTGGCATTGCCTTCAGCCATAGCAAGCCAGTGCCGGCGTTGCCCCTGGGGTTGATGTAAGAATGTAATCTTTCGCCCAGCCTGTGCATTTAAAAGATCATGGAGATCTTGTGGCGGGGTTTCCACTACTGTAACCCCATCATCAGTTGCGGTTTGTAATGGATGATTTAGAACTAGTACTGGGGGAATGAGATTAGTTGAGAAGTCAGCATCACTCACCTTACCCTCTAAGTAATGTTGTGCAATAAAGGCTTGCAAAATTTCAGCAGGGGGAGGTAATTCTCCAGCGACAGAACGCAATCCTTTCGGAAAGTATGCTCGATCCCCCAGATGGCGACCCCCCCGAATCATCGCTAAGTTAACGCAGACTAAGCCCTCCATTTGCGCTACGGCAATAACATCGACATCACCCTCACCATCAGCAACTGTATCCATAGACTGTTGTTGGAGTACCCCAGACAGGTCCGCAATTCGGTCCCTCAAAACTGCCGCCATTTCAAACTCCATGGCCTCACTATGAGCGTGCATTTCTTTTTCAAGCTCAGATAAAACGCGGCTATGATCACCCTCTAAAAATCGTGTGGCTTGTGCTACATCAAGACCATATTGCTGGCTACTCAAGCGACCCACGCAAGGAGCGCTGCAACGATGAATTTGGTGTAATAAACAAGGACGACTGCGATTTTTAAAAACAGAATCTTCGCAGGTCCGCAATCGAAACACCTTTTGCAAAATTTGCACGCTATTGCGCACCGCCCAAGAGTTGGGAAATGGTCCAAAGTAATGGTTGCGCTTGTCCACCTTGCCACGATAGGATGCTAGCCTCGGAAATTCATGGCCGGTCAGCATCACATAGGGGTAAGACTTATCATCTCGAAACAAAATATTAAAAGGGGGAGCCAACTCTTTAATGAGATTGTTCTCTAAAATTAAAGCCTCGGTTTCGGTCCGTGTTACCGTTGTTTCATAGCGAGCTATTTTTCCCACCATGAGCGCAATACGTGGGGAAAGCACAGTTCGCTGAAAATAACTAGAAACACGCTTTTTAAGGTTGCGCGCTTTGCCTACATATAGAACCTGCCCCGCCGCATCAAAAAAGCGATACACCCCCGGCAATCCGGGAAGCCGTTTAACGTCCTGCTGAAGGTTTTCAAAAAGCGAATTACTCATGCGTTGGGATATATTTTGCCAAATCGTCGATAACTATGGTGATGCTGGTATTTGCTGGCGTCTAGCTAGAAGCTTAACAAGTCTTCATGGCCAAAGCGTTCGCATTTTCTGCGATGATCTACCCACTCTTAATTTACTCGCTTCTGGGCTTGACCAATCAATCAAGCAAAGAGTGGATTTTGAGCCCTGGGAAGCAAGTTTTAGCAATAACCGCCACCCCGTTCAAACTCCAGATGTAGTAATCGAAGCTTTTGGCTGCAAACTTCCCGATCGCTATCTTGCAGGATTGTTCATCGCCCCCCACAAACCCATCATTATTAACCTCGAATATTTGAGTGCTGAACCTTGGATTGAAGATTTTCATGGAAAAGCCTCTCCACAAGCCCATGGTCTTCCTAAATACTTCTTCTTTCCAGGGTTTCATGACAATTCAGGGGGGCTTTTGATAGACCCCATACCCAAGCAAGCCGAAACGACTAAGGCCCATATTCCCCCTGCTTTAAAGCCCACCTGGTCTCAATTACGACCCCATACAAAAAGAATCAGCGTCTTTTGCTACCCAAGCGCCCCCTTAAAGAAGTGGTTAGAAGACCTTGGCACAATCGGTGAAGATTTTGATGTGGTACTCACATACGGACAGATCGAACAGTTAAACCTATCTAGTGGCAATGCCATAAATCTTTCATCCCATATTCAACTGCTCTGCGTACCCTTTGTTTCGCAAGATGAATATGACTGGGTTCTTTCACAGTGTGATTTCAATATTGTTAGGGGTGAGGATTCATTTGTGCGAGCCCAGTTGGCGGGAAAACCATTTATTTGGCATATTTACCCCCAAGATGACCACGCACATGAGGTTAAATTAGCAGCCTTTTTAGCCCTCTACCTAGAATCGGCTAGTGAAAGCGTTAAAACAGCCTGTATTGATGCCATGCACTGGAAGCTACCATCTCACTGGATTACTCAGATTGATGACTGGAGCAGTCATTCCATGGCTTGGCGAACCAAATTACTGCTAAAGCAAGGGGATGGAGGCTTAGCTGCCCGTCTAATCAACTTCGTAGCCTAAGTAAGCGGTTTTAATGCTATTGGGCGGTTACAATCTTGTCTTTGATAAAAAACGCAGAAAATCCGCTCTGCACTCAGGAATAGCAAGATGAAAACAGCACAAGAACTCCGCGTTGGTAACGTAGTCATGATTGGCACTGATGCCATGGTCGTTTTGAAAGCCGAATACAGCCGCTCTGGCCGTAACTCCTCTGTTGTCAAAATGAAATTTAAGAACTTATTAACTGGCGCTCCAAACGAAGGCGTATTTAAAGCTGATGACAAGTTTGATGTCGTGATTCTCGATAAGAAAGAATGTACTTATTCTTATTTCGCAGATCCTATGTATGTATTTATGGATGCTGATTACAACCAATACGAGGTTGAATCTGAATTCATGGGCGATGCCTTGAACTACCTAGAAGAAGGTATGCCATGTGAAGTCGTGTTCTATGAAGGTAAAGCACTTTCAGTTGCCATGCCAAACTCTTTGGTTCGTGAAATCATCTACACAGAACCAGCAGTTAAAGGTGATACTAGCTCAGGTAAAGTATTAAAAACTGCAAAATTAGCCACTGGCTATGAATTGCAAGTACCCCTATTCTGCAATACTGGAGACAAGATTGAAATTGATACTCGCAATGGTGAGTATCGTAGCCGCGCTAACTAAGAATTAAATTAGTGAGCTATAAGCCCGGCATGCCGGGCTTTTTTATTGGCACCTCAATCCTCATTAAGCTTAATATCATTCTATTGATAACTTAAACCTAAAAATTCATGAGTAATACCCCAACCTTAGAAATCAGAAAATTAGTTGCTGATGACATTCCTCAATTAATCGAATGTATCCAGCGATGCTATGGGGATAGTTACCCCATCAAAGTAATGTATGACAAAGAAAAACTTGCCAAAATTATTAACGCCAAACAGATGGTATCTGTGATCGCCAAAAACGATTTAGGTCAAATTATTGGCCATTGCGCGCTTACCTTTGAAGGCGCCCATAATACTTCTCCAGAGGCTGGAAGAATGTTCGTTGACCCAGCTTACCGTGGTCATCATATCTCTGAAGAAATTGCTAAAAAAAGAGTTGCGTTAGCTAAAGAGCTTAACCTAATTGGCTTTTGGGCCGCCTGCGTGACGAACCACCCCTATAGCCAGGATGAAATGATTACTTTAGGTGGCAATGAAACAGGGGCCTTATTAAGTGTCGCTCCACCCGATGTTGTCATGAAAGGTTTGCAAAATTTCTCGGACTCACGCAGATCCGTTATTACCTTTTACCTTCCTTTAGAACGTAATGTACAAACCATTTACGTTCCAAGCCAACATGCTGATGTACTAAAAAGTTTATCTCAGGTGATTGGATTGGATAGAGAAATCCTTCAATCTAATGTTTTAGGTAGTGGAAAATCTATATTGACTGTTGATATTCATGAGATAAATCACTCGGCCAATATTGAGATTCATCACATAGGCGCTGATCTCATGAATGTCCTATCTCAACAATTGAGTAAGTTAGAGCCGTTGAATTTAGCTGCACTCTTTCTTAATCTCCCGATCAACCAGGTAGCAGCAGCTCAGGCCTGTACCGAGTTGGAAAGTATGGGGTTCTTTTGGGGAGCTTGGATACCAAATTATTCAGTTCAAGGCGATATATTTCGTTTACAGAAAATGAATAGCTCCATTAATGCAGAAGAAATTATTTGCGCGCGTGCACAAGGCGAGACCCTTAAGAAATATGTTCTTTCTGAATGGGATCGGGTTTCTCAGAAAAAGTAGATCGCAAATTTTTATTGAAGTAAATTAAATTGCTTAAGCAAACCTAGAGCATGTTGATATTGCGGTTCATTCTGAAGGTCATCCCATGACAATGCAGGTGACTTAGGCATTAAACGATTTAATCGAATCACTGATTCAGCAAGCTTTGCTTTGCTGACCTTGAGATGAGCGAGCAATTGATCGGCCAGATCAGGTCGATTACAAATCAGCACGGCATCGCAACCTGCATTGAGCGCTAACTCTGCGCCCTTAACTACTGAGCCCGCAACGCTAGCCCCCTCCATGGAGAGATCGTCGCTAAATATAACGCCTTGGAAACCCAACTCTTGACGTAGGACTGAATGTAACCAAATCTTAGAAAAACCAGCGGGCAACTGGTCTACTTTGGGATAAATCACGTGCGCAGGCATTACTGCAGCCAAGCTAAGATCAAGCCATTCATAGGGTTTAGCATCATTGTTTAAGATTTCTGTCAATGACCGTTCATCTACTGGAATGGCTACATGAGAATCTGCCTCTGCCCAACCATGCCCCGGAAAATGTTTGCCGCAGTTAGCCATACCAGCCAAACGTAGGCCTTCGTTCAGGCTCTTGGCCAAGGCGAAAACAATTTGAGGATCACGACTAAAGGAACGGTCACCGATGACGCCACTACGACCAAAATCTAAATCGAGCACTGGGGTAAAACTAAAGTCAACCCCGCAAGCGCGCAGCTCGGCAGCTAATATGTATCCACAGGCAGTAGCTGCAGCCATGGCTTGTGCAGCCGATTCTGCAAGGTGATTTGATTTATTTTTAGCCGTCCATAAATCACCTAATTTGCGCATCGCAGGTAGATATGTAAAGCCATCCGTTTTACAACGCTGTACTCTCCCGCCCTCGTGATCAATGGAGATCAATACATCCGAACGCAATTTTTTAATGTCAGCAGTTAATTTAGTTAGCTGCTGACGATTGGAAAAATTTCTGCCAAACAAAATCACACCGCCCGTTAGCGGATCCAAAATGCGACGACGATCTTCGGTATTTAATTCCAAACCCATTACATCTAATGTAATTGGTCCTGGATTCATGGTCGACTTGCTCATCTCTTCCTCGTGATTTCAATAATTAGTTCTGTTGCATTTTGATAGGTTATTTCTTGAGTTTACTTTTGAGTCACGATTACATGAGCAATCGCCATATCTTGCTCATCACTAACCGTTACTTGCGCCTGCCAGTTTTTTTCCTCCATAAACTTTGCCAGCGCACCCAAATATGAGGTAACCGGTTTACCACTTGGCTCATTTAAGGTCTGTAGTGAGCGCCACGTCATTGGCATGCGCATACCCAGACCAATCGCTTTAGAGAAGGCCTCCTTAGCAGCAAAGCGTGTGGCTAAAAAAGCAATGCCTCGTTTATGGTTTCTGGCAAGACGATGCTTAAAGACCAGCATTTCATCAGGACCTAGAATCTTTTCCGCCAGACGACCTTGAGTTCGATCGTAAGCTGCTTGTAAGCGCCCAATCTGCAAGATATCAGTGCCGATACCAACGATCATCTTGGCCCTTACTGAGTTTCAGCTCGACCTTGAGCCATTAAGGACTTCATATCCACAATGGCCTGCTTCCACCCCTTAAAGAGCGCTTCAGCGACAATGGCATGACCAATATTAAGCTCAGATAATTGTGCAATGGCCGCAATTGGCTGGACATTGTCTTCATTCAAACCATGTCCTGCATTAACTCTTAAGCCGATACTCACCCCAAATTGCGCTGCTTTTTTAATTCGCTCTAATTCAGCTGCTTGGTCAGAGCCCATTAAATCAGCATAGCGCCCAGTGTGCAATTCAATTACAGTCGCGCCTGCATCTTGTGCAGCTTGTATTTGTTTTTCTTCTGGATCAATAAATATAGAGACTCGAATTCCAGCAGCTTTTAGTTGCGAAGTTGCAGATTTCACCGCTTCAAAGCGCTCAACTACATCAAGGCCGCCCTCGGTAGTTACTTCTTCACGCTTTTCTGGTACTAAACACACATCATGAGGCTGCACTTTACAGGCTATTGCCAACATCTCCGGGGTGATGGCGCACTCCAAATTCATACGAGTTTTAATTAAGGGGCGCAGCGCCAATAAATCAGCATCTTTAATATGGCGACGATCTTCTCGCAAGTGCAAAGTAATTAAATCTGCGCCAGCCTCTTCTGCTAACAGGGCGGCTTTTAAGGGATTGGGGTATACGGTGCCACGCGCATTACGCAAAGTAGCGATGTGATCGATATTGATACCAAGATCAAGTGCTTTAGACTTATTCATCATGATAGATTACTAGATTTTCTTAAGATCGATCAAGATTTGACGAGTAGTGAGCACTTGATCTTGTAAGTGCAATCCTAGCAAGAAGCGCATGAGTTGTTTGCTCTCAGAAAGTGTTTCTGGATGAGAAAAATCTCCGCTTGCAATTGCTAGTAAGGAGCGCCCCATTAAAACAGGCCAGTGCCCAGGATCATCCCCTTGTATGGGACGGATGCCACGCTCTGGTTGATATACATACTGCTTATCCGCGAGAGGCGCATCATTGCTTTCAACACAGCGATCTAAGGCAGCGGCATAACCTGTTTCTTGTAAAAGCGATAGCTCAAATGGTCGCAAAATCTCCTCTAGGCCTTTGGACTCAAATTCCAAATTAGAGAGCGCAGAAATCGTATCCATATAGCGGTCATACAGCTTTTCGTACTCATCTTCTCGTGCTAAAAACTTCACGAGCAGCTCATTGAGGTAAAAGCCACAAAGGAGCGCATCACCTACCAAAGATGGGGTGCCCCCAACCCACTCAGATTTAGTGAGAGTGCGTAACTCAGACCGACCACTCCAAGAAACCAGTAGGGGCACGAAACGCTGTAATACAGGTCGCAGTGTAGAGTGTGGTCTCTTAGCCCCTTTGGCAATTAACGCCATACGCCCATGCTGACGAGTAAAGACATCCAGAATTAAGCTGGTCTCTTTATAGGGAATGCTATGCAATACAAAAGCAGGTTCGTCAGCTACCCGGATTAAGGCCATGAACTTTATTCCAATCCCTGCGCCCGTAATTCAGCTCGATCATCTGCCCAGCCGCGCTTGACCTTTACCCAAGTCTCTAAAAAGACTTTGCCGTCAAAGAGCTTTTCCATATCAATCCGAGCATCAGTAGAAATCTTTTTGAGTCGCTCGCCTTTTGAACCAATGATCATCGCTTTATGACTATCACGATCTACCAAGATAGTTGCCGCAATGCGACGCATCTTGCCATCCATCTTGAATTGATCGATGACGACCGTACTGGTGTAAGGCAACTCCTCACCAGTAAAACGAAATACCTTTTCACGTAAAATCTCAGCCGCCAAGAAACGCTCACTACGGTCAGTTAAGGTATCAGCATCGTAAACCGCCTCAGCCTCAGGTAAATATCCCTCCAAGACATCTAAAAGCCTTTGAATATCGGGTGGACTCTTGGCACTCATCGGGACAATTTCTGAAAACTCAGATTTACTCTGGTCTTCACGGCCGCCTAACTCACTCCAGGGCTGACTCATTTTTTTCATAAAGTCGAGTAAGGCCTGATCTCTCTCAGATGGCGTCTGAAACCGGCTGTTAAATAAGTCTAATTTATTTAATACTAAGACAATTGGTAGGTCGTCTGGCAATAAGCGTAAGACTTTAATATCGTCATCCCCAAAGTATCCCGCCTCAACTACAAAACAGGCTACATTCACATCTTGCAATGCAGTGGTTACCGTACGATTTAAAGCCTTGTTCAAGGTATTCATTAAACGCGTTTGAAAACCAGGTGTATCGATAAAGATAAACTGTGCATCCGGTCGATTCTGAATCCCTAAGATCCGATGGCGAGTAGTCTGCGCTTTGCGTGAGGTTATACTAATCTTTTGACCAACTAAAGCGTTAATTAAGGTCGATTTGCCCATATTGGGACGACCAACAATGGCGATGGTGCCGCATCTAAACACAATTAGCCCTTCAGCTTAAGATTGAACTGCTCTTCAGTCACTTCCTTTTTTGCCGCTTTCTTTTTAGCAGATCGAGTCTTCTTAGGTTTACGAGATTCTTGCGGCAACGCTTTTAAAATAGCAATCAAAGCTAGCTTAGCAGCCGCTTGCTCAGCAGCACGACGCGAAGCACCCTCACCTTTCACCGCTACCTTATGACTAGGAATAAGACACTCTACTTCAAACTGTTGATTATGCGCAGCGCCAGTAGTACCAGTGACGTTATAGGTTGGTAGAGGCAACTGATAGCCTTGTAGGCACTCTTGCAATAAAGTCTTATCGTCTTTACCTAAAGTCTTAGGATCAACGTGCGCCAAAATAATAGAGTACAGCTTACGTAAACAGGTTTTAGCAGCATCAAATCCCCCATCTAAAAAGATGGCACCAGTAACGGCTTCAAGGGTATCGGCCAGGATAGATGGACGGCGAAAACCACCACTCTTGAGTTCACCCTCGCCTAAGCGTAAGTAATCTGATAAAGATAAGGATTGCGCAATCTCATATAAAGCCTGTTGCTTTACTAAATTTGCACGAACACGAGAGAGATCACCTTCATCCAAGTCAGAGTAGCGTTCATAGAGCATTTCAGCAACAACACAATTGAGAATAGAGTCGCCTAGAAACTCTAAGCGTTCATTATTTTTTTTGCTGTGACTACGATGAGTCAGCGCTTGATTGAGTAGCTCAAGTTTTTTAAACGTATACCCGAGACGCTCTTGAAGCGGCGCAGTTTCAATGACGGCACGGGCGTTCATGACTTTTAATTAAATCCACCAATGCGGCCTAGATTGCCTAGGTTAAGCCAAACAAAGAAGGCTCTGCCCACTATATTTTGATCCGGAACAAATCCCCAATAACGCGAATCTGCACTGTTATCCCGGTTATCGCCCATAGCAAAGTAATGTCCTGCAGGCACCTTGCATGTAAGGCCTGCATTTTCATATTGGCAATTCTCAAAACCTGGAAAACGCTCATTCGGAAAGCTGCCTGCAGAACGGTCTGGATCATTCAAAATCTCATGGCGATTACCACCTAGATCATCTGAAAAGGCTTCCATATAGCGCTTTGCATAACGCATATTTTCAGGATCTAGATAAGACTCGCCACCACTGTACTGCAATGGCTGGCCATTAATCGTTAAACGCTTATCTTGATATTGGATGACATCACCTGGTAATGCCACCACCCGCTTGATGTAATCAACTGATTCATCACGAGGATAACGAAATACCACAACATCCCCTCTTTTGGGTGAACCAAGCTCAACTACTTTTTTATTAATTACTGGCAAACGGATTCCGTATGTGAATTTATTCACCAAGATAAAGTCACCAATCTGCAGGGTAGGAATCATAGACCCAGAAGGAATCTTAAAAGGCTCCACAATAAAAGATCGTAGTAAAAATACAGCGCAAATGACAGGGAAGAAGCCAGCTGTGTACTCCAACCACAAAGGCATGCGAACGATACCTGAGGCCTCTCTTTGAGGCGCAAAATACATACGATCCGCTATCCAAGCAATCCCTGAAATGACTACCAAGATCAATAGAATAAGTGCAAAGTTCATTAACTGTCTACCTGCAAAATAGCCAAGAAAGCTTCTTGTGGAATCTCCACATTACCCACCTGCTTCATACGTTTCTTACCTTCTTTTTGCTTTTCTAATAGCTTACGCTTACGGGAGATGTCGCCACCATAGCATTTAGCCAATACGTTTTTACGCAAGGCTTTAACATTTTCACGAGCAACGATATTACTTCCAATTGCTGCCTGAATAGCCACATCAAACATTTGTCGCGGAATAATGCCACGCATCTTCGCGACGACCTCACGGCCACGATGCTGGCTATTGCTGCGATGGACGATGACTGACAATGCATCAACCCGTTCTCCATTAATCAAAATATCCACCTTCACTACATCAGCGGGGCGATATTCTAAAAACTCGTAATCCATGGAAGCATAACCACGTGAAATGGATTTCAATCGATCAAAGAAATCCATCACGATTTCTGCCATAGGTAGTTCATAAGTTAACTTTACTTGCCGCCCAAGGTAATTCATATCCGTCTGTATGCCACGCTTCCCAATACATAAAGTAATGATGGAGCCAACGTACTCCTGTGGCATATAGAGATTTACTGTGACGATTGGTTCAAGAATCGTATCTACCTTACTAACTTCTGGCATCTTAGATGGGTTATCCACCATGAGGATAGTGCCATCAGATTGCTGTACTTGATACACCACTGTTGGAGCAGTGGTAATGAGATTCATATCGTACTGACGCTCTAGACGCTCTTGCACGATTTCCATATGCAGTAGGCCTAAAAAACCACAACGAAAACCAAATCCTAAAGCCTGAGATACCTCTGGTTCATATAGCAATGAAGCATCATTTAGTTTTAACTTTTCAAGTGATTCACGCAATTGATCATATTCACTCGCCTCTACTGGATAAAGACCTGCAAATACTTGTGATTTAACTTCTTTAAAGCCGGGTAATGGTTCGGTTGCTGGTACACGGCCAACCTGACCAGTTGCATGCGTCACAGTGTCACCTACCTTAGCCGCCTTTAATTCTTTAATCCCGGCAATAATAAAACCTACTTGACCAGCACAGAGCTCAGGACGATCAACCGACTTAGGGCAAAAGACACCTACATGCTCAACTAGATGGGTTGAACCATTGGCCATCAAAGTAATTTTGTCTTTGGGTTTTAGGGTGCCATTGACTACGCGCACCAGCATCACTACACCAACATAATTATCAAACCAAGAATCTACAATTAAAGCTTGCAGTGGGTCGCTTGCACTACCCTTGGGAGGGGGCACACGACGGATCATTTCTTCGATTACATCTATTACACCTAAGCCAGTTTTTGCAGAACAAGTAATTGCGTCAGTGGCATCAATCCCAATGACGTCTTCGATTTCTTGTTTAGCTCGCTCAGGATCAGCTTGGGGTAAATCAATCTTATTTAGAATAGGCACCACTTCAACGCCTAGCTCAATAGCGGTGTAACAGTTAGCCACGGTTTGCGCTTCAACACCCTGACTCGCATCAACCACTAACAACGCTCCTTCACAGGCAGATAAAGAACGGCTGACTTCATAAGAGAAATCAACGTGACCTGGTGTATCAATTAAATTGAGGTTGTATGTCTTGCCATCTTTAGCTTTGTAACTTAGTGCTGCTGTTTGGGCTTTGATAGTAATGCCGCGCTCACGCTCAATATCCATCGAATCGAGAACTTGAGCCTCCATTTCACGATCAGAAAGTCCTCCACATAGCTGAATAATGCGATCAGCTAAGGTAGATTTACCATGATCAATATGGGCGATGATAGAAAAATTGCGGATTAAATCCATAGCGTCTTATTTGGTCAGTCAAAAAACGCCTTATCAGAACACACCACCATGATGCGCTGCAAAAAGTCGTCTTGAAGTGATTGTAATGGGTGACGCCAGAGTGGCGCCAAACCTGTTTTTTTAGCTAAAAAAGTGGGTTTTTGCCTATTTTGGCTTAATTGGGATAACGAGGGTGCTGTCAGAACGCCTCACAAAGACAGGAACCGCTTTATTGGAGTCTAAGCCCTTTACAAGGGTTTCAAACTGTTTTACACCCGTTATATCCGCATCTGCGATACGGATAACGACATCCCCAGGCCGAACCCCCGCTCTTGCTAAAGGGCCATCATTTAAGCTAATCACCTCAACTCCACCGCGAATATTGAGCTCTTTCTTTTTAGCATCGGAGAGTTCGTTCACTCCAACCCCCAAGGCATTACCGCTAGCTCCATTGGAGCTGGGCGAATCAGGCTTTTTACTAACTGCCGTAGAGGCATCAGTATCGACTACCGTGACCGTCAGATCTCGCGTAGCGCCTTTGCGCCACACTTGGACGCTAGCACTGCTTCCTGGTTTGGTTTCACCTACCACCCTTGGCAGATCCGTAGATTTTGCAATGTCTTTGCCATTAAAACTCAAGATCACATCGCCAGACTCAATTCCACCTAATGCTGCAGGACCACCTGGCTCCACATTACGTACATAAGCCCCACGCGGTTTGCCCAAGCCCAGACTTTCAGCGACCTCTTTAGTCATCTCACCCAAAGCTACACCAATACGGCCACGAGTCATCTTGCCATTGGTGCGCAACTGATCAGCTACACGCATAGCTTCATCAATCGGAATCGCAAAAGAGATGCCCATATAACCGCCCGAGCGGCTAAAAATTTGAGAGTTAATTCCAATCGCTTGACCCGAGGTATTCAGTAAGGGGCCCCCAGAGTTACCTGGATTGACTGCCACGTCTGTTTGAATAAAAGGCAAGTAATCGCCAGTATCACGGCTCTTAGCAGAAACAATGCCCGCAGTGACCGTATTTTCTAAGCCAAATGGGGACCCTATGGCAAGTACCCACTCACCTACTCTCACTTTAGATGAGTCGCCCAAAGGTAATTTTGGTAAGTCACGGGCTTCAATTTTGACAACAGCCACGTCTGTACGCTTATCCATCCCTAATAACTTAGCCTTAAATTCGCGTTTGTCAGTCAGCGTGACGTAAATGGTAGTGGCCCCCTCTACTACGTGAGCATTGGTCAAAATCATCCCATTGGAATCGATAATGAAACCGGAACCCACCCCACGATCTGCTTCTTGTGGTTTACCAGAATTGGGTTGTGATGGCTTTGGTCCATTGGGAACTCCAGGAATGGGTACTCCAAAGAAACGGCGGAAGAACTCTGCCTGATCCTCGGGTATGCCTGGTATTCCGCCTTGAGCTTGTTGCACCATCACTTTTTCAGTAGTCCGAATATTTACTACCGCTGGACTAGCCCGTTCAACTAGGTCGGCAAAGTCAGGAATACTGACGCGGGGATTTTGTGCCAATGCACAAGGAACAAAAGACAGTTGTCCTAAGCTCAAAATGGCAAAAAGGGTAATAAAGTGCTTTTTCATATTGCTGTAACCTGCTTGGCAAAAACCAGTTAATTAACTCGGCAAAGAATCAATTAGTAATATTAGGTCATTTTGCCAAAAATCAAGGTACCGTTAGTACCCCCAAAGCCAAAGTTGTTTTTAGCGGCGTAATCGATCTTGACATCCCGAGCCGTATTGGCGCAGTAGTCCAAGTCACATTCAGGATCTTGATTGAAGATATTAATGGTAGGTGGGGATTTCTGGTGATGGAGAGCCAAAATAGTGAATACCGACTCCAAGCCACCAGCACCCCCTAAAAGATGACCCGTCATCGATTTGGTGGAGTTAATTAAAGTCTTTTTGGCGTGGTCGCCTAACGCTGCTTTGATTGCACCCGTTTCATTCTTATCGCCTAACGGTGTAGAGGTGCCATGCGCATTAATGTAGTTAATTTGATCTGCATTTAAACCAGCATCGCGCATAGCATTGACCATACAACGACGTGGTCCATCCATATTCGGTGCAGTCATGTGATACGCATCCCCGCTCATACCAAAGCCCAAGAGCTCACAATAAATTTTGGCACCGCGTGCTTTGGCATGCTCGTACTCTTCTATGACAACTACTCCTGCACCCTCACCCAAGACAAAACCATCACGGTCTTTATCCCAAGGACGTGAAGCTGTTGCAGGATCATCGTTGCGAGTAGAAAGGGCACGGGCAGAAGCAAATCCTCCTACACCTAAAACTGAAATCGTCGATTCAGCTCCGCCAGCAACCATCACATCAGCGTCACCGTATTGAATCAGGCGAGCTGCTAAACCAATGCTATGCAAGCCTGTGGTGCAGGCAGTCACTGCAGCAACGTTTGGGCCTTTAAGGCCAAACAAAATACTGAGGTGCCCAGAAATCATATTGATGATGGAGCCAGGTACAAAGAAAGGAGAGATCCGACGAGGGCCACGGGCTAGTGATTCTGCCGCAGTCTCTTCAATCATGGGTAGACCGCCGATTCCGGAGCCCACCATCACGCCAATACGTTCTGCATTTTCTTCGGTTACCAAAATCCCGCTATCGCGAATGGCTTGCGTGCCAGCGGCAATACCGTAATGGATAAAAGTATCCATATGGCGCGCCTCTTTGGCAGACACATACTCTTCGACGTTAAAATCCTTCACCTCACCAGCGAAATGAACACTAAGTGGTGCGTGGTCAAATTTAGTGATAGTAGCAATGCCTGATTTGCCCGCGAGCACATTAGACCAAGCTACATCCACTGAATTACCAACAGGTGAGATTAGGCCTAAACCGGTGACTACAACCCGGCGGCGGCCATTTGATGCTGACACAGTAATAGCTATGTATTGACTAAGCTAGGAAATTAACCCTGAGCTTTTGATTTAGCAAAATCGATTGCGAGCTGAACAGTAGTAATTTTCTCAGCTTCTTCATCCGGAATTTCAATCCCGAATTCATCTTCCAAAGCCATTACCAATTCAACAGTGTCAAGAGAGTCAGCGCCCAAATCGTTCACAAAAGAAGACTCATTTTTGATATCTGCCTCTGCGACGCCTAATTGCTCAGCGACGATCTTCTTAACGCGTTGTTCGATGTTATCCATTAATTCCCCCAAGGGTTGTAAAAAAACGATGGAAGGATTTTATCAGCTTGGCGGACCGAAATAGCAAATCCGCAAAAAAAATGATTAAATCCTCGCTTTGTCATTAGGCTAAATATAATCCGCCATTGACGTGTAGGGTATTACCCGTAATATAAGCTGCTGCTGGAGAGGCTAAAAACGCCACTGCCTGGGCCACATCCTCAGGAGTGCCTAGGCGAGCCAAGGGTATGTTGGCTTTTAGGGCATTTTGCTGTTCTTCGCTTAAAGCACGGGTCATATCGGTATCAATAAAGCCCGGAGCTACACAATTGACGGTGATATTACGACTACCAATTTCACGGGCTAGGGCACGGGTCATGCCAGAAACCCCTGCTTTTGCGGCAGCATAGTTGGCTTGTCCAGGGTTTCCCATATGGCCAACGATGGAAGTAATATTAATAATGCGACCTGTACGCGCTTTCATCATGGGACGCATGACGGCCTGAGAAAGCCGGAAAACTGCACTTAAATTAGTATCAATCACATCGGTCCACTCATCTGCCTTCATGCGCATCGCCAATTGATCCCGAGTGATGCCAGCGTTATTCACTAAAATATGAATACCGCCAAAGTCTTTGACGATCAGGTTAATAATGTCTTCACAGGCCTTTGGATCGATCACATTTAAAACTTCACCACGACCGCCAGTTGCTTGCAAACGGGCATTGATCGCTTTAGCACCATCTGCAGATGTAGCAGTACCAATCACTTTGGCACCGCACTTTGCTAATTGCTCCGCAATTGCTTGGCCAATGCCGCGGGAAGCGCCAGTAACTAAAGCAATTTGTCCACTGAGGTCCAGATTCATATTTATCTTTCCTTGCTTCTGATATTCATTAAGTATTATTTCACTGTTGCCAAGGCTTCATTTAAGCTAGTTTCATCAAAGATAGGCAAACCAATAACTTGATCACTAATACGCTTAGTTAGGCCAGCCAATACCTTGCCTGGGCCACACTCTACTACTTGAGTAATGCCCTGCTTGGCCATTTCATGAATAATTTCATGCCAACGAACAGGCATAGCCGCTTGACGCACTAAGGCATCTTTAATTGCCTTGGGGTCATACAAGACGCCCACATCAACATTATTGATCACAGCAATGGCGGGAACCTTAAATTCAATGTCGGCCAAGTAGTCTTTTAATTTTTCAGAGGCGGGCTGCAGTAATGAAGAATGAAAAGGTGCGGAAACAGGTAATGGCAAGGCGCGCTTGGCTCCTGCCGCTTTTAATAACTCACAAGCCTTGGTCACTGCATCGCTACCACCGGCAATAACTACCTGACCGGGAGCATTAAAATTCACCGCCTCAACAACTCCACCGGATGCAAGGGCTGCTTGTGCACAGACTGTTTTTACGATGTCATCATCCAAGCCCAAGATTGCCGCCATACCGCCCGTACCTACTGGAACAGCAGTTTGCATAGCCTCAGCACGAAAGCGTACGAGAGGCACTGCGTCTTTAAACGAAATGACACCAGCAGCCACCAGTGCAGAGTATTCACCCAAACTATGGCCAGCCATCACCTTAGGGACTGGGCCACCAGAAGCCAGCCAAGCGCGATAAAACGCAATGCCCGCAGTTAACATGACAGGTTGAGTATTGGTGGTTAAGGACAAAGCCTCGGCCGGACCTTCGGCAATCAACTGAGCCATGTCTTCACCCAAGGCTTCGGATGCTTCTTGCAAGGTCGCACGTACTTCAGGGCGGCTTGCAATGGTATTGAGCATCCCAACAGATTGGGAGCCTTGACCGGGGAATACAAATGCAAATGTCATGAGATTAAATTCGCTAAAAAAGTAAATGAAGTTATGGCTAATGGATATTAATACTTGAGTGCTACCGCACCCCAAGCAAACCCACCACCAACTCCCTCTAATAAGAGATGATGACCACGTTGAATTTGACCAGAGCGAACCCCCCAGTCTAATGCCAGAGGAATAGAAGCTGCAGAAGTATTGCCGTGCTCGTGAACAGTCACAATGACCTTATCCATCGACATTCCCATCTTACGAGCTGTACTCTCCATGATGCGAATATTGGCCTGATGGGGTACTAACCAATCAATTTGCTCTGGTTTCAGATTGGCTTTCTCCAAGGCTTCATGAGCTACTTGTTCAAGAACCTTAACAGCCAGCTTGAAAACAGCCTGACCATCCATTGTCAAGTAAGCCGAACCCTCAACCCCACCCTGTTTAGTATGCCCGGGAACACACAAGATGTTACGTTGGCTACCATCTGCATGCAAAGCAGTAGACAGAATACCGCGCTCTGAAGAGGCTTCAAGTACGACAGCTCCAGCACCATCGCCAAATAAAACGGAAGTGGTGCGATCTTGAAAATCCAAAATACGAGAAAAAGTTTCTGCGCCAAGCACTAAGACTTTTTTATAACTACCTGTGCGAATAAAAGCATCTGCAATAGCTAACGCATAGGTAAATCCTGCACAAACGGCCTGCACATCAAAAGCTGCGCAATTGGTATGTGCGCCCAATTTATCTTGTACTACGCATGCAGTGCTTGGAAAGCCGCCCAAATGATCAGGGGTAGAGGTAGCCAAAATAATCAGATCGAGATCTTCTGATGTTAAGCCGGCACTCTCTAGTGCCATTTGAGCTGCATTAACCGCTAAATCACTAGTGAGCTGATCATCGGCGGCAAAATGACGCGCAGAAATTCCACTACGAGTAAAAATCCATTCATCACTGGTCTCAAGTCCAATCTTCGCTAAGCGCTCCACCAAATCTTGATTGCTTAAACGCTGCTCAGGAAGATAACTTCCCGTTCCAGCCACTCTTGAATACGTACTCATGAATTAGTCTCCAAGGCAAAAGCCTGAGCAATACGATCAACCATGCGATTTTTTGCTGCTTCATATGCACGATCTAGTGCAAAGCCAAAAGCAAAACGATCTGCAGAGCCATGACTCTTAATGACACATCCACGCAAACCTAACAATACGGCGCCGTTATAACGGCGATGATCTACCCGTTTACGCACTCTTAACAAAGGTACCATTGCACAAATTGCCATTAACTTTGTTAACCAAGAGTGATTGAATTCTTCACGAATCATCCCACTCATCATCTTCGCTAAACCTTCGCTGGCCTTTAAAACGACGTTGCCAACAAAACCATCGCACACCACAATATCTGTAGTGCCTTTAAAAATATCATTACCTTCTACGTTGCCATAAAAGTTTAAGTTTGTTTTGCGTAACAATTCGCTGGTTTCTTTAACTACTTCATTACCCTTAATAACTTCTTCCCCAATATTGAGAAGACCGATAGAGGGATTTGGTGTGCCATCAACTACTTGCACCATGACATTGGCCATTTGAGCAAATTGCACTAAATGCATTGGCTCGCAGTCCGCATTAGCGCCTAAATCAAGCATAGTAGTACCGCGTCCTAATTCATTAGGGATCGCAGTTGCAATGGCAGGACGATCAACGCCCTCTAATGTTTTTAATATATAACGGGAGATCGCCATCAATGCGCCAGTATTGCCAGAAGAGATGATGGCATCTGCCTTCCCTTCTTTTACCTGCTCGATAGCAACACGCATAGAGGAATCTTTTTTGCGACGCAGGGCAACCTCAATGGAATCATCCATTAAAACCACTTCACTAGCAGGAATGATTTGTACACGCTCTGTGAGTGTTGGCGGATAGCTACTCAAGGCCTGCTTGAGCAATTGGGGGTCGCCGACTAAAGAAATCTTGACGTCCTCATGCTTTTCAAGGAAATCACAGCAAGCTGGGACAGTAACCATCACCCCATGATCTCCGCCCATGGCGTCAATAGCAAGAGTGAGGCTCATAAATTCAGGGATTGCTGCAAGTGGTTTATCCAAGAAAAAAGCGGCCTTTAAGGGAGCCGCTTCTATCTTTTTAGACTAAAGATTTAGTCGTTTTTGGTTTTAACAACTTTACGACCACGATAGTAGCCGTTTGGTGAGATGTGGTGGCGCAGATGAGCCTCACCTGTAGTGGCTTCTACAGCCGTAGCAGGTGCGGTCAAAAAGTCGTGCGCACGATGCATGCCACGTTTGGAAGGTGATTTTTTATTCTGTTGGACGGCCATATTGAACTCCTAAGCAAGGCGATATTCTAACATAGAAAATCCTCTAAATGCTTGATTTATTAGTAAAACACCTATAAAACAAGCTACCTACTATTGGTAAGCGATTCAATTTTTCTTCATATTTTTCAGGATGTTAAAAGGATTTTCAGGATTTTCCAGCCTTTCAGACTCCACAGCCATTCCACCTAATTCCCCAAAGAAAGAAGCATGAGCTTGGCAAGTGCCTTTAGGATGCTTGGGGATTAAAGGGAGGGAAAGCAGAATTTCATCTTCAATGGTGCTCAAAAGGTCAAACTGTTGACTTATCACCAAGGGCTCTAGCTGATCATTCTCAATGGGATATTCATCTGCTTGGGCTTCGGTAGTAACCATCATGAATTGGCGTTTTTCAGCCAAATCAAGGGTGCAACTCTCTAAACAGCGCTGGCAAACCACATGTAGACGCCCATTAAGCTCTAAATCCACTATTTGATGAGTCAGCTCACCATGCGCCTCTTCAAAATAGGTATCTATTTTCCAATGAAATCCATCCCCAGACTCAATCTTAGAGACCTCTTGGGCAACCCGTGAAAGCGCTGTGATCCCCAAAAAACCACTCCCTTTATAGGTGTTCAGGGCACAAAAATCCACTCTGCGCAAAGCATCGGGGTCGGCGGAGAGTTCAACTTGAGGTAAAACTTGATTACGATTCATAACATTAGTCTAAATGAAGATACTCTAAAAAATGGTGGCCGCAATGAGTAATACCCAAAAAAATACCTTAATCTTGGCATCTACCTCGATTTATCGCCGTGAACTCCTCGAACGCCTTGGCATCCCTTTTGCCGTGGTTTCTCCTCAGGTAGATGAAACACCACTACCTGAAGAGAGCTCGCTAGAATTAGCCCTGCGCCTGGCCAAAGCAAAGGCTACTGTAATAGCTGGGGCACATCAAACAGCTTGGGTAATTGGATCAGACCAGGTGGCTGATTTACATGGGGCCGTTATTGGTAAACCTGGAAATTTTGAGACGGCTTTAGCGCAACTGCAACTCATGCGTGGTGCTACTGTAACTTTTCATACGGCACTTTGTCTTATGCGCGGCGATCTACAAACCACAATTAGTGTTCCTACTGAAGTCACCTTTCGCAATTTACCAAACGACATTTTGGAATCCTATCTACATGCTGAAAAGCCCTATGACTGTGCCGGTAGTGCCAAAGCGGAAGGCTTAGGTATCAGCTTACTCCAGGCAATTAAAAGTGATGACCCAACTGCCCTCATTGGTCTACCATTAATCGCCCTAAGTGGATTGTTACGGGATGTAGGATTTGCTATTCCACCGAAAAGATAAATACCTAAGATACGAATCCACCATGAGTACGAAACTAGGCACCCTCTATTTAGTTCCCAATACATTGGGCAGTGAGTCACGTACAGAGCAACTGCCTTGGGTGTTACCACATGAAACTCTATTGCAAACTGCCAAACTAAAATATTGGATCGTTGAAGATGCTAAAACAGCGCGCGCTTTTTTAAAAGCAGTGGAGAGCATTACCCCTTTAGCTTGCGCCATTCAAGTAATGCAGATGAGTGAGTGGCGCGGGGCTGCCCGCAACGCAAAATATGGTGATACGGTCAAGCCCGCTGACCTACTTAAGCCTTTAATTGCTGGTAATGATGTAGGGCTTATGTCAGAAGCTGGGGTACCCGGTGTAGCCGATCCTGGAGCTGAATTAGTACTCGCTGCTCACATGCTCGGTGCCAAAGTAAAACCATTGATAGGCCCAAGCTCTATTTTGTTAGGCCTAATGGCTAGCGGCTTAAATGGTCAACGTTTTGCTTTTCAGGGGTATATACCGCATGATGCTCAAGAGCGCATTACCAGATTAAAACAGTTAGAACTGGAATCTAAGAAATTACAACAAACCCAAATCTGGATTGAAACCCCTTATCGCAATACCGCCATGCTGATGGCCTGCTTAAGTACTTTTGCGCCCCAATCGCTTCTCAGCATTGGTATGGATCTTAGTCTAAAGACTGAAACAATTACAACCTTATCTATCGCTGAATGGCGTAAACGCTACCCCAGCGAGTCAGCTTGTAGTGGCTTACAAAACCGGCCAGCAATATTTCTATTGTTGGCCTAGGTCTTGGTCTTGATTTTTTAAACTCTGAGCCTTAAGTTTTACTTTAAATCTGGGCTCTTTATAAGCGCCTTACCAGCGGCAGCACCAGCATGAGCACCAAAGCGTTTTGCAACTCGCTCTGCAAAGTTTTCTTTAAGGGTGTAATCCAAAATATCGGTGGCTTTAAAAATGTCTCGAGCGACTGAGTCTACCGTTCCATAACCATCGACCAAGCCAATTTTGATGGCTTGTTCACCATTCCAGATGCGCCCTGAAAAGAGATCCGCCGATTCTTTTAATCGAGCGCCGCGTCCTTCCTTCACAACTGCAATAAATTGCTGATGAATTTCATCAAGCATAGTTTTTACCATTTCGACTTGCTGTGGATTTTCTTTGGAGAACGGATCCATCATGCCTTTATTGGAACCCGCAGTAATCATTCGCCGAGTAACGCCCAACTTATCCATCAAACCAGTAAATCCAAAGCCTTCCATAATGACGCCAATCGAACCAACTAGACTGGCTTTATCAACCAAAATTTGATCGCCCGCAACTGCCACATAATAGCCACCGGAGGCACAAATATCTTCTACCACCACATAAAAGGGTTTGCTTGGGTAGAGTTTGCGTAAACGATGAATCTCATCATTGATCATGCCTGCTTGGACTGGCGATCCCCCAGGACTATTAATACGCAAGATCACGCCGGCGCTCCCCTCATTCTCAAACGCTGCAGTTAATGAGGAGTTGATATCTAAGGCATTAGCCAAAGAGCTTGAAGAAATCTCTCCTTCAAGGGTTACTAAGGCAGTATGTTTTTCTGTGCCCATGCCGCGTCCGGGTAGATGAAAATCGAACACTGAAAGCACCACTCCGATCAATACAAGCAAAGTTAATACACGTAACACTGCTTTCCAGCGACGTGCTTTACGCGTTTCCTTCAAATTCTCAAGCAGTAATTGCTCAAGAGCTTGGCGCTCCCATTGTTGATTCTGATCCATCTTTTATTCCTTGTTTATTACCTGCGGTATTAGGATTATTATCGCCACTATCGTACTAATTTTTCACTATGAGATTTTCACCTAGCCATTGAGCCAATTGAGGCACATCATCCACATGGATGAGTGATGGAGCCTGCTTCAAAGTATCCGGTGGATGCGCTCCATAAGTTACCGCAATCGCATCTACTCCCGCATTGGCTGCCATATCTAAATCATGGGTAGTATCGCCTATCATCAACATTCTGCGCATGGGTACTTTTGTAGCATCCGATAGTTCTAAGAGCATTCCTGGGTGAGGTTTAGAAAAAGACTCATCGGCAGTTCGGGTTTCATGAAACAGATGCCCAATCTGATGGTGAACTAGCGAACGATCCAAGCCCATGCGAGATTTGCCAGTAGCCACACCTAAAAGGTAGCCATCCTCGCGTAAATTTTCTAGTAAATCCCGAATGCCATCAAATAAGTGAAGTTCATGATCCTTAGCGAGGTAGTGATGACGAAAGCGTTCAGTGAGCCTTGGGAAATGGATTGGCTCAATCCAGGGAACCGCTCTACGCAAGGAATCCTGAATGCCCAAACCAATCACAGAGCTCGCCAAAGAATCATCAGGCTCTTTAAATCCTAAATCACGACAAGACTGCTGAATACAATGCACAATTGTGGGGGTGGAATCCATAATCGTGCCATCCCAATCCCATACGATTAGGTCATAGCGTCTAGCCAGTTTCTTTTGGTCAATCATGGCATTTTTTAAGTTTTTAGGCAGTATCGACTAATGGGGAAAAATGATTCATCATCGCTATAAATTCTGGGGGCAATGGCGACTCGATACGCATTTTTTCACCAGTGCGGGGGTGTGTAAAGCCAGCCAAGTGGGCATGTAAATACAAACGCTTAGATTTAATCTGCTTATCTTGGTCTTCAAAGCCATATTTATCATCACCCAAAATCGCATGGCCCAATTTTTGTAGGTGTACACGAATTTGATGGGTTCGCCCTGTCTTTAACTGGGCCTCGGCCAAAGTAATAGCGGCATCAGCGCGCTTAAATACCTTGCTCACACGCAAAGCGGTGTGGCTTGGTAAGCCGTTAGGGTCAACGCGCACACGTCGCTCGCCATTGGGAAGTAAATATTTATGGAGCGCAAACTTGAGTTGCATAACCCCCGCACCCTGCACTATTTCACCATGGGCAAGTAAGTAATAGCGCTTATCTGTGTGCCCCTCCCGAATTTGGCGATGCATCTCTACCAAGGCACTCCGTTTCTTGGCTAGAAGTAATACGCCTGAAGTATCCCGATCCAAGCGGTGTACCAACTCTAAAAATTTCAGCTCAGGACGAGTAATCCTTAAGGCCTCAATTACCCCCAAGGCAATGCCCGACCCCCCATGAACAGCTAGTCCAGTTGGCTTATTCACTATTAATAAAGCATCATCCTCAAAAAGAATGGGCATTTTCTCAGAATAGCCTTGGGCACGGGACTGAGTTTGAGCACTATTTATTGCCACCATTTGGGCAGGCTCTGCCAATCGAACTGGGGGGAGCCTGACAACATCGCCCTCGATTAAACGCGTAGTTGGCTCTGCTCGTTTCTTATTTACCCGAACCTCACCAGAGCGAATAATTCGATAAACATGGCTTTTGGGTACTCCTTTTGCCCATCGCAAGAGATAGTTGTCCAAGCGTTGCCCAGCTTCTTCTGGGCCTATAGTCTGCAGATAGACCGCCGGCAGAACGATTGCTTTTACCTTAGGGAGCTTAGTATTTGTCTCGGGTTTCATAATTAATCTCTCTCGCCACCTCGGCAAGGGACTTAACAATACCCCATTGTCATTCAACTTGTGCCGTATAATCAACGCTCTAGCCAATTTATTGGCCCGAGACCAGCCTGATTAAGGCTTGAATCGTGGAGCTTGGAGTCGCCCTTAATAGACTCCCGGGGTTGCCCCTCCCCCGTTGTAATGAGGCGCAGGGTTGGTGTGCCGTATGCCGCGACCCGCGATTAGAAGAGAGTTTTCAGGCGCGCGCCTGCATTGATGACCTAAAGGAGGTCTCTGCGGCGATCGTCAAGTGTGGCGCTGATTGAACTAAGGTTTAAGTCGGTGTACTAGGTAAGATATGCCTAGATTTGCTTGATCCACACTCTAAAGCCGCTAGTGGGTATACCCCAAGCGCTTACTAACTTCCTCCTATCGCAACGCGCAACGGCATCCTCCCCCATAGGAGAATGTTATGAAACGCATGTTATTTAATGCAACTCAACAAGAAGAGTTGCGAGTTGCCATTGTCGATGGTCAAAAACTCATCGATATCGATATCGAAGCTGCTGGTCGCGAACAACGTAAAGGCAATATTTACAAAGGTGTCATTACTCGCATTGAGCCATCGCTCGAAGCTTGCTTTGTCAATTACGGCGAAGAACGTCATGGCTTCCTGCCATTTAAAGAAGTTGCTCGCACCTACTTTAAGGATGGTATTGATGTCCGAAATGCCTCTATTAAAGAAGCCTTGCGTGAAGGCCAAGAAATCATTGTCCAGGTAGAAAAAGAAGAACGTGGCCAAAAAGGTGCTGCCTTAACCTCCTTTATTTCTCTAGCTGGCCGTTATTTGGTATTGATGCCAAATAACCCACGTGGAGGTGGTGTATCCCGCCGCATTGAAGGTGAAGACCGTCAAGAACTCCGGGATGCCATGTCTCAATTACATATCCCAGATGGCATGAGCATCATTGCCCGCACTGCTGGTATTGGTCGTGATGCCACTGAGCTGCAGTGGGACTTAAGTTACCTCATGCAATTATGGAGTGCGATTGATGAAGCCGCTAAAGGTAATTCAGCGCCCTTGTTAATTTACCTCGAATCTAGTCTAGTTATTCGGGCGATTCGGGATTATTTCCAACCTGATATTGGTGAGATTCTCATTGATACGGATGACATCTACGAACAAGCTGCAGCGTTTATGTCAGTGGTAATGCCAGATAATCTGCCCAGAGTAAAGCGTTATCACGACGATGTGCCGTTGTTCTCACGTTTTCAGATTGAACATCAAATTGAAACTGCGTACTCACGTACCGTGCCATTACCATCTGGCGGGGCGATTGTGATTGACCACACAGAAGCATTGGTTTCCGTAGACGTCAACTCAGCACGTGCCACCCGTGGCTCCGATATTGAAGAAACCGCCACTCGTACCAACTTAGAAGCTGCCGATGAAATTGCCCGTCAAGCACGTTTACGTGACTTAGGTGGCTTGATCGTGATCGACTTTATTGATATGGATTCGGGCAAAGCGCAAAAGGATGTTGAGAATCGCCTACGCGATGCTCTGCGGCATGACCGTGCCCGTGTTCAGATGGGTAAGATCTCCAAATTTGGTTTGATGGAAATGTCCCGCCAACGTTTGCGCCCAGCACTCTCCGAAGGTAGTCACGTCACCTGCCCGCGTTGTAATGGCACTGGCCATATTCGGGATACTGAGTCTTCGGCATTGCAAGTCTTGCGCATCATTCAAGAAGAGGCAATGAAAGAAAATACAGCAGCGATTCATACACAGGTACCAGTCGAAGTGGCTGCCTTCCTCTTGAATGAAAAGCGTCCTGAAGTGATCAAAATTGAGACTCGCTTCAAAGTCAATGTCTTGATGATTCCAAACAAGCATTTAGAAACACCCCATTACAAGCTTGAGCGTTTGCGTCATGATGACCCTCGTTTGGATGACCAAAAAGCCAGCTATGTGATGGCCGAAGAAGCTGCGCATGAATTAGAAACTGATACTACTGTGAGCCGTAAAGATGCAGACCTTAAAGTGCGGCCTGAAGCTGCAGTTAAAGGTATTACACCGAACCAACCTGCTCCAGTAAGCCAACCACGCCCTGCACGGGCAAGTACAACTCCCGTGGAAAGTGCTGGTGGCGGCTTGTTTGGCTTTATTAAACGTATTTTCTCCTCAACGCCTACCCCCGAGGTAAAGCCTGTTCCTAGTGCACCCCGTGGTCGCAACCCTAATAATCGCAATAACAATGGCAACCGCAACCGTGGCCGCCGAGGTGAGCGCGCCGAACGTCCTGCAACCAATACTGAAGGTGCAGTTGTAAGCACCGAAGGAATAAGCGCTCCACGCGAAGCAAGTTCTGGTAAGGGTCGTCAAGATGGTCGTAACCGCAATAACCGCAATCAAAATAATCCCAAATCAGAGACCCAAGCAGCTATAAGCCCAGCTACGGAAGCAGCATCTGGCACTGAAGTTACTCCAAGTACCGATGGTGAAGATCGTCGTGGCCGTGGTCGTAACCGCCGTGGTCGTGGCCGTGGTCAACGTAGCGAGCGTACTGAGGGTAATAGTGAAGTAAGTTCTGCATCTGAAACTGGAGCAGTTACAGAGGTCAGTTTCTCAGGCCCTCCTATTGGAATGGCTGGTACTAGCGCTTCCATGCCTATCCAAAACATTACACAAAGCTTCAATCCACTTACCCCAGTTGCGCCTGCTAACGAAGTTAAAGATAAAGCCCCTCGTGAGCCAAGAGCACCGCGTGCACCTCGTCAAAGTAATCGTACTGAAAATACTGCTGTGCCAGTACCTCAAGCAGCTTCCATAGCTATTGCGACGATTGAGGTAATTGCCAAACCCATGCCTGAGCTTCCTAAAGTGGCCTTTCAAGCGCTAGAAGAAACCCCTTTGCATAGCGTGGTTCAATCAGCCGGCATGATTTGGGTTGCAACAGATTCTGGTAAACACGCGGATTCACAGTCCCAGATAAAGGCAGAACCCGAAGTAGTCAAGTTGGGCAGGGCGCCTAAGGCACCCGTAAGCCTGTCAGATGCTCCCATGGTGCTCGTGGAAACCAGTAACCAAGAAAAAATGGTTTAATTTTTTCTCCAGACCGTCATTTATCCCACAAAGATACTTGGCGGTTTGGCAGAAACACCCTTTCACATTCATAATTAGCCAATGGTGAAAAAAGTCATCCCCATTCGAATTAATGAAGGCAAAGGCCTTGCTCCGTCCATTCCTAGATCGCTTGTTACTGCTAAGAGCTCCACTAAAGATACGCGTGGTCGCCCCCTAAGAGATTTACGAATCTCTGTTACCGATCGCTGTAACTTTCGCTGCACTTACTGCATGCCAAAGGAAGTGTTTGACAGAAGTCATCCTTACTTATCCCACCAAGAGCTACTGAGTTTTGAAGAGATCACTCGTTTAAGTACGATTTTTGCCTCATTGGGAGTTGAAAAAATTCGCCTAACTGGTGGCGAGCCTTTACTGCGTAAAAATCTAGAAGTGCTAGTGGAAATGTTGGCAAAAATTCGAACGCCTGATGGCAATCCACTAGATCTTACGCTGACAACAAATGGGAGCATTCTGCATAAAAAAGCAGCTGTATTAAAAGCTGCTGGCTTGCATCGAATTACCGTAAGTCTGGATGGCTTAAACGATGCTATCTTTAAAAAAATGAATGACGTGGATTTTCCGGTAACCGATGTATTAGATGGCATTACCACTGCACAAGCACAGGGCTTTGCCAATATCAAAGTAAATATGGTGGTGAAAAAAGGTACAAACGATCAAGAGCTTGTTGCCATGGCAAAGCATTTCAAGGGAACGGGTGTCACCTTACGTTTTATTGAATTTATGGACGTAGGAAGTTCGAATGGCTGGAATATGGCTGAGGTTCTTCCATCCAAAGAAGTCATTGCCAGAATTAATGAGGTCTACCCTTTGGAGCCTATAGAGGCAAATTACTCTGGTGAAGTTGCCCAGCGCTGGCGATATGCAGATGGCTCTGGAGAAATAGGAGTGATTTCTAGTGTGACCCAAACTTTTTGCCATGAATGCACTCGCGCCCGAATCTCTACCGATGGACAGCTTTATCTTTGCTTATTTGCCAACGAAGGATTTGATTTCAAAACATTACTGCGGACAGGTAAAAGTGATCTAGAGATTGCTAATGCCATTATGAATACTTGGGCAGCACGAGATGATCACTATTCTGAAATTCGGGGCTCAAACACTGCCACTAGCGCTGCTACCCGAAAAGTCGAAATGTCCTACATCGGCGGCTAATGATTTTAAAAGACCAAATTACGGGACTGATTCTAGCTGGGGGTCGCGCCCAACGCATGGGTGGCATAGATAAAGGACTCATTCCATTTCATGGAAAACCGTTAATTGAATCTGCCATTACCCGCTTAAAGACCCAAGTGGGCCCTATTTTAATTAATGCCAATCGAAATATCACTAAATATGCAAGTTATGGCTTCCCCGTCCTCATGGATGAAACGACTGACTTCTCAGGCCCATTAGCTGGTTTCTCAGTAGGCCTCAAGAACTGCATAACCCCTTATCTCCTAACCTCTCCTTGTGACTCACCATTACTTCCCATAGACCTTGCAGAAAAGATGATGGTAGAGATAAAGAGTGGAAAATTTGATTTGGTTTACGCATCAACCAAAGATGCCAATGGCAAGATTTGGGCCCAACCCGTTTTTTGTCTCATGCGAAGTACCCTTAAGGATTCTTTAACAAGCTTTTTAGGTACGGGCAATTTGAAGATTGATCGTTGGTTTTTGAACTTGCGTAGTAGCACGGTTATATTTGAAGATGAGCAAGCCTTTGCCAACATCAATACACCTGAAGAATTGCGGGCATTAGAAGAGGCATCTCCATGAGTGGCTCAACAAGACTGTCCCCTAACAACCCTATTTTCCTCAGCTCATCTTTACATGTTGATGATGCACGCAAAGCAATCGCAGATTTAGTGCAAGAGTTGTTATTTGAATCTAATGCAATGGGCATGCCAAATGATATTGAAACAGTATCGTTAGATCAGGCAATTAACCGTATTCTGGCAAAGGACTTACTCTCCCCGACTAATGTGCCTGCTGCAGATAACTCTGCCATGGATGGCTTTGCTTTTAATGGAGACTGTTTGGATATGGGCGATGCCCATATCACTCTCAAGGTGATTGGCACCGCCTATGCAGGTAAGCCCTATAAAGGCAGTGTTGGCCCAGGGGAATGTCTCAAGATTATGACCGGTGCACTGATGCCCATTGGTTGCGACACCGTGCTTCCACAAGAATTCACAATCAACCAAAACCCTGAGAACATCTCTGTCATTGAGTTCAAACGGAATCAACTTCAACGGGGTGAGAATCGCCGCCTACGTGGTGAAGATTTACAGGCCGGCAGCCCAGCCGTCTTAGCCGGTCGTTTTCTGAGACCTTCGGATTTGGGTTTAGCTGCCTCATTGGGCATTGCCACTCTAAAAGTACGCCGCAAACTTAAAGTGGCTATTCTGTCTTCAGGAGATGAGTTACGTGCTCTTGGACAAGATTTAGTACCTGGCAGTATTTATGACAGTAATCGCTATAGTCTTACTGGCCTACTTAATCGCCTCAATTTAGAAATTATTGATTGCGGCATTGTGCGTGATGACCCTAATTCTCTCAAGCTGGCCTTTTGTGAGGCAGCTCAACGGGCAGACGTCTTAATTTCTTCTGGTGGGGTATCAGTAGGTGAAGCAGATTACACCAAGCAAATTATGCAAGAACTCGGTGATGTGGGCTTTTGGAAAATCGCCATGCGGCCGGGTCGGCCAATGGCTTTTGGCACACTGAAGCCAGTTTCAGGAAAATATCCCGCCCGTAAAACCCTATTCTTTGGTTTACCGGGTAACCCTGTTGCAGTCATGGTGACCTTCTATCAATTTGTCAGATCAGCTCTTTTGCAACTGAATGGCGCTAGTCAAACTGAAGTTCAGCTCACCCAAGCGATTACACAAGAGGCCATTCGAAAAAGGCCGGGTCGTACTGAATTCCAACGGGCTATTTTGGGGCGCGCCCTTGATGGCAAGCCCACAGTTAGGTTGACTGGTAGTCAAGGTGCCGGAATTTTAAGATCAATGAGTCAAGCTAATTGTTTTGTTATATTGCATCACGAACAGGGAAATATTTCTGCTGGAGACTGGGTAGATGTGGCGCTTTTTGACGGACTGCTTTAAGATTGCTCCATCATGAAAATTAGCAAAAAAGAAATCGTCTTTCTAGACCCATTGCATACTGCCAAAACACTAGTTTTGGTTTACCTCTGCTTTTCAGTGCCGATAGTTTTGTTGGCCTTGTTTGTTGCCTTCATTCGCGATGGCGCCATTCCGGGTTTTACCGTGCTTTCTGCATTAATCCTCAATGCCTTGCTTGGCTTCGCACTATTATGGATTGCCTGTAAAGTCTATAACTGGGTTGCCGGTAAATTTGGTGGCATTGAACTAGCACTGAGAGACCTCCCAGAAGAGATCGAAGCGGAGTAGTTTTTTTAATCTCTAAATACTTCGGCATTAATTAAGCTGGGTGGCTTTTTACCATCTATTGCTGCGCGCAAATTTTCTACTGCAAGATCAACCATGGCTCTGCGTGTTTTTTCAGTCGAGCTAGCAATGTGCGGGGCCAAGACCACGTTGCTAAGTTCGAGTAATTGCGGATTTACATTGGGTTCACCCTCAAAGACGTCCAAACCCGCTGCAAATATTTTTCCAGTTTGTAAAGCTTGCGCTAAAGCGCCGTCATCCACAATTCCACCGCGTGCAATATTAATCAGGGTAGCAGTTGGTTTCATCAAATCGATTTCTTGTGCGCCAATCGTGTGGTGATTTTCAGGTGTGTATGGTAGTACAAGAATGACGTGATCAGCAGTGCTAAGTAATTCCTCTTTTGATACGTAAGTTGCCTGGCAAGTTTTTTCATCTGTTTCGGACAAGCGATTGCGATTGTGATAAATCACTTTCATTCCAAATCCTAGCGCACGTTTAGCAATCCCTTGACCGATTCGACCCATTCCAATAATGCCAATCGTAGAGTGACTCACATCGACACCCAAGGGATTATTCACTATCGACCACTTAGTCCAGCTGCCTGCTCTCAGCCAATGCTCTGATTCTGTCATGCGCCTAGCCGTTGCCATGAGCAGTGCAAAACCAAAGTCAGCAGTAGTGTCAGTTAATACATCAGGAGTATTAGTAGCCATCACACCAGCAGCACTAATTGCAGGAATATCAAAATTGTTGTATCCCACTGAAATATTGGCCACTATCTTTAACTGCTTTGCCTCAGATAAAGCATGGGCATCTATTCTTTCGCTACCTGTAACTAATGCCCCTACTACACTTGCTAGTTCTTGTTTTAACTCTTCGGGAGTAAAGACTACATCGGCCTGGTTAGATCGAACCTCAAACGACTCCTCCAATTTAGCTAGTGCCTCTGGAAAGATAGCCCTTGCCACCAGAATTTTGGGTTTAGCAATCATTTATTTCCTTAAATTATTGGTCATTGGCATGATCTTAAGCATCAAGCGATACCTTGACGGGTGTTTAATTTCATCTTCGTTAGTGTACTCATCTACCCAATTTCTATTGAAATATGGATTAGATTCAATTTGTGATGAAAGCTTTTTTCATCGCATATTCACACTTCATCAGGCTATAGGAGTATTAAAAAGTTATTGCAATGCACAAAAGAAAAATAGAAAAACAAGGGGAAACCCTCAAATTAATATTTAGAAAAAAGGAATACTCTATACAAAACATTACTTTATCTAGTAGTGAATTTATTAAAAAATAAACATAGGAGATGAAAATGTCTGAGACATCTAATAACAATAGTCCACGTCGTAAGTTTCTAAAAAATGCTGCTATTGGTACTGCTGGTGCGGCCGCGATGGGCTTTCCAATGATTTCTAATGCGCAAACAATAACCTTGCGCTTTCAATCGACTTGGCCCACAAAAGATATTTTTCATGAATACGCTAATGATTACGCTGCTAAGGTCAACTCCATGTCAGGTGGTCGCCTTAAAATTGAAGTGCTTCCAGCAGGCTCGGTTGTTAAGGCTTTTGACCTACTAGATGCTGTATCAAGTGGCACACTCGATGGCGGTCATGGAGTGCTTGCTTATTGGTATGGCAAGAGTGCTGCCTTAGCGCTATGGGGATCAGGCCCTGCTTTCGGCATGGATGCCAATACCCTCCTATCTTGGAATCAATATGGTGGTGGCCAACAGTTACTTAATGAAATCTACAGCAACTTAAAGCTAGACGTGGTGTCTTTCCCTTATGGTCCAATGCCAACCCAACCTCTGGGTTGGTTCAAAAAGCCAATCGCTAAAGCAGATGATATGAAGGGCTTGAAGTATCGTACTGTAGGTCTTTCGATTGAAATCTTTACAGATATGGGTGCTTCAGTTCAAGCGCTACCAGGCGGGGATATTATTCCTGCGATGGATCGTGGTCTGTTAGATGCTGCAGAATTTAACAATGCTTCCTCAGATCGACTCCTTGGTTTCCCAGACGTCTCTAAAATCAATATGCTTCAAAGCTTTCACCAAAGCTCAGAGCAGTTTGAAATTATCTTCAATAAGAAGAGATATGACTCCTTACCAGCAGATCTTCAGGCAATTCTTGCAATAGGAACTCAAGCAGCTTCAGCAGATATGTCATGGAAAGCAATCGATCGCTACTCCAAAGATTTTGTTGAGTTACAAACTAAAGATAAGGTGAAGTTTTATGCCACACCGAAATCAATTTTGGTAGCTCAATTAAATGCTTGGGATAAGATTATTGCGAAGAAGGCTTCTGAAAATCCAATGTTCAAGAAAGTGCTTGATTCACAAAAGGTCTTTGCGCAACGTGCAGTTCGCTGGCAGCTCCTAACGGATGTTGACTTTAAAATTGCCTACGACCACTACTTCAAAACTTAATCTGTTTTCTTGAGAATCGATGTATTGGCATGCTAACCGGACGGCTTCCCGTCCGGTTTTTTATGTTTTTATAGAGAAGCGGAAGACTGTTTGAGGGGGATGTTTGATGGATAAGTTCATGCTAACAGTAGATGAAATTAGTACTTTTGTTGGTAAAGCAGCTTCGTGGCTCATTATTTTGTTGATGCTGATGGTCTGCACAGATGTGGTCAGGCGTTATGCCTTGAACTCTCCTTCCGCATGGATCGGAGAATTATCGGTAATGGCCTACGGTACGCTGTTTATGATGTGCGGCGCCTACACCTTAGCGCAAAATGGGCATGTTCGTGGTGACTTCCTGTATGGATCAATGAAGCCTCGCACACAAGCGACTTTAGATTTAATTTTATACGTTACTTTTTTCTTGCCTGGTATTACCGCTTTAGTATATGCAGGCTACACCTATGCTGCAGAATCATGGCGCATAGGAGAGCACACTACCCAAATAGCTAATGGTCCACCTCTTTACCCATTCAAAACAGTCATCCCTATTGCGGGCGCCTTTGTATTGCTACAAGGCTTTGTGGAAATTTTGCGCTGCATCGTTTGCATTAAAACTGGGGAATGGCCTGCACGCTTAAAAGATGCAGCAGAAATCGATGTGATTGAACAGCAATTAGCTGCCTCAACTCACGTTGATGAAGAATCTCGTCAACTTGCAATGAAAAATGCCAAGGCAATCGATGAAGCAGCGCACCATCGTATTGGTCAAACTAAAGAGATAAATCATGAATGATCCACTTCTTGGCTTAAGTATGCTTGGCCTGATTATTGTCGTAATTATGCTTGGCTTTCCTACCGCTTTTACCCTGATGGGCCTAGGTATGATGTTTGGCTTTGCTGCCTTTTACGACCCTTCACAAAGTTGGGCCGCAAACAAAATCTTTACCTTAATGGTGCAAAGAACTTTTGGGGGTATGACAAACGATGTACTCCTTTCCATTCCCCTCTTTGTATTAATGGGCTATGTCATGGAGCGAGGGGCATTGGTTGACAAGATGTTCTACAGTATTCAATTGGCATTTCGTCGCTTACCTGCCTCATTAGCAGTAGCCACTCTAATTGTTTGTACTTTTTGGGGAATTGCAAGCGGTCTAGTTGGGGCTGTGGTGGTACTCATGGGCGTAATTGCCATGAAGCCAATGTTAAATGCTGGCTATGACACTCGCCTTGCTGCTGGTGTTATTACCGCTGGAGGTACCTTAGGTATTTTAATTCCGCCTTCAGTCATGATTATTGTGTATGCGGCTGTGGCGGGTCAATCGGTTGTTAAGCTCTATGCTGCCGCGATGGTACCTGGCTTCTTTCTGGCCTTTTTGTATTTGGTATACATCATTGGCTGGGCTTTAATTAACCCAAAAGTTGCGCCTAAACTTCCACCTGAACAACTGGTAGTGCCGATCCCGGCATCGATCCATTTTTTACGTGAAAACTACTCCCAAAATATGTTGGTGGCGACCTTAAAGGCATTGATTTTCCCAGCTAAGTTATTGGATGCGCCAATTGATGCACGCCTCTCGTTTACCAAAATTGTTCAAAATGTGCTAGCTGCATTAACACCCTTTATCCTTGTGGCTATTACGATGTGGGGTGTCTGGTGGTATGTCATCATTCATCAACAGGCCGAAAAAGATGCCTTAAATGTTCCAGTGGTAACTCAAGTAGCTAAAGCATCTACCGCTGATAATGTGGCCCCAGTTGAAGAGGGCCTAGTATCACTTGATGCCACCTCTAATAATAGTAAATCTAAAGAAACGGAAGAAGATGCACCTTTAGTTGCTCTTGATGCTGCGGCTGGCGATGGTCCTACCGCTGCCGGCGTAGAACCAGAAGCTGCTGCTGGACCGCCTGAAAACTTCCAGCTCTATTTTGGCTTAACTACAGTCCTTTTTTTATTGCTACTCATTTACTATTACCTGAGATTTGACGAGGATCAGTTTGAAATTCTAAAACTACTGATTGAGTCAGTGCTGCCCTTGGGCATCCTCACTATCTTGGTTCTAGCGGTCATCCTGTTAGGCATCACCACTGCAACAGAATCTGCAGCGGTAGGTGCGTTGGGTGCCTTCATTCTTGCTTTTCAAGCGGGTACCTTAGATTTTGATCGCACTAAGCAAGCGGTATTTTTAACAGCAAAGACTACTTCGATGGTGTGCTGGTTATTTGTAGGCTCAGCACTATTCTCAGCAGTCTTTACCATTCTTGGTGGTCAATCGATCATTGAAAAATGGGTGCTCATGTTAGATCTAACGCCAATTCAGTTCATGTTATTGTCGCAAGCAATTATTTTCTTCCTTGGCTGGCCTTTGGAGTGGACTGAAATTATTGTTATTTTCGTACCAATTTTCTTACCTTTATTAGCGCATTTCCAAATTGACCCACTCTTGTGGGGCACCTTGGTATTTGTGAACTTGCAGGCTGCCTTCTTATCACCACCAGTGGCCATGTCTGCTTTTTATCTTAAAGGGGTCTCACCGCCAGGCGTTACCCTCAACCAGATTTTTGCTGGCATGATGCCTTACATGTTTATTGTGATTGCGTGCATGTTCTTCATGTATATCTGGCCTGGCATGACTCTTTGGCTACCCAGGTTCTTGTATGGGGGCTAGAGGGGCTTAGCTTATATGGTACGAATAAAGAAAAGCGCTCTAATTTAGAGCGCTTTTTTTGATGTTTCTTGCAAAAATCTAAGTAGCCTGTTTTAGTAATTCGCTATTAGTTTTTCCTAGTGCAAGGGTAAATAAATTTTGCCAATATTGAAATGCCACCACTTCTTTTTCATCGATTTCCATTTCAAAAAAGGACGGATGCCGAATTAAAGATAGCCATATACGGCAAAACATCTTGTCTTCAAGACGGGATGGCTTACTAACAAAGGGAATTTCCTCAAGATCAGGAATCATTTCATAAATAGCTTCTTTACTTATCATCTCTTGCTTATCTCTACTTAGTCTCATTAATTCAAGCATGACCCTACCTAATTGCTCATAATGCCCTTCCCAACATAAAGGGGTAGCGGCAATGGCCTTAGTTTTTTCTAAATATTTTCGAGCAAAGTCACTCCAAGCCCTAGCCAAATCAAATTCAGTCTTAATCTTTGCATTTTGCAACGCGCTTGGTAAAGCCGTAGATTTCATCAAATCAAGCTTAGGATCACCTAAAAATGTGTAGTCAATTATCAATAAGGGTTTAGCCGTTTTATCGATTTGCAGTCGATGCTCTTTCATCAGTTTTTCTTTCATGGTCTCACTAAATATGGAATTATTTAAAAGCGAATGTTGCTCTAGCTTAGTTCAAATTTGCACTCTCTACTACCATATGGGTATGCGCTATTTTTAATAGGGGGCAATCTATATTGGCATTTGCCCCTAGGGCAATGAGATCTCCTAGAATATGCTCATGCTCCGTTTGCTTAAGAGCGAGAAGATCCCTTAACATTGATGCGGTAAAAGGTGAGCCTTCTTTAGTAAGCAATGCAATAGCATTGTTTTGCGTTTCATCCGAAACTGCAAACCCCAAGCTAGCAGCAATACGGCAGCATTCATCATACATACGCCGGCTTAATTCTATCCCATAGGGTGCTGATGCAATATTGCCCACTGAACCACGGCAGATTGTCGTCATGCCAGCGAGTGTGGCTAAAAATACCCATTTATCCCATAAGGATTGCTCAATTTGCTCTTTGTAAAAAGACTCAAAGTCAGCTTTTTTACATAGCGCAAAAAAATCTTGGGCCAGACCTGTTTGCTCTGGAGTGCGCGGGCCAATCGTTAAAGAATGTAATTCAGTTAGCTGTTTAACCGAACCAGACTGAGTAATCATCGCTGCTATATGGGCTACACCACCCATTACCCTGCCTTTACCGAAATGTTCATCTAGCTTTTGCATGTGGGTAAAGCCATTTAAAAAAGGCAAAATTAAGCCCTTCTTTGCTGCTTTGCCAATAGATTTGAGGGTTTCATCAAGATCAAATGCTTTGGGAGCCAAAATAATAAGGTCATAAATAGGCTCTAACTGATCTGCCAATACAGATCTAGGGTGAACTGTAAAACTTCCTGTCGGCGTTTCGATAGTTAAACCATGATCCTCAATGAGTTGCTGGCGCTTCTCACGCAATAAATAAGTAATATCAGCGCCACTAAGAAGTAACTTAGCGCCAAAATATCCACCAATCCCACCAGCTCCAACAATCAAAATTTTCATCAAAGGTAGTCTTTTCTCATTTAACCCGCTATTTAAGCAGCTAATTTAGCTAATGCCTCTAAAGATACCGCTCTAGCTAAAAGAATATTGGGCGTTGCGCTTTTGATCTGAGTCGTCATATGCACCACTTTACCTCAACTAAATTGGCTTTTTTATCTGATAGATGGCCTGTTTCAGCTAAAATCAGGGTTTTATAACTCGATCCCTCTGCACTGAGGGTTCTTCATTTTAAATATCATGACTTACGTTGTTACTGAATCCTGTATTCGCTGTAAATATACCGATTGCGTAGATGTTTGCCCAGTTGATTGCTTCCGCGAGGGACCCAACTTTCTGGTAATTGATCCTGATGAATGTATCGATTGCGCTGTGTGCGTTCCTGAGTGCCCTGTTAATGCGATTTATGCAGAAGATGATGTTCCTGGCGATCAACAAAAATTTATTAAATTAAATGCAGACTTAACCCCTGGTTGGCCGTCTATTACCAAATCTAAAGCCAGCTTGCCTGATGCAGACGAGTGGAAAGACGTGAAAAGCAAATTGGATCAACTAGAAAAATAATTTTAAGATTACTTCGATATATATCCAAGAGACTTTGTTTTGCACCCCCCCATCCCAACCGATGCAGTTATTATTGGCGCTGGTCCAGTGGGCTTGTTTCAAGTATTTGAGCTTGGGCTACTAGAAATAAAAGCACATGTGATTGACTCCCTTCTAGAGTTAGGGGGTCAATGCATTGAACTTTATCCAGATAAGCCGATCTACGATATTCCTGCAATCCCAGTATGCACAGGTCGTGAGTTAACCACCAACCTTCTTAAACAAATCAAACCCTTTGGAGCTCATTTTCATCTGGGGCAAGAGGTCACCACTCTTGAGAAACAGACCGATGGTCGCTTTCTTATTGGCACTTCTCAAGATCAATACTTTATCAGTAAGACCATTTTTATTGCTGCCGGAGTAGGTGCATTTCAACCGCGAACACTCAACCTAGAAGGCTTAGATGCCTTTGAAGGAAAACAGGTCTTCTATCGCGTAAAAGATCCAGAACATTTTTCTGGTAAGCGCTTGGTCATCTGTGGCGGTGGAGATTCGGCTTTGGATTGGGCCTTATTTTTTGCTGGTAAGGCTGCTAGCGTCACACTCATTCACCGTCGTAATGACTTTAAGGCGGCGCCGCAATCGATTGCCAAGATACGCGCACTTTGCGCTGCTCATGAAATGGAGCTCATTATTGGCCAAATTACTGGGTTTGAATCTCGCGATCAATGCCTTCATGCCATTACCGTCACTGAAATTAATGGCGAACTTCGCCATATCCCTACAGATGATCTACTGCTCTTTTACGGTCTATCCCCTAAATTAGGCCCGATTGCAGACTGGGGCTTAGATATCGACCGCAAGCAAATCACTGTGGATACCGCTTGTTTTCAGACCAGCGTACCCGGCATTTATGCTGTGGGGGACATTAATATCTACCCTGGCAAGAAAAAATTGATACTGTCAGGCTTTCATGAAGCTGCTCTCGCTGCATTTGCTGCCGCAGCCTACCTTAGCCCAGAAAAACAAATCCAGCTTCAATACACGACTACCTCACCCAAGCTTCATAAAGTACTTGGGGTGGATAACTCCACATTCGAGTAAGCTCTATCTAAATCATTTCCTTATTTAGCCAATATCTATGCATCAATACCATGAGCTCATGAAAGAAGTCCTTGCCAAGGGCGTCCAAAAGTCCGATAGAACTGGCACGGGTACTCTCTCCATTTTTGGCCACCAAATGCGCTTTAATTTGGCTGACGGCTTTCCGATGGTCACAACTAAGAAATTGCATCTTAAATCCATCATTTTGGAATTACTTTGGTTTCTTAAGGGTAGCACTGATAACAATTGGCTTAAAGAGCGTGGGGTATCGATCTGGAATGAATGGGCAGCACCTGATGGTGATCTAGGACCCATCTATGGATATCAATGGCGCTCTTGGCCCACTCCCAATGGTGAGCATATTGATCAAATTGCAGAAGTAGTAGAGACCATCAAAAAAAATCCCGATTCTCGTCGCATGATCGTTTCGGCTTGGAACGTGGCAGATATTCCACGCATGGCATTAGCCCCTTGCCATGCGTTCTTTCAGTTTTATGTGGCCAACGGCAAACTTTCATGCCAACTTTACCAGCGCAGTGCCGATATCTTCTTAGGCGTCCCATTCAATATCGCTAGCTATGCTCTATTGACCCACATGATGGCCCAACAATGCAACTTAGATGTGGGTGACTTTGTCTGGACAGGTGGTGACTGCCATTTATATAGCAATCATCTAGAGCAAGTAGACCTCCAGTTATCAAGGGATTTCCTCCCACTACCTAAGCTCAATATTTTGCGCAAACCAGCATCCCTCTTTGATTACGAGTTTGAAGATTTTGAGATAACTGGCTATGAATCCCATGGGCCGATTAAGGCTCCTGTAGCTGTTTAAGAAAATAGATTAGCCATGACAGTAGCTACACACCCTGCTATTTCTATGATCGTAGCGCGCTCGCGTAACCATGTTATTGGTCGTGATAACCAAATGCCTTGGAAGATTTCTGCTGACCTCCAATTCTTTAAAAAAGTGACAATGGGTCACCCCGTCATTATGGGTCGTAAGACCTGGGAATCGATTGGACGCCCATTACCAGGGCGTCGCAATATTGTGGTGAGTCGTAATGCTCACCTGCAACTTACGGGTGCAGAAGTAGTTAACTCACTCGATGCTGCTCTTAGTAGCCTGAGTGAAGCCCCCCGTGCTTTTGTCATTGGTGGAGAGCAACTCTTTACCCAAGCCTTTTCTAAAGCAGATCGTCTGTATATCACCGAGATCGAGATCGATATAGAGGGTGGCGATACATTCTTTGAGGTGCCCAATCAATCTGAGTGGAAAGAGGTTGAGCGGACACCAGCATCTGAAGGTGATATTAGCTTTAACTTCATTACCTTAAATCGAAAATAGATCTTCAAATGAATTCAGTTTGGAGTCAATCTAGACTAAAGCTTTTTGGCAAAACTATACTGAGCAAATGCCTGCTCTGCTAAACCAAACCATTGGGCTTCCATGTTTCTAAAGGCGCGATAGTCCTCAAAGATTTTCTTAAACTGAGGGTTTTTAGCAGACTCTTCGGCATAGGTTTCTTGTGTTGCCTTAAAACAAGCATCCATGATGGACGTATTGAACTTTCTTAATATCGCACCGTTCTGAATTAAGCGCTGTAATGCGGGGGGATTAAAGGCATCATACTTGGCACACATATCGGTATGCGCTTCAAAGCAGGCTGCTTCCCACGCGGCCTGGTAAGAGGGGGGCAATTCATCCCACTTCTTTTTGTTAACCAGAAATGATAGTCCAGCCGCACCTTCCCACCAAGCTGGGTAGTAATAGTTCTTAGCTACTTTTGCTAGGCCTAATTTTTCATCGTCATAAGGGCCCACAAATTCTGCAGCATCAATGGTGCCTTTTTCTAGCGCAGAATAAATTTCACCAGCAGGTAATTGCTGAGGTACGACGCCCAACTTTGAGAGCACCTGACCAGCAAAACCAGCTATCCGAAATTTAAGCCCTTTAAGATCTTCTGGTGACTTAATTTCCTTACGAAACCAACCTCCCATTTGAGTGCCAGTTTGTCCACCAAGGAAATTCACAATGTTGTAACTAGCATAGAGTTCACGCATGAGCTTCATACCATTACCATGAAGCATCCATGCATTTTGCTGGCGTCCTGTTAACCCAAAGGGGGCGGCAGTATCAAAGATAAAGGCGCTATTTTTTCCAATATAGTAATAACTCGCAGTATGGCCGCATTCAACTGTTCCATTTTGAACTGCATCTAGCACTTGAAGAGGAGGCACCACCTCACCCGCGGCAAAAACTTTAATATTAAATTTGCCATCAGTAGCTTTGCGTAACGAGTTGGCAAATACTTCGGGGGTACCAAATAAGGTATCTAAAGATTTGGGGAAACTCGAAACCAAACGCCAATTAAGTGTTGGTAAATTTTGCGCCATCGATGGGATCGCTAATGCAACAGCACCCGCACCGATAGTGGCTTTTTTCAAAAAAGAACGTCTTTGCATTACCCTCTCCTTTAGGCTTTATTTACCGCCAACGGTCATCGACCCAACCAAGATCGAACCTGTCTCTTTGGTCCCACGAATCAATGTATCGCTTCCAATCATCTGAATATCTAATAGCATCTCACGCAAATTACCAGCAATCGTAATGCCTTCTACTGGATATTGAATTTCTCCATTTTCTACCCAGTAACCAAAGGCACCGCGAGAATAATCCCCCGTAACATAATTTACCCCTTGACCCATTAGCTCTGTCACCAATAAACCCTTACCCATCTGCTGGAGTAATCCAGGTAAACCACCTTTAGAGGTTTTGCTACTTTGCAAAGTGAGGTGATGAGATCCGCCAGCATTTCCAGTAGTTTTCATACCCAACTTACGCGCTGAGTAAGTCGATAGAAAGTAGCCTTCTAAGATACCCTTTTCCACAACAGTGCGAGCAGAAGTCTTCACGCCCTCCTCATCGAATGGTGCACTCCCTGTCATGGATTTAAGATGAGGGTTTTCAAAAATACTGAGATGTTTAGCTAGCACTTGCTTACCCAAACTATCTAGTAAAAAACTAGATCGACGATAAAGCGCGCCCCCAGAAACTGCTTGCACTAGACTGCCTAATAGGCCAGCAGCAAGAGGTGCTTCAAAAATCACGGGGCACCGACGCGTCGTTAGTGATTTAGCATTAAGGCGTGAAAGCGCACGCTGGGCTGCATAATTTCCAATTGCTACTGGATTAGCTAGATCTTCAGGTATACGGGAGCTTGAATACCAATCATCGCGTTGCATGCGTGATTTTTTTCCGGTCTCATTAGCGATGGGGGCGCAAGAGATATAGTGACGAGAAAAAGGATAGCCGCCCATAAACCCATGGCTTGTCCCCATCATAAAATGTGCGTGGTGCGCTGAAACAGAAGCCCCATCGCTATTTTTAATCTGCTTACTCACTGAAAATGCAGCACCTTCTGCCGCTCGGGCGATCTCAACTGCAGTAGCAGAATCTAGCGCCCATGGATGAAATAAATCTAGGTCGAGCGGATTTTTTTCCAGTAAATCTTTTTCAGCTGGGCCCGCACAAATATCCTCAGCCGTATGCTGAGCAATATGGTACGCAGCCTCTACCGTAGCACGTAAAGACGCTCTTGAAAAATCACTAGTACTGGCATTACCACGATGGTGCCCCAAAAAAACCGTGACGCCTACTTGTTTATCCAGGCTTTGCTCAATGGTCTCGATTTCACCTTTGCGAACTGTGACCGAAAGTCCTTGCCCCTCTGATATCTCTGCTACTGCATCTGAGGCACCCCTACGGCGAGCCTCTTTGAGCATAAAATCAATAATTTCCTTGAACTGATTTGGTGTGTATGTAAACATGCCCTAATAATAGCTAGAATAGAAACATGAAGCATACCGAAGCTTGGAAACGATCCACTCCTAATGAAATTAAAATTGGTCTAATCTCGATCTCCGACCGAGCTAGCAAGGGTATCTATACTGATGAAGGAATCCCGGCCCTGAAAAACTGGCTCATTAGCGCCCTAAGCACCCCCTGTGTTTTCTTTGAATGCCTCATTGCCGATGAACGCGAAATTATTACAGAAACCATCGTAGATCATGTTGATGAGTTAGGGTGCGATCTAGTCCTCACTACAGGCGGTACAGGCCCTTCTCGCCGAGATGTGACCCCTGAGGCCACTCTTGAGGCTGGAACGCGGGAAATGCCCGGTTTTGGCGAGCAAATGCGACAAATTAGCCTACGCTTTGTCCCCACAGCCATCCTCTCCCGTCAAACTGCTGTTTTACGAGAAATTGAAGGCCACTCTGCCCTAGTCATCAATTTGCCTGGCCAGCCAAAAGCGATTCAAGAGACCTTAGAAGGGCTTAAAGATGAGGAGGGAAAAGTAATTATTCCTGGGATTTTTGCGGCGGTGCCCTATTGCATTGATCTGCTTGGCGGCCCTTATATCGAAACGAATGAATCAGTTATTAAGTCTTTTAGGCCCAAAAGCGCCTTAAAAAAGTAAAAAGAATGCTTTTTACTTCTTATGAAGGCAATGGGACTATGAACTTCTCACGGTAGTACTTCAGTTCCTCTATTGATTCTTCAATATCAGCCAAAGCTGTGTGAGCCTGTCTCTTGGTGAAGCCTTTAACCAACTCTGGATGCCAACGTTTGCATAGCTCTTTTAAGGTAGAAACGTCGATATTCCGATAATGAAAGTAGTTTTCTAACTTAGGCATGTACTTGGCCATAAAGCGCCGATCTTGCCCAATTGTGTTGCCACACATAGGCGCAATACCTGCTTTGATGTATTTTTTTAAAAAGGCGATGCATTCCGCCTCAACAGACGCCTCATCCTGTGAGGCAGCCTTAACCTTATCAATTAATCCAGATCGGCCATGAGTCCCTTTATTCCAAGTATCCATAGCATCTAACAAGGCATCATCTTGATGGATCACCCAAACCGGGGCTATAGCAATCGTATTGAGGTGAGCATCAGTCACAATGATGGCAATCTCCAAGATTCGCTCTTTTTCAGGATCTAAGCCTGACATTTCCATATCTACCCAAATCAGGTGCTCATCGCTCGGTGCTGACTTTACAGCTGGGGTACTTGTTTTTTCGCTCATATCTATAATGATCTCATGACCTTCACAATTGTTTTTCTATTTGCCTTTATTGCTAGCTTTGGTCTACGCCATTGGTTAACCCAACGTCAAATTCGGCACGTCGCGATGCACCGCGATAGTGTGCCTACTGAATTTGCCTCCCAGATTACTTTGGCTGAGCACCAAAAAGCAGCTGACTACACCATTGCCAAATTACGCCTAGGTATTTTAGAGAATGGGGCGAGCGCCATCATTCTAATTGCCTTCACCCTCTTGGGTGGCTTACAGATACTCAATCTCGCCCTTTTACAATTATTAGGCCAAGGTATTGCACAGCAAATTGCCCTACTGGTAGCCATCGTTATTATTTCCGGAATCATCGATCTGCCTTTTTCTTGGTACAAGCAGTTTTATCTAGAAGAGCGTTTTGGCTTTAACCGCATGAGCAAAAAGCTATTCTTTAGCGATATGGTGAAGGGTATTAGCGTAGGCGCGGCTATTGGTGTTCCACTGCTATGGATTATTCTGAGCCTCATGGCTGGAGCTGGCGACCTCTGGTGGCTCTGGGCTTGGGGTGTTCTCACCGCCTTTAGTCTTTTAATGCAATGGATCTTCCCGAGCTTTATCGCACCCCTATTTAATAAGTTCCAAGCGTTAGAAGAGGGTGCTCTTAAAACCCAAATCGAGGCTTTGTTAAAACGTTGTGATTTTGCCAGTCAAGGTCTCTTTGTGATGGACGGTAGTAAACGCAGCGCTCATGGAAACGCATTTTTTGCCGGAATGGGTAAGGCCAAGCGCATTGTCTTTTTTGACACCCTTATTGAAAAACTGAACCCGGGTGAAGTAGAGGCTGTACTCGCTCATGAACTAGGGCACTACAAATGTAATCACATTCGCAAGCGCTTACTCGTTTCTTTTGTCTTAAGCTTTGCGATGTTTGCCCTCTTAGGCTGGATTAGTACGCAAGCTTGGTTTTATAGCGATCTGGGCGTCATGCCTAATCCCAATGGCTATAACGGTGGCCTAGCTTTAGCCCTCTTCATGTTGATCTCCCCCGTATTTAGCTTTTTCTTCACACCCCTCTCTAGCTTGGCCTCTCGAAAACATGAATATGAGGCAGATGGATTTGCAGCAGAAAAATCATCTGCGAGTGATTTGATCTCCGCTTTAGTAAAACTGTATCAAGATAATGCTTCCACCTTAACTCCAGATCCAATCTATACCGCTTTTTATAGTTCGCACCCCCCCGCACCATTACGCATTGCTAATCTCAAACGATTTAGCTAAAAACTTTAATCATTAATGGAACAGTTTCGCGCACTACTGATTGCATCTTATGGCAGGCATTATTTAGCGCAGCGCTTAATTAAAGATCAATGCGGTCATCAATCTCCTGTTGGTAAGTTGATTCAGGTGAGTACCCCAGCAAAGCAGCATATTGGCGCCGTGGGTGATCGCATGCTATTAGAAATGACATCGGAGGATCAAGCGCGCATTATCCAGATAGAACCAAGAGAAAACTTACTCTATCGCTCAGATGCCTTTAAAAGTAAATTAATTGCTTCGAATGTTGATCAGATTTTAGTGGTGTTAGCAACCCAACCAGCTTTCTCACCCGACCTTTTAGGTAGGGCAGTAGTTGCCGCCGAAGCCAACCAAATTAGTTTGCATATCCTGCTTAATAAATGTGATCTCCAAGATAATTTGGCGCATGCTAGAAAAATCATCTCACCCTATGCTCGCATGGGCTATCCAGTGACAGAAGTATCCGCCCGATTTGATGTTGCCTCGATTGAGGCTTTGCGCCCCGCTATTCAAGGAAAGGTATCAGTCTTTGTTGGGCAGTCTGGCATGGGTAAATCAAGCCTCTTAAATGCCTGGGTGCCAGATGCAGCGGCCCTAACTCAAGAATATTCAGTGCGCCTAGATACTGGCAAGCACACCACTACCGCCTGTCGCTATTTTGAGTTACCTGAGGCCTGGGGTCGAAATGCTAGTGGTAAATTAGGCGCCTTAATAGATTCACCAGGTTTTCAGGAATTTGGTTTAGCGCACATGTCGGTTAGTGAACTTGAGCATGCTTTTAGAGAATTCAAAGATCTGATTGGTCAATGTCGCTTTCATAATTGCGCTCATCAATCAGAGCCAGATTGCGCAGTACGTGAAGCAGTATCCAGAAATGACATAGCCCCAGAAAGACTAGCGCTCTTTAGACAATTACGATCTGATTCAAAAACAGCTGATACGCAACTTCAAGGAATTAGCCAAGCCAAAGAGCGATGGTCAGCATTAGCAATAAAGCCATCCAAGCGATAACTAAACGCCAGACTAGACCAATCGCAGAACGCATAGTGCGTTCGTTGGGCTCAAGACCTACCTCATAGACTACTGCCTCACCAGCCTCAGCCATTCGCAAGGCTTCATCGCTATCGGGCTCACTCATAGGCTCGCCTAAGCGCACACCTAAAGCACCGCTACCTGCTGCTAAGATGACCGCTGATAAAGAATCTGACCATTTACCAGTGAGGTGCCGCCAAGAGTACACAGCGCCCTCAAAGTTCCCCACGATCGCAAAGCCCATTGCAGTAATCCGTGCGGGTACCCAATCTAGTACATAGAAAAAATGACGGGCAGACTCGCTTAAATTAAAGTCACCTTTCTCTGACCAACGCTGAGAAGCCGTATCTGCTAAGCGATAAAGCACTACACCTGCAGGGCCCATTGGCATTAAGAACCAAAACAACACCCCAAATACATGGTGATGTGAGCCAATAATGGCTCGTTCTAGTGCTAAAGAAATAACTTCAGTCTCACTTAAATTGGAGACATCTAATTCTGGGCTATACCAATTTGCTAAAGCCAAACGCGCTGCGGGCAAATCATGATTCTCAATAGCTTGATGCACCGCAGTAAATGAATGGCTGAACTGACGAAAGCCAAAGAATAAATAGGCAATCAATACGTTCCACAGAAACCCCAAAATTGGATAGGTAACCATAAAGACAACGTAAAGAACAAAAACCAGAAAGGTCGGCAAAATGAAGGCGACCAAACAGGCCATTCTGGCACCGACCGGACTAGCGCCTTGCTCAGTCTTGCCACCAAATTCACCGGCAACCCAATCTAACCAACGTGCAGTGAGTCGCGCGATCCAATGATGGGCTGTTACCGGGCGATATTGCTCGGCAATGAGGGCAAAGAGAATAGAAAAGAAAGTCATACTTTTAATAAATGGTAAAGGTTACGTAACATTCCGGCTGTAGCACCCCAGATAAAACGATTTTCATAGGGCATTGAATAAAACCGACGGCTACCTTGATCGCTTTCCCAAACCCGAACTTGATGATTTGTTGGGTCCATTAAGAAATGTAAAGGCACTTCAAAAACATCTGCTACTTCAAAGGTATCTAATACGTATTCTGCCTGAGGTTTCACTAAACCCACTACAGGCGTCACGCTATACCCTGAAACTGTCAAATATTGAGGTAAATCTCCAACAATTTCTACCCTACTGCGATCCAAGCCAATCTCTTCTTCGCTCTCCCTTAGGGCGGTATCGTGTGGGCTCATATCTGCGGCATCCATACGGCCACCAGGAAAGCTAATTTGACCGGCATGATCGTGTAAATGATCAGTTCTCTGAGTTAGCAATACTGATAAGCCCTCGGGCCTTAACAACAGGGGTATTAATACTGCTGCACGCGTCACTTGCCCTGCAACTTCACGCCTAGATATGATGTCAGCAGCAATAACATGTCGATTCTCATCAGTAATTTCTGGCTCCCAAACTGGGGGGTTTTTAAAGCGGTGCCTCAATTGAAGCGGATCTAACATAACACTAGCCACCAAAGCTTGATTGCCGCAGATTTCATGAATGGGAACGGCTTGCGCATTAAAACCCAAAGGGGCAGCAAGATTAATAACTTGTTCTTTCGATTTTAAATGCTTAGGCATAGGAGTATTTTAGGCTAACAAAAAAGGCGACCTAAGCCGCCTTCTTATTTGTATTACAGTAAGGCTTACTCGGCGGCTGAAGCAGCAACTGCTTTAACCTTACGAGCGGGAAGCTTTTCTTTGATACGGGCAGACTTACCTGAACGATCACGCAAGTAGTACAACTTTGCACGACGGACATCGCCGCGACGCTTAACTTCAATGCTAGCGATCAATGGTGAAAAAGTTTGGAATGTACGCTCTACACCTTCGCCAGATGAAATCTTGCGAACGATAAAGCTAGAGTTAAGTCCACGATTGCGTTTAGCGATCACAACGCCTTCAAATGCTTGGGTACGCTTACGTGTACCTTCAACAACGTTCACACCAACGACTACGGTATCACCAGGAGCAAAACTAGGAAGCGTTTTATTAACGCTTAAGCGAGCAATTTCTTCTTGCTCAATTTTTTCGATCAAATTCATTATTAATCCTTAAACATCTTGTCAGCGTTTAATCCCGAGATTTGCATCAACGGACCAGACAGAGGATGTAGTTAAAACAATTTCACCAAACCAAAACAAAAGCTTTTAATTGAACACTGAAATCAATCACAGTGTCTGAAGAAATTGCTCATCTTTTTGGCTTAGCAACCCATTAGCCCTAGCTGATTTAATTAAATCAGGCCTTAGCCTTAGCGTCAGCTCCAAAGACTTCTGCCGACGCCAATCTGCTATTTTAGCGTGATGTCCGCCTAAAAGCACGTCTGGGACCAATAAATTTTCATATATTTCTGGGCGGGTATAGTGCGGATAGTCTAAAAGACCGTTCATAAAGCTATCTTGTACCGCTGATTCACCATCACCTAGAGCCCCAGGAATCAGCCGAATAACAGCATCCATCATGGTCATGGCAGGTAATTCGCCCCCAGAAACTACAAAATCACCGATTGAAAGCTGTAAATCCACATTGCGGTCAACAAAACGCTGATCTACCGCCTCATATCGGCCACAAACCAAGGTTACATTGCCGTCATTAAGAATATCTTTGGCTATTTTTTGAGAAAAGGTCTCACCCTGAGGTGCCAATAAGCAAACTGGCCCAGAAACAACACCTTGGGACTGATGGGCTGCTTTGATGGCAATAATTGTATCTTCGAGCGGTTTTACCATCATGACCATGCCGGGTCCTCCGCCATAAGCCCGATCATCTACCGTCTTGCGGGGGTCAGAACAATAATCGCGTGGATTCCAAAGATTTAGACTAGCTAAACCCTGTTCACACGCACGTCCAGTAATGCCCCACTGCGTTAAAGCAGAGAACATTTCTGGAAATAAGCTAACTACATCAAAGCGCATAGAGGAGATTTATACAGATCACAAGGGAGTTTGGCTAGTAGCTTACCAATCTGCTTGCCAATCCAAGGTAATCAATTTGTTCGGTAGGTCGACATTCTGAACGATCTCTTTAACAAAAGGAACTAACTGATTGACTACTTTGGTATCAAGATTGCCAATGGCAATCACGCCATGAGCACCGTTATCAGAAATTTCAATGATCTCTCCTAGACTTTCCCCCTGGAGATTAATCACTTTGCAGCCAATCAAATCAACCCAGTAATAGCTATCACTCTCGGTCTTTGGAAACCCTTCGCGCCCCACCAGTATTCGCGCACCTTTTAATAATTCAGCTTGGTCACGATCGGTAACACCCTCTAAAGCAATAACGACTGTGCCGCTATGCATCTTGGCTTGCTTTACTTTATAAGTCCGTAATGAAGACTGCACATCAATCGCAGCTAGGCCCTCACTTCGCCGGGGAATGAGTGATAAATAAATTTTTTTACTAGATAGTAGGGTTACAGGATCTGAGGAATGAGGACGAACCTTAATTTGGCCCTGTAAGCCTTGAGCATCCTGAACAGCACCAAGCTCAATCAAATCAGCAAGTGAAGGTGAGCTCATCTTGAATACACCAAAATTCCCTCAATAAAACTACTGATGCTTCCTAAAACTAAAGACTTCACCATCAAGACAAAGTCTTTAGCAATAAAGTCTTTAGACTGCAGGATTATTTTTGATCAAACGGACTACAGTTGGAGAAACTTGTGCGCCAACGCCAGTCCAATAGGTCAAACGATCTTGAGCAATGCGCATTGCCTGCTCAGCTTCAGCTGCCTGTGGATTGAAATAACCAATACGCTCGATAAAGTTCGAGTCGCGACGATTACGCTTATCAGTAGCAACAATGCTGTAAAAAGGGCGCTTCTTAGAACCGCCGCGTGCCAGTCGAATGACGACCATACTTATTCCTTAAAATCTAAAATGAAAACAGGTTGATTACAACCCAATGAAATTACTACAAAATCTTGGGATCCAACACACTAAGCAAATGCATAAAACAAATGCACGGTGTAGCGGAAAACCTCATATTCTAGACGAAAACCCCTAGTTGATCCACCTTTTTAAGCAAGCACATCCTGAGCTTAATCAGTAGAATAAGGCGCTGTAATAATGAATTTTTCTAATAAAAACAATATGTTATAAGCTTATGGCCATTAAAATAGCACTTTTTACCCCCCTGCTGCGCCCTTTAAATAAGGTCATTTTGGCTATTTCATGCGCCGGTTTGTGTCTTTTAACGGCATGTGCAAACATCATTCCTCCCTGTAATGCGAAAACTAGCCCTCCTAGCAGTGAATTACGCAATACCAAATGGGAGTTAGTTCGCTGGAACTTAAGCCCTAATGCCATGGGTGAAGTGCGAACACGCCAAATACCTCAAGGCGAAACTAGCAACCCCATCCAAATCCAATTTGATGCCAATGGAGATCGCATTAGTGGATCTACAGGCTGCAACCGGTTTACCGCTCGCTTAAATGAGGATGCTCGTGGATTTACTTTAGATCAAATTGTGAGTACTAAGATGGCTTGTAGCCCTCAACGCATGGAACTGGAAAATGATTTTCTCTATGAGCTCAATGATTACCGCAGCATTGTTCGTAATGGTGATCAACTTCTCATGATTGGAGCTGATCGTGAAGTATTAAGTTTTATGCAACGAGGCTCCTTAACAAACTAATTTACCTATTACTTAAAATAAAAACAATTCTTTATTGAAAGACTGCATGAAAAACTACAAACTGCTTTTTTGCGCCCTGGGATTATTTTTCCCAGGCACCGGATTGAACTGTTTTTATTTGCAAGGATTTAAATCTTTTTGGGCTTGGGCTCAGTTGCTGGCGTTCATTGGAGGTATGGTTGGCTGGCAAATCCTGAAAGGGTCGCACTTTCATTCAGCGCCAGGCTGGGTCTTAATTACTTTTGGCTTTATTGCGATTGAGGCAAGCTGGCTTACTACGATTGCATTTGGTTTGCGTGCCGATGAAAAATGGGATGCCCAATTTAATCCAGGACTAGAACCTAAACGCGCTACTAAATCTAGATGGCCAGTTGTATTGACGGTTATCTTTTCTCTCGTATTTGGCGCTGGTGTAATGATGACCTTTCTGGCAATCTCGTTTGAGCAGTTTTTCATCTCGCAATTACAAGAAGCCAGAAAGCTATCCCAGTAGTGGCTATAGCATTTAATCAATGCCTGCAGTTTTTTAAAACTGCTCTACCGACAATGCATTCGTAGAGTGGCCGCTTTCCAGTATTGAAGTTGCTAAAGCTTGCGCTTGTGGCAAAAGATTTTCAGCAAAGAATCTAGCGGTTGCAATCTTGGCATCGAAGAAGCTAGGGTCACCAGCACGCAGACTCTGTGCAGCTAACAATGCGCGGGCCATCTGCCATGCGCCAAAAACTAAACCACATACACGTAAATATGCATAGCTCCCAGCATAAACCGCTTTAATATCTGACTTTGCATTAGCTAAAATATAAGTCACGGAAGATTCAAATGCTTTTCGAGCCAGCGTCAGTTGCTTTAATACCGCCATTGCATCTGCTGTACCGCTACTCGCTAGATCTCGTTCAGTTTGAATCATTTTTTCTGTCAGCATTTGTGCAGTAGCGCCACCATCACGCACTGTTTTTCTACCGATTAGGTCATTCGCCTGAATCGCAGTTGTACCTTCGTAGATTGTTAGGATTCGGGCGTCACGATAATACTGAGCAGCCCCAGTTTCTTCTATGAAACCCATGCCACCATGCACTTGCACGCCAAGACTCGCAACCTCAATCGACATCTCAGTAGAAAAACCCTTCACAATCGGCACTAGAAATTCATAGACTGCTTGATTGTGCTTGCGAGAATTCTCATCTAAAGAGGCATGCTGAGCATCGTAGGCTGAGGCAGCGTAATATGCTAAAGCTCTAGAGGCTTGTACATAAGATCGCATCGTCATTAACATGCGTTTTACATCCGGTTGATGAATAATCGCTACCGGACCATCTGAACCGGATAGGTCCCGACTTTGCACTCTGTCCTTTGCATACTGCACTGCCTTTTGATAAGCACGTTCTGCTAGCGCAATGCCTTGCATACCCACAGAAAAACGTGCGGCATTCATCATAACGAACATATATTCGAGACCACGATTTGCTTGGCCCACCAAATATCCAATCGCGCCACCATGATCACCAAACTGCAGCACTGCTGTGGGACTCGCTTTAATTCCCAACTTATGCTCAATCGACACGCACTCAATATCATTACGCTCACCTAAAGATCCATCGGTATGGACCATGAACTTAGGTGCTACAAAGAGTGAGATTCCTTTAATACCTTCCGGTGCATCTGGCAAACGGGCAAGAACTAAATGAATAATATTCTTCGCCATATCGTGATCACCATAAGTGATGTAGATCTTTGTGCCAAAAATTTTATATGAATTGTCATCTTGCGGAACCGCACGACTGCGAACCATGGAAAGATCTGAGCCAGCTTGTGGCTCAGTAAGATTCATGGTGCCCGTCCATTCTCCTGAGATCATCTTTGGCACGAAGCGTTCTTGTAATTCTGGGCTTGCAGCAGTTAATAAGGCTTCAATTGCCCCATCAGTTAACATGGGGCATAAGGCAAAAGACATATTGGCCGAGTTCACCATCTCAAAACAAGCAGTCGAGAGTAATTTTGGCAGGCCTTGACCCCCAAATTGCGGTGGATGTACTACACCCTGCCATCCGGCAGCAGTAAATTGTTCGAAAGCTTCTTTAAAACCGGGGGTAGTGTAAACCTGACCATCACGTAAAGTGCTAGGATTTTGATCGCCAGGCCAATTGAGGGGCGCCACAACATCTTGATTAAATTTAGCCGCTTCTTCTAAGATGGCTGGAGCCAAATCCACATCGGCACCGGCATCTGCATAAGAGGGATAAGCAACTACTTCCGATAGCCCTGCTAATTCGTTCATCACAAACAGCATGTCTTTTACTGGAGCTAGGTATGGCATGACTACTCCTCTTGAGCCAAATACAACAATCTGATGGTTTTAATAGGGCTATTAACCCAATGCCTTAATTAACTCTGGGACCGCTATATTTAAATCAGCCACAAGACCATAATCTGCGACGCCAAAAATTGGTGCCTCTGGATCTTTATTGATAGCAACAATCACTTTAGAGTCTTTCATTCCCGCTAAATGTTGAATCGCACCAGAGATACCTACTGCGATATAAAGTTCAGGAGCAACAATCTTACCTGTCTGTCCCACTTGATAATCATTGGGAACATAGCCCGCATCTACAGCAGCACGCGAGGCCCCTAAAGCCGCCCCTAATGTATCTGCTAAAGGAACAACCAACTCTTGGTACTTTTCTCCAGAGCCTAAGCCCCGCCCACCAGACACAATAATCTTGGCCGCAGTTAATTCTGGGCGATCAGACTTCGTTAATTCGCGGCCTACGAAAGATGATTTGCCCAAGACATCAGGAGCAACCTGCTTTTCAATAGGGGCAGAACCGCCAGTAGCGCAAACCGGATCAAAACCCGTCGTACGGACAGTGATGACTTTTATTGGATCACAAGATTGCACAGTAGCAATGGCGTTACCAGCATAAATGGGACGCTCAAACGTATCACTTGAAATCACCTTAGTAACATCGGATAACTGCGCTACATCCAGTTTGGCAGCTACCCGAGGGAGTACATTTTTACCATTGGCGGTTGCCGGAGCCAAGACATAGCTATAGCCGCTAGCAATAGAAAGAATCTGTGTGGCCAATGGCTCAGCCAATTGATCGGCTAAGACAGTCGCATCTGCATGGATTACCTTACGTACGCCCATAATTTGAGAGGCTGCCTGCGCAACAGCATCAGCGCCACTGCCAGCGACCAATACATCGACTTCTGGAGAGCATTGGAGGCCAGCAGCTATTGCATTGAGCGTAGCTGGCTTTAAAGAAAGATTGTCGTGTTCTGCAATAACAAGAGCAGCCATTTAAATTACCTTCGCTTCATTTTTGAGTTTTTCTACAAGAGCTGCTACATCTGGAACCATCACACCTGCAGCACGTTTTGGAGGCTCCTCCACTTTGATTGTTTTCAGACGAGGTGCAATATCCACGCCCAAGTCTTCTGCCTTAATAATTTCTAAAGTCTTTTTCTTAGCCTTCATGATGTTAGGCAAAGTAACATACCGTGGTTCATTTAAACGCAAGTCGACTGTAATCACTGCTGGTAGAGTAATGGCAATCATCTCTAAACCCCCATCCACTTCACGAGTCACATTAGCCGTGCCATCGGTAATCACGACTTTAGAGGCAAAGGTTCCCTGAGGAAGATCCATTAAGCTGGCTAACATTTGGCCTGTTTGATTGCTATCGTCATCAATCGCTTGTTTTCCAAGAAAGATGATTTGAGCAGATTCTTTCTCGGCAAGTGTTTTCAGAATTTTTGCTACAGCAAGGGGTTGTAATTCAGCCTCACTCTCTACCAAGATAGCGCGATCAGCGCCAATGGCTAAGGCAGTCCGTAAAGTTTCTTGGCATTGAGTTGGACCAGCAGAAACGACAATTACCTCAGTCGCTACACCCGCTTCTTTTAAGCGCACTGCTTCTTCTATGGCAATTTCGTCAAAAGGATTCATACTCATTTTGACATTGGCAATATCAATGCCAGAGTTATCTGATTTCACACGCACTTTAACGTTGTAATCTACAACGCGTTTTACAGCTACTAAGATCTTCATTCTCAATTCTCAATCTATTGGGTAATCTATTTTATCTGGCTTAAGGCAGTGGGGCTTAAACGTCAATTGCACTAGCAGAGCCAGCTTGTTTGCGTAATTCAAACTTCTGAATCTTACCAGTGGAGGTTTTAGGAAGCTCACCAAAGATGACAGCTCTTGGAACCTTAAAACTAGCTAAATGGAGCTTACAGTGCGCAATGATCTCGGCAACAGTCACCAAGACGTCTGGCTTGACCTCAAGAAATGCACAAGGAGTTTCTCCCCACTTCGGATCTGGCATGGCTACTACTGCTGCAGAAATCACAGCAGGATGGCGATAGAGGACATCCTCTACTTCAATTGAAGAAATATTTTCTCCACCAGAAATAATAATATCCTTACTGCGATCCTTAATTTTCACATATCCATCAGGGTTCATCACTGCTAAATCGCCCGAGTGAAACCAGCCACCTTCAAAAGCTTCTTTAGTGGCTTTCTCGTTCTTCAGATACCCCTTCATCGCAATATTACCTTTAAACATAATCTCGCCCATAGTTTCACTATCGGCAGGTACAGGCTCCATTGTTTCCGGATTTAACACCGCTATGGCTTGTTGCAGGTGATAGCGCACACCTTGGCGCGCATTTAAACGGGCCCTTTCCCCAATATCTAAATCATCCCATTCAGCCTGCTTAACACATACTGCAGCAGGGCCATAGACCTCTGTTAACCCATAAACGTGAGTTAAATCGAAACCTAATTTTTCCATCCCTTCAATAATTGAAGCGGGAGGTGCAGCACCCGCAATCAAGCCTTTAACGCCAGCAGGTACTCCCACTTTCATTTCAGCCGGAGCATTGACTAACAAGTTATGCACAATTGGAGCAGCGCAGTAATGACTCACCCCATGTTCCTTAATAGCACTAAAAATATGCTGGGCATCAACACGGCGTAGGCAAACATTAATACCTGCGCGCGCTGCAACTGTCCATGGAAAACACCAACCATTGCAATGGAACATCGGAAGAGTCCATAAATACACTGGGTGCCTATTAATATCCCAATCCAAAATATTAGAAACCGCATTAATCGCAGCGCCACGATGGTGGTAAACCACCCCCTTAGGATTGCCAGTAGTTCCTGAGGTGTAATTGAGGCAAATAGCCTGCCATTCATCTGCAGGAACTTGCCAGGCAAACTGAGGATCGCCTTGTGCCAAGAACTGCTCATAAGTCATTTTCCCGAGCCTTTCGCCAGGCACATCGAACTCCATTTCCTCTACATCAATCACCAAAAACTCTCTGCCACTGTCTTTCTTGGCTATCTCAAGGGCTTTTTTCATTGCACCAGAAAATTCTGGATCGATAATCACCACTTTGGCTTCACCATGATTGAGCATGAAGGCAATTGACTCGGGATCCAAACGGGTATTTAAAGCATTAAGGACGGCCCCAGCCATCGGAATACCAAAATGGGCTTCAACCATCGAAGGCGTATTGGGCAACATCACTGCCACTGTGTCACCCAAGCCAATACCCTGCTTTTGTAAGGCGCTAGCTAGTCGACGAGAGCGCTCATAGGTCTGTTTCCAAGTTTGGCGTAATTTGCCATGGATGATCGCTAATCGGTCTGGGTAAACTTGCGCCGATCTCTCTAAAAATAAAAGTGGGGTAATAGGGGTAAAGTTCGCAGAATTACGACCTAAACCTTGTTCATAGATATTTGCCATCAGGTGCCCTAGATGTTGTTTTACTTAGTGCTAACTTAATGCAACTAAATTCATTACTCAATTTTGCCTCAGATGTCAGCAAGTGCTTTCACATGAGCCACAACGCTGCGACCTAAAGCAGAAAGGTTATAACCCCCTTCTAAACAACTCACAATGCGGCCTTGGGCATATTGATCAGCTACTTCTTTTAAGCACTTGGTAATCCATACATAATCGTCTTCTACCAAACCCATTTGCCCTAAATCATCCTCGCGATGCGCATCAAATCCAGCAGAAATAATGATGAGCTGTGGCTCAAATTCTCGCAGGCGCGGCAACCACTGCTCTTCTACTGTGGAGCGCACTACATCACCACGAGTCGAGGCAGGTAAAGGGATATTCACCATGTTGGGGGCTATGTCCGTGCCGCTATAGGGGTAAAAAGGGTGCTGGAAAAAACTACACATCAATACTTGAGCATCATCTAAGAATGCTGCTTCAGTGCCATTCCCATGATGCACATCAAAATCAATGATAGCCACACGCTCAATTCCATACTCTTTCATGGCATAACGCGCTGCTACAGCCACGTTATCAAATACACAAAATCCCATAGAACGGGTGGGCTCAGCATGATGACCAGGCGGGCGAACTGCACAAAAGACATTTTCCACTTCACCCTTCATTACCGCGTCAACGCCAGCGATTGCAGCGCCAGCTGCACGTAAACATGCACGCCAAGTATGGGGATTCATAATCGTATCGCCATCGAGCATAAAGTAACCGCTTGCTGGAGAACGCTCTTTTACAAAAGCAATATGCTCTGAACTGTGTACCAACTCGAGTTGCTCTTCGGTTGCCAATGGGGCATCTAAATGGTGCAAAAAGCGATCTACACCGCTTCTAATTAACTGATCATTGATGGCTTGAATGCGCTCTGGGCACTCTGGATGATGACTACCCATCTCATGTTTTAAAAAATCTGGATGAGTTATGTATCCTGTTGTCATTACTATAAATCCTCAATAGCAAAACTATTATTTTTATAATCCAATACAACCTGTTCGCTGCCCAAAAACCCATTTCATTTCCTATGAATTTTTGCATCTCCCGATTTACCTTAATACCGCTCCTCATCTTGCTCTTAGGTGCCTGCGCTAGCGCACCAACTCCACAAACCGCCACCCTAGAACCCATCGTAAACCAGTCTGAGGATGCTGGCTCTGAAGCCCGTTTTAGTCAAAATCTCAATCAATTGCTCAATCACGTCGCCCAAGCCCAAGAAATACCTCTTCCCATACTAGAAGCTAGCTTCCTAGATGCTAAAACTATTCCATCCATTCGCAAATTAGTATTACCCCCATCAGGGACTTTTAAAAAGAATTGGGTGGCCTATCGCAAACGTTTTATCGAGCCCATTCGCCTCAAAGCCGGAAAGGCCTTTTGGCACGAGAATCAGGCTTATTTAAGCCAAGTTGAGCAAGAATCCGGGGTACCAGCTGAAATTATTGTGGCCATTATTGGTATTGAAACCATCTATGGGCGTCAAACAGGGAGCTTTAGAGTCAAAGATGTGCTATCAACCCTAGCCTTTAACTATCCAGATACCCCCAACAAGAGTGCTCGTGAGCAATTATTTAAAGACCAACTGCAAGAGCTCATTCTCCTTTGTTGGTCTGAGGCAGGCGGCACCCTTCCCGCCAAAAATAGTATTCAAGGACTTAATACCTCACGCCTCAATAGCTGCCTTAACCAAAATAGCTCCTATGCAGGTGCCATTGGACTGCCTCAGTTCATGCCTAGCAGTATCCGTAGTTTTGCTATAGATGGGGATGGGGATGGCAAAGTTGATCTCAAATTAAGCCAAAAGGATGCTATTGCTAGCGTTGGCAACTTTATGAAAAAGCATGGATGGCTAGTAGGGATGCCCATCTACTTCCCAATTAAAGCAAATGCAATTCCTGCGGCAAAAGCGCTAGCGGATGGGGAGCCTCAATTGAAATACACAGTGGGGGAATTGATCAATCAGGGCATTTTGAAACCTGAACAAGGCAATCTACAAACAGGTGGGGTTGATCCCCAAAGTAAGGCTTTTATTGTGGACTTACCATACCCAGATAAAGACGGCGTAGACCAAGTGCACTATGTAGTAGGGTTAAATAACTTCTTGGCAATTGTGCAATACAACCGAAGTTATTTTTATGCGCAAAGTGTTGCTGAATTTGCAGAAGCGCTTGGTTATAAAAATCAAAGTGCTGCGCCACGATTAACAGCAGTCAAAACCAGCGTAAAAGAAATCGTACCGAGTGAAGCAGTTAAATCAAAGTCCAAGAAGGCTTCTACCAAGAAAAAGCTCAATCTCCCTTAAGCAGGAAACACTCCAGTAGACAGGTAACGATCACCCCGATCACAAACGATAAAAACAATCGTCGCATTTTCTACGTCACGGGCTATGCGTAGAGCAACTACCAGCGCCCCGCCTGCTGAGATACCACAGAAGATCCCCTCCTCAGCAGCCAAGCGGCGCGCCATTTCCTCTGCATCTGCCTGCGAAACATACTCAATCCGATCCACCTTATCGCCTTGATATATCTTAGGTAAATACTCGGGAGCCCATTTACGTATTCCAGGGATCTGTGAACCATCTTCTGGTTGCGCCCCAATAATCTGAATCTGTGGATTCATTGACTTGAGATAAGTTGATACTCCAGTAATCGTCCCGGTAGTTCCCATTGCAGAAATAAAATGCGTCACTTGTCCATCAGTATCTCGCCAGATTTCAGGGCCTGTAGTTTCAATATGTACCCGTGGATTATCTTGGTTGGCAAATTGATCTAGCAATCTGCCGCGCCCTTCTTTTTGTAGTTGCAAAGCATAGTCTCTAGCAAACTCCATGCCCCCAGATGCAGCGGTCAAAATCAGGTCTGCCCCATAAGCAGCCATACTTTGCCTGCGTTCAATACTTTGATTCTCTGGCATGACCAAGATCATTTTGTAACCCAGCATTGCTGCGGTCATTGCTAAGGCAATACCAGTATTTCCGCTAGTTGCCTCAATCAGCGTATCACCTGGTTTAATTTCACCACGCTCTTGGGCGCGCATGATCATCGACAGCGCAGGTCGGTCCTTCACCGACCCGGCTGGATTATTACCCTCCAATTTACCTAAGATCACATTATTTTTACTGCTGTTCTCAAGTCCAGGAATACGTTGCAATCGAACCAAAGGCGTATTGCCAACAGTTTGTGAAATGGTAAGGTAAGAAGGTGTGCTCATATGGTCATTTTAGCCATAAGCAGACTTATACATAAAAGGGTTTAATTTTTACGAATTGACTCCGCACGATCAAGATGATGCCTAGAGCTATTTTGGCCGCGTGAATCACGTCTGCGAGTGCTAGAACCCTCTTTATGCGAACGGCTATTAGAGTCACGAAAAGAACTAGGTGCTTCGATTGTTAGGCCGTTATCAACCATCTTTGCGATAGTTTTCATACCAATCCCACGGACCCGTTTTTGTAAATCATTGGCATCTTGAAAATGACCCCCATCTAAACGTTCAGCAATAATCGTTTTAGCCTTAGAGGGGCCAATTCCTTTAATGCCCTCCAATTCACCTTGTGTAGCTGTATTGATGTTAATTGGCGTGGCGTGTGCTAAATCAGCCCCTAAACTAGCCACGGCTAATAAAACTGTCAAAATAAAGACCTTAGTCAGTTTAAGCAAACCACCAGATTGCATTTGATAAATCATTTTTTCTCCATTAGTTAATAAAAAATCCACGGGCACAAGATACCTGCGGAGCATCTATAACGAATGAGAATAAGAGGGGTTGACTAGATCTTTCCACAATTGGAGACCCTTCATCAAAATAAGAAAATACCTACAAGCTAGTAGACACTGTCTCACGGCTCATATAGCTTTTGATCCAAGTCAAGCAATAGGGTTAACAATTTTTTCTAGGTCTCTTGAAGGCCATTTAAATATCTATACTCAATCTAGATTTTTTTAAATATGGAAATAGCATGAATGTAGATATCGCCATTGTTGGAGCAGGCCCTTCAGGACTTTGTCTTGCTAAGTCACTGAGTGGCCAAAACCTAAAGATCGCCCTTATTGAGCAACAAGATGAAGGCGCTATCTCTAAACCTTTATTTGATGGTAGAGAGATTGCTCTAACTCAACAATCAGCAAAAACGATGAAGACACTTGGTCTATGGGACCTAATAGAGCCTCATGCAATATCACCCTTACGTGATGCTAAGATTCTTGATGGACGATCTCAATTTGAAATGCTCATTCCCCATCAACTGAGTCACTATCAAGAATTAGGATGGTTAATTTCAAATCATCTCATCAGGCAAGCGGCCTATGATGCAGTACAAAAAGTACTCACCCCCAATGGTGATATCACCCTAATTTGCGGACATAAGGTAGTAAAAGTAAAAACTGATGAAACAAATGCAAAGCTCACTTTAGATGATGGACTTGAAATCAATGCCAAGTTGGTAGTTGCAGCAGATAATCGATTTTCTACCACTCGGCGAATGATGGGCATTGCGGCTGATATGCATGACTTCGGACGAAATATGCTCGTCTGCTGCATGACCCATGATGTGTCTCATGATCATATTGCGTGGGAGTGGTTTGATTATGGGCAAACACTTGCCCTACTTCCCATGAATCCTGATCTCATCAGTAATCATTATCGTAGTTCTGTAGTGATTACTGTCCCTAGTGATGAGGCAGAAGAGTTAATGAAGCTCAGCCCAGAAGCATTCTCCAAAAATGCAAAAGAACGTTTTGGGAGTCGATTGGGAGAAATGAATCTGATTAGCAGTATTCATTCTTACCCCCTAGTCTCGGTCTACCCAAAAAGATTGGTTAGCACCCGATTTGCAACAGTAGGAGATGCCGCAGTTGGAATGCACCCAGTAACTGCCCATGGATTTAATTTTGGTTTACTCGGAGTGAAAAAATTATCGGAAGAGATTGTGACTGCCCATAAGGCAGCTCGAGATATAGGCGACCAAGCATTACTTTTACGCTACCAAAGATCCCATCGACTAAAAACAAAACCCCTTTTCTTGATGACAAGACTGATCACAGATATCTATACAAAAGAATCGCCACCAGCCAAGTTATTGAGAAAAGCACTTCTCCATATCAGCGAAAGAGTGACGCCATTTAAACGATCAATTGCTACATCGCTGACCGGGCGATAGAATATTTTTTATAAAGGCAAAGCCAAAAACCCTGAATTAGCCTCTAACCACTCAATATATCTACTGACACCTTGCTCAACATTGAGGAAAGGCGCTGTATATCCAACTTGACGTAGCTGAGTTAAGTCAGCTTGAGTAAAGCACTGATACTTGCCTTTGAGTGCATCTGGAAATGGGATGTACTCAATTGCTTTTTCTTTTACCAACTCATCTAAGCTAGTAGGACTTGCACCGTCGAGTTTGCGCATGGCATTAGCAACTGCATAGGCTACATCATTAAAAGGTTGCGCCAGACCGGTACCCAAATTAAAAATACCGCTGATTTCTGGATGATCTAAGAAGAATAAATTGACTTTGACTACGTCCTCTATAGACACAAAATCACGACTTTGCTGCCCTGCTTCATAGCCACCATACTCACCAAAGAGTTTGACATGGCCATCTTTTTTGTACTGGTGGTATTGATGAAAAGCAACTGAAGCCATGCGACCTTTGTGCGATTCACGAGGACCATATACATTGAAATAACGGAAACCAACTACCTGAGCAGTATTGGCTTTTTCAGCAAAGCGCTTACGCATCACTTGGTCAAATAGAAATTTGGAGTAGCCATAAATATTGAGCGGCTTCTCATGTTCACGACTCTCCACGAAAACAGTAGATCCGCCATACGTTGCTGCAGAAGATGCATAGAGCAATTGCACTTTTTGCGCAGTGCAGATATCGAGTAAATTCATGGTGTAACGGTAATTATTGGCCATCATAAAGATGCCATCTGTTTCCATGGTATCGGAGCAAGCCCCCTCATGAAGCACTGCCGCAACCTTACCAAGGCGACCACTTCTAAAAGCTTCTAAAAACTCACCCTTATCTAAGTAATCAATGATGTCCAGATCTGCTAGATTACGATATTTATCGGCTGGGCGTAAATCATCGACTGCGATGATATTTTTCTCCCCACGAGCATTTAACGCCTGAACAATATTGGAGCCAATAAATCCAGCGGCACCCGTTACGATAATCGTCATTGCAATTCCTCAGAAGTAACCGTTGCTGTACCCAACTTACCTACCACAATACCGCCGGCACGATTAGCTAAAGCCATTGCCTTATCTAGAGGCCATCCTGCAGCCATTGCTACGGCCAAGGTAGCAATCACGGTATCACCAGCGCCCGAAACATCAAACACTTCACGTGCCAAGGCCTTCACATGACTAACACCCGCTTCGGTGTACAAACTCATCCCTTCTTCAGATCGAGTTAAGAGTAAAGCCTTGATATCAAGAGAGTGGCGTAGTTCTTGCGCTCTACGGGTGAGATCTTCCTCGTTAGCCCACCGACCTACCACCTGACGTAATTCGCTACGGTTGGGCGTTAAGACGGTAGCACCACGATATTTAGCATAATCATCACCTTTAGGATCAACTAGAATCATCTTATTCTGAGAGCTCGCTTGCGTAATCATCAAAGCTACCTCTCCCAATGCGCCTTTACCGTAATCTGACAAAATAACTACGTCAGCATCACCTACTAATTTTTCATAGCGCTCTAATTTATGCGCCAAGGCAGCCTCACTAGGCGGCTCTTCAAAATCCAAACGAATTAATTGTTGTTGCCGAGCAATAACTCGTAGTTTAACTATGGTGGGGACTTTTGAGTCAATTTCTAATTGACTATCAACACCGCTAGACTGTAGCAACTGAGCAACCCGCTTCCCAGACTCATCATCGCCCACCACACCCAAAAGAGTGGTTTTTGCACCAAGAGCAGCTACGTTGCGCGCCACGTTAGCAGCGCCACCTAAACGCTCATCAATCTTGCCCACTTGCACGATCGGTACTGGTGCTTCTGGCGAAATGCGATTGGTATCGCCAAACCAATAGCGATCAAGCATGACATCACCCACTATTAATAAGCGGGTTTTAGAAAATTGTTCTCTGTTTGCTTTTTCCACGGGAAGACGAATTTCTTTAATTAATAAATCTATTTGTTCAAAGGTACCAGCTAGCACTATTAATTATGACGACCAATACCTTGGTATTCAATACCTAATTCTTGCATAGCTTGTGGTTCATACAAATTACGGCCATCAAAAATGATGGGGAGTTTGAGTTTTTCTTTGAGCAGATCAAAATCGGGGCTGCGAAAGACCTTCCACTCAGTCACTATAACCAAAGCATCACAACCCTCCAGAGCACCCATAGGGCTATCAGCCAAAGAAACCTGCTTTAGACCCTCAGGATCGCCTTCAAAGTCCAAGTCTAAGCAGTGCTTTGCCTCACGCATAGCGACGGGGTCATAAGCTACTACTCGTGCGCCCCGCTTAACCAGCTCTTGAATAATCACCCTACTAGGAGCCTCACGCATATCGTCAGTATTGGGTTTAAAGGCCAAGCCCCACAATGCGAACTTTTTACCAGCAAGATCTTTGCCAAAGCGCTTTTCAATCTTTTCAACCAAGATGTATTTTTGCGCTTCATTGACCGACTCGACAGCATCCAAAATTTTGAGATCACGCCCGTGTTCAATAGCTGTCTTGGACAGAGCTGAGACATCCTTGGGAAAACAAGATCCCCCATAACCTGTTCCAGAGTACAAGAACCCATAACCAATGCGTGAGTCCGATCCAATTCCTTGACGCACTGCTTCAATGTCTGCGCCAACCAAATCAGCCAAGTTTGCAAGCTCATTCATAAAAGAGATCCGAGTTGCTAGCATCGCATTAGCTGCATATTTGGTTAATTCTGCACTTTTCACGTCCATGTAGTAGGTTCGCTCATGGTGACGATTGAATGGCGCATAAAGTTTACGCATTTGCTCTTTGGCATGTAAACCTGCTGGCGTACTTTCTGTACCAATAACAATACGGTCAGGACGCATAAAATCTTCTACCGCAGCACCCTCTTTAAGAAATTCAGGATTAGAGACAACTGCACATAAATCTGGAGAAAGCCCTCTTTTTTCTAATTCTTCAGTAATCGCAGCTTGCACCTTATCAGCGGTCCCTACTGGCACCGTTGATTTATCAACAATTACCTTAGGACTAGACATATGCAAGCCAATATTACGGGCGGCTGCCACCACATACTGCAAATCAGCTGAACCATCTTCATCTGGAGGGGTTCCAACTGCGATGAACTGAATCTCACCATGAGCAACAGAAGCCGCAATATCAGTAGAAAACTGCAGGCGTCCAGCAGCACGATTACGCTCAATCATCTCTTTAAGACCGGGCTCATAAATAGGTACGCCACCAGAATTAAGAATCTCGATCTTTTTAGGATCTACGTCAACGCAAAAAACGTTATTACCCTGCTCTGCTAGGCAAGCACCTGTCACTAAACCAACGTAACCGCTACCAATGATGGTGACCTTCAAATTGCCTCCAAATTTATATTTACTAAAACATCATCATTACACACACATTGAATGACGTATAGATTAAATGATTACATCGATGGTCCGCTAGGAACGGCACCCTCACTACGCCTTGGAGAGTACGCCTCCCAATGATTGCATCCTGGACACTGCCAATAGAAACGCCTTGCACGAAAACCACAATTTCCACAGGTATAACGTGCCAAGCTAGTAGTACGTTGCTTTAAGAGTTTTAAGGTTGCCTGTAAATCTGCAACTCTCTCTGCTGTTCCATTGCTCTGAGCTAAAACCAAACGCGTCTCAGCTAACTTTGATAAAGCGCTTAGGCTAGGTGAATGCTGCATCACGTCTACTAACATGACTTCGGTAGCTTTTGGACCCCGAATTTTAGTCATATGCTTTTGAACAATATCGAGCAATTCACCTGAAGCTTGGGTAGTTAATAACTCAGAAAGCCTTGTTAAACCGGCCTCAGCCTTATCTAAGGCAGTGTGGGCTGCCATCCAGCGATCTGCCAGTAAATGCATATAAGCAGGATGAGTTTGCGCAATGATGTCCCATGCCTCAATGGCTTGCGCTGGGCTATCCATAGCCACTAAGTAGTCGCCTTGCAAAATTAAAGCGCGCGCATGATTTGGGATAGCCAATAATGCTTGCTGTATTGATGATTTAACTTCAATTAAGTCTTTACGTAACAAGGCTTCTTGCCCTAACTCACAATGAAACTGAGCGATCTCAGTATGATGTGATTTGCCTTGTAAACCTTCAAGCTCACTTGCGGCAATAATGGCTTTTTTCCAATCGCGTTCAACCTGATACATCTCTAGCAAACTTTCTTTGGCGGGGGCGGCAAATTGACCCTCACCCACTCGATTCAAAGAAGCTTCTGCACGATCTAATAAACCTGCCCGCAGAAAATCTCGACCTAATTCATAGGCAGCATGATCGCGATCACGAGGCTTTAGGTCATCACGATTGGCTAAATGCTGATGCACCCGTATTGCACGCTCGGTCTCACCGCGACGGCGAAATAAATTACCCAAAGCAAAATGTAATTCGATAGTTTCTGGATCTAACTGGGCAATCTTGACCAAGGTCTCAATAGCTTGATCAGGCTGCTCATTTAATAAAAGACTTAGACCTTTAAAGGTTGAGCGTTGCTGACGCATGCGCTCGCGTTCATCCATGCGATTTTCAAGACGCAAGTCCCAACGAGAGGCTAACCAGCCAATACCAAACATGACGGGCAACAATAATAGCCAAGCAGTTGCAATCTGAATCATGATGGACAGAGCTTAAATAAAAAAATGGCCCGAATGGACCACTGCTGATGTGCTATATGACTAGGCACCAGAACCCTCATTAGGGCCCGCTTGCTTTAGTGGCTTGTAATCAACACGTTCACGTAATTCTTTACCAGGCTTGAAATGGGGCACTCTTTTTTCTGGGATCAATACTTTTTCACCAGACTTTGGATTGCGGCCAGTACGCGCAGGACGATGATGCAATACAAAACTACCCACACCACGTAATTCAATACGCTTACCTTCGGCTAAAGCATGAGTCATCGTATCTAACAATGTCTTTACGGCCAACTCTAGATCTCTAGGTAGCAGTTGTGGAAATTGCTCCGCCAAACTCTCTACTAGCTCGGAGCGGGTGATTGCTTGTTGATCTTGATCTGACATGATCTATCAATAAATAACCGCCGCTCTCCATATGGAAAGCGGCGATATTGGTTTAGCCTTGATTATCCAGCTTAGCTTTTAACAAAGCACCTAAGTTGGTAGTGCCAGATTGCGCATCACCTTGGAGCTTGCTAATAGCATCTTGTTGGTCAGAGCTGTCTTTAGCTTTGATTGAAAGATTAATAACGCGTGACTTACGATCAATATTAATGATCATGGCAGTAACGCTATCACCTTCTTTCAATACATTGCGTGCATCTTCAACGCGATCCGTTGAGATCTCAGAAGCGCGCAAGTAAGCTTCAACTTCATCAGCCAAATGAATAGTTGCACCCTTAGCATCAACCGCTTTCACAGTACCGGTGACAAGGCTACCCTTGTCGCTAACGGATGTGTAGTTGTTAAATGGGTCGCCAGACAATTGCTTAATACCGAGAGAGATACGCTCTTTCTCAACATCAATTGCTAAAACAGTGGCTTCAACTTCATCACCTTTTTTGTATTTCTTCACAGCCTCTTCGCCAGGTTCATTCCATGAAATATCGGAAAGATGAACTAAACCATCGATACCGCCAGGCAAGCCAATAAACACACCAAAGTCGGTAATCGACTTAATGGAGCCAGTAAGTTTGTCGCCTTTTTGCTGCGCACGTGAGAACTCTTCCCATGGATTTGCTTTGCACTGCTTGATACCCAAGCTGATACGACGCTTGTCTTCATCAATATCAAGAACCATGACTTCAACCTCGGTTCCTAATGCAGTAGCCTTGCTTGGAGCAACGTTCTTGTTAGTCCAGTCCATTTCTGAAACGTGTACCAAACCTTCAATGCCGCTCTCGATTTCAACGAACGCACCGTAATCAGTTAAGTTGGTTACTTTTCCAAATAAACGGGTATTTGGTGGGTAACGACGAGCGATACCAACCCATGGATCATCTCCAAGCTGTTTCACACCGAGTGAGACGCGGTTCTTTTCTTGGTCGAACTTCAAAATCTTCGCGGTCACTTCTTGGCCAACAGTCAACATCTCGCTTGGGTGACGCACACGACGCCATGCTAAATCGGTAATGTGTAAAAGGCCATCAATACCACCGAGGTCTACGAATGCGCCGTAATCAGTAATGTTCTTCACGATGCCTTGTACAACAGTACCTTCTTTGAGGTTAGACATCAACTTAGCGCGCTCTTCACCTTGGCTAGCTTCAACAACCGCACGACGTGATAACACGACGTTATTACGTTTACGGTCAAGTTTGATAACCTTGAATTCCATGGTCTTGCCCTCGTAAGGGCTAGTGTCTTTAATTGGGCGTGTATCAACAAGTGATCCAGGCAAGAATGCACGGATACCGTTAACCATCACTGTCAAGCCACCTTTAACCTTACCGGTAACAGTACCAGTAACGATCTCAGCTTGCTCGAGTGCTTTTTCTAAGTTCATCCATGATGCCAAGCGCTTGGCTTTGTCACGGGAGAGGATCGTGTCGCCATAGCCGTTTTCAAGAGCGTCAATCGCAACAGAAACGAAATCACCAGGCGCTACTTCGATTTCGCCAGCGTCGTTATGGAATTCTTCAACAGGAATAAACGCTTCAGACTTCAAGCCAGCGTTAACAACGACGAAGTTATGGTCGATGCGAAGGACTTCAGCCGAAATAACTTGGCCGGTCTTCATATTCGATCGGGTTAATGATTCTTCAAATAATTCTGCAAATGATTCAGACATTTATATATTCACTTTGTGCCGTCAGAAGGCCCGACGGGTTAGGTTAAAAAAGCCCCAAGAAACACGCTAAATTAGATAATCGCGTTGTAGAGTTCCTTAAGACACCAAAACTACTGCTACTGCTATTTACAACTCACCAACAAATTAAGCTGTTTTTGATTGATACCAATCTAAAACCGTCTTAACTGCTTGATCTATCGATAATTCCGATGTTTCTAGCACTTTGGCGCCATCTGCAACTAGCAAGGGTGCTGTACCTCGACTGCTGTCTCTGGCATCGCGCTCCTGCAAATCATGCAACAAGTCATCTAGTTTAGCAGGAATTCCCTTAGCTATCAATTGCTTATATCGACGTTCTGCCCTGGCCTGCGCTGTTGCAGTCAAGAAAATCTTCAGAACGGCATCTGGAAATATCACACTAGCCATGTCCCGGCCATCAGCAACTAAGCCTGGAACAAGCCTAAAACCATGCTGAACACCAACTAAAGCCTGCCTAACCTCCGGATGAACCGCAATTACAGAGGCACGTAAACCAATATTTTCATCTCGAATGGCTTGAGTGACATTTTCAGAATTGAGCAGAATTTGCCCATTTTTAAAGGAAATGACCAATCTTTTAGCCAAAATACCTAATTCCGAGGCATTTTGGAGGTCAGTCCCTTGTTTCTCACTAGCAAGAGCTACCAGACGATAAAGTGCCCCGCTGTCTAAATAATGAAAGCCCAACTTTTCCGCTACTAAGGAGGCAACGGTTCCCTTACCAGAGGCAGTTGGCCCGTCTATGGCGATAACTGGAGGTAGCTTCATGAAATTAATGCAGTCTAGGCAACAATTTTGGCAAATTCAGTGAAATAAGTCGGAAATGTTTTTGCCACGCAATTGGGATCATTGATCTTAAGCGAATGTGGCCCAAATGCAGCTAAAGAGAAGCACATTGCCATGCGATGGTCATCATAAGTATCGATGCCTTCATTTGGTGATTTCCAATCAGAAAGGGATTGAGGAGCTTGCACTACGATGTAATCAGAGCCCTCTTGCACTATTGCACCTATTTTTTTAAGCTCTTTCGCCATTGCTGCAATTCGATCAGTCTCTTTGACGCGCCAGCTGGCAATATTATTTAAACGCGTTGGACCTTCTGCAAATAGAGCAGCAACCGCTAATGTCATTGCTGCATCCGGAATTTCCGTGCAATCAATCGTGATGCCGTTAAGTTTGCCGCTGGTATTTTTAACGCCAGCTACCTCAATCCAATCCTCCCCCGCGGAAATATTAGCGCCCATCAAGGCTAAGGCATCAGCAAAAGCAACATCGCCTTGAATACTATTGCTACCGACCCCCAGCACCCGAACTGGCCCACCACCTACTGCACCTAAAGCTAAAAAGTAGGATGCAGAAGAAGCATCGCCTTCTACGGATAAGCTACTAGGGCTTTGATAGACAGCATCAGATATTTGGGCGGGGATTACAAAAGAATGTGTATCAGGACAACTTACCACCACTCCAAAACGCGCCATTAATTTCAAGGTGATATCGATGTATGGACGAGAAATTAATTCACCAATGACTTCAATACGCACTGGCTCTTTCGCCACTAAAGGCAGGGCCATTAGCAAGGCCGTCAGAAATTGGCTAGAGACATCACCGCGCACCTTGACCACATCCTTAATCTCAATTTCTGCGGCTAAGATTTGGATTGGTGGATAACCTTCTTGCAACTCATAAGCAATATTGGCGCCCACCTGACGCAAACCATCGACAAGATCCCAAATTGGTCGCTCATGCATTCTAGGCACACCTGATAGGCGATAACTACCACCTTGCATTGCTAGGGCAGCTGTTAAGGGACGAATGGCAGTGCCGGCATTACCCATATAAAGATCAGCATCTCGAGCGGGGAATCGACCGCCACAACCTTCCACCACGCACACATTATCAGCATGATCTTCAACTGTTAGACCCAAGCTGCGCAAAGCATTTCGCATTACTTGCGTATCATCGGCATCCAATAAATTCTTGAGGGTAGTGGTTCCAGAGGAAAGGGCTGCTAAAAGCAAAGCCCGATTAGAGATACTCTTAGATCCTGGCAACACAATCGAGCCTTGTGCACGCTTAAATGGGCCAATCTTAATGTCTGGCAATCCACTCATCAAAGCACATCCAGGTCTTGACGTGCTTGACTAGCCTTTTGAAACAATTTTTCAATACCAGCGCCATCGCCTTCTGCAATCAGTTTACGCATATGCCCAACAACAGCTAAATACTGATCCAATTCTTTCAAAATCGAAGTGCGATTACCCAAACAAATGTCACGCCACATCTCTGGACTAGAGGCTGCAATCCGGGTGAAATCTTTAAAACCAGCGCCAATATGATCTAACTTCTGATCAGCATCTTCTGAATTAATCACACTAACCATCAGCGCATAAGACAGAATGTGTGGCAAATGGGATACGGCAGCATAAATAGCATCATGCTGTAAACAAGAAATCTTTTTCACAACCGAGCCAACAGATTGCCAGAAGCCCTCAATCAAATCAGTGTCTTGTGGAGAATTTTCTTGTAGAGGGCAAATAATAGTTTGCTTACCCTGAAATAAGTCTGCTTTAGCAGCGCTAGCGCCATGTTGTGCACCACCAGCAATAGGATGAGCCGGCACAAATTGGCAGGCCTTCTTACCTAATACTTCCTTGGCTGCCAAAATGACATCGCCTTTAGTACTGCCAGCATCGGTCAACATGGTCCGAGGCTCTAGGTGAGGCTCAAGGATTTCAAAGGCAGCGCGCATCTGCGCCACAGGCACACACAAAACAATCACATCAGACTGTTTGGCCGCCTCGACCAAATCCACCACCGCATCAATTGCACCCATCTTCAGTGCTTGAGCTAGATTTTCTTGACTGCGACCAATACCGAATACTTTATTTACTACACCAGCTTGCTTAAGAGCCAAACCTAAAGAGGCACCAATTAAGCCAACACCAACAATGGTGACGGTACCGTAATTACTTGTTGGATTGATGATGGTCATTTCAAGGGAGTTAAAATTTCATGTAGAGCAGTAATGAAGGCAGCATTCTCTTGAGGCAGGCCAATAGAAATTCGCAGCCATTGTGGTAAACCATAGTTACTTACTGGCCGAACAATAATGCCGCGCTTTAATAAGGCCAAATTCATACGCGCGCCAGCATCATCATCCTCACCCACTTTGACCAATACAAAGTTCCCTGCTGATGGCAAGTATGTTAAGCCAAGCTGATCAAAGGCATTTGTGAGCTGCATAAAACCAGCGCGGTTCAGTTCGTAACCTTGTTGCAAAAACTCATAGTCCTGAAATGCAGCAATCGCTGCTGCTTGCGCAAGGCTATTGACATTAAATGGTTGACGAATGCGATTGAGTAAATCGGTCAAGCCTGGCTGGGCAACGCCATAACCAATTCGCAAGCCTGCTAGGCCATACGCCTTAGAAAAACTACGTGACAAAATCATATTGGGGAAACGCTTGACCCAAGCAATCGCGTCATAGCGCTGCTCAGGAGTAAGGTATTCATTGTAGGCTTCATCAAGCACTACTACGACATGGGATGGTACCGCGATTAAGAAATCTTCAATTTCTTGGGGTTCTAAATAACTACCAGTAGGATTATTGGGATTAGCCACAAAGACTAATTTGGCTTTATCTCCTGAATTTTTAACAGCCTGGAGCATTGCAACTAAGTCATGGCCATAACTATCAGTAGGCTTTACCTCTACAGCCCTAGCACCAACCGCTTGGGAGGCCAATGGATAGACTGCAAAAGCATGCTGTGAAAAAATAATGTCATCGCCAGCTTGTGCCACAGCGCGTGCAGCCAATTCCAAAATATCATTACTGCCATTGCCCAAGGTAATCCAATCGGTAGGTACACCCAAACGTGCAGACAGTACCTTCTTTAATTCAAAACCATTGGAGTCTGGATAGCGACCTAAATCGCTAACGGCCTTGAGCATCGCTTCTTGAGCTGACTTTGGCATTCCCAGTGGATTTTCATTGGATGCCAATTTCACAATCTTACTTTCATCTAGGCCATATTCTCGCGCTACCTCACTGATAGGACGTCCGCCTACATAAGGCGCTATCGCGTGAATATGTTTTAAGCCAATCTTAGATGTCATACTGAATGAGGATAAGAACCCAGATTTTTATAAAAGGCAGCTGTTGCTTTTAACTCGTCCAATGCTTTAGCCACTCTTACATCTTCAGTATGCCCAGCAATATCAATATAAAAATGATATTCCCAAGTGCCTTTACGAGCGGGTCGAGATTCCAATCGATTCATGGAGACACCATGCTTAGCAAGAGGCTCTAGTAAGCGATGAACAGCTCCGGGCTGGTTATCTACCGAGAGCACTAAAGAAGTTTGATCGCATCCCGTAGCCTGACATTCATAGCTACCGATGACCACAAAACGAGTGCGATTATGCGGATCATCTTGAATCTGCGAAGCAACTGCTTGCAAGCTATAAGCCACCTGCGCAGGCTCACCCGCAATGGCAGCAATACTAGGATCACTTGCTGCCATCCTCGCGGCTTCTGCATTACTACTGACTGCTTGGCGTTTTAATTGGGGGACATGTTCGCTTAACCATTGTTGGCATTGTGCCAATGCTTGTGCATGGGCACAAACAGTCAGCACTCCATCTAACTTGCCACTCTTAGTGAGTAAATGATGGTGAATCGGAAGCACTACTTCTCCGCTAATATGTAGTGGAGAATCTAAGAGCAAATCTAAGGTCCTAGAGATGGCACCTTCGCTAGAGTTTTCTACAGGAACAACACCAAATTGCGCCGCACCCTTTTCGACCGCTTTAAATACTTCATCAATACTATTACAGGACAATCCAGCAATAGAATGTCCAAAATATGTTTGTGCTGCTTGCTCTGAAAATGTACCTACAGGGCCAAGATAGGCAATGATTTGTCGAGCCTCAAGTGCCCTGCAAGCAGACATTACTTCACGCCAGATTGCAGCTATGCCATCAGGCAATAAAGGCCCCACATTCATCTCTTGAAGTCTGGTGACTACTTGACGTTCACGCTCTGGCCTAAAGACAGGCGAAGAAAACCCACCTTTGATATGGCCCACTTCCTGAGCTGCTTGCGCACGCTTAGTTAGCAGATCCAAAATCTGGGCGTCCAATGAATCAATCTGATTGCGGATTGGCGCTAGGCGCTGTTCTTCATCACTCATTAAGCACGCCTTTCAAAATCACGCATAAATTCAACTAAGGCTTGAACACCCTCAAGTGGCATTGCGTTATAGATACTGGCACGCATTCCACCTGCCGCTTTATGACCACGTAAGGCTACTAATCCTGCTGCATTGGACTTTGCCAAGAATTCTGCATTCAGAGTCTCATCTTTTAAGAAAAATGTCACGTTCATTCTAGATCGATAGGCTTTATTGACACCATTTTCATACAGACTACTGTGATCTAGGTAGTTGTAAAGCAAATCTGCTTTTTCTTGATTAATCTTTTCAATCGCTTTCACACCGCCCTGTCTGAGTAACCACTGAAACCCTAAGCCAGCCATGTAAATAGCAAACGTAGGCGGGGTATTTAACATGGATTGGTTCGCAGCTTGTTTAGACCAATCCCAAATTGATGGTGTGATCTTCATGCTATGCCCCATCAAATCTTTACGCACAATCACAATTGTCACGCCAGATGGGCCAATATTTTTCTGTGCGCCACCAAACCAAACGCCGCACTTACTTACATCCATCTCTTTAGAAAGAATGTTGCTAGAAATGTCAGCAACTAATACCTTGCCATTCACATCTGGCACATCCGGAAACTCTACGCCACCAATGGTTTCATTAGCGCAGTAATGCACATAGGCAGCATCATCCGATAGTTGCCACGCAGATCTTGGAGGAATCGTATTGAATTTTTCAGATGCAGAAGATGCCGCTAAATGAGCAACTCCATACTTTTCTGCTTCTTTGTAGGATTTTTCAGACCAAATGCCGGTTACTAAGAAATCCGCTTTAGGCCCATTCTTGCCTAAAGACATCAAGTTCATGGGTATAGCGGCATTTTGACCCAAGCCACCACCTTGAAGCATCAATATTTCATAAGAGTCGGGAATGCCCATGAGGGTACGAAGATCTTGGAGTACTTCCTCGTAAAGAGCCATGAACTCTTTGCCGCGGTGACTTACCTCCATCACGCTAGCGCCGAGTCCTTGCCAATTCAACATCTCTGCAGCAGCTTGCTTTAATACCTCTTCAGGTAGGGTAGCAGGGCCCGCAGCGAAATTAAAAATGCGGCGGTCAAACGTCATGATGAGTGAAATAACCTTAAATGGATGCCAACTTAGGCATCACCAGTTTCATTAGAATTAGAGTCAACTGCCCCATCAGCAGCTACATCACCACCCACATCCTCTACCGCCCCTTCACCATCATCCAAATCATTCTCGTCGTCAGAGTCACTTTCAGCGATGCGCTGCAAACCAGATAAGCGCGTGCCTTCATCCACATTAATCAAAGTAACACCTTGAGTAGCACGGCCCATTTCCCGAATTTCAGAAACGCGGGTGCGCACTAAGATTCCACCGGTAGTAATCAACATGATTTGATCTTCAGGTGAAACTAATGCAGCTGCAACAACTTTACCGTTTCGCTCAGAAGTCTGAATAGCAATCATGCCTTTAGTACCGCGACCATGACGGGTGTATTCAGTGATAGGAGTACGCTTACCAAAACCATTTTCAGTGGCAGTTAGCACGCTACTTGGAATGCCATTGCCTTGTGCATCAGTTGTGATGGCCTCTACACCTTCGTCTTCTGCTACAGCAACCAACATGGCAATTACTTGATGACCAACACCCAAGTTCATACCGCGCACACCGCGAGCGGTGCGGCCCATGGGGCGAACATCATTCTCATCAAAGCGGACTGCTTTGCCCGCATCAGAGAACAACATCACATCATGCTGCCCATCAGTAATTGCCGCGCCAACTAAGAAGTCATTCTCGTTTAAGTCAACTGCAATAATTCCGGCCTTACGTGGGTTAGAGAAATCAGACAAACGTGTCTTTTTCACTGTGCCAAGGCTAGTTGCCATGAATACGTAATGATCGTCTTGATAGCCCTTAATCGGGAGAATAACGGTAATCTTCTCGCCTTCGATTAGCGGGAACATGTTCACAATCGGTTTACCACGAGCATTACGACTACCTTGTGGCACTTCCCATACTTTGAGCCAATACATACGGCCACGATCAGAAAAGCAAAGAATGATGTCATGTGTATTGGCAACGAATAAAGTTTCGATCCAATCTTCATTCTTAGTGGCTGTAGCCTGCTTACCTCGACCACCACGCTTTTGTGCTCGGTATTCACTCAAGGGTTGACTCTTCATATAACCAGTATTAGAGAGTGTCACAACCATGTCTTGTGGCGTAATTAAATCTTCTGTAAATAATTCGGTGGCATTCATTTCAATAAACGAACGACGCCCGCTATCACCACCAGCAATACCAAACTCGGCTTGAACTTCTTTGAGCTCGCTTTCAATCACTTGTGTAACGCGCTCGGGTTTAGCAAGCAAATCAAGCAAATCAGAAATCTCTGACATTACCTCTTTGTACTCATTCACAATCTTGTCTTGCTCAAGGCCAGTCAAGCGTTGCAAACGCATCTGCAAAATTTCTTGCGCTTGACTATCTGACAAACGATACAGGCCCGTTAACTGCATACCATATTCAGGCAGCAAACCTTCAGGACGATAGGCATTGCGACCACCTGGAGTTTCGGTCTCAGCACGAGCTAACATCTCACGCACCATTGAAGAATCCCAAGCTTTACCCATCAACTCTTGCTTAGCAACTACTGGATTAGGGGCGGCTTTAATGGTGGCAATAAATTCATCGATATTTGCTAAGGCTACAGCTAAACCTTCTAATACATGACCGCGCTCTCGTGCTTTACGTAATTCAAAAATCGTACGACGAGTAACCACTTCCCGGCGATGCTGCAAGAAATACTCGAGCATTTGCTTTAAGTTCAATAGGCGAGGCTGGTTATCCACCAAAGCCACCATATTCATACCGAAGTTATCTTGCAGTTGAGTGCTCTTATACAAATTATTAAGAACGACTTCAGGCACTTCACCACGCTTGAGTTCGATCACTACGCGCATACCCGACTTATCAGATTCATCGCGTAGATCAGAAATACCTTCTACTTTTTTCTCATTTACCAACTCAGCAATACGCTCAAGGAGGTTCTTCTTATTCACTTGGTACGGTAATTCATCCACGATGATGGCTTGACGTGCACCCTTATCTAGATCTTCAAAGTGGGTTTTAGCGCGCATGACTACACGGCCACGCCCAGTACGATAGCCTTCACGCACCCCCTGTACGCCATAAATAATTCCAGCGGTTGGAAAATCGGGTGCTGGGACAATCTCAATAAGCTCATCTATCGTGCAATCTGGGGTGTGCAGAACATGTAAACAAGCTGCAATCACCTCATCAAAGTTATGGGGAGGGATATTGGTAGCCATACCTACTGCAATGCCTGAACTGCCATTAATGAGTAAATTGGGTACTTTTGCCGGAAGAATCAGGGGTTCTTGCTCACTACCATCGTAATTTGGCCCAAAATCGACCGTTTCTTTGTCCAAATCAGCTAAAAGCTCATGGGCGATCTTACGCAGACGAATCTCGGTATACCGCATTGCAGCAGCATTATCACCGTCTACAGAGCCAAAATTACCCTGTCCGTCAATTAGCATATAGCGCAAAGAAAAGTCTTGGGCCATTCGAACAATGGTGTCATACACCGCAGAATCGCCATGTGGATGGTATTTACCAATCACATCGCCAACTATGCGGGCAGATTTTTTGTAAGCTCGGTTCCAATCGTTGTTTAATTCATACATCGCGAATAAGACCCGGCGATGAACCGGTTTGAGACCATCACGCACGTCTGGCAGGGCTCTGCCGACTATGACGCTCATAGCGTAGTCCAAATAGGACCGCCGCATTTCGTCTTCTAGGGATATTGGTAGTGTTTCTTTAGCGGCTTGTTCCATTTAGAAATAATATCATTTTGATGACTGATAGCCCCTATGCTAAGATTCTGTCAGTTTGTACGAAATTGAGATGTGTCGCTTTGCGGTTTTTTGCTTCAAAGTAGGGCGAATTACATTTAAGTTTGACTTTAATTAAAAAAGAGATTTTTGAGGACTAAAAATGAACAAAACCCTGAAAGTGTTGCTCGCTTCTGTTATTACCGTTTCTGCAACTGCAGCAATGGCTTCTGATAACTGGCAAAACGGCGACGGCGCCCTAAACTGGAAAAACGGCGACGGCACATTGTGCTGGCGTGATAACAACTGGACACCTGCAACCGCTGCTAAGAATTGTGATGGTTGGATTGGTCCAAAAGCTGCTGTTCCTGGCATTACCCAAAGCAAGATCACTTTGCAAGCTGACACTCTTTATGACTTCGATAAATCTACATTGAAGCCAGAAGGTAAAGCTACTTTAGACAAAATCGCTAAAGACTTAAGCAAGATCAAATTAGAAGTCATTATTGCTGTTGGTAACACTGACAGCGTTGGTACTGATGCATACAACATGGCTCTTGGCCAACGTCGTGCTCAGTCCGTTAAAGCTTACTTAGTAAGCAAAGGTGTTGACGGAAGCCGTATTTACACAGAATCAAAAGGCAAGAGCAATCCAGTTGCATCTAATGCAACTGCTGAAGGCCGCGCTAAGAACCGCCGCACCGACATCGAAGTTGTTGGTACAGCTGCTGTTAAGTAATTCGCTTCACTCTTAAAAAAGCCCGGTTCTGCCGGGCTTTTTTATTTCCGCTATATTCCTAGTTCACCCCCTATTCCAGTATTCATTACGCCTTAATCTATATGAACGTTGATCAATCAGAAATAGCTAAATTTAGCGCCCTAGCCCATCGCTGGTGGGACCCCAATAGCGAATTTAAACCACTTCATGCAATTAACCCATTGCGCCTAGGCTGGATTCAATCCTTCGTTAATCTTGAGGGTAAAAAGGTATTAGATGTGGGTTGCGGTGGCGGCATTCTCGCTGAATCGATTGCTCAAGCAGGTGCAGTTACTACTGGCATTGATCTTTCTGAGAAAGCTCTCAAAGTTGCCGAACTTCACGCCTTAGAGGTGGGCACCACCCTCTCTTACCGATTGATTTCAGCTGAAGCGTTAGCTGAGGAAGAGCCGGAACAGTATGACATTGTGACCTGTATGGAAATGCTTGAGCATGTTCCAGATCCAGCCTCAGTTGTTCGGGCCTGCACAATGCTTTGCAAGCCTGGTGGCACCCTCTTTTTTAGCACCCTTAATCGCAGCCCCAAATCCTACTTATTTGCCATTATTGGCGCTGAATATGTCTTGAGGCTACTCCCTAAAGGCACTCACGAGTACGCTAAATTCATCAAACCTTCCGAGTTAGTTGCTTTTACAAGACAGGCAGGATTGGAGATGATTGGTATTAAAGGCATGAGTTACAACCCCATTACCCAAGTTTATAGCCTTGGTGAGGATGTGGATGTCAATTACATGATTGCCGTGCGTAAATGAGCCAAAAGGCTTCTTTAAGCCCTTATAGCGGCGTCTTTTTTGATTTGGATGGTACCTTAGCCGATACTGCTCCTGACCTAGTGGTGGCCACGAATCAGCTGCTTATCGCACGTAATTTACCGCCTAAGCCCTATGAAGTTTTGCGTCCTTGCGCATCGGCCGGTGCAAGGGGCCTTATTGGGGGCGCTTTTGGCATTGATACGGATCACCCTGATTTTATTTCCTTACGCGATGAATTCTTTACCTACTACGAAAAAGCCCTGTTGGTAAATAGCACCTTATTTGAAGGTATTGATCACCTACTTGATAAATTAGACAGTGAAAAGCTTCCTTGGGGCATTGTGACCAATAAAGGAGAGCGCTTCACCAATCCTCTGACGGAGCTCATGGGTTTGCGACAAAGAGCAGCATCTACTGTTTCTGGTGACACTACCCCTTATTCCAAGCCCCACCCTGAACCTATTTTGCATGCTGCTAAGGTTGCCAATATCGACCCAACAAAGTCGATATATGTGGGAGATGATATTAGGGACGTTATTGCAGGCAAAGCAGCAGGAATGAAAACTGTTGCAGCTGCTTATGGTTACTGCGGCTGTGAAGAGCCCCCTGAGACTTGGGGTGCAGACTTTCTTGTTAATCACCCTCTTGAATTGCTAGAAATCATCTTTCCTAGTAGGGAATAAGAACAGAATTTAAAGATATTGAGCAAATTTAAACTGAAAGCTTTAAAATAGATCTTCCAATGCAAGCAATCTGGGGTCGACATGGTTTCGACGTGGATTACAAAGCATCAAGGGCATACCGAGGACCCGTTATCTCGTAAATCAATGGGAATGCAATAACTGCAAACGACGAACGTTTCGCACTAGCCGCTTAATTGCGGTTGCCCCTGAACTGATTCTCTCTTGGGTCAGCTAGCGAAAGCTAGATCAGGGTCATTTACAAGAGATAAGACCATTTTATGTCACGGGGAATGGTTCGAAAATGAAGTGAATCGCCAGCATGGAACATGTCAATCTGTGACTAGCTAGCTAAATTAAATGATATGACTAAGTATGTAGAACTTGTTGTAGAGGATTTGCGGACGCGGGTTCGATTCCCGCCGACTCCACCATTTTGTAGTACGCAACAGTCCAACGCCACCCACCAGGGTGGCGTTTTTCTTTGTAGATAAAGGGCTGTACGCCCATTGTGGTCTTTCTAGATTCCGCTCTATCCAAATACGCTGGGGGTATTATTGGGGGTATCGGAGCAAAATCGAACAGGGTCAAAAACATGGTTGGGGGTATTTCTGGAAAGCTTACAGATAAAGGGATCAAGAGCTTCGTCAACCGCTCAGCCCCAGGCAGCAAGCTTGCAGATGGTCGAGGCCTTTATTTACTTATCACCCAGACCCAAACTGCTATTTGGCGCATCAAATATCGCATCGAAGGTAAAGAAAAAAGTTATTCCATAGGCGGGTACCCACAAAACAGTTTGGCCCAAGCAAGGCTAGAGCTAAACGAGGTCAAAGCCTGTCTTACGAAAGGCCAGGATCCAGTAATCTCCAGACGCCTTAATAGAGCCAATGCCGCCTCTCAGAGTGACAGCACCTTCAAGGCTGTAGCCGAAGAATGGTTCTCCATGAAAGAGAAAGAATGGAGTGCAACCCACTTCACGAAATCTAAAAGGGCTTTTGAGCGAGATGTTTATAAATCGCTTGGGGCACTGCCTATTGAAAGCATCACCCCATCCGTTATTGCCAAGGCAATTGAGACCATCAACAAACGAGATGTTCTAGAGACTGCCACAAGAATTTTGCAGCACCTCAATGGTGTCTTTCGTTATGCCCAGGCTAAAGGTTTGTGTGATGGTAATTCTGCCGCGCCCGTAAAAGAAATTCTTCCTAGAAAGAAAACTAATGGCCGTATGCCGGCATTGCTGGACTGGAAATCATTAGGCGCCCTCTTACGCGCTGCAGATGCT
>CAIZRK010000019.1 GCA_903935355.1 uncultured beta proteobacterium | reverse complement strand
ATTTGGCTCCTCGACCTGGGCTCGAACCAGGGACCTACGGATTAACAGTCCGGCGCTCTACCAACTGAGCTATCGAGGAATAAGCCGATATTATAGCAAGATGAAATCATCTCTTCCTACTTCTATACAGATACCAAATATATTGACCATTGCTGGCTCGGACAGTAGTGGTGGGGCAGGTATTCAGGCTGACCTTAAGGTCATTACCGCCTTGGGTGGATATGGTATGTCGGTGATTACCGCCATTACTGCCCAAAATACCATAGGAGTCATGCGTATTCAGGACATAGATCTTGATGTAGTGCAGGCACAAATCGATGCCATCTTTATGGATATTGAGGTTGATATTGTCAAAATTGGTATGCTAGCTAGCCCAGAAATTGTGCGAACTGTAGCATTGGCGCTCAAGCGACATGGTGCTAAAAGAATTGTTTTAGATCCCGTCTTAAGAGCTACTTCTGGTGCTAGTCTTGGTGGTGACGATACGGCTGGAGCCATGATTACGGAGTTATTTCCGCTGGCGAGTTTAATTACACCAAACCTAGATGAAGCCTCACTCTTATTGGGGCGCGAACTCACTGGACCACAAGACTTCAAATTAGCCGCCCAAGAATTACTTGACCTAGGCCCGCAAGCTGTCCTTATTAAGGGCGGTCATCTAGATGCATCGCATACTCAACTTACTGACTTTTTAATGTGGCGTTCGCTAGAGGATGATTTGGAAGTAGTGCAGTCAAAAGAATTCAAACACTATCGAGTTAACACGACTAATACTCATGGCACAGGCTGCTCCCTAGCCTCTGCCATTGCAACCTACCTAGCGGTTGGTCATGATCTAAGTCATTCTGTTGGCAAGGCGATAGCGTATGTCGAGGCAGGATTGGAGGCAGGACGTTTTCTGAGGATTGGTGAGGGCCCTGGACCCTTATGGCATATGCACGATTTTTATCCTACGGCTTTACCAAAAGAGCAGGGTAAATATTAGTGGTTATAGGCAAAGCTGGCACATCAGCTTTTATGTATCAAAAAACTACGTCTTCATGAGCTCTTGAAGATGCTTTACAGCTTCTTTGGGATCACTTGCTCCCATTAGAGCTCTGACAACGGCAACAGAGCCAACCCCACTTTGTGCTACCGCATGAATACTGCTTTCATTAATACCACCAATGGCAACCAAGGGATAGTTGCTCATCAATTGGGCATATTTATATAAACGTCCCAAGCCTTGTGGTGCAGTAGGCATCTTCTTTAAATTCGTTGGAAAGACCGCCCCCATAGCAATGTAGCTTGGACAAAATCGGTCTGCATAAACCATTTCTGCATAACCATGAGTGCTTAAACCTAAGCGCAGTCCAGCAGCTCTAACAGCTTCTAAATTGGCATTAGCCATATCTTCTTGGCCTAGATGAACACCATAAGCACCTGCATCGATGGCTTCTTGCCAATAATCATTAATAAAGAGAAGCGTCTTACTGCCTTGTACAGCTTGTACTGATTGAGCGATCTGTTCCTTCAGCTTTCTTTTATCTTCAGATTTAAAACGAAGTTGCACTGTCGGAACTTCAGCCTCTACCATCCGTTTTACCCAATTAGCATCAGGCATTACTGCATATAAACCCATTCGTTTAGGGCACGGTGCAAAAGCATGAGGGTTCATATCACGCGTCCATGGCAATAGATCAAAATATTCTGGGCGAACAGGCCATTTGGAGGGATTAAAACCACCATCTTGATGAACCATGCGCGACCATGCTTTACCTAATATTTTGGCATCAGAGGCAATAAAGCCCATTTCTATTGCAGCTAATATAGCGGCTAGTTCGTAATGATCGGCAGCATGCTCGTTATCGATCTTTGGTGGGGGGCTTTGTAAGCTAAACCTAGGAGTAGCGATACGTAAATCATCCTTACTGTGGGCCGCCACAATTTGATCTGCAAGGTCTCGAACTAAACTCATATTAAATTCATTCACTCTGATGCCAAAAGGGCGTTCCTACAAGCGGGGTGCTTGCTTGCGCAGAATGCTGAGCTTGCATGGCACCCGATAAAAAAGCGCTGCGACCAGCCTGAACTGCCATGGCAAATGCTTTAGCCATGGCTACCGGATTATCAGCCAATGCCACTGCAGTATTTAAGAGAACTCCATCAAAACCCCACTCCATCACGGTGCATGCATGCGAGGGAAGGCCTAGACCTGCATCGACTAATAGCGGAACCTTTAAGCGATCACGCAATAATTTCATGGCATAAGGATTTAATGGTCCTTGTCCTGTTCCAATTGGGGCAGCCCAAGGCATTACTGCTTGGCAGCCCACATCTACTAGGCGCTGGCACAAAATAAGATCTTCTGTGCAGTAGGGCAAAACCTTAAAACCGTCTTTAATGAGAGTTTGTGCGGTCGATACTAGTCTGACAGTATCAGGTTGCAAGGTGTAGTCATCCCCAATGAGCTCTAACTTAATCCAATCGGTCTCAAATACTTCTCTGGCCATGTGCGCGGTTGCAATCACTTCTTGTGGGCTATGACAGCCAGCGGTATTAGGTAAAACGGGAACTGCCATCTTTTTAATGAGATCCCAAAAACCAGAATGGGCCACAGCAGTAGCGCTACCTTGACGACGCAAGCTGACCGTAATCATGCCGGGGTTGGATGCTTGAACGGCATTTTCTAAAACTTGCGGAGAAGGATAGCGTGATGTGCCGAGTAATAGGCGACTAGCAAAAGTCTCACCATAGAGGGTGAGTGCATCTAGATGATTGGGTTGCTCGAGCTGATGAAGTAAGGGGGCTGTCATGGTAATTAAATAATCTATTTTTAGCCGCCAGTAACAGGAGTAATAATCTCAATCTGATCATTCTCTTGTAAAACGGTTTCGGTGTAGTGATCTTTAGCTACAAAACTGAAGTTAACTGCCACCGCAAAGGGTGGCTGCGCTTTTACATGTGACAAGACATTACTCACCAAACTGCCAGCAGGTACGTCATGTTCGATTTGGTTTACAAGGACACGCATGCTGATACCTCTTCGGATAAATGATCTTGATTCAGTTTCAGTCCTAGTTTTACTGCAGTTTGACTATCACCATGATCGATAAACTCTAAAGCGCAATCCATGACTGCCGGAGAAATCATAAAACCATGGCGATACAGCCCATTGATCAACATCAAGCCAGAGTGATTATTAGGCTTCCTTACCCAAATTTGCGGCAAATTATCCTTTAGCGTAGGGCGACACTGTGTAGCCATCTCTAAAATTCGGGCTTCAGCAAAGCCACTATGCACAGTATAGATAGCGCTTAGTAATTCCATAGCAGAGCGCACACTAATCTCAGATAAGTCCTCAGATTCAATTTCAGTTGCGCCAACGACATAAATATCATTTTCTTTTGGGGCAATATAGATTGGGTAACGGGGATGTATCAGGCGAGTTGGGCGACGTAGTTTGACTTCGGGTGCATATAACCGCAGTACTTCGCCACGCACACCGCGCAAAGGATTGACGAGTTCCGTTTTTGATTGCCAAGCTGCCTTAGCGCCTAAACCGCGGCAATCAATTACCCAACGATAAATATTGTCCGCCTGAAGTTGGCTAGGGTCTGCAGGAGTATGCCAATGACAATGCACCTTCAAAAGATCTAATTCCACTAAAAGCGCTGCAAGTAGTTGACGATTATCAAGTTGACCTTCATTGGGAAGATAAAGACCTTGAGTAAAGCGCTGCGCAACACTGGGTTCAAGCTGATGTAAGGCGGCGCTATCAAGGCGTTGTGGTGTAGCCAGCAAGTGATTGGCAGCACTGTTTTTCTCAAGATGGGCAGCAAAACGTTCAGCATCACTTGCATCTTGACGGTGCCACAAGATCAAAGTGCCATCTTGCTGAAAATACACCGGGCTAGCTAACTCGCTAATGAGTTTTTGCCACCTTGGCAGACTATGAATACCCATTCGAACTACGTTATCTTCAGTAATAGCGGATTCTGCTAAAGGAGCTAACATCGCAGCAGCTATTCTAGCGGGTGATTCCAAGGCTTCTTGCCCACCTTGTTCAAAGAGGTCTACATGCGATCCACGTCTAGCAAGTGCAACAGCTAGTAGTCGACCCATCAGGCCAGCCCCAACAATGGCGTATTTATCTTGACGATTAATCGTTTTGCTCATCGTATTCTTAATAGATCTTAGTTAAGCTTATTGATAAATTTCACTCCCGCGCTTACGGAACTCAGCAGACATTTCTTGCATGCCTTTTGCTGCATCTGTAGAGGCCTGTGCAGTAATTGGGATCACTTTCGCTTTCGGATTACCATCAGCATCAAGTGTTGCAGCGTAGTCACGGACTTCTTGAGTAATCTTCATAGAACAGAACTTTGGACCACACATGGAACAAAAATGAGCTATCTTGGCTCCCTCAGCCGGCAAGGTAGCATCGTGATATTCACGGGCACGCTCAGGATCTAAGCCAAGATTAAATTGGTCTTCCCAGCGAAACTCAAAACGGGCTTTGGATAGGGCGTTGTCACGTAATTGAGCACCAGGTAAGCCTTTGGCTAAGTCAGCACCATGCGCTGCAATCTTATAAGTGATGATGCCCTCGCGAACATCCTCTTTATCAGGAAGACCTAAGTGCTCTTTTGGAGTGACATAGCACAGCATCGCAGTGCCATACCAACCAATTTGCGCTGCACCAATTCCGCTAGTGATGTGATCGTAACCTGGGGCAATATCGGTAATCAATGGTCCTAGGGTATAAAAGGGCGCTTCTAAACAATGCTTGAGCTCCTCAGTCATATTCTCTTCAATGCGCTGCATTGGAACGTGACCAGGACCTTCAATCATGACCTGAACATCATGCTTCCAGGCTTTAGCTGTGAGTTCACCCAAGGTATGGAGTTCACCAAACTGAGCAGCATCGTTAGAATCTGCAATACAACCAGGACGCAAGCCATCGCCTAAGCTAAATGACACGTCATAAGCTTTCATAATCTCGCAAATCTCATCAAATCTGGTGTAAAGGAAGTTTTCTTTATGGTGGGCTAAGCACCACTTGGCCATGATCGAACCACCCCGAGACACAATGCCCGTAATGCGATCAGCTGTTAAGGGTACATAGCGTAGCAATACCCCTGCATGGATGGTGAAGTAATCCACACCTTGCTCTGCTTGCTCAACCAAGGTATCACGGAACATTTCCCAAGTAAGGTCTTCAGCAATACCACCAGTCTTATCTAAGGCTTGGTAAATTGGCACTGTACCGATGGGCACTGGCGAATTACGAATAATCCACTCACGAGTTTCATGAATATGCTTACCAGTAGATAAATCCATGATGGTGTCAGCACCCCAACGGATAGACCACACCATTTTTTCTACTTCTTCATTAATGGATGAGGTAACTGCAGAGTTACCAAGATTGCCGTTAATCTTCACGCGGAAGTTACGACCAATAATCATTGGCTCTAATTCTGGGTGATTAATATTGGCCGGAATGATCGCGCGTCCAGCGGCAATTTCAGAGCGAACAAATTCACCGGTAACAATATCGGGTAGATTTGCACCATAAGACTTGCCAGGATGTTGCTTAAGCAATTGCTTGTAGGCAGGATCTTTGCGCAATTGTTCAAGACCCATGGATTCACGCAGGGCAACGTATTCCATTTCTGGGGTAATAATCCCTTTGCGGGCATAATACATTTGACTCACATTACTGCCCGCTTTTGCAACCCGAGGAGCACCTATATGCGCAAAGCGTAAGTGCTGAGTTTCTTTATCTTGTGAACGAGCAACTCCATATTCTGAAGTGGGGCCTGCTAATTGCTCAGTGTCATTACGCTCTGCAATCCAACTTTTACGTAAGAGTGGTAAACCTTTTTCCAGGTTAATCACTATCTCGGGATCGCTGTAGGGGCCAGAAGTATCGTAAACCGGCACGGGCGGATTTGGCACCATCTGCTCACCCACACGGGTAGAGAGTTGCTCAATCATCCGAATAGGGGCCTTAATATCCGCTCGAGAACCTTCTAAATAGGTTTTGGTGGATGCGGGGTAGGCAAATTTTTGCCCAAAGTCACGTTCTAAGCTCTTTAAACTCGGAATTTCTTGTTTCGTTTTATTTTTATTTGTGCTCATGCCCATCTCCTGACTGTTGTAGATGGACGAAACCGGGTGACGGTCTGATGCAAACTCCCCACGCCAGCATTACCTGGATCGGGTTCTAGGGTCTTTCTCAGCACCTCAAAGTTATCCTACGCTTAAAGGGCACCCCTGTTTCATCCTTAGGATCAATTTAACCACGAATTTCAAAAGTAGGAGACGATGGCATTTACGAGCGGTATTTGCGCAAGATAAAGTCTGCGGTAACAAAAGCAGCATCGCTCGTAAATTCATCAGCCAAAATGCGGGCAGCCGCCTCGGAAAAAGAGATTTCTATAAAACCGCTGACTTCACCATCGTAATTGGTCGGTACAAAGCTTTCTAAGAGCTCTAAATCATAAATAAAGAGCTGTTCATCATGAAATCCCCGATTGGTAATCGGGCGGCGCATATGTATTAGTCCAGCAGGCTCAATCTGATCTGAAAGCTGCGCAGGAACCCCAGCTTCTTCCCAAAGCTCCCGACGGGCACATACCCAAGGAGTTTCATTGGCAGCAATGCCACCGGCAGCCAAGTTATCTAACTGGCCTGGATCGGTTGGCTTATTCTCACTACGTCTGCCTAGCCATAGATTGCCTGCTTTAGTGTATCCATTGACATGGGTTGCCATACTCTGAAAACCAAAAGCCCTAAAGGCAGATCTTTCTAGCTGAAAGTAGGCATGACCATCTTGGTCCACCCAAGCAAATTCTTCATGACGCCAACCGAGGATATAGCCCCCTTGGTGCATCCGATCAGCTAATTTAGCTAGGCTAATCGATAGTGCAAGGGGTTTAGCATCACCAATTGTGAAGCGCTCATGATTAATATGAAGATGTGAAATAGGGTCTTTAGCAAGAGATTCTTGTATAAAGGCGATGAAATCAGGATTGAGATAACCCATCACTTGCCCCGGTTTGGTGCCCCGTGCAAAATGTATAGGCATAAAATCAGCAGGAGCTGTTCTAGCAGTATTTTGGAGCATTTCCTCTAAAGCAGCTAAGGTGCTGGTGTTCAGTGCATACATCTGGCAAGTGTAAGAGAAAAGCACCAGAAATCCCTTTAGGAAATACCCGCCATTCCACTAAATTTGTCAATACTAGTTTTTTAAGAAATTGTTGTAAGAAAATACTGCTTATTATTTAAGCAAGCTAGGTCACTCTATACAAATCGGATACTTAGGAAAACTTTTGGAGTTTTATCCACAAAAGCTGTGGATAAGTTTTGATGAATCAATTGGTCCCGCCGACAGGAATCGAACCTGTATCCCACGCTTAGGAGGCATGTGCACTATCCATTGTGCTACGGCGAGATTTTTTGATTGCTGGGATAAAAATTAAAAAAAACCAAAAAAAGAAAATAAAGAAAATAAAACAAATCAAAAAGCAGTTACGGCAATGATGTTAAGACATTTTAAAGCTTACCAGCCACATAGTGCCCATACTTGATTCGTTAATGCCACCACCATCTCGGGTGCAAAGTATGAGGCAAAAATAAATCCCAAAACCGATAAAGCAATAGCGGTTAAAAACCAGCTAAGCAAAGGTGAGCTATTTAGTTTGATTAGCATGGATCAAATAATTAAAAATGAACAATTAATATTCTAGGAAGATGGTGCAACTGCAACGCGATGGATTGGGCGCTCTTTAACTGGTAGATTAACTAAGAAAGCAAATACACCTAGAGCAATGGCAATTTCCCAAACAAGCATGTAAGAGCCAGTGCGATCATAAAGATAGCCGCCAAAGTAAGCGCCGCAAAAACTGCCCAACTGGTGCGAAAAGAACACTAGGCCAGAAAGCATAGTGAGGTATTTAACGCCAAAGATCTGCGCCACAATCGCATTCGTTAAAGGAATAGTGGAAAGCCATAGAAAACCCATGATGGCGGAAAAGATGTAGGTAGTCATTGGGCTTAAGGGAAACCATAAGAAGGCAGTAATGGCAATAGATCTCCCAATATATATTCCTGATAGAAGATAACGCTTGGGAAATCGCTGACCAAATATGCCAGCACTATAGGTGCCAAAAATATTAAATAAACCAATTAGTGCAAGAGCAGTAGTCGCAACTACTGGCGCTCCTACAGCAGGGTAGATGGCAGATAAATCTTTGAGATAGGGCGCTAAATGCACTGCAATAAACACCACCTGAAATCCACAAACAAAATACCCTAAGGTAAGCAAACGAAAACTTGGGTTGGCAAGCGCTTCTTTTAAAGCTTGTTTAATAGTTTGATCACCTAGATTATGTGAATGAACAAAATTCTTTTCACGCAACATAAAAGCAGTTGGAATCATTAAGCTAGCCATTAACGCTAATAGCAACAATGCATCTTGTGCACCAAATGCAGAAAGTAAACCTTGCTCTGCAGGAATCATTAAGAACTGTCCAAACGAACCAGCGGCTGCTGTAATACCCATAGCCCAGACTCGTTTTTCAGCAGAAACATTTCTGCCGAGGATGCCGTAGACAACACTGTAAGTGGTGGCAGTTTGCGCAAGACCAATGAACAAACCGCCAGCGATTGAAAAGTTCAGCGCATCAGTAGAGACCGCCATTCCGGCTAAACCGAGGGCATATAAAATACCGCCAGCGATCATGATTTTGAATGCACCATATCGATCTGCTAGAGCGCCTGTAATGGGTTGAACTGCGCCCCAAATCAAATTTTGTAATGCAATAGTGAGGGCAAAAGTTTCTCTTCCCCAATCATTGGCGGAAGTAATGGGAAGGTTAAAGAGTCCAAAGCCATGACGAATGCCCATGGATAGGGTCACCATTAAACCGCCATAGATCAGAACCTGAGCAAGAGTTAGTTTTGGAGGGGAAATAGTGCTAGTCATAGACCCTAGACAATACCCTTGATATGTAAGTCTTGTATGAGCTGCGGATCAAGGTGTAAGCGCTCTTTGAGGATCTCATCGGTATGTTGACCAAGGGTCGGGGGTGCTAGGCGCAATTCCACAGGGGTTTTTGAGAGGCGCATGGGGCTAGCTACGAGTTTGATAGACCCAGCGCTAGGGTGGGGCACCTGCATTTCTATTGATCGGGCTAATACTTGCTCATTTTCAAAGACTTCTTTGAAGTTATTAATGGGGCCACAAGGAACTCCCGCTTCGTCTAATGCGCTAATCCACTGCGCCTTAGTTTTTTTGCGAGTCATAGCCTCTAACAGGGGAATTAACTCTTTGCGATGCTTTACCCGCATAGGGTTATCTGAGAACAAGGGGTTATCTGCTAGATCGGCTTGGCCACCGGTAGTCACAAAATGTCTAAATTGCCCATTATTTCCAGCAGCCACAATAATCCAGCCATCAAGGGTGGGAAAGGTTTGGTAGGGAACAATTGTGGGTGAGGCATTACCCCAGCGTAAGGGAGACTCTTGTGAGCATAAATACGCACTAGCAACATTGGCCATTACTGCAATTTGGGTATCGAGCAAGGCTAGATCGATGTTTTGACCTTGTCCAGTGTGATCCCGATGCACGACAGCTGCCAATATAGCTGTGCTGGCGTACATGCCCGTGAAAATATCAGCAATCGCCACCCCTGCTTTTTGAGGGCTAGCCCCTTCAAAATCTTGGTGTTCACCGGTGACACTCATAAATCCCCCCATGCCTTGGACGATAAAGTCATAACCAGGGCGGTGGGCATAAGGACCTGTTTGGCCAAAACCGGTAATTGAGCAGTAGATCAATTCTGGTTTAATCTTTTTAAGACTCTCGTAATCCAGCCCGTATTTAAGCAACTGGCCAACTTTGTAGTTCTCGATCAGCACATCTGACTCTAAAACAAGTTGGCGGATGATTTCCTGGCCCTCTGGTTTGCTAATATCCACCGTAATAGAGCGTTTATTGCGATTAATACTGATGAAATAGGCTGTTTCAGAGGTATCTTGGCCTTTTTCATCCTTGGCAAAAGGAGGCCCCCAATGGCGCGTATCGTCTCCCTCGCCTGGTTTTTCGACTTTAATAACATCGGCCCCTAAATCGGCTAGATTTTGAGTGCACCATGGGCCGGCAAGCACACGGCTAAGGTCTAAAACACGAATATGACTTAAGGCTCCCATATCGTGATTTTGGCATGGATGTAGGGTTAATTTTGGAAAAGTTCGGTTTTTACTTCAGACATGACTACAATTTGCGCGCATGGCTACACGTAAAACATCTGAATACAGCGAATCCTCGATTCAAGTCCTTAAGGGCCTCGAACCAGTCCGTCAACGACCTGGTATGTACACCCGCACCGATAATCCACTTCATGTCATACAGGAGGTATTGGATAACGCCTCAGATGAGGCTTTAGGGGGGTTTGGCAAACACATCACTGTCACCTTGCATACCGACAGTAGCGTGAGTATTGAAGACGATGGCCGCGGAATTCCGGTGGGAATCCATCCTACTGAAAAATTACCCGTAGTAGAAATTGTTTTTACTCAGTTGCATGCTGGCGGTAAGTTTGAAAAAGGTTCAGGCGGTGCATATGCCTTCTCGGGTGGCTTGCATGGGGTGGGTGTTTCGGTCACCAATGCATTATCTAAGCGCCTTGAAGTCACAGTTTGGCGTGATGGCAAAGTCTCTACATTGACCTTTGCTGATGGTCGCGTCATTGAAAAACTGAAAACGATTGCTGCAGGGAAAGAGGATAAATCTCACGGTACTCGCGTCCGTGCATGGCCAGATAGCCAGTATTTTGATAGCGCTGTTATTCCTTTGCATGATCTCATTCGTCTTTTGCGCTCTAAAGCAGTTCTCTTGCCTGGCGTTAAAGTAACTCTCATTCAAGAAAAGACCGGTGATAGCCAAACTTGGCAATATGCTCAAGGTTTGCGTGGTTATTTAAATGAAGCAATTGCCCAAGCAGGACATGGAGCGGAAGTCATTCCACCATTTGAGGCTGAACAATATGCCACTGGTAATGGCGATGATGATTCCTTTGCTGAAGGTGAAGGTGCTGCATGGGTTGTGGCTTGGACAGAAGATGGCACACCAGTACGTGAGAGTTATGTCAACCTTATTCCTACTCCAGCAGGCGGAACTCATGAAAGTGGCTTACGTGAAGGCCTCTTTAATGCGGTCAAAGGCTTCATAGAGATGCATGCATTACAACCCAAAGGTGTCAAGCTCATGCCTGAGGATGTGTTTGCAAGGGCCTCATTTATTTTATCGGCCAAGGTTTTAGATCCCCAGTTTCAGGGGCAGATTAAAGAACGTTTGAATTCACGTGATGCTGTGCGCTTGGTTTCCGGCTACGTTAAATCGGCTTTAGAGCTCTGGTTAAACCAACACGTGGATTACGGGCGCAAGCTAGCTGACTTAGTGATTAAGCAAGCACAAGCTAGAACGCGTGCTGGTCAAAAAGTAGAAAAGAAAAAATCTTCTGGGGTAGCCGTGCTACCCGGAAAACTGACTGATTGTGAAAGCCAAGACATTGGCCTAAATGAAATCTTCCTCGTTGAGGGTGATTCTGCAGGAGGTTCAGCCAAAATGGGCCGCAATAAAGAATATCAAGCCATTTTGCCCTTGCGTGGAAAGGTGCTCAATACTTGGGAAGCAGAGCGCGATCGTTTATTCGCTAATAATGAAGTGCACGATATTGCCGTCGCCATTGGAGTAGATCCCCATGGGGCTAGCGACAACCCTGATTTATCAAACTTACGTTATGGCAAGGTCTGCATTTTGTCTGATGCGGACGTAGATGGGTCGCATATTCAGGTATTGCTGCTAACCTTGTTTTACAAACATTTCCCCAAATTGATTGAGCAAGGGCATATTCATATTTCTAGGCCACCTTTGTTTAGAGTCGATGCCCCAGCACGAGGTAAAAAGCCAGCACAAAAGATTTATGCCTTAGATGCCAATGAGTTACAAGCGATTGAAGATAAATTACGCAAAGAAGGCGTTAAAGAATCTGCTTGGCAAATCTCCCGCTTTAAGGGCTTGGGGGAAATGAGTGCAGAGCAATTATGGGATACGACCTTAAATCCGGATACCCGCCGTTTACTCCCTGTGACTTTAGGCAATTGGACTGAAGACGAAACCATTAAGACTATGGATATGTTGATGGGTAAATCTGAGTCTGGGGCGCGTCGCGACTGGTTAGAAGAACGTGGTAATGAAGTGGAGGCTGATATTTAATGAGTACAAAAAAGACCCCTGGCGATCATTTAACTGAGCAAGCCGATTTGTTTTCTGATGCAACGCAGATGCTTGCTACAAAAACGGGCGGTCCGAATGATCCGCATGATCCTAATACCATTGAATTAAATGAAGATGGCAAAGACAGTCTCACTCTAGCGGTATATGCAGAGCGTGCTTATCTAGATTACGCCATTAGCGTGGTGAAAGGCCGCGCCCTACCAGATGTAGCCGATGGTCAAAAACCCGTCCAGCGCCGTATTTTGTTCTCCATGAGTGAGATGGGATTGCGCGCTGATGCTAAGCCTGTTAAGAGTGCCCGTGTAGTCGGTGATGTATTAGGTAAATTTCATCCACATGGCGATCAATCTGCCTATGATGCCTTAGTTCGCTTGGCGCAAAGCTTTTCACTACGCTACCCCTTAATCGATGGGCAGGGTAATTTTGGTTCACGCGATGGTGATGGCGCTGCGGCTATGCGCTATACCGAAGCACGCTTAACCAAGATTGCCGGCTTGTTAATGAGTGAAATCGACCAAGGCACTGTCGACTTTGCGCCTAACTATGATGGATCTTTTGAAGAACCTAAATTATTGCCAGCACGGTTGCCATTTGTTCTTCTCAATGGGGCATCAGGCATTGCAGTGGGTATGGCAACCGAGATTCCATCACATAATTTACGTGAAGTCGCTAACGCAGCGATTGCCTTGATGAAGTCACCCAAGATGACAACCTCTGATCTCCTAGAAATCATGCCTGGACCTGATTACCCTGGAGGCGGCCAAATTATTTCTGCAAACGCAGACATTGCCGCCATTTATGAATTAGGTCGTGGCAGCTTAAAAGTAAGGGCGCGTTGGTCAGTAGAAGAGTTGGCACGTGGTCAGTGGCAAATCATCGTTAATGAACTACCCCCAGCCACCTCCTCGCAACGGGTTTTGCAAGAGATTGAAGAAATCACTAATCCCAAGGTCAGGGTTGGCAAGAAAACCCTCACGCCTGAACAAAATAACCTTAAATCGACTATTTTGAATGTGCTTGATGGTGTGCGTGACGAGTCGAGTAAAGATGCTGCTGTGCGACTGGTATTTGAGCCAAAGAGCAAAAATATTGATGTCAATGAGTTCGTAAACCTGCTGTTAGCCCATACCTCATTAGAATCAAATGCACCGATGAACTTGGTGATGATTGGTAATGATGGGCGACCACGTCAAAAGGGCATAAAAGACATTATTTTTGAGTGGATTACGTTCCGCGTAGCAACAGTGACTCGTCGTACGCAGTACCGCTTAGGTAAAGTTAAAGACCGCATGCACATCCTAGAAGGGCGCCTAACCGTTCTTCTTAACATTGATAAGGTCATTAAGATCATCCGCAATAGTGATGAGCCTAAAGCGGATCTGATCAAAGAATTTAAACTGAGTGATCGCCAAGCCGAAGATATTTTGGATATTCGTTTGCGCCAATTGGCTCGCTTAGAGGGAATTAAGATCGAGCAAGAGCTCAAAGAGCTTAAATCTGAACGTGATGACTTGGAAGGGTTACTGCAAAGCGATACAGTTTTACGCAAACGTATCATTAAAGAGATTGAATCTGACATTAAAGATTTTGGCGATGATCGCCGCACATTAATCCAAGAAGACAAGCGCGCGATAGCCGAAACTAAGGTGGTTGATGAGCCAGTAACCGTGATTGTTTCTCAAAAAGGCTGGGTTCGCGTTCGCCAAGGCCATGAACACGATGCTACGCAATTTGCTTTCAAGGCTGGAGATGGCCTCTACGAGACATATGAGTGTCGAACGGTTGATGTCATCCAAGGTTTTGGCAGTGATGGGCGCGTCTATACCGTACCAGTCAGTGAATTACCCGGTGCAAGGGGTGATGGTTCACCATTAACGAGTTTTGTTAACTTAGCAATTGGCTCACAAATGGTGGCTTATTACGCCGGCCAAGCAGATGATTTAGTCTTGATTTCTACTAGAGCAGGTAATGGTTTCTTGGCAAATGTTGCCGATATGACAACTCGCAATAAAGCTGGTAAATCCTTTGTGGGAATTGATGTCAAGTTCCCGGGTGGTGATGCTCCTCTAGGAGCGGTAAAGGTAGTGCAAGGTATGAAGCAGGTAGCTTGCCTCTCAGAAAGTGCCAAGTTATTGGTCTTCCCATTAGATGAGCTCAAACGCTTGCCCACGGGTGGCAAAGGGGTAATCTTAATGGGCTTAGATGGTAATGAAAAACTCGCCTCGGCAATTGCAGTGGGTTCAGAAGGCGCTTCTTATTTTGGAGTAGGTCGCGCTGGTAAGCCTACCGACTTAAACCTCGATGCGAAAACGCTTAAATCATTTGCCGGTAATCGCGCTCGTAAGGGGCACTTTGTAGAACCGCGCTTGAAAGACGGCAAACTAAAGGCAAATTGAGATATTAATCTACGTTAAATCTCAGCGATGAGCTCGATTTCTACACAAGCGCCGCGGGGTATTTGAGCTACACCAAATGCGCTGCGGGCATGTTTGCCAACCTCACCAAACACCTCAAACAATAGTTCAGAGCAGCCGTTAAGAACGAGATGTTGCTCTGTAAATTCAGGGGTGGAGTTAACTAGCCCCATGACTTTGACAATACGCTTCACTTTATCCAATGAGCCTAAATGCTGTTGCAAAGTAGCCATGAGATCGATAGCAATGGAGCGTGCTGCCGCTTGACCGGTCGTAGTATCCATATCGTTGCCTAATTTTCCAACCCAAGGTTCACCCTGGTGTTTAGCAATATGGCCGGATAAGAAAACGGTGTTTCCACAGGTAACGGCCATGACATAGGATGCTGCAGGCTGGCCTGCTGAGGGTAATTCAATTCCTAGGCTCTTTAAGCGACCTTGAATAATATTTGTAGACATAGTGACCTTAATGTAATGAAGTCAAGATCTTACTTTGAAACTGAAAGTGGCTAAAAAAGCTATAAAAAAGCCTTGCTAGGACTGATAAATTCAGTGTTTACACTAGTTTTTGGTGGCTGGATCGATCTCGATGCCCAGTCTCCGCTATACTCTTTCCAAATTGATCTAAATCAAACTTCTTACCAATGATTTTTATGAAAAAACACCGCATTCTTCCCCAATTAGCCCTTGCTGCTAGCTTGGCATTTACTGGTTTTGTAGCCCATGCTGCAGACCTTAAAGGTGACCCCATTGCTGGCCAAGGAAAAGTATGGCTCTGTATTGGCTGCCATTCTATTCCTGATTACCGAGCCGACTATCCTTTAGTCTACAGAGTGCCAATCTTGGGCGGACAAAATGGCGCTTACATTGCTAGCTCTTTAGCTGCCTATAAAAAAGGCGAAAGAAAGCATCCAACCATGCGTTCAATTGCTGCAAGCCTGTCCGATCAAGACATGGCTGATCTTGGCGAGTACTATGCTGTGCAATCAGCTAGCTCACCTAATAATCCATTAAAGTGATATTTAGAGGTACGTTTATGAAATTCTCACTAATTACTATAGCTCTGTTATCTAGCCTTGGTTTGCTAAACGTGGCAAATGCTGCGAGCGTCGATAAAGGTCAGGCCCTTGTTGAGAAGGCAAATTGTGCTTCTTGCCATGGCGCAGGGCTCAACGCACCAATCTTGCCCGCTTATCCTAAGTTAGGTGGCCAATACCCAGATTATCTTTTTTACGCCTTGCAAGCTTACCAAGTAGGTAATTCAAATTCACAATATGGTCGCAATAATGCGGTGATGTCTTCTCAAGTTCAGGCCTTTTCAAAAGCCGACCTGCAAGATATTTCTGCGTACATTGCTAGCTTGCCAGGAAACTTGATAGTTAAGAGGTAAATCTCCAAGGATTTGTATTTGATTTCATGGCTTAGATTAATACTCTAAGCCATTGTTTTTTATGGGCTTACTGGACCGCTTCTAGTCCTCTAGCCAAATGCTTACGCATAGCGGCCTCAGCACCCACACAATCTCTTTTTAATATAGCTTGGAGTATTTCTCGATGCTCTAGTAGTGAGCTCTGCATCCGTCCGCTGCGACTTAAGGAATCCCGCCGTTGCAGTTTGAGGACCTTCCTTAAGTCCACAATCACGCCATTCATCCACTGATTTCCAGCGATTTCTTGGATTAAATCATGAAATTTCACATTAATTTCAAAGAATTGCTCTAAATCACGATCTGCAGCCGCTTTTTCTAGACGGTGGTGAAGATTATCTAGCTGGGTAAGCTGCATTTCTGTGGCTTTAACGGCAGTTTCTTTAGCAGCTTGACCTTCAAGTAGGGAGAGAATTGTAAATATTTGCTCTAAATCATGACGATCAACCTCGGTGACATAGGCGCCACGATTCATTTTGGTGGTAACTAGCCCCTCTGATGCTAAGACCTTGATGGCCTCCCGCATCGGCGTACGACTAATACCAAACTCAATGGCAAGGCTCTGCTCATCTAACCAGCTGCCTGGGGCCAGCTCGTGAGCGAATATCTGAGTACGAAGGCGTTCCGCCACAACTTCAGAAAGAGGTCTATTTAGTAATTTTGTATTCATAATTATGTATACAGTATCTAGACAAATAGAAAAAAGTCAAGCAAAATACCCCTACTAATTAAGCAACAATACAAAACAATGTAATAAAGCCAACTAGGAGTGCTTTATGGGAAATAGTGAAAATAAGGCTGCAAGCAATACTTGGCCTAATGTAAAAGCCAGTAATTTGGAAGATTGGAGTAAGTCAGCTCAAAAATCCGCACCAGGTGGAGATGTGAGTAAATTGGGCTGGAAAACACCAGATGGAATCCAATTAAAAGCCTTATATACCTCTGAGGATGTGGATGGCTTAAATTACACGAATTCATTACCAGGTTTTGAGCCGTTTGTACGTGGTCCGCAAGCGACGATGTATTCAGTCCGCCCTTGGACTATTCGCCAATACGCTGGTTTTTCAACTGCTGAAGAATCCAATGCGTTTTATCGCAAAGCTTTGGATGCTGGTGGTCAAGGTGTTTCTGTAGCATTCGATTTAGCAACCCATCGTGGTTATGACTCCGATCATCCCCGCGTAACTGGTGATGTGGGTAAAGCTGGCGTAGCCATCGACTCAGTTGAAGATATGAAAATTTTGTTTGATGGTATTCCATTGGACAAGGTCTCGGTTTCGATGACGATGAACGGGGCAGTCTTGCCGGTATTGGCTGGATATATTGTGGCTGGTGAAGAGCAGGGGGTTAAACAAGAGCTACTTTCTGGAACCATTCAAAACGATGTTCTTAAAGAGTTCATGGTGCGTAATACCTATATCTATCCACCAGAGCCTTCAATGCGGATCATTGGCGACATCATTGAATACACCGCCAAGCATATGCCTAAATTTAACTCGATTTCTATTTCGGGTTATCACATGCAAGAGGCTGGCGCTAATCAGGTTTTAGAGTTGGCATTTACATTAGCTGATGGTAAAGAGTATGTCAAAACTGCATTAGCTAAAGGATTGGATGTTGATGGCTTTGCGGGCCGACTTTCATTTTTCTTTGCAATTGGTATGAACTTCTATTTAGAGGTAGCCAAACTTCGTGCTGCCCGCCTGCTTTGGTGGCGCATCATGAAATCCTTTGAGCCTAAAAATCCTAAGTCCTTGATGTTACGGACTCATTGCCAAACATCAGGTTGGTCTTTGACTGAACAAGACCCCTATAACAATGTAGTTCGCACTACTGTAGAGGCGATGGCCGCAATATTTGGCGGTACACAATCTTTACATACGAATTCCTTTGATGAGGCCATCGCTTTACCATCCGAGTTCTCAAGCCGGATTGCAAGAAATACACAGTTAATTCTTCAAGAAGAAACCCACATCACAAGCGTAATTGATCCATGGGCAGGTTCATACATGATGGAGAGCCTCACACAGGAGATGGCAGATAAAGCTTGGGAAATCATTCAAGAAGTCGATGGTATGGGTGGTATGACTAAAGCGGTAGAGAGTGGTTGGGCTAAACTGAAAATCGAAGCGGCTGCAGCAGAAAAGCAAGCTAAGATTGACTCTGGGTCTGATGTGATTGTGGGTGTCAATAAGTACAAGTTAAGTAAAGAAGATTTGGTTGATGTTCGAATGATTGACAACGACCAAGTTCGTGACAGTCAAGTTGCTCGCTTAAATGAGATTAAGGCCAAACGTGATAGTCAGAAAGTGCAGGCGGCATTAGAGGCATTAACTAAGGCGGCACAAGAAAACTCTGGCAATTTATTAGAGTTATCTGTGGAGGCTATTCGTTTGCGTGCCACAGTTGGTGAAGTTTCTGATGCATTAGAAAAAGTTTACGGGCGCCATCGCGCCGATACTCAAAAGGTGACCGGTGTGTATGCAGCTGCTTACGACTCAGCAGAAGGCTGGGAAAAATTAAAAGTTGAGATTGCTAACTTCGCCGAAGATTTTGGTCGTCGCCCCCGTGTGATGATTGCCAAATTAGGACAAGATGGTCATGATCGCGGCGCCAAGGTTGTAGCTACTGCCTTTGCAGATTTGGGCTTTGATGTGGATATTGGACCACTCTTTCAGACGCCAGAAGAGTGCGCCCGTCAAGCGATAGAAAATGACGTACATGCTTTAGGTATTTCTACTTTGGCTGCTGGCCATAGAACCTTAGTTCCAGCAATTATTGCGGAACTAAAAAAACAAGGTTCTGATGACATTATTGTCTTTGTGGGTGGGGTGATTCCAAGGCAGGACTATGAGTTCCTTTATGAATCTGGAGTTAAAGGTATTTATGGACCAGGCACTCCCATACCAGCATCTGCTAAAGACGTGCTCGAGCAGATTCGCAAGTCAATCAAACCTACATAGGCTTAGATAGTATTCGTATGCTCAATGTAGCTGACCAAGCTTTGGTTAACGATCTTACCGGCGCGCCTTCATCAGCGCAGCGGCGAGCTCTAGCGAAGATTATTACCTTACTTGAATCAACCCGACTTGATCATCGTAAGCGTGCAGACGCTGTGCTCAATGCATTGTTGCCTAAAACAGGTAAATCCTTTCGTATAGGGATATCAGGTGTTCCAGGAGTGGGTAAGTCCACCTTAATTGAAACCCTAGGCTTATATTTAATTGGTAAAGGCCACCGCGTTGCAGTTTTGGCAATTGATCCTTCATCGACCATATCTGGCGGTTCTATTCTGGGGGATAAGACTCGCATGGAGTTTTTATCCGTCAATGAAAATGCTTTTATTCGTCCTAGTCCTTCATCTGGCACATTAGGTGGGGTAGCTGAAAAAACCCGTGAAACCCTTTTAGTAGCTGAAGCAGCAGGTTTTGATGTGGTGATTGTTGAGACGGTTGGTGTAGGTCAAAGTGAAATTGCGGTAGCTGGCATGACAGATATGTTCTTGCTCATGCAACTACCCAATGCTGGGGATGATCTTCAGGCTATTAAGAAAGGCGTGATGGAAATCGCTGATCTTATCGTGATCAATAAAGCCGATATAGACCCCGATGCAGCAATGCGAGCCCAACTCTTTATTACTAGCTCTCTGCGTTTATTGGGGTTTGGGGGTAATCCAGACCACGCTTCTCATAATCAAGAATATTGGCATCCAACAGTAATGAGCTTGAGCGCATTACAAGGCAATGGTATTCCCGAGTTATGGGAAAAAATTCTTCATTTTCAGAAATTACAAAACGCGAATGGGAAATTACAAGATCGTCGCAAGCAGCAATCTGGCGCCTGGATGTGGGACAGGATAGATGCCGGTCTAAAAAATGCCTTTCGAAATCACCCAGCAGTACAAGAACTATTACCGAGCCTGAATGCACAGGTAAATCAAGGAACCATGGCCGCTTCTGTTGCTGCGAGACGTTTACTCGAAGCAATGGGGCATGAATTTTTCTAAGGAGTAGGAAATGAAGGACATTATTCAACAGCTAGAAGCAAAGCGCGAGCTTGCCCGACTAGGTGGTGGGCAAAAGCGGATTGCTGCCCAACATGCAAAAGGTAAGCTAACTGCACGTGAGCGAATCGAACTCTTACTTGATGCAGGCACTTTTGAAGAGTGGGATATGTTTGTTGAACATCGTTGCTACGACTTTGGAATGGCCGAGCAAACCGTACCAGGTGATGGTGTAGTCACTGGTTACGGCATGATTAATGGCCGCTTGGTATTTGTATTTTCTCAAGACTTCACAGTCTTGGGAGGTTCGCTCTCAGAAGCTCATGCAGAAAAGATCTGCAAGATCATGGATCAAGCCCTAAAAGTAGGAGCCCCTGTCATTGGATTAAATGACTCTGGAGGCGCACGTATTCAAGAAGGCGTTGCTTCTTTAGGTGGCTATGCTGAAATATTTCAGCGTAATGTGACTGCTTCTGGTGTGATTCCTCAGATCTCTCTCATCATGGGGCCCTCGGCAGGTGGTGCAGTGTATTCACCAGCGTTGACGGACTTCATTTTTATGGTTAAAGACAGTTCCTACATGTTTGTAACAGGCCCTGAAGTGGTCAAAACAGTGACACATGAGGAGGTAACAGCAGAAGAGTTGGGCGGTGCGGTAACGCATTCAACCATATCTGGCGTGTGTGATTTAGCTTTTGATAATGATGTTGATGCCATCATGATGCTGCGACGTTTCTTTAATTACCTGCCACTTTCCAATCGTGAAAAACCGCCCATGATCAATGGGGCAATGCGCACTGAAGAGCCTGATTTTTCATTAGACACACTGGTGCCTTCCAACCCAAATCAACCTTATGATATGAAAGAGTTGATTAGTAAGATTGTCGATGATGGCGATTTCTTTGAATTACAACCTGACTATGCCAAAAATATTCTAATTGGCTTTGCGCGTATGGAGGGTCGATCAATTGGGATTGTTGCTAACCAACCTTTAGTATTGGCTGGTTGTTTGGATATTAAAGCCTCCATCAAAGCGGCTCGTTTTGTCCGTTTCTGTGATGCCTTCAATATTCCAGTAGTAACCTTAGTCGATGTACCTGGATTTATGCCAGGAACAGCGCAAGAATACGGCGGCATTATTAAGCATGGTGCTAAGTTGCTTTATGCCTACGCTGATTGCACTGTACCTAAAGTCACTTTGATTACCCGTAAAGCGTATGGTGGCGCATATGATGTGATGGCTTCTAAGCATTTGCGTGGCGATGTGAACTTTGCTTGGCCTTCAGCAGAGATAGCAGTAATGGGACCTAAAGGGGCTGTAGAAATTATCTTCCGTGAAGAGAAATCGGATCAAGCAAAGATAGCTGCTCGGGAAGCAGAATATAAAGCGAAGTTTGCCAACCCTTTTGTGGCTGGTCGCCGTGGTTATATTGACGACGTGATCTTGCCTCACGAAACACGTAAGCGTATTTCACGCTCTTTAGCGATGCTAAAAGATAAAGAATTGAGAAATCCTGCCCGTAAACACGGCAACATTCCTCTTTAAGGCGCACATCTATCATGACTACAAAAATGTTTAAGAAAATTTTGATTGCAAACCGCGGTGAGATTGCTTGCCGTGTAATGAAAACTGCTAAAAAGATGGGCATCAAGACGGTTGCCGTCTACTCTGAGGCGGATAAAGAAGCGCGTCATGTACAAATGGCTGATGAAGCTGTGTGTATTGGACCGGCGCCTTCTAGAGAATCCTACCTTCTTATGGAGAAGATTATTCAAGCTTGTAAAGATACCGGTGCACAAGCGGTACATCCAGGCTACGGCTTTTTATCTGAGAATGAGCAATTTGCTCGTCGCTGTGAAGAAGAGGGCATTGTTTTTATCGGACCTAAGCATCAATCAATTGCTGCCATGGGCGATAAAATTGCCTCTAAAAAGCTGGCTTTAGCAGCTAAGGTTAATACCATTCCTGGCCACAATGAAGCAATTGCCACTACTGAAGAGGCAGTAAAAATTGCCCAAGGCATTGGTTATCCAGTCATGATCAAAGCATCTGCTGGCGGTGGTGGTAAAGGATTGCGTGTAGCTTTTAATGATAAAGAGGCGGCTGAAGGATTTGCTGCTTGCAAGACCGAGGCAATGAATAGTTTTGGTGATGATCGTATTTTTATTGAGAAATTTGTGGAAGGTCCTCGCCATATTGAGATTCAGGTGCTTGGGGACTCCCATGGCAATGTGGTTTACCTCAATGAGCGGGATTGCTCGATTCAGCGTCGTCACCAAAAGGTGATTGAAGAGGCCCCTTCACCCTTTATCGATCCCCTTACGCGAAAAGCAATGGGTGAGCAAGCAGTTGCCCTGGCTAAGGCAGTGGACTACCAATCTGCAGGTACTGTGGAATTTGTGGTTGGCAAGGATAAATCTTTCTATTTCCTGGAAATGAATACCCGTCTTCAAGTCGAGCATCCTGTCACAGAAAGTATTACTGGCTTAGATTTAGTGGAACAAATGATTCGGGTTGCCGCTGGTGAAAAGCTCGCCTTTAAGCAAGAGGATGTCAAGCTAGATGGTTGGTCAATGGAGTGCCGTATTAATGCGGATGATCCATTTCGGAATTTCTTGCCATCGACTGGGCGCTTGGTTAAATACCGCCCACCCCAAGAGCTCGATGGAGTACGTGTAGACACTGGCGTCTACGAGGGCGGAGAAATTCCGATGTACTACGACTCTATGATTGCCAAGTTGATTGTGCATGGTAAGGATCGTACGCAAGCTATTGAAAAAATGCGTGCAGCATTAAATGATTTTGTGATTCGTGGTATTCATTCGAATATCCCTTTTCAGGCTGCCTTATTACAACATCCCCGTTTTGTTTCTGGTGATTTCACTACCGGTTTTATTGTGGAAGAGTATCCAGATGGCTTTAAAACAGACTCAGTGCAACCTGCCGATCCCAAACGCCTTGCAGCATTAGCAGCTTTCATGCGCTATCGCTACTTAGAGCATATTAAGATGATCGATGGCCAATTAGCTGGCCACGAAATGACGATTGCCAAGAAATTTGTAGTGGTAACTGGTACACGAGTAGGCTCTAGAGATAAGCCCCAAGAAGTGGCAATTAGGGTAGAGCTTAAAGACGGGGTTTACTCTGTTTATATCGATGAGCCAGATGGGGTTAGCCGTTACAACATTGTGAGTGATTGGCGTCCTGGCCAGATTTGTTTACATGCCACCATCAATGGCACAAGCAAAGTGACAGCTCAGGTGGAGCGACGTGGTATTAAATACTTTCTAAGCTTAGATGGTGCTCAGTATGAGTGCATGGTGTTAAGTCCATTGGGGGCAGAGCTTCAGCGTCGTATGCCAATTAAGATACCACCCGATACTTCGAAATTTATCGTATCTCCAATGCCTGGTTTATTAACCAATATTTCTGTAAAAGTAGGAGAGGCAGTGACAGCGGGCCAAAAGTTAGCCGCAATTGAGGCCATGAAAATGGAAAATACCTTAACAGCAGTTAAAGATGGTGTGGTTGCGCAAATTTGCGCAAACGTAGGTGAAAGCCTAGCTGTTGATCAATTGATTATTCGTTTTGAATAGGCCAGCATGATGAGCAAACCATTTCAGATTCTGGGTATTCAGCAAGTGGCAATAGGCGGGGAAGACAAACAGCGCCTGCGTAAGCTGTGGGTAGATTTATTGGGGTTTGAGTACAAAAGCACTTTTGTCTCCGAACGTGAAAACGTGGATGAAGATATTTGCGCTATTGGTAAAAGGCCTCATGAGATCGAAATGGATTTGATGCAGCCTTTTGATATTGAAAAAAAGCCCGCGGTACATCAAACACCCTTAAATCACATTGGTTTATGGGTGGATGATTTACCTCAAGCAGTGGCGTGGTTATCTTCACAGGGGATGCGTTTTGCTCCTGGGGGAATTCGTAAAGGCGCTGCTGGCTACGACATTACTTTTATACATCCTAAAGGCAATGCAGAATTTCCGATTTGTGGTGAAGGGGTTCTGATTGAGCTCGTTCAAGCGCCCCCCGAGGTCATTGCTAGTTTAAGCGCTTAAAATAGAGTTCTATTTTCTAAGAAGGTTATTCAGTGGCGCGTATCTTAGCCATCGACACCTCGTCTGCTTGGTGTTCGGTGGCTTTATCTTTGGATGGCACACCGCCATTAGTTCGACATCAGCAAGTGTCGGCTGGCGCTAGCCAGCTCTTATTACCTTGGATTGATGAACTGTTAGGTCAAGCCTCCACTAAACTGAATCAATTAGATGCGATTGCTGTGGGAACAGGTCCTGGCGCCTTTACTGGTGTGCGTTTAGGTATCGCAGTAGTGCAGGGCTTAGCAAGCGCAGCCAAGCTACCTGTATTGCCTGTGGTTAGCTTAGATGCCATTGCTGCTCAGTTATTTCAAACACCAGACTTCATTGCCTCGGGAGCTAATGTATTTGCTATAGCCATAGATGCTCGGATGGGTGAGTCCTATTGGGCTCACTATGAAAATACAGCCTTAGGTTTACCCAAAAGAGTAGATGGTATTGAGCTTTCTGCCCCAGAGCTAGTTGACTTAACTGGCGTAGAGTATCTCGCTGGTAGCGCCATCAGCGAATTTGGTAAGCGTTTATTCGCCAATCAAGCAATACCATTGGATCAGCACCAGATCAATGCAGATATTGGTATTCATGCTCTAGGTATCTTGTCCTGTGCTAATGCCATGTGGTCTCAAGGACTCCAGCAAGATGTCCACTTGCTTGAACCTTTATATATTAGAAATAAAGTTGCCCTCACTACACTAGAGCGAACTCAATCTAATCATGTCTGAATATGAGGGTGGTACAGAGCTAAGCTTCTCGCCTATGGTTCTCGCAGACCTTGATGCGGTGCTAGCAATCGAAGCACCTTCCCATATCCACCCTTGGACTAGGGGAAACTTTACCGATTCTTTAGCGGCAGGCCATTGGGCATATTGCATTCGCCCCCAATTAGAAAACTCTATTAAAGGCAGCTATTTAGATTCTCAGATTCTGTGGGCTTATTGCGTGCTTTTCCCGGCCGTTGATGAACTGCATCTCTTAAATATCACTGTTTCACCTAAGCTGAGACGCTTTGGTATTGGTCTTAGAATGATGCAGGCCATCGAAGGTGTAGCAGCTCAACAAAAGATGGCACGTATCATTTTGGAGGTTAGACCTAGCAACACTAATGCACTAAAACTATACGAGCACTTAGCTTATGAACAAATTGGCACACGTAAAAATTATTACCCTACCAATACTAATACCGGTTCCAGTTCTCGGGAAGATGCCTTGGTTTTAGCTAAATCGATTAAGCTATTGACATGAATACTGACACCAACACTAGATTTTTAAAAGAAATGGGTATCACGCAATGGACTTCGCGAGAGCTTCCTATACCTGCCTCCGAACCTCATATTGCCCCTACTGAGGATAATCTTCATCAGAATACTGCTGATAAGATTAGTTTTGGAACTTGGTGGTTTTTTGGTAATAAGCCTCAGGGAGATGCGCAAGTATTATTCACTAATATCGTTCGAGTACTTGGCCTGAACACACATGAATGGTCTTGGAAAATTCCCACAGATAAAATCAATCCCCTTGAAATTCCTCAAGATGGCGAACCTATCGTAGCTGTTGCCTTTGGTGGTTTAGCTGCTCAAAAATTATCGGGTGAAAAAGAATCTCTTCCAGACCTTAGGGAAACTATCTTAGCAATGAGCGTAGAAGGTGCTCAAGAAATTGCGCTCATTGCTACTTTTGAATTAAATCAATTACTTTCTAAGCCAAAAGATAAAAGATTGCTTTGGCAGGATTTATTGCTCGCTAAATCTGTATTACTAAACTGCTAAGCTTTAATGCGTGTGTTTATGTTCCCCGATTAGATGCATAGAGTCATATTCTGCTTGGTTTGCATGATGACGTTTAATGACTAGCCACATAATTAAGCTTACTGCAATACCAAAACCAATGATCACAAAAGTAATAGGTACATCTAGCCAAATTAACCCTGAATACATTAAAAGCATTAGCAGCACTGAGATATTTTCATTAAAGTTTTGAACAGCAATAGAGTGTCCAGCAGACATTAATACATGCCCACGATGCTGTAATAGGGCATTCATAGGAACTACAAAATAACCTGCTAACCAACCTACCAAGATTAATAAACAGTAGGCCGGTAATAAGTTCAGAGTTAGCTCAAGCTTGCCAAAGGTCATGATGGTGGTGTTTGGCAACATATCAGAGTTATAGACAGCTAAAGCACAAACCACTACACCCATTGCCATGCCATAAGGTAGAACGTTGAGAGAGCTTCTGAGTGGTACCCGCCAAGCTGCCCAAACCGCACCTCCAGCAACCCCAACAGCAGATATGGCTTGCAAAATAGCGCCTTGGGATAAGTTCATATTCAGGGCAACTTGAGCCCACTTAATCACAATAAACTGCAAAGTAGCACCAGCACCCCAAAACAGAGTGGTAACTGCTAAAGAGATTTGACCTAAACGATCATCCCACAGCGTCTTAAAGCAAACTGCAAAATCTTTGATTAATTCAACTGGGTTGGTCTTTTGAGAAACATAACGCGCGCCGGTATCAGGAATACGCAAATTAATGAATGCAGCCAAGACATATATCAGCATGATGATAAGAATGGCCGATTCTGCAGCAGTATCAATCCCAGTATCTAGGATAGGTAAATCAAAGCTTAAAAGTCCTTGGGACACCGTTTTACTGATCAAAATACCGCCAAGCACGGTACCCATAATGATCGAGCCTACCGTTAAGCCCTCAATCCAGCCATTGGCTGCTACCAGTTTTTCTGGGGGAAGTAATTCTGTCAAAATGCCATATTTAGCAGGAGAATAGGCTGCTGCCCCTAGGCCCACAATGGCGTAAGCAAACAAGGGATGACTGCCAAATAACATCACAACACAACCAATAAACTTAATGGTGTTGGTAATAAACATAACATTGCCCTTAGGGCGGGAATCAGCAAAAGCGCCAACAAAAGCAGCCAAGATGACATAAGAGAGCACGAAGAATAATTTGAGTAAAGGGGTCATCCAGGCCGGAGCACTAAGCTGGGCCAGAAGAGCTATTGCTGCGATCAGCAAAGCATTATCAGCAAGCGACGAAAAAAATTGCGCCGCCATAATGATGTAAAAACTACGGTTCATTCGTACAATCTAGTCATTGACGTAATTAAAACATGAAAGGAGGGGTGAATATGCTCTCTGTAGCTAATCAGTTGATTCATAGACCAATTTTGGCATCTATTGACACCAAGGCCTTTCGGCATAATTTAAACCGAATTCGGGAGCTTGCCCCAGAATCTAAGATTTGGTCAGTCATCAAGGCTAAAGGGTATGGGCACACCTTAAATGCAGCCCTGCAAGGCTTAGATTTAACTGATGGGTTTGCTCTACTAGATATTGCCGATGCGCAATGGCTTCGAGACCATGGCTGGCAGGGTCGCATTCTGCTCCTAGAGGGATTGTTTCATGAGGCTGAGCTAGAGCAAGCAGATCAGCTTCAGTGCGACCTGGTAGTGCATTGTGAAAAGCAGGTTCAATGGCTTGAATCGTATAAAGGCAAATCCGGACATGAATTTAATGTCTTTCTCAAACTCAATTCTGGAATGAATCGATTGGGCTTCAAACCAGCCCAGTATCGAACTGCTTTTCATCGCCTACATGCGAGCTCTTATCGTATGCACCATATGACCCATTTTGCTAATGCCGATCAAGTCGATCGATCTCCATCGGTAGGCGAACAGATGGAATGCTTTAATGATGTTACAGAAGGGTTGCATGCCCCTAGTTCATTGGCTAATTCAGCAGCTATTTTGTGGCATCGTAATGCATTAGGTGACTGGATTCGCCCAGGCATCATGCTCTACGGTGTCTCGCCCACCGGTACCTTTGCAGACATTGTTCGCTCAGATTTGCAGGCAGTGATGCAACTACGTAGCCAGATCATAGCTATTCAAGAACTCAAAAAGGGAGATCATGTCGGTTATGGCGGTCGTTACCAAGCGCCAGAAGATATGCGAATTGGTGTCATTGCTTGTGGATATGCTGACGGCTATCCAAGGCATGCCCAAGATGGCACGCCAGTGTGGATAGAGGATGCTGGTGAAGATAAGCAGGGGGTAATCTGCCCATTAGCAGGTCAAGTGTCTATGGATATGATCACGGTAGATCTGCGAGATGCACCCCATGCCAAGGTAGGTAGCATGGTTGAGTTATGGGGTAAAGTCATTCCGGTAGATGATGTCGCTCAAATGAGCGGTACCATTGGCTATGAATTAATTTGCGCCTTGGCCCCACGTGTGCCAGTGGAGATTAAATAAGCAACTCAAGTAGAGGCTTATTTATTCCAGAACTGCCACCATTTGCGCTCTTTTTTAACGCGTTGCCCAGAAGCTAACATCTGACCATCTGGGAAGTTAAGCTGAAGAACTCTCATTGCATCGGAGCTAAGGTCGTTCATCCCTAACTTTTCATAGGACTTCACCAATAGGTAAAGTGCCTCTTCAACTGCAGGTGCGCGATCATAATCCCGAATCACCAGTTGAGCGCGGTTAGCGGATGCCAAATAGGCACCGCGTTGATAGTAAAAACGAGCTACGATGACATCTGCTTCAGCTAAAGAGTTCACGATATAGCGCATGCGATCTAAGGCATCGGGCGCGTATTTACTGTCTGGGAATCGCTCAACTACGACCTTAAATGATTCAAAAGCCTCTTTTGCTGCTTTGGGATCCCGCTCACTTAAATCTTGACCAGTAAATTTACCAAGCCAGCCTAAGTCATCATTAAAGGTGATAAGGCCCTTAAGATAGTAGGCGTAATCTAAATTAGGGCTGCCTTGATGCAATTTAATAAAGCGATCAATCGCAACTAGGGCTTGAGCTTGTTCTTGGGCCTTCCAATAACAGTAGGCAGCATTAATTTGTGCTTGTTGTGAGTAGGGGCCAAAAGGAAAGCGACCTTCTAGTTTTTCAAAATATTTGCCACATTTAGCAAAATCACCATCATTCAGTTTGTCAGTGGCTTCAGAGTAAAGCTTGGTTTCTGACCAAATATCCGCATCGTCTTTTTGACCATCGCTACCCGCACAGCCACTCAATAGGAGGAGGGTAGCACTAGCGGCTATAAAAAGCGTGAGCGAAAACGTTTTTCTGGGAAAAAGGCTTTTTTGCGCGAATGGCTCAACCATGGCAGCAAGCCTTAAACTGGCATCTGAAATAACGTCCGACATAACTAAAAGGCTCTTTAAGCGTGGCATTGCCGCATACTCCTGAATCGAATCCCATTGATTATATCGATGAAGAGGATTTCATTACCCTAGAAATTCCCCATGATGTGGATGGCGAGCGCTTGGACAAGATCCTAGCAGCTGCTTTACCCGATTATTCCCGTAATCGTCTTAAATCCTGGGTTGAGGCTGGAGCGGTCACGGTAGATGGAAAAATCACCAAAGCCCGCTATTTGCTTCGGGGTGGGGAGAGTATTAAGGTCTTTCCACAAGAAATGCCTGAGCAATTTGCTTTTGGCCCTGAAAATATCCCGTTAGACGTGGTTTATGAGGATGAGTCTTTGATTGTGGTCAATAAACCACCTGGACTGGTGGTTCACCCTGCAGCTGGTAATTGGACGGGGACCTTGCTCAACGCTCTTTTGTTTCATTACCCCGAGCTAAAGAATCTACCTAGAGCAGGCATAGTGCATCGCTTAGATAAAGATACTTCTGGATTGATGGTGGTAGCAAGGACAGCGCACGCTCAGACCGCTTTAGTTAGGCAGTTGCAGGAGCGCACAGTCGGACGCCGTTATTTAGCTTGGGTCTGGGGGGAGACTCCCTCACAAGGTAAGGTATTAGCCACAGTAGGACGAGATCAGCGGGATCGCTTAAAGATGGCCGCTGGCTCTACCCAAGGAAAGCCGGCTGCAACCCTTTTTAGGCGCTTGGCGAAAGGTCAATTCTTGACTAGCCCGGTTGCTTTGTTGGAATGTCGCTTAGAGACAGGGCGCACTCACCAGATTCGGGTACACCTAGAGTCTTTAGGTTTCCCCTTGTTAGGGGATCCCGTTTACCGAAAAAGAACCCCAGGTTCTGCGAAGGATTTACCGTTTGAGCGCCAAGCACTTCACGCTTTCGCTTTAAGTTTGCAACACCCCGTTTCTTTAGAGGTAATGACTTGGTTTAGGTTGCCACCAGTAGACCTGATGGAGCTACTCTCCAAAGTGGGGATGACTCCAGCAGATTTACCACAAGAAGCAGCCTTATTGGCCTCGATTCAGAATGCCTCAAGCTAAGTCAGTCCTGATCCCAAACTGGCTAGTCAAGCCAGCAGCAGTTCATGCCCTCGTTACTACCCGTGAGGGTGGAATTAGTAAAACTCCCTACCACTCATTAAATCTTGGTGATCATGTTGGAGATGGCGCCAAACAGGTGCTTGCAAATCGAGCTATCTTAAATACCCATATTCCTCAAGAGCCTATATGGCTTGAACAAGTCCATGGCACACACGTGAGTACGCCACAAAGTAGGCGAGCCATTAAGGGCGCCCCCATAAAAGCAGATGCTGCTGTTAGTGATATTCCTAATGAAGTATTGACGATATTAACCGCAGACTGTTTACCAGTTCTATTGGCCAGTGATGATGGCAAGGTGATTGGCGCTGCTCATGCTGGTTGGCGCGGATTATGCAACGGTGTTTTAGAAAATACAGTGACAGCAATGTTGGCATTGTCACCCCATCTTTCTGTGGCAAATATTTCTGTATGGCTCGGGCCGGCGATTGGTCCTCAAGCATTTGAAGTCGGGACAGATGTACTGGATGCATTTACTCAATCTGGTAAGGCGTTGCCAGACCAGGCATTTATTGCGCTTGAGGGAAGTCCAGGAAAGTATTTTGCTAATCTGTATTTATTAGCCAAAAGCCGCCTCAATGAGATGGGAATTGTGCAGATCGAGGGTGGTGAATTTTGTACTTATACCGATCAATCACACTTTTTTTCCTTTCGTCGCGATGGTCAAACAGGGCGAATAGCATCCTGTATTTGGATGAGTGGATAAAACGAGATGTTGGGGTTATCACTAGCTTAGCCCTTAGGCTAGGGTTAGTGCGTATAACTCTTCAGACCTTATAGATGGAGAATGTCTATAAATACTTTAAGAGATCAATATGTTTGCAGGAATGAATACTGGCGTTACCCCTTCTTTGGCACCACACCATATGGCGATGATTCCGCCAGAGCGTTTAGCAGAGGTACAAAAAGAATATTTTACTGAATTAGCACACATAGCTACTAATCCAGAAGCAATTGAGTTAAAGGATCGTCGCTTTGCGGGTAAGGCTTGGCATTCATCTTGGAGCAAGGTGATCGCCGCAACCTACCTATTAAATTCTAAGTATTTAATGGAGTTAGCAAAAGCTGTTGAGACTGATGAAAAAGCAAGACAAAAGATTTTGTTCACAACAGAGCAAATGATTGATGCATTATCGCCATCCAATTTCATTGCAACGAATCCTGAGGTACTTGAAAACATTATTAGCTCACAAGGGCAGTCGATTCAAAATGGAATTGTTAATCTATTAGGGGACATAAAAAAAGGCAAAGTTTCCCAAACAGATGAGAGTGCTTTTGAGGTTGGTAAAAATATCGCCACCACTGAAGGTCAGGTAGTATTTCGTTGTGAATTATTTGAAATTATTCAATACACCCCATTAACAGAAACAGTCTTTGAGCGTCCCTATTTAATGGTGCCACCTTGCATTAACAAATACTACATTTTGGATTTGCAACCTGACAATTCAGTAGTGCGTTATATGGTGAGTCAAGGCCATACCGTCTTTTTAGTTTCCTGGAAAAATCCCGATGCCTCGATGGCACAAGTGAGTTGGGAAGACTATGTAGGTAAGGGCGTTATTCGAGCGATTGACGTTGTTAAAGAGATTGGTGGAACCAAGCAAATCAATATTTTGGGTTTTTGTGTTGGTGGAACATTGACTGCATCTGCACTGGCTGTATTAGCGGCCCGCAAAGATAATTCTATAGCGAGCTTAACTCTATTTACTACCTTACTAGATTTCACCAACACTGGCATCTTAGATGTCTTTATTGATGAAAGTATGGTGAAGATGCGCGAAACCTCTATTGGGGGTGAGGGTGGTAAGTTTGGAATGATGTCGGGCTTAGATTTAGGTAATACCTTCTCTTTCTTACGCCCTAACGATTTGGTATGGAATTACGTAGTTGAAGGTTATCTTAAAGGAAAATCACCACCCCCATTTGATCTTCTGTATTGGAATGGCGATTCGACTAATTTACCAGGCGCGATGTATTGCTGGTATTTACGCCACACCTATTTACAAAATGATTTAGTTAAACCAAACACAATAACCTTGTGTGGCGAGAAGATTGATTTAGGAAAAATTACCTGTCCCGCATATATTTATGCCTCACACGAGGATCATATTGTTCCTTGGACTTCTGCCTATGAATCAGTCCATATTCTTAAAGGTAAAAACCGTTTTGTACTAGGGGCCTCTGGTCATATTGCTGGTGTGATTAATCCACCATCTAAAAATAAACGCTATTACTTTGAAAATAACAAGATCGCAAAAACTGCCGATGAGTGGCTTGCTAATGCTACTGAGATTAAAGGTAGTTGGTGGCCAAACTATACAAAATGGTTAGAGCAATTTGGTGGCGAACAAATTCCGGCTAGAAAAACCTTTGGTAATGCCAAGTACAAAAAACTAGAAGCTGCACCAGGCAAGTACGTTAAAGAAAAAGCTAGTCCTGCCGCTTAAATAATATTTCGTTCAATTTTTTACAAGGGGATCACAATGTCACAAAAAATCGCGTATGTAACTGGTGGTATGGGCGGTATCGGTACCTCAATTTGTCAACGCTTAGCTAAAGATGGTTACAAGGTGATTGCAGGTTGTGGCCCTAATTCGCCACGTAAAGATCGTTGGATTGCAGAACAAAAAGCCCTTGGATATGACTTCATCGCCTCTGAAGGCAATGTCTCTGATTGGGATAGTACAGTGGCCGCCTTTGAAAAAGTTAAGGCTGAGGTCGGTCGGGTAGATATTTTAGTAAACAATGCTGGCATTACACGGGATAGCGTTTTCCGTAAAATGACTCCAGATGCATGGAAGGCTGTGATTGATACCAATCTGAACTCATTGTTCAATGTCACTAAGCAAGTTGTTGACGGTATGGCTGATAACGGCTGGGGTCGCATTATTAATATTTCCTCAGTGAATGGTCAAAAAGGACAGTTTGGTCAATCTAACTACTCTACCGCTAAAGCAGGCTTACACGGTTTTACTATGGCTCTATCGCAAGAATTAGCTGCCAAAGGCGTGACTGTGAACACCGTTTCTCCTGGATATATCGGAACAGATATGGTCAAAGCCATCCGTGAAGATGTACTAGAAAAGATTGTGGCCGGAGTTCCAGTCAAGCGTTTAGGTACTCCTGATGAAATCGCCTCTATTTGTTGCTGGATTGCGTCCGAAGATGGGGGCTATGCCACAGGGGCAGATTTCTCTCTCAATGGCGGTCTACATACCGGCTAAAACACCTTAAATTCCATGTTTTATGCAGTAAATACATCGGCATATTTACCTTTAGATCAAACTAGAGATAAACTATGCCGATGTTGCGTTGCAGTAGAGACAGTTAGGAAAATATAAAATATGGCCACACGAGCAAAAAGAGCAGGCGAAGACCGCCTCATCAAAAAATACCCCAATCGTCGTTTATACGATACTAAAACTAGTGCTTATGTCACGCTGTCAGATATTAAAAACTTAGTAATGACTGGTGAGGTCTTTAGTGTGGTCGATGCCAAAACTGAGGATGATTTAACCCGTAACATCCTTTTACAAATCATCTTAGAAGAAGAGGCTGGTGGCGCTCCTGTTTTTTCTACTCAGATGTTGTCCCAAATTATTCGTTTTTATGGCAATTCCATGCAGGGTTTGATGGGAACCTACCTTGAAAAAACCATGCAATCCTTTGTGGATATACACCACAAATTAGGCGATCAATCCCAAGGGGTTGGTGCTGGCAGTAGCCCTGAAGCCTGGGCCAAAATGATGAGCCTACAAAATCCACTCATGCAAGGTTTGATGGGGAGTTATATGGATCAAAGTAAAGAGCTTTTTGTAAAAATGCAAGAGCAGATGCAAGGTTCCCAAAGCTTATTTGGTGGTTTTCCATTTACTGCGCACACTAACAAAACTGAAAAAGAATAGTTGTGGTGGGAAAAGTAGGGTTTGTTTCCTTGGGTTGTCCCAAGGCCTTAGTGGATTCTGAGCTCATCCTCACGCAGTTAAGTGCAGAAGGTTATGAGACCTCTAAAGATTATGCTGGCGCTGATCTCGTGGTGGTTAATACCTGTGGATTTATTGATTCGGCAGTAGAAGAGAGTTTGGCAGTCATTGGTGAAGCCTTAGCTGAAAACGGCAAAGTGATTGTGACTGGTTGTCTAGGGGCTCGTAAGAATGCTGATGGCAGCGATCTTATTCAGAGCATTCACCCAAAAGTACTCGCAGTTACAGGCCCCCACGCTACTGCTGAGGTGATGCAAGCCATTCATCAGCACTTGCCAAAGCCGCATGACCCTTTTATTGATTTACTGCCTGCTATAGGGGTCAAGCTCACACCTAAACATTATGCCTATCTCAAAATCTCTGAAGGTTGCAATCATCGTTGTACCTTTTGTATTATTCCTAGCTTGCGAGGTGACTTAATTTCGCGTCCAATCGGCGAAGTATTGCTTGAAGCAAAAAAACTATTTGAGTCTGGCGTAAAAGAGTTGCTAGTGGTATCTCAGGATACGAGTGCCTATGGTGTAGATATTGGATACCGTACGGGTTTTTGGGATGGCAGGCCCGTCAAAACACGCCTCTTTGATCTAGTCAACGCACTTAATCAAATCGCTAGGGAGCATCAAGCTTGGGTGAGGTTGCATTATGTTTATCCCTATCCCCATGTGGATGATATCTTGCCCTTAATGGCACAATTTTCTGAGCATGGGTATGGTGTTCTTCCTTACCTCGATATTCCACTACAGCATGCTCATCCTGATGTGCTTAAACGCATGAAGCGTCCTGCTAGTGGCGAAAAAAATATTGAGCGTATTTTGGCTTGGCGCGCTAGTTGCCCTGATTTAGTGATTCGGAGTACTTTTATTGCCGGCTTTCCAGGGGAGACTGAAGAGGAGTTTGCCTATCTGCTGGATTTTTTAGATGAAGCGCAGATAGATCGTGCTGGTTGCTTTGCATATTCTCCAGTAGCAGGAGCGAGTGCCAATACTTTAGAAAATGCAATTCCAGCAGCTATTCGGGAGGACCGTCGCGCCCGCTTTATGGCAAAAGTAGAAGAAATTTCTATTAAGCGACTTGCCAAAAAAGTAGGCAAACGGATGCAAATTTTGATTGATCGAGTCGACGAATATGGTGGAATTGGGCGTACAGTAGGAGATGCCCCTGAGATTGATGGTTTGGTAAGGGTTTTACCACCTAGTAAACCTTCAAAAAGATACCGTACCGGAGAATTTGTCCGTGTAACCGTTATTAGCTCCCAAGGGCATGACCTAATAGCGCAAACTTGACTATTGCACTAAAACTAGAAGTTGAATTACTAATTTAGCCTAATTTATAGGCTCAGCTAAGGGGATTGATATGAGTCGTGATGTCGTTGTCTTAAGTGCAGTACGTTCCGCAATCGGTAGTTTTGGTGGTGCTCTAAGCAGCTTAGAGCCTTGTGAGCTCGGTGGCATGGTCATGAAAGAGGCAATTACGCGCTCTGGAGTGGATCCTGCATTGATTAATTATGTAACTGTCGGTAATACCATTCCTACAGATAACCGTTATGCCTATGTTGCAAGGGTAGCTTCTATTCAGGCAGGTTTGCCAATGGAATCAGTTGCAATGGCATTAAATCGTTTATGTAGTTCAGGCTTGCAAGCGATTGTGACTACAGCGCAGGCCATCATGCTCGGTGATTGTGACTACGGCATTGGTGGTGGTGTAGAAGTGATGTCGCGTGGTATGTACGGCTCTACAGCAATGCGTAGCGGTGCACGTATGGGCGATACCAAAATGCTTGATCTGATGGTGTCTGTATTGACGGACCCATTTGGTGTTGGTCATATGGGTGTAACAGCAGAAAACCTGGTCGAGAAATACAAATTTACCCGCGAAGATCAAGATGCCCTTGCAGTGGAATCTCATCGTCGCGCCGCCATTGCAATCAAAGAGGGACGCTTTAAGTCACAAATCGTTCCAATCACTATTAAAACCCGTAAGGGCGATATCGTGTTTGATACTGATGAGCATTGCAAGCCAGACACTACGATGGAAACCTTGGCAAAAATGAAAGGTGTCTTCAAAAAAGAAGGGGGCACTGTTACCGCTGGTAATGCATCTGGTATTAACGATGGCGCTGCTTTCTTTGTCTTGGCTTCTGCAGAGGCTGCAGCTAAAGCAGGTCATAAACCAATTGCCCGTTTAGTATCTTATGCGATTGCAGGCGTGCCTAATCACATCATGGGTGAAGGTCCTATTCCTGCGACTAAGATTGCCTTAGAGCGTGCTGGACTCACATTAGATCAAATAGATGTCATTGAATCAAATGAGGCTTTTGCGGCGCAAGCGTTAGCTGTTGCAAAAGGCTTAGGACTTGATCCAACCAAGACCAATGTTAACGGTGGTGCGATTGCTTTAGGTCACCCAATTGGTTGTTCAGGCGCTGCCATTGCAACTAAAGCGATCCATGAATTACAACGTGTGCAAGGTAAATATGCTCTAGTAACGATGTGTATTGGTGGCGGACAAGGTATTGCCACTATTTTTGAGCGTCTCTGATGAGTTAGAGAGAGTTAAATACTTAAGCAATTAGTAGTAAGGCAGCATCCAAGCCGACCCGGTCAAAAGCCGCGTCGGCTTTTTCTTTTACGATAGGCTTGGCTTTGTAAGCAATGCTAATGCCAGAGCCCTGCATCATTAATAAATCATTAGAGCCATCTCCCATGGTAATGGAGTTGGTTTTGTGACAATGTATCAGCTCGCAACTGCGCTCGAGGTAGGCTGCTTTAGCAAATCCATCCACAATCTCACCCAATACTTTGCCAGTGAGCTTGCCATCGATAATTTCTAGGGTGTTCGCTTGTGATTGTTTAAAGCCAAACTCTTGAGATAGTTTTTCTGTAAAGAAGGTAAAGCCACCAGAGACGAGTAAAGTGTAAAGACCTCGCTCATTGGCACCGGCCAATAGCTCTAGCGCTCCAAGATTAGGCCGCAGACGCTCTTGATAAACTGACTCCAGCACTGTAGAAGAGACACCTTCTAGAAGGGCTACACGCCGACGTAGGCTCTCTTTAAAGTCTTTTATTTCTCCACGCATAGTCGCTTCTGTAATATCAGAAACAGCTGCTTTCTTACCTGCAAAATCAGCAATTTCATCAATGCACTCAATATTAATGAGTGTTGAATCCATATCCATTGCTAAGACGCGAATATCTTGTGGTTTAAATCCTGCAGATAAAAATGCTAAATCAGTTCCATATTGGGATGCTATCGCACGTAGGGCAAAGCGGGCTTCTGGCAATAAGGTAACTGGCGTCGTCCAGCGCTCTGAAAAATATCTAGAGAAGGGCAGCTCTTTTGGAATAGGGGTAATTCCAAAACCCAAAATCTGGGTATGCTCAGCTAAGGCAGTACCTAACTGAGTAGAAATCGGCTCATTGGATAGGGCTACAAGAGTGTGATGGCTGGTCATAGTGCAATAGTAAGCGATGATGGTTAATGAACTTTAGCAGTACTTAACATGGCAGTTTCATTTAAGCGGCGCAATATTTTACGAATATGATCTAAGCGCTGTTCTAGCTTTTCAAAATCCCGATCCTTTTGGGGCAAAATCTTAAGCTTATCTTGGCCATTGAGTTGGATATATTTAGATGACTGAATCAGGGCAATAATCTTGATGGGATCAATTGGGGGATTAGGAATAAATTGAATCTGAATTGAGGTGGAGATTGCATCAATCTTCTGTATTCCAAACCCAGCCATTTCTAAGCGAAGGCGGTGTGTTTCATAAAAGGACTTAGCCTGATCAGGTAAATCCCCATAACGATCAACTAACTCTTCTCGCAAACCGATCAGCTCAGAAAAATGATTTGTGCCAGCAAAACGCTTGTACATTGAAAGCCGTTCATGGACATCTGGACAGTAATCACTGGGTAGAAGGGCAGGTACCCCTAGATTAACGTCAGTCGTTACTTGTAAAGGCGTCAATAAATCAGGTTCCTTACCGTTGCGTAGTGACTTAACAGCTCGGTTGAGCATTTCGGTATAAAGCTGAAACCCAATCTCATGGATCTCACCAGATTGCTTGTCACCAAGCACCTCTCCCGCCCCCCGAATTTCTAAATCATGCATTGCTAAATAGAAACCAGAGCCCAATTCTTCCATTGCTTGAATAGCATTTAAGCGTAATTGCGCTTGTTTACTTAAAGCTTCTGGATCGGGTACTAACAGATAGGCATAGGCTTGGTGGTGAGAACGACCTACCCGTCCACGAAGTTGATGAAGTTGTGCCAATCCAAACTTATCGGCACGATGCATGATGATGGTATTGGCTGTTGGGACGTCAATACCAGTTTCAATAATGGTAGTGCAGAGCAAAATATTGGTACGTTGTGTCACAAACTCCCGCATCACTGATTCGAGTTCGCGTTCATGCATCTGGCCATGGGCTACGCTGATGCTAGCCTCAGGAATTAACTCCTGTAGAGCATGCTTACGGTTCTGAATGGTCTCCACTTCGTTATGCAGAAAATACACCTGACCACCGCGTTTGATTTCGCGAAGAACTGCTTCCCGAATAACGCCATCACCTTCACGACGCACAAAGGTTTTAATGGCTAAACGCTTTTGTGGTGCAGTAGCAATAATGGAAAATTCACGCAGACCTTCCATTGCCATTCCCAAGGTTCTCGGAATAGGGGTGGCTGTTAAAGTGAGAATATCTACCTCAGCACGTAAAGCCTTTAATGCATCTTTCTGACGAACCCCAAAACGATGCTCCTCATCGACAATCACTAAGCCTAAGTTAGCAAACAACGTTTCTTTTGAGAGCAGTTTATGGGTACCAATAATGATGTCTGCTTCTCCCTTGGCAATAGCATCTAAGGCGGTATTAATTTCTTTAGTAGTTTTAAAACGAGAAAGCTCAACAATTCGAACAGGCCAATTTGCAAAGCGGTCTTTCCAGGTAGCCACATGTTGCTCAGCAAGAAGGGTGGTTGGGGCCAAGATAGCTACTTGTTTGCCACCCATAACCGCTACAAAGCTAGCACGCAAGGCAACCTCGGTCTTACCAAACCCAACATCGCCACAGACCAAGCGATCCATGGGTGTGCCGCTAGTCATATCACCAATGACTGCTGCAATAGCATTAGCTTGGTCAGGAGTTTCTTCAAAACCAAAACTCTCAGCAAAAGCGGCATAGTCATGAGCTGAGAACTCAAAAGCATGGCCTATGCGAATAGCCCTAGCAGCATAAAGATTTAATAATTCTGCAGCGGTATCCCGAATTTGCAAAGCTGCTTTACGCTTTGCTTTATCCCACTGGCCCGTGCCTAGGTAATGTAATGGCGCAGAGTCTGGGTCTGATCCTGCATAGCGAGTGACCATTTGCAGTTGTTGCACTGGTACATACAAAGTCGCCTCTTTTGCATAGACTAAATGTAAAAATTCTTCAAAAATTGGTGCATCTTTAGGGGGAGCTAAATTTAACAGGACCAAGCCTTGGTAGCGACCTATGCCATGATCTGAATGAACTACTGGGTCACCTATCTTGAGCTCAGAAAGATCCTTAAATAGCATGTCAGGATCGACACTCTCGCTACCTTTACCTTTGCGGCGTTGCCTTGCGGTTGAAGTGAATAATTCAGCCTCAGTAATGAGAATGAGATTTTCAGCGGGCCAAGTAAAGCCATTAAAGAGAGGGGCGTTTACTAAACCAAATAAGGAGTCACTCTTAATGAAGTTGGCAATGGTTTCAAAGCTATCAGCCTTTAAGGGATAGAGCGCTTTACCATCGTGGCCTTCAACAGAATTACTTTCTTCAAACAATTGGCGAATTGACTCTTTACGACCTGCACTGTCACTACAAATCAAAATACGGGTTTTTTCTTGCAAAACTAGGCTACGCAAGCGATTAACAGGATCAGCGTCACTACGATGAACCGCAATATCGGGAACAGCTAAAAATGGCGCGCCTATATGCTCATCAGTTGGTACTTTTATTTCTCGATCCAAAACTAATCTTGCATGAGGCTTTACTTCGCTGAAGAACTCATCTAGCTCAAGAAATAACTGTTTGGGTGGAAGAATGGGCCTATCAAGATCGTGCTTTAAAAATTCATATCGTTGCCAAGTATCTTTCCAAAAACTCTTTATAGATTCTTCTAAGCCACCAATACTAATGATCCATACTGGATCACCAGAGCGCGGGAAGTAATTAAAAACAGTAGAAGACTCTGGGAAGAAAAGCGGCAAATAAGATTCAATGCCTGCGCTTGGTATGCCTAAATTAGCATCTTTATAGATCGAACAGCGGGTTGGGTCACCTTCAAATACTTCACGCCAGCGCCCACGAAAGGCTATACGAGAGGCGTCATCAAATGGAAACTCATGACCAGGCAGCAAACGCACTTCTTTAACGGGATAGAGGCTTCTTTGAGTGTCTGGATCAAAGGCCCTGATTTGTTCAATTTCGTTTCCAAAGAGATCTAGGCGATAAGGTAAGTTTGATCCCATTGGAAAGAGGTCAATTAAGCCACCACGAATACTGTACTCACCAGGACGCATAACTGCGCTGACCGGATCATAACCAGCCTGTTGAAGTTGAAGCTTTAACGCTACTTCATTTAAGGCATCACCTTGCCTAAAAAAGAAGGTATGCCCAGATAAAAAGTTTGGTGGGCCTAACCTTTGTAATGCAGTCGTAATAGGGATTAAAACAATATCGCAACTACCATTGAGTAGTTCATAAAGAGTGGCTAAGCGCTCTGAAACTAAATCCTGATGCGGGGAAAAATGGTCGTAAGGAAGAATCTCCCAATCGGGCAATAAGCGGGTTTTGAGCTGTGGAGCAAAAGTCGGAATTTCCTCCAAGAGACGTTGAGCTTCCTGAGCCTGGGCACAAAACACCACCATGACCGAATAATCCTTGCGATACCGCAGGGCAGCTTGAGCAATTAGGGCGGCATCTGCTGATCCCACCAAGCCAGAAAAGGTAAAGCGCTGCCCAGCCCGCGGCGCAGGTATGGGGGGTCCTAGTTTTAATGCATCTGACATCTGCACTCATTATAGAATCAGGTATGAGTCTAAAAAATCGATCGATGCCCCAATGCCATGCACTTTTACCTACGGCAGGCACTGGTTCGCGTCTTGGCGGGGTTTTACCAAAGCAATTTCAGGAGCTCGCAGGTAAACCGATGCTTTCCTACGCCATAGATGCCTTTTCTCAGATCCAAGACATCGCATCGATTTGGGTAGGGGTTAGCCATGGTTTTATTGATAACCCTGCTTTAACTTGCCTTGCCTCGATCAAGCCTTTGCAGTTCGTTGCTAGCGGCGGGCCTACTCGACAAGAGACTGTGCGCAATACCTTAGCTGCCATGCTTAAGGCTGGTATTGCACAAACCGATTGGGTATTGGTGCATGATGCAGCTCGTCCTGGCATCACATCTAATTTAATTCAGGCCTTGATCAATGCTGTCAAGAATTCAGGCGATGGTGGTCTACTAGCAATGCCAGTGGCCGATACTTTAAAGTTAGCTGATTTTAATTCAGCTGTTGCTGGTAATCCAACGCGGTCTGAAAAAACGATTTCAAGAGACCACCTCTGGCAGGCACAAACTCCACAAATGTTTAGAATCAAGGCCTTGCACGACGCTATTGAAGATGGCATAAGGCAAGAGGCAGATATTACGGATGAGGCCAGCGCAATGGAGTTGCTTGGCCATAAGCCGCTATTAATAGAAGGTGCAACTCGCAACTTTAAAGTGACTCATCCTGCCGATTGGCAATTAATGCAATCCCTTTTGCTTGCTGTACCTAACAAAAGTTAAACAACCAACCATGACTCAAAGCACAGTACATTTTCCGCAGTTTCGGATTGGTCAAGGTTATGACGTTCATGCCCTAGTAGTCGATCGCAAGCTCATCATTGGGGGTGTTCTCATTCCCCATGGAAAAGGGCTTCTTGGCCACTCTGATGCTGATGTTTTACTCCATGCCATCACAGATGCTTTACTGGGCGCTGCAAGCTTAAATGATATTGGGCAGCTATTTCCGGATACGGATGCACAATTTAAAGATATGGATAGTCGCATTTTGCTCAGAGCAGCCTTGCAAAAGGTGCAAGCGGCTGGTTTTCACATTGGCAATGTGGATGCCACCATTATTTGCCAAAAGCCCAAATTAGCCCAATTTTTACCAGAGATGATCAAAAATATTGCAGCTGATTTAGCGGTTACCCCTAGCCATGTCAATCTCAAAGCCAAAACCAATGAATCTTTGGGGTATCTAGGCCGAGAAGAGGGTATTGCGGTTCATGCTGTCGCTTTGCTTTATAAGGCTTAAATATCTTCTAAACCACTAAGCATTGTAGAATTACGGTCTTTAGAGTTGAAGTTTGAGCTAAGTAGCGTTTGCGGAAACTCGCGAGGATGGCGGAATTGGTAGACGCACCAGGTTTAGGTCCTGGCGCCAGAAATGGTGTGGGGGTTCGAGTCCCCCTTCTCGCACCACAAGATTGCTACTAGGCTTGGACTTCACATATCCTGTTTTTCAATTTAGAGACGAGAATAGCTGTGCAGATAGAAAATTTAGGTCAGTTAGACCGCAAAATGACCCTAGAATTTGCTCGGGCCGATTTGGCTAAAGCAAGAGATAACCGCCTAGTTAAACTAGGTAAGACGATGAAGGTTGCTGGCTTTCGTCCAGGTAAAGTGCCTAAGAATATGGTTGAAAAGCAATATGGCATGCAGGTTGACTTCGAGCTTCAATTCGATAAAGCCTCAGAAATGTTTTATGACATCGCTCAAAAAGAAGCCATTAAATTAGCTGGCCAGCCACGTCTTGATCCTAAGAGTGAGCTCGAAGCAGACAAAATTGTGTTTGATGCTTATTTTGAAGTTCTGCCAGAAATCAAAATGGGTGATTTCAGCAAAGCTGAAGTAACTAAATATGCAACTGATATTTCTGATGCCCAGATTGATCGTGCCTTAGATGTATTGCGCAAACAACAAGTGCATTATTTTGCGCGTGGCGAAGCTGGTTCTCATGGTGATGGCGGTGCTAATATCGCTGCCCAAGCCGGTGACCAAGTGGTGATTGACTTTGTTGGCAAAGTTGACGGCGTAGAGTTTACTGGTGGTAAGGCCGAAAATTTTGAATATGTTCTTGGCGAAGGGCGCATGCTTCCAGAATTTGAAGAAGCAAGCTTGGGTCTAAAGGCTGGAGATAGCAAGACTTTTCCCCTGAGCTTTCCAGCTGATTACCATGGTAAAGACGTTGCTGGCAAAACAGCTGAATTCGTAATTACTGTGAAGTCTGTTAATTGGCCTCATCTTCCAGCAATTGATGAAGCTTTTGCCTTGTCATTAGGAGTTACTGAAGGTGGCGTACTCAAAATGCGCGAGGAAATCAAAGAGAACTTAGAGCGTGAAACGAAGCGTCGTATTACCTCCCTTTTAAAAGGTGAAGTAATGGATAAGCTCAACAGCTTGTGCGAGCTTGATGTGCCTAAGGCTTTGCTTTCTCAAGAACAAGAGCGTTTAGTAGAATCCGCACGACAAGATTTAATACAGCGCGGCATTCCGAATGCCAAAGAAGCCCCTATTCCACCAGAAATGTTTGCAGAGCAAGCCCTTAAACGTGTGCGTTTAGGCTTGATCTTGAGTGATTTAGTTAAACAGCAAAATTTGGCAGTTACTGCTGATCAAATTAAAGCAGAAATTGATGAGCAGGCGGCGACTTACGAAGATCCAAAAGAAGTGGTTCGTTGGTTCTACAGTAATCCAAGCCGTCTTAAAGATGTTGAGAACCTAGTGCTTGAAGATAATGTGATTAAGTATTTCACCTCACAGGCTAAGGTTATCGATAAAGCGGTAAGCTTTGAAGAACTTAGCAAACTCAATTAAATATTGTTTGGCACCCCAACATTAAAGGCTTGATCACATGAACCTAAATCACTTTCATTCTGAAAATTTAGAACCCCAAGGCTTGGGTTTGGTTCCGATGGTGATCGAAACCTCTGGTCGAGGTGAGAGAGCATATGACATATATTCACGTCTTCTTAGAGAGCGCGTTGTTTTCTTGGTTGGTGAGGTAAATGATCAAACTGCTAACTTAGTAATTGCACAGCTTTTGTTCCTTGAGAGCGAAAACCCGGATAAAGAGATTTCTTTATATATCAATTCTCCTGGCGGCTCGGTTTCTGCTGGCTTAGCAATTTATGACACTATGCAATTTATTAAGCCTCACGTTAGCACTTTATGCATGGGCATGGCTGCGAGTATGGGTGCATTCTTATTATGTGCTGGAGAAAAAGGTAAGCGTTATGCCTTGCCTAACTCACGCGTGATGATTCATCAGCCATTAGGCGGTGCACGTGGTCAAGCTTCCGATATTGAAATTCAAGCTCGTGAAATTCTTTACTTGCGGGAACGTCTGAATCAGATTTTGGCTGATCGCACTGGTCAAACTATCGAAACCATTGCTAAAGATACTGATCGCGATAATTTTATGTCCGCCGAACAGGCTCAGGAATATGGTTTGATCGATAAAGTCATCGATAAACGTCCTTAATTTAGCATTTATTTTTGAGATTTCCATTTTGAGCGATAAAAAGACCACCTCTAGTACTGATCAAATCCTGTATTGCTCCTTCTGCGGCAAGGGTCAACATGAAGTTAAAAAACTGATTGCAGGGCCTTCGGTTTATATCTGCGATGAATGCATTGATCTTTGTACCGATATCATTAAAGAAGAACTTGCTAAGCTTCCCAAAAAGGAAGGCGATTACTCGCTCCCAACTCCACATCAAATTCGTGAGCACTTAGATCAATATGTCATTGGGCAAGATCATGCCAAGAAAAACTTAGCGGTAGCCGTATATAACCACTACAAGCGCTTGGAGTATTTACCTGAAACTAAAGAAGAGAAACTAGATAAAAAAGTAAGCAAGGTTCCTGCTAAGGCCATTATTGATGGCGTTGAACTAGCTAAGAGCAATATTTTATTAATTGGACCTACAGGTTCTGGAAAAACATTACTAGCTCTAACACTAGCCCGTATGCTAGATGTACCTTTTGTAATGGCCGATGCAACTACTTTGACTGAAGCGGGTTATGTTGGTGAAGATGTTGAAAACATCATTCAAAAGTTATTGCAAGCTTGTGATTACGATATAGAAAAAGCCCAACGCGGGATTGTCTACATTGATGAGATCGATAAGATTTCCCGTAAATCGGATAACCCCTCTATCACTCGTGATGTATCGGGTGAGGGAGTGCAACAAGCACTTTTGAAGATGGTTGAAGGCACAATGGCTTCAATTCCACCCCAAGGTGGACGTAAGCACCCCAATCAAGATTTCTTACAAGTTGATACGACTAACATCTTGTTTATTTGTGGTGGCGCGTTTGATGGGCTTGAAAAGGTAATTCAACAGCGCACAGCAAAGACTGGTATTGGATTTAATGCCACGGTACCGGGTAAAGACGATCGTGGCGTCAGCGACCTTTTAATCGAAGTCGAGCCTGAGGATTTAATTAAGTTCGGCCTAATTCCAGAATTGATTGGACGTCTACCTGTTGTAGCTACTTTGCTGCAGTTAGATGAGAAAGCGTTAATTCAAATCCTGACGGAACCTAAAAATGCACTGGTTAAGCAATATCAAGCACTTTTAAAGATGGAGGGCTCCGAGCTCGAAGTTCGTCCAGCGGCCTTATCAGCCATTGCTAAAAAAGCGATTGCCCGCAAAACAGGTGCCCGTGGCCTGCGCTCCATTTTAGAAGGCTCTTTGATGGATATCATGTATGACCTGCCGTCCTTAAAAAACGTTCAAAAGGTCGTGATCGATGAAAGTACGATTGCTGAGGGCGGAAAACCAATCTTGGTCTATAAGCAGGATACAGAATCAGCAATATTGAGCAAAAAAGCGAATTTATAGGGGTTTTTACCTGATATTTCTTGATTTTTGCTCATTTCTGGCATATTTCCCCCTTGTTTTTCTCTAGCAGGCACCCATATAGGTAGTATCCTACTCATCAATTAGGTCTGTATCTAGTATTTAGACATTTTTAGAGTTTATTGAGGATTGATTACTTTGGAGGAATTGCCTTATGCCTGGCCACTTATTACTGCCCTCTGAACCTATTTCATTACCATTGCTCCCATTAAGGGATGTGGTTGTCTTTCCCCATATGGTGATTCCCTTGTTTGTGGGTCGCCCAAAATCGATTAAAGCGCTTGAAGCAGCTATGGAAACTGGCAAGAATGTGATGCTAGTTGCCCAAAAGACTGCTGCAAAAGATGAACCATCTGTGGAAGATCTTTACCAAGTGGGTTGTATCGCGAATATTCTTCAAATGCTTAAATTGCCCGATGGAACTGTGAAGGTGCTAGTTGAAGGTGTGCAGCGTGCCGAGGTAAGTCAAATTGAAGATAGTCTGGGCTACTTTGCTTGCGAAGCAACCCCCACAGCTCTTTCTACTATTGATGCACATGAAACCGAAGCGTTACGTCGTGCCATCATGGCCCAGTTTGATCAATACGTAAAACTCAATAAAAAAGTGCCTCAAGAAATTCTTTCTTCTTTAGGGGGAATAGATGACCCAAGCCGTTTAGCTGATACTATTTGTGCCCATCTGCCTGTCAAACTGGAGCAAAAACAACGCCTCTTGGAAATGATGGATGTCGTACAGCGTCTAGAAAGTCTTTTAGCGGATTTAGAAAGTGAGATTGATATCTTGCAAGTAGAAAAGCGTATTCGTGGACGCGTGAAGCGCCAGATGGAAAAGAGTCAACGCGAATACTATTTAAACGAGCAAGTCAAAGCCATTCAAAAAGAACTAGGTGAGGGTGAGGAGGGTGCTGATCTTGAAGAACTTGATAAACGCATCAAAGCAGCTCACATGCCTAAAGAAGCATTGAAAAAAGCAGAATCAGAATTAAAAAAACTTAAACTGATGTCACCCATGTCTGCTGAAGCTACGGTGATCCGAAACTTTATTGATACTCTAGTGAATCTTCCTTGGAAGAAAAAAAGCAAAATCAATAATGACCTCACCAATGCTGAAAAGGTATTAGATGAAGATCATTACGGGTTAGATAAAGTCAAAGAGCGTATTTTGGAGTACCTCGCAGTTCAGCAGCGCGTTGATCGGGTTAAGGCTCCAATTCTGTGTTTGGTTGGCCCTCCAGGCGTCGGCAAAACATCGCTTGGGCAATCAATTGCACGGGCAACTAATCGCAAGTTTGTTCGGATGGCTTTAGGTGGCGTTCGAGATGAGTCCGAGATTCGTGGGCATCGACGTACCTATATTGGGTCTATGCCTGGTAAGATTTTGACTAGCTTAACTAAAGTGGGCGTACGCAATCCATTGTTTCTATTGGACGAAGTGGACAAAATGGGTATGGATTTCCGTGGCGATCCTGCTAGCGCTTTGTTGGAGGTCTTAGATCCAGAGCAAAATCACACCTTTCAAGATCACTATGTCGAAGTAGACTTTGATCTCTCAGATGTGATGTTTGTTGCTACAGCGAATTCTTTAAATATTCCAGGTCCATTATTAGATCGTCTAGAGATCATTCGTTTGGCGGGTTACACCGAGGATGAAAAAACCAATATTGCAGTCAATTATTTAATTCCTAAACAGATTAAAAATAATGGCCTAAAAAAGGATGAGCTCCAGATTGAAGAAAGTGCTGTTCGTAGCATCATCCGCTATTACACCCGTGAAGCTGGTGTGCGTTCTTTAGAGCGTGAAATTAGCAAGATTTGTCGCAAAGTCGTGAAGCTTCTTTTGCTCAAGAAAGAAGCCGCTCCGATTATTGTCAATGAAGATAATTTAGAAAAATTCTTATCAGTTAGGATGTATGACTTTGGTTTGGCCGCAAAAGAAAATCAAGTTGGGCAAGTGACAGGTTTGGCATGGACAGAGGTTGGTGGTGATTTATTAACCATTGAAGCGGCAGTCATGCCAGGAAAAGGTGTCATTACACGTACTGGATCAATCGGTGATGTGATGAAAGAATCTGTAGAAGCTGCTCGCACAGTAGTGCGCTCTAGAGCAAGACGTTTAGGAGTCGCAGATGAAGCTTTTGAGAAGAAGGATATTCATATTCACTTTCCAGATGGCGCCACTCCAAAAGATGGTCCATCAGCCGGAATAGCTATTACAACCGCCTTAGTCTCGGTACTTACTGGCATCCCGATTCGTTCAGATGTTGCTATGACAGGTGAGATCACGCTGCGTGGTGAAGTGTTGCCTATTGGCGGCCTTAAAGAGAAGTTGTTGGCTGCTCATCGTGGTGGTATTAAATTGGCGTTAATTCCGGAAGAAAATGTGAAGGACTTAATTGATATTCCTGATAATGTCAAAAATGCCATTGAAATTGTCCCTGTTCGTTGGATCGATAATGTCTTAGAGCTTGCTTTAGAGAGAAAGCCACAGGCATTACCTGATCTAACCCCTGAAGAGTTAGCCAAGCAAGCCTCTGAAGCTAGCAAGGCCAACGAAAAGATAGCATCGGGAGATGTTCTTAAGCATTAAAACCTGTTGATGGCAGAAGAGTTCTGGCACAAAAATGCTTTAATTTTGAATGTTTTTACCCCTAAACCCATCTTAGGGTAGCTACTCTAGGTTACAATTCTGTCTGTATTAAATTAGGGCGCTTAGCTCAGATGGTAGAGCGTCTGCCTTACACGCAGAATGTCGGCGGTTCGATCCCGTCAGCGCCCACCAGTTTTATAGCCCAGCCGACTGCGGTTGGGCTTTTTCATTATGTACTTCTCATTTCAAACGCCGTAACGCCTTCAAAGTAGTAAAGGCTTCACCAGCAAAAGCTTTCTAGAGGGTCTAAGTCTTTCACCTAGTAAACTCTCATTACTAAACTCATTTTCTAGCGATTAACCCATGTTTGATTCTGTACGTAAGCACCAAAAGATTCTACAGCTCGTCTTGATGCTGTTTATTGTTCCCTCTTTCGCCCTTTTTGGCATTTCAAGCTATTCCGAGTTTATGGATAAAGAAACGGATATTTTGAAGGTCAATGGTAAGGCTATTACTGCTCAAGAAGTGGAGATTGCTGCTAAACGTCAAGCTGAGCGCGTGGGCGGTAATCCCCAAATTGCACAAAGCTTGCAATTTCGTCAAGCGATCCTCAATGAGCTATTGCAACAGCGCATTTTAGGATTTGCTGTTTCTAACTTACGGCTTCAAGTCAGCAAACAAGAATTAGTTAATAGCTTGCAAAAGATCCCGCAAATTCGGGCTTTGTATCGTGAAGATGGAAGCTTCGACGATACTCGCTTTAAGCAATTGCTTGCGAGCAATGGCATGAATGAAGAGCAGTTCTATGCCGGTCAGAGTTTCGATTTAAAAATTCAGCAATTAGTTAATTCTGTGGCTAGAACTGAACTGGCTAATCCAAAGTTAGCTCAAATTGTTTCCTCTTTGTATGCGACGGAACGCCAAGTGCAAACTCTGCAATTTAATGCCAAGGATTACTTAGGTAAAGTAAATCCGACCCCAGAAGAGTTACAGGCTTTTTATAATGCTAATGCAAAGTTGTTTGAAAGCCCTGAATACATCGATGTGGAATACATAGTATTAAAGGCAGACCCTAAAGAAGACTCAAAGGTATTTAGTGAAAAAGCGGATCAATTTGCTAACATCACTTACGATCAGGCTGATACCCTGAAACCTGCCGCTGATAAATTAAAGCTGACTATTCAATCACAAAAAGGGCTTACACGTAGTGGGGCAAGTGGCGTCTCTAAAGACCACCCCTTAGCTAACCCAAAAGTAATTCAGTCTCTTTTTGGTGATGAGTCAGTAAAAAATAAGCGCAATACTGAAGCTGTTCAGATCACGCCTGGCGTATTTGTTTCAGCACGGGTAGTGACATTGCATCCTGCTCAAATTCTTCCATATAAGGATGTGGCAGCTGAAGTTAAGCGCCAAGTAACTCAAGGAGCCTCTGAGAAACTGGCCATAGCAGCTGCAGTTGAAAAGTATGCAGCCCTACAGAAAGACCCCAAAAATGGTGCAGGATTTGCTAGCCCAAGCTGGATTTCACGTAATAAGCCTGGAAATTTAGTTGGGCCATCTTTGGATGAGGTGATGGCGCTTAATGCGGATAAATTACCAGCGGTGGTATCAGTTAGCAACCCTGGTGTTGGTATCACTATTTACCGTATTGACCAAGTGCGTCAGCCGGCTGCTACTGACCCTAAAATTAATCAAGCTCAAGCACAACAAATTCAAGCATTGGCTGCACAGTCAGAGTTTGCTGGTTTTATGAGCTACTGGCGTAATGCTGCTGATGTGAAGGTGATCAACCCACTCAAGCCGATGAGTTCCGGTAGCTAAAGGGTCTCAAAAGGAATCTTGCTTAAGGACTTGATAAGAGTAATTTGGAATATGGGGCCATTGAGCCCCATACGTTTTTAAAGAGCACGCTCTGTGCTTGGGCATTTGGATGAATTCGATCTGCTTGAAATAGATCTGGCCGAGTAGCTACACCCTCTAGAAAAAATGGGATAAGTTCAATTTTCTCCTCCTTGGCTAAAGCAGAGTAGAGGGCCTTAAATTGAGCGGTATATTTTTGCCCGTAGTTCGGCGGAATCTGCATCCCAAAGAGCAATACCCTGGCCCCAGATTTTTTACTCATCACAATCATCATGCGCAAATTAGACTTCGTCTCTGCTAGCGACAAACCTCGAAGCGCATCATTAGCGCCTAATTCAATCATGACAATCCCTGGTTTCTTTTGCTCTAAGAGCAAGGGCAAACGAGTAAGGCCGCCAGAGGTAGTTTCACCACTGATGCTGGCATTAAATACCCTCCATTGACTTTGATCTTGCAAAAGTCGTTGCTCTAGTAAATGAACCCAACCAGATCCTCGGGCTAAGCCATACTCTGCCGAAAGACTATCTCCCAATACTAATATGGATGGATTTGCTTGAGCCCATGAAGAAATAGGAATAAACAGGCAAAATAAGACCTTCAGTAAATCTTTTTTATTCCAGAAGTACGTTTGCTTCATCATTAAAAATTAAAGTCACTTTCCTTCATGAGTAATAGTCTTAATACGATCGATGCCAAGCAAGTTGGCAAAACTGTACTAACCAGTGGTGGCGATTTATCCATTTTGCACGACATTAGCCTACAGGTTGGCCGCGGTGAGAGCATTGCGATTGTGGGTAGCTCCGGTTCGGGTAAAAGCACCTTACTGAGCCTTTTGGCGGGCCTTGATTGCCCTAGTACAGGTCACATTAGCTTAATGGGGCAGAACCTAGACGAGTTAGATGAAGATGGGCGCGCCCAAGTACGAGGTCAACATGTAGGTTTTGTATTTCAGTCCTTTCAGCTACTGCCTCACCTAAATGCCATTGAAAATGTGATGCTACCATTGGAGATTAATGGCATTTCTGAGGCTATTGCCCGCAAAGAGGCAAGGATTTGGCTAGAAAAGGTTGGTCTCGAAAGTCGGCTAGATCACTTTCCTAAAACCCTCTCTGGCGGAGAGCAACAGCGAGTTGCGCTAGCTAGAGCCTTCATTAATAAACCCGCTATCTTGTTTGCTGATGAGCCTACCGGCAGCCTTGATGAGGCAAGCGGCAATCGCATCATTGAACTGCTTTTTGAGTTAAATCGAGAAAATCATTCGACCTTGGTTTTAGTGACCCACGATCCAGCTTTGGCAGCGCGGTGCACTCGCCAATTGCACTTACAAGGTGGCCGCCTAGTTTAATCAAAACCTTATAATCTAGGGATGTCATCATTTAGTTGCTTGCCCGGGGCCGATGCCCTTTCAGCCTTTCGCCAACAGCGGCTTTTAGCCTCGCTCGGTGCTCAGGGGATTGAACTTGAGTCCATTGAGGCTCAGTACCTGCATTTCACTTGGACTGAGTCAGAGCTTAGCGACCAAGACAAAGAGATGCTTTCTAGCCTCTTGACCTATGGCCAGACTTTTGTTTCAAAACTGCAATCAGCCCACTCTTTATTTAGTAAAAGTCATGTTAAACATACTGCGATAGCTATTCCTCGATTTGGCACAGTATCACCATGGGCTAGTAAAGCAACAGATATCGCTCAGCAATGCGGTCTCAATGTATTGCGTATTGAGCGGGGCGTGCAATATGGCTGGCAAAGTAAAAAAGTACTGAGCAAAGAACAAGAGCAATTAGTCTTAGCTGTATTGCATGATCGCATGACAGAAAATGTCATAAATCAAGCCAATGAGGCGAGTGCCTTATATCAAACTTTAGCTGACCGGCCATTGCAGCGTATTCCAGTATTGGAAAAAGGTAGATCTGCTCTTGATAAGGCTAACCAAGAGTTGGGTCTAGCGCTATCAGATGATGAGGTTGAATATCTCACTGAAAACTTTATTCGCTTAGAGCGCAATCCAAGCGATGTAGAACTCATTATGTTTGCTCAAGCTAATAGCGAGCATTGCCGTCACAAAATCTTTAATTCCACTTGGACAATTGATGGTGATGATCAGGAAAAATCCCTATTTGCCATGATTCGTAATACCCATCAATTAAACCCTGAAGGTACTATCGTTGCTTACTCAGATAATTCTGCTGTGATGCTTGGATGTGAATCGGAGACTTGGGCGCCTCAAGGCCCAGACCACCGTTACGAAAAAGATAAGCGATTAGTTCACACCTTAATGAAGGTTGAGACTCACAATCATCCTACAGCCATAGCGCCTTTTCCAGGGGCTTCTACAGGTGCTGGTGGTGAGATTCGGGACGAGGGCGCAACTGGTATTGGTGGACGCCCAAAAGCGGGTTTAACCGGCTTTTCTGTCTCTAACCTTAATATTCCCGGTACAGATTTACCATGGGAAGCTGAAAAGTACGGCAAGCCAGACCGAATTGCTACTCCCCTGCAGATCATGATTGATGGCCCTTTAGGTGGCGCAGCTTTTAATAATGAATTCGGGAGACCCATTTTAGGGGGTTATTTCAGGGTATTTGAACAAACCCTAGAAGGAGTTCGTCGCGGTTATCACAAGCCCATCATGATTGCTGGTGGTATTGGCAGTATTGATTCTATTCATACGGCCAAAAAAGAAATTAAAGCAGGTCATTTATTAATTCAACTGGGCGGCCCTGGAATGCGCATTGGTATGGGTGGTGCCACTGGTAGCTCTGTAACTACTGGAACCAACACTGCTGATTTGGATTTTGATTCTGTACAACGGGGTAATCCAGAGATGGAGCGTCGTGCACAAGAAGTGATCAACGCATGTAAAGCGATGGGTGAGAATAATCTGATTGTTTCGATTCATGATGTGGGCGCAGGTGGACTATCAAATGCCTTCCCAGAATTAGCAGATGGCGCGGGCTTAGGCGCTCAATTTAAGTTACGTAATGTGCCATTAGAAGAAAGTGGCATGAGTCCTGCAGAGATTTGGTGTAACGAATCTCAAGAGCGCTATGTTCTTGCAATTGAGTCAAAAGATCTTGAACTCTTTAAATCATTTTGTGAGCGTGAGCGTTGCCCTTTTGCCGTGGTTGGTGTAGCAACTATTGAGCGTCAATTGCAATTAACTGATGCGACCCAAACGCCTGGTTCAGATGAAGCGCTACCGGTTGATATGCCAATGGAAGTATTGTTGGGTAAGCCACCTCGGATGCACCGGGATGTCAAAAGAGTAATGCAACACTTTAACGAGCTAGATGTGACTGATGCTGATCTATCACAATGTATTGCTTGGGTTTTGCAACAGCCTACTGTCGCTAGTAAATCTTTCTTAATTACCATTGGTGATCGAACGGTAGGCGGATTAAATGCTCGCGATCCCTTTGTCGGTCCATGGCAAGTTCCTGTGGCTGATTGCGCTGTTACTCTGATGGATTACAAAGGCTACCGTGGTGAAGCCATGTCGATGGGTGAGCGCACCCCCTTAGCAGTCATTAATGCACCTGCTGCTGCAAAAATGGCTGTAGGTGAGGCTATTACCAATATATTGGCTGCTGACATTAAGCAACTTAAAGACATTAAACTATCGGCTAATTGGATGGCTGCCTGTGGCACCCCTGGTGAAGATGCCAAGCTGTATGACTCGGTAGAGGCTATTGGTATGGATTTATGTCCAGCTCTAGGGATTTCCATTCCGGTGGGCAAAGATTCTTTATCAATGGCAAGTACATGGCAAGACGGTAATCAAGATAAGGCAGTGGTCTCGCCAGTTTCTTTAATCATTTCCGCATTCGCATCTGTGGACGATGTGCGAAAAACCTCAACACCTTTACTGCAATTAAAAGATACTAGTGGCGCTGATATAGAAACCGAGCTGATCTTAATTGATTTGGGTCGTGGTAAGAACCGCATGGCTGGCAGCATCTTATCCCAAGTCTTAAATCAATCAGGTAAGGTAGCCCCGAATGTAGATCATCCAGAAGATCTCAAGGCATTTGCTGCTACCATTATTGAACTACGTAAACATAATCAATTATTAGCCTATCACGATCGTTCCGACGGTGGCTTGCTTGCCTGTATAGCGGAGATGGCCTTTGCGTCTCATTGTGGCATTTCTTTAAATGTAGACATGCTAGCTGTAGATGTTGGCCAGGAAGCTGATTGGGGGGATGCCAAGAACTGGGCCCAACAAGTTTCAGGTCGTCGCCATGAGCAAACCTTACGCGCTTTGTTTAATGAAGAACTTGGTGCAGTTATTCAGATTCGTAGAAGCGATCGTGATGCCGTCTTTACTACGCTTCGAAAATTAGGCTTGAGTGCTTATAGCCATGTGATTGCGAAACCCAATACCAATGGTCGTATCGAGATCTGGCGTGATGCAAAAAATATCTTTGCGCAGCCACGTGAAGTCTTACAAAAAATGTGGGGTAATACGAGTTATCAGATTGCCCGCTTACGCGATAACCCAGATTGCGCCGATAGTGAATTTACTCTTCTAGATAATATTGCCGATCCAGGAATGTCCCCTAAGGTCGCTTTTGATATTACTGAAGATATCTCAGCGCCATTTATTCGTCAAAATGCAAGACCTAAAGTTGCTATTTTACGAGAGCAGGGCGTGAACTCCCATGTCGAGATGGCTTATGCAGTTCACTGGGCTGGCTTTGATAGTTATGACGTGCATATGTCCGATTTACTAGCGGGCAAAGTGAAGTTGGATGACTTTCGAGGATTAATTTCCTGTGGTGGCTTTAGTTATGGCGATGTATTAGGTGCAGGTGAAGGGTGGGCTAAAACGATTCTGTTTAATGCTCAATTAAGAGATCAGTTTTCCTCTTTCTTTGCACGCCAAGATAGCTTTGCCTTAGGCGTTTGCAATGGCTGCCAGATGATGAGCAATCTTGCGGGAATAATTCCAGGAGCAGAGAATTGGCCTAAGTTTACGCGCAATCAGTCCGAGCAATACGAAGCGCGCCTAGTGATGGCTGAAGTGACCAAGTCACCATCGATCTTTACCCAGGGAATGGCCGGTAGCCAATTACCCATCGCCATTGCTCACGGCGAAGGTTTTGCCAACTTTAGTCAACAAGGTAATCTTGCACTATTGCAAGCACAGGGCTTGGTAGCCATGCGTTTTGTAGATCATCTAGGTAACCCTACGCAAACCTACCCCCTGAACCCCAATGGATCTGCTGGTGGCCTTACTGGCCTTACTACTCCCGATGGCCGCTTTACGGTAATGATGCCTCATCCTGAGCGGGTTTTTAGGTCTGTGCAAATGAGCTGGTGCCCAACAGATTGGATAAAAACCCCTGATGGTGCAAGCCCTTGGATGCGTCTGTTCAGAAATGCACGCCGCTGGGCTGATTAAGCAATTATGTTGATGGAGTCAGTCACGTTTTCTGAAAGTGGTGGTGTGCGGTATTTGCATTTTGGTAGCGAACTCATACAAGGGGCGATGCGTATGCGCGATCCAGATGAGATCTACCTAGAGTACAACCAGCAAATGATGGCTTGGCTCCTCTTTTTAGAAACAACTCCTGGAATGCGGGTTGCGCAACTGGGCTTAGGAACTGGCGCTTTAACCAAATTTACACATCGGTATTGTCCGGCAGTCAAGAACACAGTGATTGAATTAAACCCTGCAGTGATTGTGTCTGCTAGAAGCATGTTTTTTATGCCTGATGATGATCGCCGCCTAGAAACGATCCAGACTGATGCCAAAACTTTTGTCAAGAGTGCTAAGCATCAGAATCATTTTGATGCTATCCAAGTTGATCTTTATGACGCAATTTGCGATGGCCCATCTGCAAGCTCTTTAGATTTCTACAGGGGATGCTATAACATCCTAAAATCACCTGGCATCCTGACAGTAAACCTGTTTTCTCGTCACAAGAGTTTTGAGGTCAATCTCAATAATATTTGTGAGGCCTTTAAGAATAGAGTGCTACTTTTTTCTGAATCACATGATTGCAATGTAGTGGCAATTGCTTTCAAAGGCCCAAAGCTAGAAGTTCAGTGGAGGGAAGTTTCCAAGCGAGCAAAAGTAATTCTGGAAAAGACCGGCTTAGCAACCAACAGCTGGGCAGCAGATTTAAATCGTGAAAATGCTAGGCAAGAAACAAAACTAGCTATTTAATTTTTAGGTGTTAAGAGGATTTGTTGCCTTTCTTTACCCTGCGCAATCAGAATAGCCATTGCGTTAATTAAGCTTCCATAGGCATCTTTACACCCTTTTGGAACCCATAGATCTAATACTTTTTTGTATAGAGCATCTGTTTTTCTAATGCATTCATTGATTTCATCTAAAGAATCAGCTGCTTCAACATCAGAAGTTAAATCGAAAATTTTTGTATAGAGTCTTTCGGTATACAGGGTATAAATATATTTTCTGTAAGAGGGGCGAAATTGCATCAAAGGGTAAACAATAGCAAATAAGGCTAATAAACTAAACCATGCATATTCAATAAAGCTTGCAAGCCAATGGGGTAAATTAGATGCTAGTAAAGGAGGGCCTCTTTCATAGAATTTTTCAGCAATCTGGCTGCGAGGCACTCCTCTTTCAGTGAATTCTGGAAAACCACCGGGCCGATCAAAAACATTTTGGTCCTGATAGTAACGTTCTTTAGCCGATTCTAATAATAAATATTGAATTTCTGGGTGCAGATTTTTTTTAGCAAAAAGTGTTGTTGCCACCGCCACCATTTTGATATCTTGAGTGGGGCGGGGTGGTGATAGTGAGAAAACCCCTTTGGGTAAAGTCACAATATCAACCCCTTTGATTTCTAAAGATAAAGCTTGGGCAACAGGAAAATTAAGTATCTGGACTTTGGGATCGGCAAGTAAGGATTGAACATTAAGTGAATCATAGCCAGCGAGTAAAAACATGCCGTCAATTTTTCCTATTTTTAGTGCTTCAACAGCTTGTTGAGGGCTCAGATCATCAATTTTTTGGAATGTAATAGTGCGCTGCTTTTGATAGATTTTGAGTAGTTTTTCTACCATGAAGTTAGTACCGCTACCTGGACGATTTATATAAATCTTTTTATTTTCAAAGCTTCTAGAAATATCGTCTCCTTGAAATTGCGGTCCTACATAAAAAAACCACAATGCTTGATACCCCAAGCTTCCTAAAGAAACAATATCTGAACTTCTTTTAATTGGCAGGCCTGATTGAGAGAGCGCTATGTCCACTTTTTTATCCTCTAATAACTTAAGGCTATCGAGCGTCCCTTTAGATTCAATTAACTCTGTTTTAATGCCATTTTCTTCAAGCGCTTGCTTAAAATACTTTGCCTCCACTTCTAGGCTGGAATTTGGCTGACCTTTAGATAGTCGGATGTGACTAGGGGGAAGTGGCTCAAAATAGAAAATGAGTACGGCAATAGCTAAAATGACTGCAAGCGCGTAATACCATTGATGCCTCATAAATAACCAAATCGCACGTGCTTCATCAATGACGGTAACTACAAACTGGTTTTCTATATAAGGGCTCTCGCGATTATTGGGCCTATTTATTTTAGACATCTTGATTTTCTATTCCTCATGGTAAAGTTTGCCATGTTAATTATGTTGTTGATGATAAGTCCTAAATTCTACATATCTATTACTGAATGGTTTTACCATGATTTCTCGCTCGCTAACTATTCTTGAAACTGGCCGCATTACTCGCCAATCTGATGGGCTACCTAGAGAGTTTGAAATCGCCATTTTGGGACCAAATTACCTTGAAGCCGTACTGAAAGTTCAAGAAATGGTGTTAGGCACCATTGAAGAGCTATCTTTTTACTATCCAAGCTCCCGTCAGATCTTTCATGAATCCTTAAATGGCAAAGGCTTGATTATTGGCTGTTTAGTTGAGGGGCGTTTAGTGGGTTTTAGGTCCATTTGGTATCCACATGAGCATTCAGAGAACTTGGGGATAGATATAGGCATGAAAGCACCTGATCAATTATCTGAAGTAGCACATTTAGAGCGGGCATGCGTACTTCCGGATTTTAGGGGTAATCGCCTACAAATTACCATGACTCGCCATGCGATTGAATTGGCCAGGCACAATAAATGCTTTCGCTATATCTTCTCGACAGTAGCCCCTATGAATTATGCAAGTATGCAAGATAAATTCGAGGCTAATATGGTCATAGTAGAGCTTAAGAAAAAATATGAGTCGTACTACCGGTATATCTTCTTTCAAGATATTTCTGATCCTATTCTTTTTCCCTCTGAACCAGATGTACCACTGATATATATAGACGGTGATGATATTGATGCTCAAATGAGCCTCCTAAAGAATAAAGGAGCAATTGTTGGATTTCAGCAGAAAAAAAATAATGGTATTACGCAGGTAGGGTATGCAAAAACTAATCACCATTTATTTTAAAAGCCTCTTGAAAAAGATTGTCTTAACACTAGTTTTCATGTTTAGCATGATGATGGGTACTTTCTCATCAGCAGTATTAGCACAAACAAATAACCCCACACTTTCATTAGCCCCAGTTACTCATCAAGGTGCTCCTTGGCGCATTGCCTATATCGAAGCTAGACCATTTGCCAACTATGCAGCTACCTTAGCCAATATGGTGATTGCCCTTCATAAGATGGGCTGGATCAAATCAATTGAAGGCCTTCCTTACGTTAAGGGCCAGGTTGATGCCCAGATTATTTGGGCGTGGATGGCTCAGAAAAAAGATGAGCCTTATCTGCAATTTCTTGAAAATGGTTTTTATACCTTTGACAAGCTAAAGGTCGATAAAGTAGATGCTCGTGCACAACAGATTGCGCAAAGACTATCTCAGGCTAATGGAGTTGATTTGGTGCTGGCAATGGGTACCGTTGCAGCTGAAAAAATATTGCCTTATGAAATAACTATTCCTATTGTGTCGATGTCCACTAGCAATGCAATGGAGGCGGGGATCGTGAAGGGGGCAGAGTTTTCTGGAGTTGATCAAGTTTGGGCGCATATGGATCCATATCGCTACAAGCGGCAAATGGATATCTTTTATGATATTTTCAAATTTAAAAAATTGGGTGTTGTTTACGATGATGACACGGCTGGTAGAAGTTTTGCAGCCATTGATGATGTTTTAAATGTAGCAAAAAGTCGTCAATTCGAGGTAGTTTTCGAAAATATTCAACAACCTCCAAAATATAGTGCAAACAAAAAACAATTTGCAGAAGATCTTAGGGCGGCATTTACTCGTTTGGCGCCACAAGTTGATGCTGTTTATTTGGGTTTATTTATTGGCAATGATCCAACCCAGTTGGCTTATGAACTAGAGCCTCTTGTTTCAAGGAAGATTCCGGTTTTCGCACAGCAATCTAATGATGTTTCTAGTGGAGCGCTAATGAGCTTAGCACGCCAAAATTTCTCTGGTGTTGGGGCCTTCAATGCACGCGCTATGGTGCGAATACTGAAGGGTGAATCGCCAAGTAAAATCTCACAAATTTATGAAAATAGCCCTAATATCATTATTAATCTTGATATTGCCAAAGAAATTGGATTTCGTCCACGATTTGAATTGTTGCTAGGGGCTGATCAAACCATTAAGGCGGCAAAGTGATGCAGAATAACGCCCCTCAAGCACTTTATCTTCAGCGAACGCGGCGTTATGTTGCAATCTTAGCCTCTATTTTGGTGGTATTTGTTTTGCTTATCACTGGTTTTCTGAATATAGGCTCATTTCAGAAGGGCTATATTGACTCTCTAGTTTCTTCTTACGGTGTTGCAGGTAGTGAGGCCCGTCGCACAATTGAGTATTCAATTAAGTATCACAAGCCATTGAATAATTTTGCAGGCATCAATGAAATATTATCTAGCATAAAACATCAATCTCTTGCCGTAGAAAATGTCTATATCGTATTGCCTAATGGCAAAGCCTTGTACGACTTATCTGGACCTAATGAGTCTGAGATACTTTCGGAAAAGCTATTGTCTAAGTTTGATTTCTCAAGTAGAAAGAAAGAAAAAGCAAACGCTTGGTTGCTAGTAGATCATCGCTATCACGCATTAATACCTCTGCGAGATTCAGCGGGAAATTGGATAGCCTCAATAGATATCGTATTTAGCGAGGAGAGTGTCTTATCGCAAATGTCTGCGTATATTTATGACACCATTAAAATAATGGGGTTAATTTCGATCATCGCTATCTTTGCGGTAGTTTTTCTTGTATATCGTCTTAAGCTTTTAGATGCCCAGTATCAACTTAAAAAACGGGGTCTGACTATTGCTTTGACCCTTGTATTAGGAGTAGCCCAGGCTTCTTTTGGAGCAATAAATGTAGTCTCATTTCGGGATGCTTATTTCAAAGTTGTTGAAAATAATCTAAATATAGCCGCAGATATTATTAGCAATAGAATTGCTCATGTTGTACGTCTTGGTTTTTCCTACCAAGAATTGGATGGTGTCGACGATTGGTTAAGTAATCTGGTGGCACCTGTAAAGGAGATAGATCATGTTAAGCTAAGGAATAGCGATAATAAGTTACTATTTTCTTCATCTATACAAGCTTCTCAGGAGGCTTCAAAAGACTTACCGTTAAAAGCAAGCCAGAATAAGCCTGAAGAAAACCAATTAGAGTCATTTATAGACATTGGATTTCCAGAAGTTACAAGACGCCTTGGTCAAGACGCGCAAGGAGAATCTGCCATCTTATCTGTGGCTGTCTCCAAATCAAACATCTATCAAAAATTAATCGACCTTAGTTTAGATGCCTTAACGATGTTCGTGGTATCAATTTTCTTTTTGGTTGAAACCTTAGTCTTCATCATTATTTTGTTGACAGGCTATATTCAAAAATCCTATAAAAATTTGTCACTACAGACAGCGCCGTTAAATTCAGTAGCAGTTAAAGGCCAAAATGAAAATTGTGTAAGAGTACTTGGATTTTTACTGCTCTTATGTAGTTACACGTCGATCTCTTTCATACCCTTGCTAATGAAAGAGATTTATGCGCCTCTCTGGGGACTTTCTCCTAGTTTTATTATTGCCCTACCAATCGCCTCGGAGATGTTTGGGGCCTTTGTAGCATCATTACTAGTTGGTCATGCAATTGATAAATATGGCTGGAGATCCATATTCATTGGCGGATTTGTGATATTAGCCTTAGCAACATTGGCATCAGGTTTGGTTCAAAGTCCAGTCGAGTTTATTTTCATTCGCGCAATCGTGGGTGTTGGGTATGGAGCAGCTTGGATGGGGCTACGGGGATTTGTGGCTACTGGTCAAACTCCTCACCAAAGAACACATGGATTTTCTATTCTAAATGCTGGTATTTTCGCAGGCCAAAACTGTGGCGCTGTTTTGGGTGCACTGCTAGCACAACGACTTGGGTTCTCTCCAGTTTTAATTTTGTCATCGTGCTTGGTGTTTATAGCTATTCCGTTCACCTTCCTCTTGACAGTCAACTCTAGGCCAGTAATTACAGGGGGCGAGTTCAAAAAGAGTGCTGTTCGTCGTTTCTTCATGGATAGAGAAACTTTAATTTTCTTTTTGTTAATTACTATTCCAACCGCAGTGACTTCGTCTTTCCTCACTTATTTTTTCCCAGTATTTTCTAATTCGATCAATATCACTCAAGGCGATATCGGTAGAGGATTTTTACTCTATGGGATATGCATCATTTTTGTTGGTCCTTTTCTCATGAAAAAACTGATTGGCACTGTGCCTGAGAAAGTGATTATTCTTGTCTCTTGCTTTCTAGGGACATTAGCACTCGTAGTCTTTTGCTCTCTACCCACCTTTTTAGGGGCTTTAATAGCTATTTTGATTTTAGGAATCTCTGATTCTATTGGCCTCGTTTCTCAAAATAGTTACTTCATTTCGCTTCCAAGCTCTGAGAACCTTGGCCATGGTAAGGCACTGAGTTTTTACAGCGCAATGAAAAAGATTGGTCAATTGACTGGGCCAGCTCTTTTTGGTGTCGCTATCTCTCTTGGCGCAGTCCTAGGAGTAGGCACTATTGCGGCTGGATATCTTATAACTTCACTCGGTTTTGCTGTTATGAATCGAAAGCGTTAAATTGATGGGGCAACTAATGCTTGGGCGGCTGACCATAAGCATGAGATCGCCTATTAACAGAAGAAAATGTGGATTTAATCACATTGCACTAACAACCCTTTAGGAGTGTCGGCTTAACGGGGGGATACTACAGTTTAATTTCGCTGTTATAAAAATTGATAAGCAATTACATTCTTCGTGTGCATCAAAAAAGGCGACCAGATGATCGCCTTTTCTATTGCTATCTCCCCCATTGGGAAATAGTGAGGATTAAACAGTAACAGTATCAGCCACATCACTAAATGCTTTGATCTTGTCAAAGTTCATATAGCGATAGACCTCTTTTGCATTAGCATTTAAGGTGCTCAACTGATCAAGGTACTCTTGCATCGTCGGGATACGACCCAAGAGCGCTGCTACTGCAGAAAGCTCAGCAGAAGCAAGATACACACGAGTATCAATACCTAAACGATTCGGGAAGTTACGCGTAGAAGTGGATACCGCAGTAGCCCCCTTGCGCATCGACGCTTGGTTACCCATACACAAAGAGCAACCTGGCGTCTCCATACGAGCACCGGTACGACCAAGGATGCCGTAGTAGCCCTCTTCAGTGAGAACCATGGCATCCATCTTAGTAGGAGGCGCGATCCATAAGCGAGTTGGAATGTCAGTTTTACCCTCAAGCACCTTACCAGCAGCGCGGAAGTGGCCGATATTAGTCATGCAAGAGCCGATAAATACTTCATCAATCTTCTCACCAGCAACTTCAGAGAGGAACTTCACATCATCTGGGTCGTTAGGGCAGGCCAAGATTGGCTCTTTGATATCGCTCATGTCGATTTCAATAATCTCAGCGTAATCTGCATTGGTATCAGCGGTTAGCAATTCTGGCTTAGCAATCCAAGCTTCCATGGCTTTAATGCGGCGACCTAAGGTACGTTTATCTTCGTAGCCATTAGCAATCATCCACTTCATTAAGGTGATGTTAGAACGCATGTATTCAATAATCGGCTCTTTATTCAGTTGAACTGCGCAACCACCAGCAGAGCGTTCTGCAGAAGCATCAGATAGCTCAAATGCTTGCTCAACTTTAAGATCAGGCAAACCTTCGATTTCTAAGATGCGGCCAGAGAAAATATTCTTCTTACCTTGTTTTTCTACTGTTAACAATCCTTTTTTGATCGCATACAAAGGTATTGCATTGACTAAGTCGCGCAAAGTGATGCCAGGTTGCATCTGGCCTTTAAAGCGAATCAATACCGACTCTGGCATATCTAATGGCATGACACCTGTTGCTGCGGCAAAAGCTACTAAGCCTGAACCTGCAGGGAAAGAAATGCCGATTGGGAAACGGGTGTGGCTATCGCCACCAGTACCGCAGGTATCTGGTAAGAGCAAGCGATTTAACCAACTATGGATGACACCATCGCCTGGACGCAATGCAACACCACCCCGATTGGTCATAAATGCTGGCAACTCATGGTGGGTACGAATATCAACTGGCTTTGGATAAGCAGAGGTATGGCAGAAGGATTGCATCATCAAGTCAGCAGAAAAACCAAGGCAAGCCAAGTCTTTTAATTCATCTCGAGTCATAGGGCCCGTGGTATCTTGCGAACCTACGGTAGTCATATGGGGCTCGCAATAGGTTCCAGGTCGAACGCCTTGGCCTTCGGGTAAGCCACAAGCGCGACCAACCATCTTCTGGGCCAAACTAAAACCTTTTTTGTTATCCGTAGGGTTTATAGGCAAGCGGAATTCTGTGGAAGCAGGCAAACCCAATGCTGCACGGGCTTTAGCTGTAAGGCCGCGACCCACGATCAATGGAATGCGTCCACCAGCACGAACTTCATCCAAGATAACAGGGGACTTGAGTGAAAACTCGGCTATTTCTTTGCCATTTTTGAATGCTTTACCTTCATACGGGCGTAATTCGATTTCATCACCCATATTCATATCAGTAACATCTAGCTCTACTGGCAGGGCGCCTGCATCTTCCATGGTGTTAAAGAAGATCGGGGCAATCTTAGTACCCAAGCAAACGCCACCAAAACGTTTGTTTGGAACAAATGGAATATCTTGACCGGTCCACCACAATACTGAGTTAGTTGCAGACTTACGTGAGGAGCCCGTCCCAACCACATCACCCACATAAGCAATTTGATTACCTTTTTTCTGTAGGGCTTCAATTTGCTTCATTGGACCACGAACCCCAGTCTCATCTGGTTCTATGCCAGGACGTGGGTTCTTGAGCATGATGGTGGCGTGCAAGGGAATATCAGGACGGCTCCAAGCATCTGGGGCTGGTGATAAGTCATCGGTATTAGTTTCACCGGTCACTTTAAATACGGTAAGCTTCATGCTTTCTGGAACAGCGGGGCGGCTGGTAAACCACTCGGCATCAGCCCAACTTTGTAAAACTTCTTTGGCCTGAGTATTGCCTTTTTCGGCTAATTCTTGGACATCATGGAAGTAGTCAAACATGAGCAAGGTTTTCTTGAGCGCCGCTGCAGCGGTTGCAGCGCACTCAGAATCACTCAATAACTCTACCAATGGCTTAATGTTGTAGCCACCGAGCATGGTACCCAATAATTCAGTTGCTTTAATGCGTGAAATTAAAGGGGACTTAACAGTTCCTTTTGCTAGCGCATCTAAAAATTCTGCTTTTACCTTAGCCGCATCATCTACTCCAGCAGGAACACGATAGGTAATCAGCTCTACTAATTCACTATCCTTAGCTTTCGGTGGGTTTTTTAACAAATCTACCAATTGGGCAGTTTGGTCCTTAGTTAGGGGTAAGGCTGGGATTCCAAGTGCTGCGCGTTCGGCAACCTGTGCGTTGTAGGCTTCTAGCATCGTATTTCCTATTGGGTAATGGTTATCAACAGTAAAAATGGGCAGATTTGCTCTTCCCGATTAGTTTATTGTAAATGCTAATTTCAGTCTTATATAAGACTTTATTCTCAAAAAAGATCAAAATTCTGTAAATGACCTCAAAATAAGGGATTGTTCTGAGTAAATTCATGCAAATTTACTCTCTACGCACCCATGATGTCCTAAAAATCAATTAAAAGAAATAAGGGGCATTTAAAGTGCCAGGACCTTATATTCACGTTCAAGCAATTTAGCTTAATTAATTGCTGCAGAGCAACTGACGTGAATTGAATTACTTACCTATGCCTAGCTATCGTTATAATTACTTTTTCCAACAGAGCTTAAGCGATGACCAAATACGTTTTTGTCACTGGTGGCGTGGTTTCTTCCTTAGGGAAAGGAATCGCAGCTGCCTCGCTTGCCGCGATTCTTGAATCCCGCGGCCTGAAAGTCACCCTCCTAAAATTAGACCCTTATATCAACGTTGACCCTGGGACTATGAGCCCACTTCAGCATGGCGAAGTTTTTGTAACTGAAGATGGCGCTGAAACTGATCTGGATTTAGGCCACTATGAGCGCTTTGTTTCAGCAAAAATGCGTAAAAGCAACAATTTCACAACTGGCCAGATTTATGAATCGGTCATTAGTAAAGAGCGTCGCGGAGAATATCTAGGTAAAACAGTACAAGTTATTCCGCATATTACAAATGAGATCCAGGCATTTGTAGAGCGTGGCGCTAAAGCAAGTCACGATGGCAAAGCAGATGTTGCTATTTGTGAAATCGGTGGCACCGTTGGCGACATCGAGTCCCTTCCATTTCTAGAAGCTGCAAGGCAGATGAGCTTGCGTTTGCCTCTTCATGACTGCGCCTTTGTCCATTTGACTCTGGTGCCTTATATAAGTAGCGCGGGTGAACTTAAAACCAAGCCCACCCAGCATTCAGTTCAAAAATTACGAGAGATTGGCATCATGCCTACCGTACTTCTTTGCCGCGCTGACCGCCCGATTCCGGATGATGAGCGAGCCAAAATATCACTTTTCTCAAATGTTCGAGAAGAGGCGGTTATTTCGGTATGGGATGTCGATACTATATATAAGATCCCTGGGATGTTGCATGCCCAAGGAATGGATGACTTAATTTGTCGCGAATTAGAGCTCGAGGCTAAACCTGCTGATCTATCAGTATGGGCGAATTTAGTTTATGAAATGGCCAACCCCCAATATGAAGTCACCATTGGCATGGTTGGTAAATATGTTGAGTTGACAGAGTCTTATAAATCTTTGATTGAAGCATTACGTCATGCGGGGATTCATAATCACACTCGCGTCAATATCAACTATATCGATTCTGAACAGATAGAAAAAGAGGGTATTGATTGTTTGAAATCGCTAGATGCTATTTTAGTGCCTGGTGGTTTTGGGAAGCGTGGGACGGAAGGCAAAATTGCTGCCATTCGCTATGCCCGTGAAAACCAAGTGCCTTATCTTGGAATTTGCTTAGGTATGCAGTTAGCAGTCATTGAGTTTGCTCGCCATGTTGCCAATATTGCTAAAGCCAATAGCACAGAGTTTGATTCAGAAACAGAAAATCCTGTGGTTGCGCTCATCACTGAATGGCTAGATAGAGAAGGTCGGATTGAAAAGCGTACCAATGAATCTGATTTAGGGGGCACTATGCGCCTAGGCTCCCAGCGTTGTCCGGTAAAGAGCGGAACCTTAGCCTATGAAATTTATGGTGCCGAGGTAAACGAACGTCATCGCCATCGCTATGAAGTAAATAATGTGTATGTGCCGCGTTTAGAAAAGTCAGGGTTGGTTATTTCCGCGAGAACCCCCAATGAATCTTTGCCAGAAATGATGGAGCTTCCACACTCAATGCATCCTTGGTTCTTTGGTGTGCAGTTTCACCCTGAGTTCACTTCCACGCCTCGAGATGGCCATCCATTATTTTCAGCATTTATTAAGGCCGCATTAATCCATCAAGATGCTGCCTTAAATCAACCTGCATAAGAGGGCGATATGAATACATTCAAACTCTGTGGTTTTGATATTGGTTTGCAGCACCGCTTCTTTTTGATTGCCGGCACTTGTGTTATTGAATCCGAGCAATCTGCTATTGATGTAGCTGGCCAATTAAAAGAAATGACCTCTGCTCTGGGTATCCCGTTCATCTATAAGTCTTCCTTTGATAAGGCAAATCGCTCCTCTGGAACATCCTTTCGTGGATTGGGCATGGAAAAAGGTTTAGAGATTCTAGCCAAAGTAAAAAAAGAAGTTGGCGTACCAATCCTGACGGATATTCACGATACTAGTGAGATCGAAGCAGCTTCTAAAGTGGTTGATGTTATTCAGACACCTGCATTTTTATGCAGACAGACTGACTTTATTAGAGCCTGTGCACAAAGTGGCAAGCCAGTGAACTTCAAGAAGGGTCAATTTTTATCCCCCCATGAAATGCTCAATGTTATTGAAAAGGCGCGTGCTGCCGCAGCAGAAATGAACTTGCCTGATCAATTTATGGTGTGCGAACGGGGTGCTTCATTTGGCTATAACAATCTAGTTTCTGATATGCGTAGTCTTGCCATTTTGCGTGAAGCTAATGCTCCAGTGGTATTTGATGCTACCCATTCAGTACAACTGCCTGGTGGCCAAGGCAGCTCTAGTGGTGGTCAACGAGAATTCGTACCCGTATTGGCAAGAGCTGCCGTGGCTGTTGGGATTAGCGGCTTGTTTATGGAAACCCACCCTAATCCCGCTAAGGCTTTATCGGATGGCCCTAATGCAGTGCCACTTAATCGCATGAAAGAATTACTTGAATCTCTAGTGGCGATTGATAGCGTTGTAAAAAATTCCGGATCATTTTTAGAAGACAGTTTTAAATCATAAATCTGTTTTCAGTATTGAATTAATAGTTTTAATAACAGAATTTATTTTATAGAGGAGGGTGCATGAGCGCCATTGTTGACATTATCGGTAGAGAAATTTTAGATTCCCGTGGTAACCCCACAGTCGAATGCGATGTCTTATTAGAATCGGGTGTGATGGGAAGAGCGGCAGTGCCTTCTGGTGCATCGACAGGCTCACGCGAAGCAATTGAATTACGTGATGGCGATCAAGCCCGTTATCTTGGCAAAGGGGTTCTTAAAGCCGTGCAGCATATCAATCTAGAGATCTCTGAGACTATTCTGGGTTTAGATGCGATGGAGCAGGCGTTTCTTGATCGCACCCTCAATGAGCTTGATGGCACCCATAACAAAGCCCGCTTAGGCGCTAATGCAACTTTAGCAGTCTCGATGGCAGTAGCTCGGGCTGCCGCCGAAGAGACTGGTTTGCCTTTATATCGCTACTTTGGGGGCTCTGGCGGAATGCAACTACCCGTCCCGATGATGAATATCGTCAATGGTGGTGCCCATGCTAACAATAGCCTCGATATTCAGGAGTTCATGATCATGCCCGTTGGGGGCCAAAGCTTTCGGGAAGCCCTACGCTGCGGTGCAGAAATCTTCCACGAACTCAAGAAGATTCTGGCAGCCCAAGGCATGCCAACCACCGTCGGTGATGAAGGTGGCTTTGCGCCTAACTTTAAGAGTAATCAAGAGTGCTTGCAAACCATCATGAAAGCGATTGAGGGTGCTGGTTATCAAGCGGGAGAAGACGTCTTATTGGCCTTAGATTGCGCTGCAAGTGAGTTTTATCGCGAAGGTAAATACCACTTATCTGGTGAAGGTCTGCAACTGACTTCTAGTGAGTTTTCAGATTACCTGGGTAATTTAGCCGATCAGTTCCCCATCGTATCCATTGAAGATGGCATGCATGAGAGCGACTGGGATGGTTGGGCGGATATTACTCAAAAATTGGGTAAGAAAATTCAATTGGTCGGTGATGATTTATTTGTGACCAATACGCGTATTCTTCAAGAAGGGATTGAGAAAGGGATTGCTAATTCCATCTTAATTAAGATTAATCAGATTGGCACATTAACCGAGACTTTTGCCGCCATTGAGATGGCTAAAAGAGCAAATTACACCGCCGTGATCTCCCATCGCTCTGGTGAAACTGAAGACAGCACGATTGCCGATATTGCCGTAGGCACCAATGCAGGTCAGATTAAAACGGGCTCTTTGTCACGCTCAGATCGGATCGCCAAGTACAACCAGTTATTGCGTATTGAAGAAGATTTGGGTGATGTCGCTACTTATCCAGGTAAGTCTGTGTTCTATAACCTGAAGCGCTAGTTTATCTCTAAAAACAGCACTCCACTTTTAAAATATGCGCATCGTCATCTACTCCATGCTGTTATTGCTGCTCGCAATACAGTACCCATTGTGGTTGGGTAAGGGTGGATGGCTCAAGGTCTATGAAATGGAGCGGCAACTCGAGCTCCAGCAGGCAAAAAATAGTCTGCTGAGCTTACGCAATGCAAAGCTTACCGGGGATGTGAAAGATTTAAAGGATGGTACTCGCGCCATAGAAGAGCGAGCCAGAGTAGAACACGGCATGATTAAGGATGGCGAATTTTTTGTGCAAATTCTTCCACCAGCAAAGCCACCCGAAACAAGCCCAAAACAAACTGGTCCACAATAAGTACCGTTAGAACCGCTAAATCACGGATTAGTGGCCTCTTGATGGGGGTCTAGTGGCGTCAATTAAGAGATCAGTTTTAAATACTTGGCGACAATCGACGGCATCAAAGTGATAAGCCTTGGCACAAAAATCACATTCAGTATCTACAGAACCGCGCTCTGCCAGAATACTTTCCACCTCTTCTTCACCTAACATTCTAAGTACATCGGCCACCTTAGCACGCGAGCATCTACACGAAAAATGGACAGGTCGAGGGGGGAAGCTACGAACCCCATTTTCAGTAGATTCTTCTAAAAATAAGCGCCGTAAAATAGTTTTTGGTGAAAGCGTGAGCAACTCCTGATTGGTGATGGTGTCAGCTAAAGTCTGAATACGAGTCCAGCCCTCAGCAGCAATTTGAGGATCCAAATGGGCATGACCACCAGAATCTGGCAGCCGTTGAAGCAATAATCCACCAACATGGGTTTCATTAGATGTTAGCCAAATACGGGTATCTAGCTGCTCTGAATTTTGCATATACAGGGTAATAGCTTCGGCAGCGCTAGTAACAGGCTTTATGACTGTCCCGCGATGCTCATGCAGCGCAACTATGCCTTGATAAGGCGCTTGACCAGATTGCCGTTCGGCTGGGTCTAACGTAATCACTAATCGCCCTGTATTTTCTACATCTAACAGTTGGGCTAAAGAAGCCGTAGGGGATATTTCTGAGGGGTCAACGGAAAGTTTGACGGTTGCTCGCATAGTTAAATCTGACTTGCATTCCACAACTAGTAACTGAATAGGGCCTTTACTTTGGGCTTGAATAATCAAGGTGCCATCAAACTTAAGACTAGCACTAAGCAAAGTTGCGGCCCCAACAAAGTCACCTAAAATCTGACGAACTACAGGGGGGTCATTGCGACGCTCTAAAACTGCCTGCCAGGCAGTGCTTATAGAGACGATTTCTCCTCGAACTGGAGCGCCATCACACAGAAAAACAAGTAATTCATTCATAGAGCAAAGTATCCTCGTTTTTCTCAAACTTCGTCAAAATTGGCCCAACCTGAGATAATGTCAACCATGCATATACGTACACGTTTCGCCCCTAGTCCCACGGGCTTTATTCATTTAGGGAATCTACGCAGCGCGCTCTATCCATGGGCCTTTGCTCGGCACAACCAGGGTGACTTTATTCTGCGCATTGAAGATACTGATATAGATCGATCAACCCAAGAAGCAGTAGATGTCATTATTGAGGGCATGGCTTGGTTGGGCTTAGATTTAGATGAAGGCCCCATCTACCAAATGCAAAGAATTGAGCGCTACCGTGAAGTAATTAAGCAATTGTTAGATGCTGGCTTAGCTTACCCGTGCTATATGAGTGAGGACGATCTCAATAAGCTACGTGATCAGCAAGTTGCCGATAAAGAAAAGCCTCGATATAACGGCTTATGGAGGCCTGAGCTTGGCAAAATACTTCCAGCTATACCTGAGGGCGTATTGCCAGTCATCCGCTTTAAGAACCCTATTGGGGGGTCTGTTATTTGGGAGGATGCTGTTAAAGGCCAAATTGAAATTAGCAATGATGAATTAGATGATCTGGTGATTGCCCGGCCAGATGGTACGCCTACCTATAACTTTTGTGTTGTTGTTGATGACCTTGATATGAAGATCACCCATGTAATTAGAGGTGATGATCACGTTAACAACACACCTCGCCAAATTAATATTATGACTGCCTTAGGCGGAACTCTGCCGATTTATGCCCATTTACCCACTGTTTTAAATGAGTTGGGCGAAAAAATGAGTAAGCGCAATGGTGCGATGAGTGTGCGTGATTATCAAAAAGCAGGGTACTTGCCAGAGGCGATCTTGAACTATCTAGCCCGCTTAGGTTGGTCACATGGTGATGCAGAAGTATTTACTAAAGAACAATTTGTTAATTGGTTTGATTTGGATAACTTAGGCCGATCACCGGCACAACATAATCCTGAAAAATTACTTTGGCTTAATCATCAATACATACAAAATGCAGATATTGCGGCTTTAGCACAAGCTACTAAACCATTTGCACATGATTTGGGTATTGATACCGAACAGGGGCCCAATTTCACTCAAGTCGTAGCGCTGCTAAAGGATCGGGCTAATACCTTAATTGAGATTGCACAAGGGGCAAAACTGTTTTACTTGCCAGCGCCCAATCACAACCCAAAAGAGATAGCTCAAAATATTCCCCCCGCGATCGTCCCGGCCATCAAAGATTTGATTATGTTGATCAAGAATGCCGAGCCATCTAAGGAGGCCTATGGCGTTGCATTTAAGCAAGTGTTAGCCCAGCATCAGATAAAGATGCCAGCCTTGGCTATGCCAGTGCGTTACGCTTTATTTGCTACGACCCAGACCCCAGCCATTGATGCGGTATTAGTAGTTTTAGGTAAAGATGAGGCTGTAGAACGGCTTTCTAAGGTCGTATAGTAAGCAATTTGCGCTAAGCTGCAAAAATAGGATAAAATCTTGGATTGTTTTGAATGTCTTGTAGTGTTATTGCGAGATTTCGGGGGTATAGCTCAGCTGGGAGAGCGCTTGCATGGCATGCAAGAGGTCAGCGGTTCGATCCCGCTTATCTCCACCAAGCATTTACAATGGCAGTATTAAGTAGTCGTCCAAGTCCCCATCGTCTAGAGGCCTAGGACATCACCCTTTCACGGTGAGTACGGGGGTTCGAATCCCCCTGGGGACGCCAGATTTTTGGTGGCAGTAATTAGCAGTAAACAGTGACAAATAGCAACATCATGTAAGTAGCATTACTCGTTTTATTTGGAGCGGTAGTTCAGTTGGTTAGAATATCGGCCTGTCACGCCGAGGGTCGCGGGTTCGAGTCCCGTCCGCTCCGCCAAATACTTTCAGCCCTAACGGGCTGTTTTTATTTATCGACCTTAAAAAATATAGGGATTTTTATTGGCAATTCTCTATATCAACCCAATGGTCTAATGACAGATAAACGTCTTGCTCAGAGGATTTCTTGGATAAGTGCCCAGCAAGTCGTGTTTCTAATTCACTTTTTTGCATTGCATGCACATGAATAAAGATATCGTCTGATAATGAACCTATCTGATTTATTTGGTGTTAACTAGATGGCTTATAACGACTCTCAAGCAAAGGATCGTCTTGCTGCACTTGAGGCTGATAACCTAAAGCATGCCGATAGGGCAAAAGCAATGGAGCTTTTAGCCAATCGTTGGAAAAGTGAAAATGCGCGCTTAATCTCTCGCAATATCCCACCGCTCACGCTATCTGAATACAAGCAATCCATCAATTATCAACCGGATGATGCTGTGATCTTTTTAGCCGGCGCTGATGAGGCGTGGCTAAAGGCATACCAAGAGCGGCGTAAAAAGGCAGAAATTGAAGCAGCTGGTTATTACGCACGTGGCACAGTCCCAAAATTTCAAAAAATCAATGAATTCATAAGAGTCTTGGCCATTGTGCTTCTAGTAGGTATCTTTATCTCATTTCTTATGCTCTTCCTGATTTAGGTCTAGATTGTGCTTTGCCTTGAAAAAAGCCTCCATTTAACAAGGAGTAGGGTTAGTATCACCAATATTGATAGCTAGCTGTAAATTGGAGAGGCCATTTGAAATCCTTCTATATTGATTATCCGCAAGAAAAGATTGGCCATAATCAGCACCTCTATCGCTGTGCAAAATGCAAAATTCCCACTACGGTAATTTTTGGCCTGTTAGAAAATCATGCCAAAAGTTGTGAATACCGATTAAAACAACATAAGTGGGTTCAGTTAGAAGCAAAACTTAAGCCACATAAAGAGCGTTTTGATGAATCATTTACTGATGAGGTGGATTAAATGAAAACTTACCCAATTTCTCTTGAATTAACAGCTTGGATTGAATTGGGGATTAATCAGTACGAGATCACCATTGATGAAACTTCAACACTTTCTGTAAAGCGTACAGATGATGTGCTGCACACTCGAGAACTCACTTCAACAGAAGTTAGCTCATTAGTTGATTCTATATTGGCCATTGAGATCCCATTACTTGAATGTGTCAATGCTAAATCTACTAAACCATCATCAAGTTTTGAGCTCATTATTGAATCAGCCCATTTTTCTGTTGAGTTCAATTGGGAAGATCTTGATATTCAAACAGACCAATCAGGAGCGCTCATATCAATCTCTCACTTGGCACAACTGGTTGAAAATATAGGGCAGTTTCATTAAAAACTCTTGACTCAGTAAACTTTCTCATCGATCACCGCTTTGTGACAAAAATGTCATGAAATAACCCTATAGTGTGTGTCACAGTAGTATTGAATGAATCTAGTGACCCCCAATTTAAGGAGTAGCACATGAAGAAGGTAGATATACATGAATGGAATAAAGAAAAAGCGCAGGAGCTATTTTCGCTTTCCCATCAATTATTAGATACCGCTAAACAGCTAGGTCAATACCACGCTGAAGAATTAAACATACATGTCGCGCACGCAATGGATTTAGCAAAGTGCGCTGCCCAAAATGATCTAAAAAAACTAGAGCAACTTCAAAAAAGTGCAGCTACTGACGCTAGTAAAAGAATGGCTCAATATCAAAAAAAAGCTAAAATACTTTTAAGTACCTTGGGCAATGATGTAGCCGATAAGACCGAAAAACACTTAGATAAAGCCCGTGATTCATTATCAGACTGGCTCGATGAGGCGGAACAAAAGATGCCTGTTGGTGGCGATAAGTTAGCCAAAGTAGTGCGCGATATTTCTGATGCAGGCACTAAAGCATATAAAGAAGGTCGTAAGCTAGTGAATAACGCCATTGAAAGCGCAGATCAAGCGATTCATAAAGCAACAAGCTCTGAAAGTGGAGCACAAAAGCCTGCTGTTAAAAGTGTTGCGGCAAAAAAGAAATCTTCCTAAGTAATTTTAAATAGTTGTTATGTCACCATGACAATCCCCAGTTCGCAATGACTGGGGATTTCTTGTTATAAATCAAGCGCACATAAACTAGTAGGAGCTTTCGCCATCAAATTGTCATATTGATTCATCACTATAGATGCTTATACAATTTGGATCGGATTAATTATGCTAAAAGGCAAAAATGGCATTGTATTTGGTGTAGCAAACGATAAGAGTATTGCTTATGCTGTAGCTAAGAAATTGCGTGCAGAGGGCGCCATGGTGATTGCTTCCTGCCTAAATCAAAAAGCCTACGACATTGTTTCTCCTGGGCTGCTTTCTCTAGATATACCAGTTCAAGCATGCAACGTTGAAGATTCAGAACAGCTAAAGACGTTCATTAATGATGTAGCAGATGAACTCGGTCAATTTGATTTTATTGTGCATTCAATTGCTTGGGCGCCTCTAGAGGATCTTCATGGCAGGGTAATTGATAGTTCTAGCGCTGGATTTTCAAGGGCAATGGCAATTTCTTGCCATTCATTTGCAGAAATCGCACATCTATGTACTCCTTATATGACAGATGGCGGTAGTCTGGTGACAATGACTTATATCGGAGCAGATGAGGCTGTTCCTCATTACGGACTCATGGGCCCCGTTAAAGCTGCACTAGAGTCTTTAGTGAGATATATGGCACTTGAATTGGGTCCGCAAAACATTCGGGTGCATGCAGTCTCTCCTGGTCCCATTATGACTAGGGCTGCTTCGGGTATTGAAGAGTTTGATGTTTTGATGAAACATGCAATCGAAAGAGCGCCATTAGCCCGACTCGTAACTACAGATGAAGTGGCAAATCTAACAGCTTTTTTATGTAATGACACCTCTAGTGGCATGACAGGGCAAACAATTTATGTTGATGGCGGTTGCCATGCGGTGTCATAAGCATGCTACCCGAAAATGCCTTAGAAGATTTGCGCTTAAATGAAGATATTCATGAACTCAATAAGGAAATTGTTCGATTGGCTTATTTTTTAAATGTCGATATTGAAAATCCCAAGGTGGTTGATGATCTCTTAAGCACTAATTTGCCAAATGACCATGAACATTTCCATAAATTAGCCACTCTAAAGGGTCTTATATTGCTACGCGGGCATATCCATCAACTGAGAGCTGAGCATGGTGTACCTGATGGTAATAGTCCTTTAGAAGAAGAGATTTTTCAAAGGCTAAATTTAGGGCATCACCAAGGAGAAGAAGTTAAATCAATATGAAAAAAGCGATATCAGTAGAAACAGCAATTGAACTAATTCCTAATGGTGCATCTTTAATGATTGGTGGGTTCATGGGCATTGGATCACCCCATCGCATGATTGATGCTTTAGTGGCCGCAGGTACATCTAATTTAACTGTGATTGCTAATGACACGGGTAAGCCTAACTATGGCATTGGAAAATTGATTTCTAGTGGTCAAGTAAAACATGTAATCGCTAGCCATATCGGCTTAAATCCTGAAACTCAAGAAAAAATGTTTAGCGAGGACATCAAAGTTGATTTAGTACCTCAAGGTAATTTAGCTGAACGTATTCGGGCGGCAGGATTTGGCTTAGGTGGGGTATTGGTTAAAACAGGTATAGGCACTTTGGTAGAAGAAGGTAAACAAGTAATCAATATTCATGGTGAAAATTGGTTATTAGAACTCCCGATCTTTGCCGATTTCGCGCTTATACATGCGCATCAAGCCGATTATCTTGGCAACCTAGCCTATCAACTAACAGCAACAAACTTTAACCCAGTGATGGCCATGGCAGCAAAAATAGTGCTCTGCGAGACCAGCGAAATTGTTCCAGTTGGCATGATTTCTCCAAATGATGTTATTACACCAGGCGCAATTGTGACTGAGCTTATTTCCATGCCTCATAAACATCACTAGGACTTAATTGGACATGAAAACACTCTCCCCAAACGAAGTCATTGCAAAACGAGTTGCTAAGGAATTTTCTGAAGGGATGCTGGTTAATTTAGGCATTGGATTACCTACGCAAGTGGCTAATTACCTACCTAAAAATATGACCGTCTTTTTGCAATCAGAAAATGGCTTAATTGGTCTTGGAGCTCGGCCTCCAGAAGGCATGGAAGATGATGATTTAACTGATGCCGGCGGCACTCCAGTGATGGCAATACCTGGTGCTGCCAGAATCGATTCGGTGTTTTCATTTGGATTAATCCGTGGTGGCCATTTAGATATGACTGTATTAGGCGGCCTGCAAGTTGATGCTAATGGCAAATTAGCGAACTGGATGATTCCGGGCAAGATGGCTCCCGGTATGGGCGGGGCTATGGATTTAGTAACCGGTGCGAAAAGGGTGATTGTCGCCATGCAGCATACAGCTAAGGGAGTCCATAAAATAGTGGATCACTGTACTCTGCCTTTAACAGCAACCCGCCCAGTGAGTTTGATCGTAACGGATCTGGCGGTAATTGAACCTACGCCAGAAGGCTTGGTTTTAAAAGAATTGGCGCCTAATGTAACGGTAGAAGAAGTAATAGCAGCAACGGGCACACCTTTGATTATTTCAGGGAATCTTCATGAGATGGATTTGGCTGAGGAATAAAAAATGGACTCTATAACGACTATCAACAACGCATTGAGCTCTAGTTACATCAAGAAATGGTCTTTATCTCATGGTGGTGATTATGATATTAAGCCTATTTCTCACGATGATCGCGAGGCAGTGCTAGATCTATTTCAACATTTATCATCCCAGAGTAGATATTTCAGATATGCCCACGCAATGTCCACGCTACCAGAAGCTCTTTTAGAGAAAATCATTAGTGCATCTACGCCTGATGATTTCGCATTAGCAGCTTATATAAAACATCCTGACTCGGACCAAGAGAGTCTAGTAGGCATTTCACGCTATGTTAGAGACGCCAATAGCACAAGAGGAGAGTTCTCTTTATCTGTAAGTGATGATTACCATCACGAAGGTATTGGATCTCATTTAATGCAGGGGATTTTAGATTGTGCCAAGCTTAATGGTTTATCTGAAATCTATGGCTACGTGGTTAAAGAAAATCACGATATGTTGGTATTGATGCGGCATCTAGGTTACGAATTGCACAGTGATGAAGATGACCCCAAGATGTATATTGCTACCAATCAAACTGCTTAAAGGTTCGCCCAAGTAAAAGTGTCACAAAAGTTACATCAAGCTGACATGTTTTATTCCTAGAGTAATGGTTCAACCACCAAGTTTTACTCCACCGAGAGGTAGCAATGATAGATTTTAGCCAACCCGATCCTATTTCGTCCTTCAGAAACATTCTTCAAAAAAATATGAAGGCGGCTGAATTGTCCCGCAAGGGCCAGAAACAATCCTTACATAAAATATTAGAGCTTAAATCTATCCATAGGCAAAAGCTTGATAGTGTTGTCCTTTCTGAATCCAAAAAGATTGAAAAGCTTATTGAAAAAACAAAAGAAAAGGCTACTTCATTAATGGCTTCTGACCCGAGCGCTTTATGGGAGATGTGGCAAGAATACTTAACCGATTCGACTCAGCGTAGCGCTATGGTTTTTGAAACCTTACGTAAACGTGGCAACGTATATCTTGATCATGTTGAATCAGGAATGCCGCCAGTTCTAGATTTTGGCTATGACATTATTATTGATGGCCATAACTTAAGCACCCCAGTTAATTACCTGCTTCTCAAAATAATACCGCCTGACGGTATAGTCATCGACGAAAAACGTGCTCCAGTCATGATTATTGACCCCCGTGCTGGCCATGGCGCAGGTATTGGCGGCTTTAAGCCTGATAGCCAAGTAGGTGAGGCATTTGCAGATGGTCATCAAGTGTATTTTGTTGCATTTAGACCTATGCCCGAACCCAATCAAACCATTGCAGATGTTCGTGATGCAGAAATAGTCTTTCTTAAGCATATTGTTGAGCAACATCCCAACTCTCCAAAACCGATTGTGGTTGGGAACTGTCAAGGTGGTTGGGCTGCAATGCTATTAGCTGCTGCTATACCAGAGCTGATGGGGCCGATTGTTCTTAATGGCGCACCAATGTCCTACTGGGCTGGTAAGGTAGGTGATAACCCAATGCGTTACACCGGCGGTATGCGTGGAGGTGCCATGTCAGCACTCATGCTTGCCGATGTTGGTGATGGCTTATTTGATGGTGCTAATTTAGTAGCTAATTTTGAAGCATTAAATCCAGCAAATAGTTTTTTTGCAAAATATTACAATTTGTATTCCAATGTCGATACTGAGGCCCAAAGGTTTTTAGACTTTGAAAAGTGGTGGGGCGGCTACTGCTTCATGACTGAAGCGGAGATGCGTTGGATTTTGGATAACCTATTCATTGGCAATAAGTTAGCATCTGGTGAGGCAATCTTAGGAATGGATCGGGTTGATCTCAAAGTCATTCAATCTCCAATTATTGTATTTGCTTCTCATGGCGATAACATTACACCACCACAACAAGCCTTAAATTGGATACCCGACCTTTACACTAGTGTTGAGGAAATCAAAGCAAGAGGTCAGAGAATTGTGTACATGTTGCATGATTCCATTGGCCACCTTGGTATTTTTGTCTCAAGTCAGATTGCTAACCGTGAGCACGTAGCCATTACCGATACAGTTCGTGCGATCGAAGCATTATCGCCCGGTTTATATGAAATGAAACTTGATGATGAGGAAGATCGAGTTCATATTCGTTTCGAGCCACGAGGCATGGGTGATATATTGTCATTAGGTGATGGCAGGGATGATGAAGAGTTATTTACTGAGGTAGCTCAATTGTCTAATATCAATACTGAAATATATGACAGGTTTGTACGTCCCGCCATTCAAAATATGGCGACCCCAGAAAGCGCAGCATTAATTCGGAAATCTCATCCCTTGAGAACTCAACGAGTGGTGTTCTCAGATAAGAACCCAATTATGCCAATGTTGGATAAAGCAGCACAAGCTATTACGCAAGATAGAAAGCCAGCTAGGCAAGACAATCCTTTTATTATGGCTGAAAGGGTAACTAGTGAATTAATTGAGACACAACTCAATTTATTTCGCAGTATGCGCGATTCCATGACAGAGACAACATTTTTTTCGATGTATACATCTCCATTAGTAAAAGCAATCATTAGCCCTAAAGAAAATAACTTACCAAAACGACAAAATGTGGATGTTCGTCAAATGCCAGATGTGCATGCTGCCTTAAGCAATGTGACGCAAGGGGGTTTGGCAGAAGGGGTAGTACGCATTTTGCATTTATTGAACTCTGCGCGTGGCTATGTCAGAAGGACTAGACTAGAGCGTGAATTAATTGCTTTAGGCCACTCCAAGTTATTCCCTGATATGGAGCATGAGGATATTGTTAAGCTTGTTCATCAACAGGCGATGATTGTTGACTTTGAACCTAAACTTGCTATTGATACCCTTCCTTTATTACTTGATACAGCTGATAAGCATAAGAAAGCACTGAAGTTAGTCATGGACATTGCCGGACCACGCGACACAATGCATCCTTTTGCCTTGAAAATGTATGGCCAAATTGAAGAATTGCTAATGAAGAAGAGAAAACGCGTTAGCGAAATTGATTCAATATCATCTGAAGTAACTGATTTAGCAGATGACCTGGATGCATAATCATGAATGCGCCTGTTAATGGATTAAAAAATCGCACCTGGTCAGAGCTCAGTATTGGAGATACTGCTTCAATTGAAAAACGAGTAACCTCTCGCGATTTATTTTTATTTGCTCATGCATCAGGCAACCTCAATCCATTAAACATTCCACACCTTGACGTTCAAAATGAAAGTAGCACCTCGGTAGTAGCGCCATCTATGTGGATAGGATCCTTAATTTCTAGTGTTCTAGGAAATATTCTGCCTGGCCCAGGCACCTTATATCGTTCTCAAGATTTTGATTTTAAGGGTCGTGCACATGTAGGGGACGTTCTCCAGATTTCCGTTACTCTTAGCAAAAAATTAGAATGTCCAGAAGTAGTTTTTGACACCTCAGTAAAAAATGCGCAGGGAGTTTGCATTGCCTCTGGAAAGGCAATTGTTGACGCGCCCCTGGAAAATGTATTTTTAAGCCCGAATGAGTTACCTGGACTACTCATGGACGAGCACGATCATTTTGACCGCCTTATTAAGGAAGCCAAAAAGCTTCAGCCTATGCCCACAGCGGTGGTTTGCCCAGATGATGCTACCTCTTTAGCGGGGGCCATTTTAGCCAAGACTGAGGGTTTGATTGTCCCGATTTTGATTGGCTCACGTCTTCAAATAGACAAGGCAGCTAAAGAGGCAAAACTCGATATCTCCAATATTGAGCTTATCGATATTACAGACCATAAGTTAGCAGCTGCAAAGGCGGTTGAATTAGTGCACCAACAAAGAGCAACAGCTATCATGAAAGGCAATCTTCATTCAGATGAATTACTTTCACAAGTTGTCAAGAAGGATGGCGGTTTAAGAACCCTAAGACGTATTTCTCATGTCTTTGTTCTGAATGTGGCCACCTTGGATCAACCCCTGTTTATTACTGATGCTGCAATCAATATCGCACCAGATCTAGCCACTAAGGTCGATATTATTCAAAATGCCATTGATCTAGCAAGGGCATGTGGCATTGTTCTTCCGTATGTCGCAATTCTTTCTGCTGTCGAAACTGTAAGTTTTAATATCCCATCCTCAATGGATGCAGCTATTTTGGCAAAAATGGCTGATCGTGGACAAATTTCCGGGGCTTTGGTCGATGGGCCATTGGCTATGGATAACGCAATTGACATGGGGGCCGCAAAAACTAAGCACCTCATATCGCCTGTTGCGGGAAAAGCACAAGTTTTAGTAGTGCCAAATTTAGAAGCCGGCAATATGCTTGCTAAACAATTAACGTTTATCTCCCATGCACAACCTGCTGGCTTAGTCTTGGGAGCCCAAGTACCGATTATGCTCACTAGCAGGGCTGATAATGAGAGGGCAAGGTTAGCTTCTTGCGCCTTAGCGCAGCTTTACCATGCCTTTTTGATTAATGGATATTCGACCTTTAATTTAAGCACAGCCAGCGAATAAGGTATTAAATATGGGCAATACAAATCATATGCAGGGCAAGGCCATATTGACGATAAATGCTGGCTCCTCATCTATCAAATTTTCTTTATTTTCAGTACCCCAGTTAAATCAATTCGTAGTAGGACAAATTGATGGCATTGGTGGTGATGCAATCTTTAAGATTAAATGGGTTGATCAACCTACTGAAGAAGTCATTGCCTGGCCCAATAACGAATGCCCCAAATCCCATCGAGAATCTTTAGCCTGCCTCATTAATTGGTTGCACAAAGCTTTACATGATGTAAAAGTGATAGCAGTGGGGCACCGAGTAGTTCATGGCGGCCAGAAATATAGCGCGCCCACCTTGATAACAGAAGAAGTTATGGATGAATTAGAGTCACTAATGGTTCTAGCGCCCCTACATCAACCTCATAATTTAGAGGGTATTAAGGCAGCTCAGGAATATTTCGGGGGTATCCCACAGATTGCCTGCTTTGATACGGCATTTCATAGAACCCATTCATTTGTTGATGATTGCTACGCCATTCCGCGATATTTTTATGACAAGGGTATCTGTCGATATGGATTTCATGGGCTGTCTTATGAATACATCACAGAGCGCTTAATGCATATGTTTCCCAAAGAAGCTCGTAGAAAAATGATCATCGCCCATTTAGGCAATGGCGCTTCGATGACTGCATTACATAATGGAGTATCAATAGCTTCTACGATGGGGTTTTCGTCCTTAGATGGGTTACCTATGGGAACTCGCTGTGGAGAAATCGATCCAGGAGTACTGCTTTACATGATGGAACACGAGAAAATGGATGCCAAAGCAATATCCGATATTTTGTATAAAGAATCTGGCCTTAAAGGTCTTTCTGGCGGCATTTCAAATGATATGCGTACCTTAGAAAATTCCGATCTTTTGCCGGCAAAAGAGGCTATCGATTACTACGTCAAAGAAGTTAAACGGGAAATTGGCGCCTTATCCGCCCTCATGGCTGGTTTAGATGTATTGGTGTTTACTGGTGGAATAGGTGAAAACTCATCTATGATTCGAGCAAGAGTGCTAAAGGAGATGTCATGGATCGGCATTGAATTAGATGAGGATAGTAACCTGGCTGGTGAAACCATCATTTCTGATGACCATTCAAGGGTATTATGTTTAAAGATGCATACAGATGAAGAGCGAGTAATTGCAAGACACACCTTTGGTCTAGCCAAAATGGAAATGAGTGAAGAATGAGTACTTATAACGATATTTTGAAAAATCTTAGAAAAACTGGCATTCTTGATCTCATGGAATATCGGAAGCTATCTAGAAAAGAAATTGATACGCTCGGTGATGATATTCGTTACTGGTGTAGCTATGAAAATGGCAAGCTAGAGAAATTAGGCAAAGAAAGAAAAGGCAAATGATTTATGTATGAAGGTCATCTTCTCGCTGGATTATGACCACAAAATCCCTATTCCTCCTACGTCATGCTAAAGCCATTGCAGGTGGAATATTGGTACCAGATATAGATAGGACCTTATCTGATAGGGGTGTAAAAGATGCAAAAAAGTTAGGTTCTAAATTATTAAAAAAATCACTAGACTTTGATTTGATTCTAACGAGCCCATCTATTCGCACAATCACCACAGCACAACTAGTGGCCAATAAATTGGGTTACAAACAAAAATATATTGCAGTAGAAAAGCGCTTATATGGCGCAGATGTACAAAATATCTTAAGCTTAATATCTAAGGTTTCCAAAAAGGTAGATAAGTTAATGATTGTTGGGCACAATCCCAGCATTTCTACTCTAGCATGTCATTTGGCAGGAGAGCCCATTGCCATGCCTACTTGCGCCTTGATTGAACTCATATTTGACATCAAAGACTGGGATCAAGTTGGCGCAATTAAAGCGGATAAGATTCATTTATTAAATTAACTCTTTAAGTCAAATTTATAATAGGGGAACCGTTAAGAGTAGTCCCCAATATGCCTGCTCAACACAAAATCATTTATGCAAAATACGAGCCGTGAATTTGAAATTAAATTACTATTTCCCAATGGTAAATTAAAAGCTATCGAGAATTTCATTATTTCCAAAGGCGGTTTACGGCGTCAACACCTTCAGGCAGCCTATATCGATACGCCTGATTTTTTATTGACTAAGTCTGGGGTTGCTTTTCGTATTCGTAAAGAAGGCCGCCAGTGGGTACAAACGCTTAAGATATCAACATTAAACCCATTAGACCGTATTGAGCACAATGTAATTTTGAATTCTCAAACTGCCTCACTACCACAATGGTCTATAGCCTCCCATCAAGAAGATCGTGCAGGGCAACTCTTATTTAAAATCCTGCCTAATTTATCTATTGAGTCTTTGGCAATTCAATACCGAACGGATATTTGGCGTCGTAAGGTGCTAATCAATACTCGCTCTGGCGCCTTGGAGTACGCCCTAGATCAAGGTATGATTTATACAAATAATCAAGGTACTGAAAAAAAAGAGCTTGTCCAAGAGCTTGAAATTGAACTCAAAGAGGGGCAGTCTACTGATGTGCTGCGCCATGCACAAATAATGATCAAACGATTTAAGGCTTACATAGATACAGTTAGTAAGTCAGAACGAGGTTATTTGCTAGCTAGCGGCATCATCGTAAGCCCTCCAAAAAGGGCTCAATCCATTACCCTAAAGAAATCATTCGATGAAGTAGCGCTTATTGATTCGATGTTAAATGCCTGCTTGAGTCAAATACTCCCTAATCAAAGTGTTTTGGCATCTGATTACGAGCGCTATGACGAGCATCTGCATCAATTAAGGGTGGGCCTTAGAAGGTTAAAAACAATCCTAAAGTACTTCACTCAGTATCACATCGTTCTTAGCGAGGCTGGAACGGTTGCTCTTAGTGAGATATTTAGTCGATTAGGTGAATATCGGGATGGAAATTATGTCTCAGAAATTCTTAATCCAATTTTAATAGAGCATAATGGTCCCCCAATCCCGCTAAAAGAAATAAAAGGGCTGCCACACCCCCAATCTTTTATACGGGAGCAATCTTTTCAATTGCTTTTGTTGGAGATGATGTCTTTAGGAGTGAAATTGCCTACTCAAGTTGAGGGCAGAATACAAACAGAGCGGCTTACTAGCTCAGTAAAGAAACCTATTTTTAAGATACTTAATAAAACTCTTGATTTTTCCATTAAGCAAGCATCTAAGTTAAGCAATCTAGAAGATGATGCAATTCATACCCTAAGAAAGAAACTCAAATTTTTGCGTTATTCACTCGAGTTCTTTAAAGATTTATGCATAAGGGAGAGATTTAAACCCTTTTTTAAACTGCTTACTAGCTCTTTAGAGCACCTTGGGCACTTTAACGATATATGCGTTGCGATTAGTCGGATTGAAGCCATGACAGCCTCTGATCCGCGTTTGTTCTTCGCTCTTGGTTGGCTTAAAGCTGAGCGCCTTAGAACTCGAGGCTTATGTGAAAAAAGTATCAAAGAGCTATTTCAGACTAAGCCAGCCTGGTAGTTTTAAACGCTAATTTAAGCCCTGCAGTAGGTAATTGGAAATGTGGGGTTGTTGCAATTGATATACAAATGTCATTTAAGACCTATAAAGTACATTAATAAGTTTTTTCCTGTCTATTTACCAGCCATAAATTGGAATGTTGTCAATATGAAAAGAAGTGTTTTTGAATTATTAATGGATATCAAAGTAGAGGTGCTGAAGTCATTCAATAAGTCCGCCGCATTACCTGAATCGAACTGTGACGTGCTTGATGCAATGACTGTAGATAGCTCTTGCATTGAGATTCAGGAAAAAAAGCCTGAGGAATCTATACCTCAAAAAGTTAAATCTAAGGGAAAAGTAGTCGTACTAGTCCCTGAAACTCGATATTTTGAAATACTCGATGAAGGGAAGGTTCGCAAGATTGCCTATACGATTTCTGGAAATATTAATGCAGATAAAATTCTTCTCTGTTTACCAGGACTCCTAGAAACTAAATCTTCATTCCTAGTATTACATTCGTATTTTCTTAGATTTGAAGAATGCAGAGTGATCAGTATTGATTTTTCTGGCCGAGGAGAGTCAGACAACATCCATGAGCAGAGTGAATATAAGATGTCCTTATATCTGGCCGATATTAGCGCCTTGATTTCTCAAATCATTTTGTCTCCTGCAAATCCAGAAAGTAGGCTTACGATTCTGGGTACGAGCATGGGGGGTGTCTTAGCAATGTATTTAACGCAAATCTTTGATAAGAAGATAGCTGGAATCATCCTTAACGATATTGCACTCACAGTTAATTGGACTTCTTTGTACGCACTTTATAAATCTATGAAAAATGAAATTGGTTATAAAGAGGTGCGAGATCTTGCTCAAGATCTCAGTGTAGATGAAAAAGCAATTACCGATGTGCAGCGTCCGGGCCACTTTGATCTTTCTTATCGCGCTGATATTTGGGGTATGAACTTCCATGAGGCCCTTGAGGGCTATAAGGGAAAGGTAGGGCTTATTTATGGTGGGAAGTCAGAAATATGCACTAAACAACGCGTAGATGAAGCCAAAACCCATTTGCCTTCACTTAGTACTTGTGAAGTAGCGCAAGCAGGTCATCCTGCCCCATTTGACTTGAAAGTATGTAGTTTTATTCAACACCAAATGGGGATGGGGGATTAGCGCGAATTCTTAAGGCTTAAATTATTCGTATGTGAAATCTGCATTAAGCATCAAGACTTCATAGTTTTTTAATTGGTTACCTATGGGCTGTTAGAACAAACTAGTCGCAAGCATGGGCGAGAGAATTACCCTTCATATCCCATAAGTAGGTTATTAGTTTCTCTGTAGAAATATGACTTGTCTATCGTAAAACAAAATATCTTACAAGGTGAAATTGTCATTATTGGGTTTGATTTAGTCAGCCTAAATGGAATGTTGCATTACAGCATAATGGCTGATGGGCACACAAGGCCAACTATCACTGTCTCACATGCGGCGAAAATGACGATCAATACAAGATTGTATTGATCGTCTATATTGCCTAAAAATTATTTCTTCTTAGGCGTAGTAATAGAAGCGGCCATTGCATCAAAATAAACTACCTTTACTTGCTCACCTACATTGACATCTGCCATCAATGCTGGGTTCTTAACAGTAACAACAGTGACCTTACCGCTTGGACCTTTAACGGAAACTAAATTCTTGGCCCGATCGACGTTAACGATGTCAGCAATAATAGTTGTCGTATTGGTAATAGTGCGAGAAGGCTTTTCTCCTAATTTAGAAGCTGATTCTGATGAAGTCTCTACTTTGCTACGAATGCCATCGCTCTTAGTTTTAATTAATTCAATTGCTACAGCGAGTTCATAAGTGACATTTAAGCGATCGCCTTTTTTGATCTGGTCAAAGTTCTTGATTTCTGGACCAGCTACAAATTTAGATTCACCTTCATTATTTTTAAAGAAGATTGTGCGTGTTTTTTTATCAATCTTCGTAACAATACCCTCATACAGCTGAAATATATTATCTGTAACAGCGGCATCGATTACAACTGGTTTTGATGCGCTAGGGGTCTGAGCCATTACTAAGCTAGGGCTAGTTAACAAGGCTGCGAGTACCACAGTAAGTGGGGCAAATTTCATTTTCATAACTTTCCTTATTTTTAGAATTTCTCATGTGATATTAGCGTATTTTTATTGCCCCAAGTCTATATACAGCTCCATATATAGGCTTAAGAAGTTTTTTTACTTCTTTGATAACATCGATTCTCACCTTGGCTGTAGATAAAAAGGATCAAGATGCCTAAATTTGCAGCAAACCTCACGATGTTGTTCAATGAAACTCCTTTTTTGGACCGCTTTTCACGTGCCAAATTAGGCGGTTTTACGGCTGTTGAGTTCCTTTTTCCTTATGCGTTTAATGCCAATGAAATTCAGTCACAGCTTGATAGCAATGCATTAACACTAGTTTTGCATAACCTGCCGGCTGGAGACTGGGAGGCAGGGGAGAGAGGTATAGCCTGCCATCCAGACCGCGTAGATGAGTTTAAGGATGGCGTTAGTAGGGCAATTGAATATGCTCAAATTTTAGGCGTTTCTCAACTCAATTGTCTGGCTGGTATAGCTCCAGAAGGCCTTGACCCTCAATTATTGCGAAATACTTTTATTGGAAACCTTCAATATGCTGCTACTGAACTAAAAAAAGCCAATCTTAAACTCCTGATTGAGCCGATCAATACTTTTGATATTCCCAGTTTTTTTCTAACAAGCACCAAACAGGCTATAGATATTCTGGATGAAGTTGGGGCAGATAACGCCTATCTTCAATATGACATCTATCATGCTCAACGAATGGAGGGGGAATTGTCTATTACTATCCAAAAGCACTTGCACCGTATTGCCCATATTCAATTGGCAGATAATCCAGGTCGCAATGAACCAGGTACTGGCGAGATTAATTATGCGTATTTATTTAAGTTACTTGATCGCATTGGATATCAAGGGTGGATTGGTTGCGAATATAAACCCTTGACTACTACAGAAGCAGGCCTTGGCTGGATAAAGCAATTGAACTAAACAGGCTATCGAGAATCATTACACTATTTGCAAACAAAATAAATAAAAAAGAGACAGGAATTAAATATGAACGCTAAATTAAAACTAGGATTTGTAGGTTTAGGAATAATGGGAGCACCGATGGCTGGTCATTTAATCGCTGCTGGCCACGAAGTCTTTATTAACTCTAGGAGTAAGGTGCCACAAGAACTTTCTAGTTCCTCAGCAACCCTCTGTTCTAGCCCTCAAGAAGTCGCTGAAAAGGCAGACATCATTATGACGATGGTGCCAGATACTCCTGATGTTGAAAAAGTCTTGTTTGGTAAATTAGGAATCGCTGCAGGTTTATCTAAAGGCAAAATTGTGGTGGACATGAGCTCCATTAGCCCAATCGCCACCAAAGAATTTGCAACACAGATAAACGCTCTAGGTTGTGAGTACTTAGATGCACCTGTTTCAGGTGGACAACTAGGGGCAAAGAACGCCACACTAACTATTATGGTTGGCGGTAATGAAACTACATTTAATAAGGTAAAGCCCTTTTTTGAGCTAATGGGTAAGAACATTACTTTAGTTGGCAATAATGGCGCTGGCCAAATTACGAAGGTTGCCAATCAAATTATTGTCGCCTTAAATATCGAAGCTGTTGCAGAAGCCTTGGTATTTGCTTCTAAAGCTGGAGCAGATCCTGCAAAAGTACGCCAAGCACTGATGGGTGGATTTGCCAGCTCCAAGATTCTGGAGGTGCATGGCGAACGGATGATTAATCGCACATTTGATCCTGGATTTCGGATTGAGTTGCATCAAAAAGATTTAAATCTTGCCCTCAATAGTGCGCGTGCCTTAGGGGTATCTTTGCCCAATACTGCTACTGCACAAGAGTTATTTAACTCCTGCGCCGCGCAAGGTGGTCAAGGCTGGGATCATTCAGCAATGATAAAAGCTTTAGAAAATATGGCTAATTTTGAAATCGGGAAGAAGGCTTAATATAGCCCTCAGATAGGAAGATCAATGGCGTCAACTTTACTGGTGTATCTCCATGGGTTTCGTTCATCCCCCAACTCGAGTAAAGCAGTAATGACTAGAGATGCGGTGAGGGTGCTTTCGGACACTAAAGATAGGTATGAATGGTATTGCCCCCAGCTCTTAGCATCACCTAAAGAAAGCATGGAGATGGTAATTAATCGTATTGATCAATCTCCAACTGATCACATAGTTGTCATTGGATCCTCCCTAGGTGGGTTTTATGCAAACTATTTAGCAGAAAAATACGAATGTAAAGGAATTATCTTAAACCCAGCCGTAAGAGCCGCTAAAGAACTTAAGCCCCATGTTGGCATGATGACTGCCTACGATAGTGATGAGCCTTTTGACTTTCGTGCTCAATACATTGATGAGCTGCTTGCACTACAAGTGGAAAAGATCACCAGGCCAGAACGATATTTTTTAATTTGCGCTAAAGGCGATGAATTATTAGACTGGAAAGAGATGGTTCAATTTTATTGCGGCGCGCAACAGCTAGTACTTGACGGCAGTGACCATGGCCTATCTGAATACGCAAATCACCTTCCTGCGGTAATTCAGTTCATTAAAAAATAACGAATTTCTTGAACAACTATTTTTTTAAACTCAAGGTCAAACTCAAGAGACCATTATGGATCTTGCTTGCAGCCTTTGTTTTATCAATTATTGGGCATTTCATATTATTTTTTGGAATTCCTTTCCTTACATTTGGTAATGCCCCAGCAATAGCAGATGACTTAATTATCAAAACAGAATTGCGTGTTGAGCCACCAAAAAAAATTCAAATGGCAGCCAACCCCAAGCAAAAGAAGATTCCACAAAAATCAAATGTTGTTGCCGATGAACCAATGCCAGGAGCACGACAAGGAGAGCAGGTTGGTGCGAGCCAAGAAGGTCAGGCATTTCGCCTTCCTGAATCCAGTATTTTGTATTATGACGCCTATGTAGATGGCCAGCTCTACCAAACCGGTGAACTCAACTGGTTGGTTGAAGACAATCACTATCGCCTCTATATCAATATTCCCTATGCCTTTGTGGGACCTTTTGTATTCGAATCACGCGGGACAGTTGATGCTTATGGCATTGCTCCTTCCATTTATTGGACGCAACGCGGTACAAAGCCCCCGCGATATTCTCGCTTTGATCGAGATGAAAAGGGGGCAGGGAAGATGTATTTCTCGGAGAAGCCAGAATTTACCCCTGAAATTGTTCCAGGTACTCAAGATCGTTTTAGTCTGATGTTTCAATTTGCCTCATTACTTAATGGCAGCGACAAAATAGATGAAGCGGGGACCTTTAGATCAATCCCTGTAGTGGATTACAACACGCTAGAGACGTGGCAGTTTAAGAGTTATGGTGAAGTGATTTCTGAAGACATTCCCAGCCTTGGAAAGTCCGTTAATCGTCATTACGCTCTGATGCAACGTGAAAATGATCCCTATAAACGTCAGGTAGATATATGGCTAGCCCGAGACCTTGACTGGCTTCCCGGAAGATTGCGCTCTCAAGAGTCCAATGGACGGGTTTTAGAGCTTATTTTTAAACAGAAGATAGCAGTCAAATAGATCGCTTGGTTGGAAAGTCGCTAATTTTACTTTTATCAATCAAAGAGCTCAGCATGTTGAATAAGGCTGCGCCAGACATTGAGGCAGAAAAAATGCCAGAAAATGCAATGATGATCGGTAATATACGCCAACCTTTTTCTATTTGGTATGAGCCTAATCCTAAAGTGACATACATTTCACCAGCAAAATAAAGTACCTCAGGATTACTTACAAATATCTTCAATGGGATGAGGGCATACGTCCACATGACAATAAATAAAATATGTCCCATTATTACCAAGAGAATAGCTATAAAAAAAGAAATAATGGATGCCAATCGAAAGCGATTGAGCAGATCGCTGGTAATGTGTTTTTTTGCAGTAAGCCAATTGACGAGTTTATGAAAGAAAATAACTACTGCCAGTACATAGACGCCATGAATGACCAGCAAACAACTGACAAAAGCAATAATCCAAAAGATTTTTGGGTTGCCAATATCTGCGTAAACCTGACTAAAAAGCTCACTTAAACTCGGTAGGTAGCTAAAAATGGCCATTTTATTTTTGCGCTGGCTTAGAAAAGGTTGAAACTAATAGGCCATACAAAGCCGATCCCGATATAGCCACCGCAAATAAGCCGGAAAAAGAGATCAATATCGGTAACATATTCCATTGGGGGCCTAAGATGTAAATTGGGTCATTGTGGTCCAAATTGGTATACATTTCCCCAGCAAAATAAAATGTTTTAAGGGCGCTAGGAAATACATTTACGCTCACCATTGCGTATGTCCACACAAAAATATCTAGTAAGTGACTAAATAGAATCAAGAGGATCACCATGAAATAAACCAAGGCATCCATCTGCTTGCGATAGAGGTTGACGTTGCGTTTATGAAATGCATGAAACATCGACATGATGAAGAGCACCAACACACCATGAATCAGAACCACCAATACCGCAATCAAACTCAAGAATCTAATTTGAGGGTAGGCAAAGTCCACTGTAATTTCATGCAGTAGCGCAATCACATTGGGGAGAGAGGTGAAATAATCTAGCATTAATACTGGGTTGATTTCTTATTTGACATAATAATGATTATACGCAATAAGTATATCGATCACTCAAGAAGGCATCTTCTTAGGACCGCCTGGATATGGCTCTTTATATAGCTTTAACCAGCGTGACATTAAGCCCGCTCTGATGTCATCCTTGCTAAATAACTCTGCTACATCAATAGCTGAATAGCCAGCTGTATTGCGCATTCTGATGTCGGCACCATTATCTAAAAGAAACTTAATTAAGTAATCGTTACCGGAATTAACAGCCATCATTAGTGGTGTTGTATAGCTTGGGCTTAAAGAATTGACCATCGCCCCATTAGCCACTAAGTACTGAGCAACTTCAAGCTTTCCAGTTGAACAGGCGTAATGTAATGGAGTCCATCCTGGGCGATTCACTTGAGCACCTTTTTGTACTAATTGCTTGTCTATTGCCAAATCACCAGCAATTGAGGCGATCATTAAGGGTGTTTCATCGCTTTTATTGGGTAAATTTACTTCAATGGATTTTTCAGCTAGCAATACATCAATGACTTTGTAGGATTTATCACGAATAGCGACAAAAAGCATGGGATTACCTTTGGTATCTACTGAATTTGGATTAAAGCCTTTAGCTAACAACAATTTAACCTCAGAAACATCGTCAAACTGAGCTGCTTTAGTGAAGTCAGCTATTTGATCAGCAGTTTGAGCTAGTAAATGACTAGATATGCTTAGACAAGCACAAGCTAGGATCACTCTACTTTTAAAGTATTTATTCATGAAAAATCTCTATTTATTTGAAAACATTGAAAAAAATTATTTGTAGTCTGCTCTGCTAGGCGTTCAACTGGTACACCTTTTAAATCAGCAATAAATTCCCCAACTTTAGAGACCCACGCAGGCTCGTTCGTTTTACCTCGATATGGAATCGGTGCCAAGTATGGTGAATCAGTCTCAATTAGCATCCGGTCTAAAGGAACTTGTCTACAGGTCTCCTGAAGATCTTTAGCACTCTTAAAGGTCACTATGCCAGAAAAGGAGATAAAAAAGCCCATTTCCATAGCGGCAATTGCTACCTCGGTACTTTCAGTAAAACAATGCATCACCCCACCAATTTGATCAGCGCCCTCTTCCCTGAGGATTCTGAGTGTATCAACAGAGGCGGAACGAGTATGAACAATCAAGGGCTTCTGAGAGGCAAGAGCTGCTCTAATATGGGTTCTAAAACGTTCTCTTTGCCATTCCATAGATTCATAGCTGCGATCACCCATACGGTAGTAATCAAGCCCAGTTTCACCGATAGCAATGATCTTGGGATGCTTTGCCTGCTGAACTAGAAATTCAAGGCTGGGCTCCAAGGTGTCTTCATAATCAGGATGCACGCCTACCGAAGCAAATAAATGGGGATGATCTTGAGCTAATTTCAGGACCTTCGGAAAATCAGGGATATCAACCGAAATGCACAGGGCATGACTCACCTTACAGGCAGCCATATTAGCTAAAACCTCTGGTAAACGGTTCTGATATTGAGGAAAGTCGAGGTGACAATGCGAGTCTATATACATGACGCGCTATTTTAATCTTCAAATATCTGTTGGTATTGAGAAAGCAAGGCTTCTATCTGAATTCTGGTAGCCAAGGGATGGCTCTCATGGCGTCGAGATTGGATGAGCATCATCCAAAAGTGCAGTAATTTAGCAAGGCGTGCCTGCTGAGCCAAACCATGAATAGTCAACTCATGTTTTGGGTAGTAACGCGGCATTCCCTCTTGCATCACGCTCTGAAGATCAGATACCCAACGTTGCATGGTTGCCAACAACACTGAATAGCGAGCTTTTGAGGTCTTTTCAGCGGCCTCTAGCCAATTGATACGTGGTCCTAGAGCCATCGATTGCAATAAATATCGAGAAGCCTGCAGCGAAATTGTAAGTTCGTCCTTTTCATCTTTATTATGGCGAGCAACTAAAGACGCCAATACATCATAAGGTGCCCCACCCTGCTCATCGTAAACAGATTCAATCTCAGCTGGCGCTACTTTTATACCTGCAAAACGTGGTAACTGGTCTTGTAGCCATGCAAGCCCTAAAGTGCGATCTGGGCGTGGGGCTGAGATTAAACGACAGCGAGAGCGAATCGTTGGAAGTACATGGTCTAATCGATCGGCTAGCAAAATGAAAATGGTGTTACTAGGCGTTTCTTCAAGTGATTTAAGTAAGGTATTTGCTGAGTCTGATCTCAACATTTCTAATGGATAAACCAAAATGACTCGGTTACCGCCGCGATGCGAGCCTATCGAAAGCCCCTCTATAGCGCTACGGGTTTCTTCGATAGAAATAATTTTCTTTTCTTTTTTCTCGGCTGGCTCGCCATCGCTATCTGCTTGACTGACCTTACTTTTTTTAGATACATCTACATCATTCTCAAAATCTCCATGGGGTAAGAATTTACGATGCGTTTCAGGGACTAAAGCAATGAAGTCTGGATGATTACCCGAGTCAAACCAATGGCATGCATCGCAACGATTGCATGGTTTAGATTGCTTACCCTGAGTGCTTTCACAAATCAGTGCTTTGGCTAAAGTGATCGCAAATTCGAACTTGCCAATACCGGCCTGGCCATAAATTAAAACTGCACTCGGAAAGGCATTGAGATCAAACCCATTCCACAAGGGCTTAAGCCAAGGCGCAATCTGGGATTGAGCATCTTCAGAAAGCATCACTTGATTCATTTAGATATCGATCTCAAGAGACTGTAAATCGCTCCAGATTACTTCTGGTGTTCGGGCTGCATCCACTAGATGAAAGCGCTGTGGATCAGCTTTAGCACGACGTAAATATTCTTGGCGGACCTTTTCAAAAAATTGAAGATCCATTTGTTCAAATTTATCTGGCATACGCGCTTTGGAGCGGCGTGCTTGGGCTATTTCACCTGGTAAATCGAACAAGATAGTGAGATTGGGTTGTAGCAATGAACCATTAGGACGACTTTGCACCCAGCTCTCTAATTGATTTAACTTATCCAAACTTAAGCCCCGCCCTCCTCCTTGGTAAGCAAAGCTAGCATCAGTGAATCGATCAGAAACTACTACCTTTCCCGCTTTAAGTGCAGGCTCTATAACTTGCGCAATATGTTCACGACGACCAGCAAACATAAGTAAAGCTTCAGTCTCTAAATTCATGGGGGTATTCAAGACCATGCCTCGTAGTTGCTCGCCTAAAACAGTGCCACCAGGCTCTCTAGTAATAACAATATCTCTGGCAGGGTGACGCTCTTTCATGAGTTGGCAAAAAGCCTCTATGTGGGTACTCTTTCCGGCGCCATCGATGCCTTCAAAACTAATAAAATATCCGGGGTATCCTTGGTATAAGGTGGTCATAGTCAATTGATTTATTGGGGTTTGTTGATAGAAGCGGGTTTACGTTGGTAGCGGTTTACGGCACCTTCATGTTCATTTAAGTTTTTTGAGAAATGGCTAGTACCATCGCCTCTGGCAACAAAATAGAGAGCATCACTTTTCTCTGGATGAGCAGTAGCCAATAGCGATTCTCGGCTTGGCATAGCAATAGGTGATGGAGGTAATCCTTTACGCATATAAGTATTGTAGGGACTGTCTTTACGTAAGTCGGCTTTTCGTAGATTCCCATTAAATTGCGGCCCTATCCCATAAATTACCGTCGGATCAGTTTGTAATGGCATATTTTTATTCAGTCTATTAATGAACACAGCTGATACCAACCCACGATCACTAGCTCGGCCAGTTTCCTTTTCAACAATAGAAGCTAAAGTCAGTAACTGATAAGGGGTTTTCAAAGGACCATTAGAATCTCTTTGCTCCCATACGATTCCGAGTTGCTTTTGCATAGCTTGCGAGGCTCGCCGATAAATATTGACGTCTGGCTCATCTGGGTCAAAGATATAGGTATCGGGAAAAAATAAGCCCTCATCACTAGGGTAAGCGAGGTTGATTGCCTGCAAAAGCTGCTTGGAGCTGATGCCCTTAGTTTGATGGATCAATGCAGGATGCGCATCAATCAATGCACGCACCTGCCAGATTGTCATACCAGGAATAATCGCAATACTTTCTCTGACTCGATCCCCCCGGGCAATTTGCAACAAAATCTTTCCAACACTAGTCCGTAAGGGTAGCATATATGTCCCCGGCTTTAATTTAGTGCCAACAAACAAAGCCCGTGCGGATATCTGTAGCGCCAAAGGAGAGATATTCACACCTTGCTCGGATAATTGTTGACCCACGCTAGCTAAACTCGATTGAGGATTAATCTTGACTTTAAAGCTCGTGTTGTCCACAGTATTTGAGTTTGATGGTGTTACCGGCCATAAAAAGATGACGCAATAAATTAAGGCTAAGGCGACTATTGCCCAAAGAAAAAAGGATTGAGCGCGGCTTCGTTTAGTCTTTTTATTGAATAAATTGATTCCCTGAAATTTTCTACGCATCAGGCTATGATAAAAGCTCATGACAATTCTCACAGAAAATCCCTTAGTGCCAACCTCTATTCCTCTTGCCGACTCCTCCTACCTACCTCAATGGGGTCTAATATTGGTTGAGGGGGCTGATGCAGCAACCCTCCTTCAAAATCAACTTAGTAATTCTGTTTTGGGTCTGAAAAGTATAAAAACCGGCAATATTGCAAGAGATTATTCAGCAGTGAGGCTGGTGGGTTATTGCAACCCTAAAGGAAGATTACTGGCAAGTGCTTGGGTGGCTTTGTTTCCAAATGAAGAAACCGCCGAAGATCGCTTTGCCTTATTTATTTCACAAGATATTGCTGCTACTACAGCCAAACGATTATCGATGTATGTACTTCGATCAAAAGTAAAAGTAACTAATGTCTCTAGCGAGTGGCAGGTGACAGGTGCTTATGGCGTAAGCGCTCATATGAATTCTTTAACAATTCAATCTACTGATCTAGCACTTCGCATGCCCGATGTCCTGGTGAATGATGAGTCTTATGGGCGTATTCTCATCGCTCATAAAAAAATTGAGTCTGCACGAACTACTACGGCAGACAAGCTTGAACAATGGAACTCGCTAGAGGTCTTAAGTGCAATTCCAAGGATTGTTCAAGCTACTCAAGAGCAGTTTGTACCACAAATGATTAACTTTGAATCCGTTATGGGTGTCGATTTTAAAAAAGGATGTTACCCAGGTCAAGAAATCGTGGCTCGAAGTCAGTACCGTGGGGCGGTAAAGCGACGTTTGCAATTGGCTCACCTTGAGCAAAATCTAGACACCATCCAAAATTGTCACCCAGGGGTGGATTTATTTCATTCTAAGGACCCAAACCAACCAGCAGGAATGGTCGTCTTAGCCTCTCCAAACCCAGTAGAGCCCAATAGAATCGATCTTCAGATCGAATGTAAATTGGATGCTTTAGAGGAGGGACAAATTCATCTAGGCAATAGTGAAGGCCCTGTGTTAAAAATAGACTTATTGCCCTACTCTTTATTGGAAATTTAACTGCTTAAACCAGTTTTTGATATTCACCATGTGCCTCATTCTTTTCGCTTGGAAATCTCACCCAGACTATCCTTTGGTGGTGGTCGCCAATCGCGATGAATTTTATGACCGTGATACAGAAGGAATGACTTGGTGGGATGATCATCCCGATGTACTCGCCGGTAAAGATCGAGCTGATGTATTAGGAAGCCCAGGCACTTGGTTTGGATTTACTAAGACTGGTCGCTTTGCGGCCTTAACTAATGTTAGAGCTCCTAGTGAGAAGAACCCTGATGCAAGAACACGGGGTGAGCTATCCTTGCAATACCTCATTGGCAAGCATAAGCCACAACAGTTCATCATAGAAAATGCTAAGCGTTTTGAGCAATACAATGGGTTTAATTTGTTAATGACCGACCTGAGTGATCCAGAAAATGCCGAAATGCACTGGGTTAGCAACCGCCTAATGATGGGTCAAAATATCCGTCCTCGTAAAGTATTTCCAGAGCAAGCATTAAGCCCTGGTGTCTATGGAGTTTCTAATGCCCTATTAGATACACCGTGGCCAAAAGTAAATCACCGGGTAGCTGCCTTTGCCCAAACATTGGCTATGGATAGTGGGGAGCTAAAAAACGCCGATCACTATCTTCGCATCTTGGCTGATACCCACGAGGCCAGCCCCCAAGAATTGCCGAATACAGGCGTTAATAAGGAGTGGGAGAAGGCCCTCTCTGCAACATTTATTAAAACAGCTTCTTATGGGACACGCTCGAGCACTATTTTACGAGTAAGAAAAGATGGTAATTTCGAAATGGTTGAGCGCCGCTTCGATGCCAGTGGTACTGTTGGCCATGATGTGGTGACTGGAGAATTAACGGCTACGCCAGCCATTTAATACTTTATTCTTATTTTTTACTGCTGACCCCTATTCAGTTCGCTGATCATCATGGATCATACGTTTGCCATCCGCATTCTTTGTAGCTAAACGTCGCAAAAATTGAAAAGTCCCCGTTGCCATGCAGCAGATCTCGCCCTGATCGTTATAAAGCTTTGCCTCACAAAAAGCCATCGTTGCAGTGCGACGGACTGTATCGGCTTTCACCCGCAAAATACCACTAGCTGCTTGCATAAAGTTGTTTTTCATTTCAATAGTGACTACGCTGCGATCCCCAGGATCACCAGATCGCGCAGCAACTGCCATTGCTACGTCCATCAGCGTTAACAATACCCCACCATGAGCAACATTCCATGTATTGGTATGTTCAGGCTTAAGAGCTAACAGAATTTCGCCTTTGCCCATTTCTGCACTCAGAAAACGAACACCTAAGAGCTTTAAAAAGGGGACATTGAGTTCTTCACCAAGATTGGCTAGCTGGGTGGAAGCATTGAGCTGTACTTTATTTGTCATCGGCTTATTTTAGTGGCTTGTGTGACAGTTGTGAATTCCTCCTAGAATACCAATACTATGGCCTATACCTTACGCGGTGATGATGCTTGTCAACCTACCCCCCCGACCCCCCTTCCCCTACCTTATTGGGTAGCGATTTCTCCATCAGCAGCAAATCTAATTGGCTTAGAACTCAATTCAAGCAAACTTCCTGCAGATGAGGCTTGGTTGGATTTATTGGCTGGAAATTGCCTAAAAGTAGACCAAATTCATTTTGATCACCCTGTTGCTACAGCCTATAGTGGTCATCAATTTGGCGTTTGGGCTGGTCAATTAGGGGATGGTCGTGCGATCTTGTTAGGTGAGATCCAAGGACAAGAAATCCAATTAAAGGGGGCTGGAATAACCCATTATTCTCGAATGGGGGACGGTCGAGCAGTATTACGCTCATCTATTCGAGAATTTCTCTGTAGTGAAGCAATGCATTCTTTGGGGATACCCACTAGCCGCGCTCTATCGGTTATCGGCTCTAAGCAATCAGTCAGACGAGAAAAAATGGAAACTGCTGCCGTTTGTTCGCGCCTTGCACCTAGCTTTATTCGTATCGGACACTTCGAGCACTTTGCATCTCTCCAAAACAGTGCACGCTTAAAAGAGTTAGCAGAAATGCTCATTAAATACCACTACCCTCAATGCTTAAATACCAAGGAGCCTTTTTTAGAGCTCTTTAGAGCAATCTGCTCTAGTAATGCCAAATTGGTCGCCCATTGGCAAGCAGTTGGGTTTTGCCATGGGGTTCTAAATAGTGACAACATTAGCGCTTTAGGCCTGACTATCGACTATGGCCCCTTTGGATTTATAGATCAGTTTCAGATCGATCATATTTGTAATCATAGTGATCATGCGGGACGTTATGCCTACCATCGCCAACCACAAATTATGTATTGGAATATGACATGCCTAGCTAGCGCAATGATTCCTTTAATGGAGATTGATCATTCTGAGGAGGAGTCCCAAGCTCTTTTGAACTCTGTATTGAAGGATTTTCCAATCCTTTATGCCCAAGAATGGCAGCAATTATTTAGAAGCAAATTGGGCTTAAGGTCTGAAGATGAAAATGATGTCAAATTGATCGAAAGTCTATTGCAAGCCATGCACAACTCAAAAGCGGATTTCACCAGCACATTTCGTAGCTTAAGTGAGATTAAGAAAGATTCTAAAATCCAAGAAATTCGCCTAAGAGATCAATTTATTCATCGTGAGCAGATAGAGCAGTGGCTACATGACTACCTATTGAGACTGCAATCTGAGGCTCGAGATGACCAAGAAAGAAAAGTGGCCATGAATCTTACAAATCCCAAATATGTTCTGCGGAACCATTTGGCACAAGTGGCTATTGAGAAGGCACAGCAAGATGATTTTTCAGAAGTAGCCATTTTGTTTAAGATTCTAAGCAACCCCTTTGATGAACAGGCACAATATGAATCTTATTCACATCCTCCACCACCAGAGATGCAAACAATTGAAGTGAGCTGCTCCTCTTAAAACCATTTATAACAAACTTCTCAGGCCGCTAATGAAAAAAACTGACCCAGAATATAAAAAAGAACTGAGTGATATTCAATTTAAGGTTACTCGTGAAGCGGCGACCGAGCGGCCATTTACTGGTGAGTATTGGGACCATTGGGATCAAGGGCGCTATACCTGCGTCTGTTGTGGTACCCCCCTATTTGCCTCATCTACTAAATTTGATGCTGGATGTGGGTGGCCAAGCTATAACGCACCAGAAGACGATGCGGCAATCACTGAAATCCGTGATACGACCCATGGTATGAGTCGCACTGAAGTACGTTGCTCCCATTGTGATGCTCATCTTGGGCATGTCTTTGATGATGGCCCACGGCCAACGGGCTTGCGTTACTGCATTAATTCAGCGTCTCTCAAATTTGAACCTTCTAACAATGTGAAGCCCACTAAAGAGAAGTAAGTGCAAAATAGCTGGATAATACCCTGATGAAATTCTTATTCGACCTTTTCCCAATCATCCTTTTCTTTGTCGCATTTAAGTTTGCCGACATTTATACTGCCACTATCGTTGCGATGATAGCTACGATTGCTCAGATACTGTGGGTGTATTACCGCCATCGAAAGATTGATGCCATGCAATGGATCAGCTTGGTAATGATTTTGGTATTTGGTAGTTTAACCATTTTCTTGCACGATAAAACCTTCATCCAGCTTAAGCCTACCGCGCTCTATTGGTTATTTTCTGGTGCCTTGTTTATTAGCGCAATGTTTTTTAATAAAAACTGGATTCAGGTCCTCATGGGTAAACAAATTACCTTAAAAGAACAAAACTCTCATTCAGTATGGCACCAATTAAATCTAGCTTGGGCTGTATTCTTCTTTTTTATGGGCGTCTTAAATCTTTATGTCGCTTTTGAGTATTCAGAAGAAACTTGGGTGAACTTCAAGCTATTTGGTAGCACCGCTTTATTGGTTGTGTTTGTGATTTTTCAAGGAGTTTGGTTAAGTCGCCATATGGAGCATCCTACAGAATGACTATTAATAAAGCGCGCATTAAGCTCTTTGAGGTAGATTTACAAAACGCCTTCCAAATTAAGCAATTACAAATTAACGATGAAAGTCATCTTCATGCAGGACATGCAGGGGCTGCATCTGGAGGCGGTCACTTTAATCTGACCATCGTAGCCCCAGAATTTGAGGGTTTAAATAAGGTAGCCCGTCACCGCGCCGTCTATGGCGCATTAAATAAGCACTTTCCTGTTGCAATCCATGCCCTTACCATTAACGCCATAGCACCTAGTGAAATCACTAGTTAACACGGCCTTGCTTTAAGATGATGAATATTGCATTTATTAACCAAATATCAACTAACTCCCCTGCATCCCATGTTTAATACAAGACAGATTTTGATTGTTAGCGCCTTGGGCGCTAGTCTATTTACCTCTAATGCTTTTGCCCAAAATGCAGTGATTGTGAATGGTAAGCCCATTCCAAAGGCGCAATTAGATAAATTGGTACAAAAGTCAGGCCAACCTGATAATCCACAAGTTCGCGACCAAGCCCGTGAAATGTTGGTAACACGAGAACTTATTCTGCAGGAGGCCAATAATCGTGGGCTCACACAAAAAGAGTCTGTGCGCGAACAGTTAGAACAGGCTCGTATAGGCGTCCTAATTGCAGCAGTTTTTGAAGATTATGTTAAAAAAGAAGATGTAGCTGAATCCGATATCAAAGCAGCCTATGAGCAAGTAAAACTTCAATACGCTGGCGGTAAGGAATACCACGTTGAACACATCCTCGTAGAAAAAGAGGCGGATGCAAAAGCAATCACCGCTCAAATTAAAGCTGGCGGAAACTTTGAAGAGATTGCTAAAGCTAAATCCAAAGATCCTGGGTCAGCACCCAATGGCGGCGACTTAGGCTGGGTGAGTGATAAGGCACTGGTACCTGAATTTTCTAAAGCGATGGTGCAGCTAAAAAAAGGCCAGATTACCGATAAGCCTGTAAAGACTCAATATGGTTGGCACATCATTAAAGTAGATGACGTGCGTGATTTACAGGCGCCTAACATAGAAGAAATGAAGGATCAGTTAAAACAAATGATTACTACAGATCAGAATTGGCAAAAAGCCAAATTTGCAGAATTGTTACAAAAGCTTCGTGCTAAGGCTAAACTCCAATAACACATTAAGCTTAAGTACAAAAAACCCAGGACCTGTTCCTGGGTTTTTTGTCTTAATCCCATCTATCTTAGAAAGATTTTCTTAAATTAACTAGCTCTATATCAAAATCATCTAATTTTACGAAGCCCAGTCTTGGGTACTCTAAATTTAGAATAACCATAATTGTTCCTGCCATCATTACTATAAAAACAAGGGTCAAAAACCAGTCTCTTTTTTTCTGAAGACCTAAGCTATAACCTGCAACTAATGATCCCACTAAGGAAAGGCAGATAAGCGCTTGCCAAATGATTGGCGGAGGATGTAATTTCATGGCTAGTCGCTGATTTGCAGATGCATCAAACATACTAGATAATTCAGGCAAAATTTGGGCGGCGATTAGTTTTTCAGGATAAGGCGTTTCTCTAACCGCCAAGACTGTTACCCGCCAAAGTTCATTACCAATTTCATCATGTATCTGAAATTGATGATTTATTGAAGATTCATCTTTTTTCCCTTGGTAAATAGTAATGCGCGTATCGAGATATTTTATGAATGTATTCCTAACGGCCGTTTGACTTTTGGCTGATAAAAGATCAATAGATTGATAGGCTGTTCCAATCGCGCTGAGCTCTTTAGAAATGAAGTCACGGCGCTTATCAAATCGGTCAGATGCCCCAGAAAAGGTGAGTGCCAATAGCAATGCTAATAGGCCAAAAATACCAGCCATAAATGTATCGGTGGAAGCGGCATTATCTACTTTGACTTCAGAACTCAGTCGATGCCCTAATCTCCAGCCGATTTCTACCATTAAAAGCATGGAGAATAATAAAATCCATGTTAATAAGTTGGATTCAATAAGATAGATCCGCAGATCAGAACTGATTAGCATAGGCGTTAACAAATGTCTGTTTATTAAAAAATGATAGGCTACTACCTAATCTAGTACAAAGCAAATTCTGACTCTCAACAAAATACCGGCGACATGAATGCTGGAGAAAGCGCAAGATCACCCCCTTCAACATCAATTCAGAAATACCTTTATATTTAGATGCATGATGATCCTCCATACCATGCTTCGAATCAGCAACATGACTCGCTCTATTGACTTTTATACCAAGGTGTTTGGCATGAATTTACTGCGCACTACCGATCGCCCATTACAGAAATACACTCTTGCTTTTGTAGGTTTTGGTAAAGGTAATGCTGACGGCCAATCAGAGATTGAGCTGACCTATAACTATGGGGTAGATTCTTATCAGATGGGCGATGCTTATGGCCACATTGCCATAGGGGTCCCAGATGCCTATGCAGCTTGTGAAAAGATAGCCGCTGCTGGTGGTAATGTCATCCGAGCCGCAGGACCAGTAGCTGGTGGCGATACCATCATTGCCTTTGTAACCGATCCAGATGGTTACAAGATTGAATTGATTCAGCGTTAATTTTCATTGAATTCCCCCTCATATCAGATTCAGGTCATTTCCAGCCTTTCCGAGACTTCCGCATCTCAATGGAATGCCCTGCTCCCAGAGACTGCTGGCCCCTTCCTCAGATATGAGTTCCTTCATAGCTTAGAGCAATGTGGATGTGTTGGAGGCAATACCGGTTGGCAGGTAGCGCACCTCCTAGTTAATTCAAGTAATTTATCTCTAGTCGGTGCTATGCCATTGTATTTAAAGCAACATTCCTATGGAGAATTCGTATTTGACTGGGCTTGGGCGCAAGCTTATGAACAGGCTGGCATGCCCTACTTCCCTAAGGCGCTTTGCGCTATCCCCTTTACTCCTGTACAGGGATCAAGATTTCTAGTTGCATCCGATGAGGATATTGTCGCTATTGAGAAAATCCTTATTCGTTCATTAAAGGCTCTTGTAAGTCAAAACGAGCTCTCCTCAGTACATATTCTATTTCCAGACAAAATTGTCCTAAAAGAGCTTGTAGAGCAGGGTTTTATGTTGCGAGATAGCGTGCAGTTTCATTGGCATAACCACAAATATCAAAACTTTGAACAATTTCTTGTTTCCTTAACGAGGAAACGCCGCAAGAATATCCGCCGCGAACGCGCACAAGTTGCCTCCGAGAACATTGAATATCGTCACATTCCTGGAAAAATGGCCACTTCTGATGATTGGGAATTCTTTTTCCGTTGCTATCAGAATACCTATTTGGAGCATCACTCTACCCCTTATCTCAATGAGTCCTGTTTTCAGATGCTGGGACAACTCATGCCCGAGTACCTACACCTCATCATCGCCTCTAAAAATAATATCCCTATTGCCTCATCTTTATTGGTAGTTGATCAGCATTCTTCTAAAGCCTATGGAAGATACTGGGGTGCTCTTGAACATATTCCCTGCCTACATTTTGAGGTAGCGTATTACCAGGCAATTGAGTACTGTATTCAAGAAGGCATTCAAACTTTTGAAGGTGGTGCCCAGGGCGAGCATAAGATGGCTCGGGGTTTTATCCCAACAACTATTTCTTCGGCCCACTGGATAGCTGACGAGCAGTTTTCTAAAGCAGTAAAAAGATTTTTAGAGCGTGAGCATGAAGGAATAGCCGCTTACGTCAATGAGCTAGAAGAGCATAGTCCGCTTAAATCGACTACAGTATGCCCATGACTGCCAAGGATCATTTCAACCCAATTCAAGAAAGTGCTAATTCGCTAGCAGTTGGGGATGATACTTCAGACTCTCCTTGCATTGGTGTTTGCACAACCCTTTATGACGAAATCTGCCAAGGTTGTGGTCGAACCCTAAGCGAAGTCAGTAATTGGGTATTTTTGAATCAAGAAGAAAAAGATCAGGTTTGGAAACGCATTAGAGCCGATGGCACCGCAATGCGCTTCCAACGTCAAAATAAAGAAGGCAATTAGCCCGCTAGAGCCTGACTACGGAGATACTCTTCGTAAGTGCCTGAGTAATCAGTGATAGTGCCGTCCATTTTCACTTCTAAAATGCGATTAGCCAAAGCAGAAACAAACTCACGATCGTGAGATACAAATATCAAAGTGCCTTCATATTTCTCAAGAGCAATTTGCAAACTCTCAATGGATTCCATATCCATATGGTTGGTGGGCTCATCCATGGCGAGGACATTGTGCTTTTGTAGCATTAGCTTTCCCCAAATCATGCGGCCTTTTTCTCCACCAGAGAGTACTTTGACCGATTTACTGATGTCATCACCAGAAAACAATAAGCGTCCTAAAGTACCCCGAATGACTTGATCGTCGTCACCTGTATTGCGCCACTCATTCATCCAATCCATGAGGAGCTCATCCTTAGCAAAGAGCTCAGTATTGTCTTGAGGCATTACACCCACATTAGCATTTTCTGCCCACTTAACATCACCGCTATCAGCCTGCATACCATCAAAGCGCTTACTCAGAATCGTTTTTAATAGTGTCGTTTTGCCAGCGCCATTTTGTCCAATGATGGCAACCTTTTCACCAGCCCGAATACCAATCTTGAAGTTCTTAAAGATGGTTCGGTCGTATGCTTTAGTAAGCGCATTGCACTCAACGGCCATGTTATGCAACTTCTTTTCAGAATCAAAGCGAATAAATGGGTTTTGACGTGAAGAAGGTTTGATTTCAGTGATCTCAATTTTCTCTAATTGGCGCTGACGTGACGTTGCTTGACGGGCTTTAGACGCATTTGCAGAGAAGCGGCTTACGAAAGCCTGTAATTCAGCAATCTTTTCTTTGGCCTTATCGTTCGAACTTAACTGTTGAGCGCGAGCCTGCACAGAAGCGAGCATATAGGAGTCATAGTTGCCTGGATACACTTTGAGTGTTCCAAAATCCATATCGGCCATATGTGTACATACTTCATTTAAGAAGTGACGATCATGGGAAATAATCACGATCGTGCTTTTGATTTCATTCAGAATATCTTCAAGCCAATGAATCGAATGAATATCCAAGTTATTGGTTGGCTCATCCAACAACAACACATCTGGATCAGAGAATAAGGCTTGCGCAAGCAATACGCGTAGCTTCCAACCAGGAGCCACATTACTCATCGGGCCATCATGTTGCTCAATGGGAATGCCAATACCTAAAAGCAACTCCCCTGCTTTAGCTTCTGCTGTGTAGCCACCATACTCTGCATAATGGCCTTCGAGCTCTGCAGCCTTCATGTAGTCGTCATCAGTAGCATCGGGATTAGCATAGATGGCATCGCGCTCTGCAGCCGCTTGCCACATTTCTTCATGACCCATCATCACTACGTCTAGAACGCGTTGGTCTTCATAGGCAAACTGGTCTTGGCGCAATTTACCCAAACGAATGCCAGGATCTAGGCTGACATTTCCGCTAGTAGGCTCCAATTCGCCGCCGAGGATTTTCATGAATGTGGACTTGCCACAACCATTCGCGCCAATCAGGCCGTACCGGTTACCGCCGCCAAATTTGACGGAAATGTTTTCAAACAGGGGTTTTGCCCCAAATTGCATGGTGATATTAGATGCGGACAGCACGGATGGTCTTACTTTCTGGTATTCAAATTCAATAGGGTTGATGCAGCTTTGCATCAAAGACCAATATTTTAACGGGTTCAGATGGCAACTGCCTGAAATTACACTTTCACGCTAAATGGAGTGAAATTTGTATGCAGGTCGTAGTGATCCACATTTTCTTTACGTTTAAGAAAGTTCACTACCCAATAAGTTAAGGGCGTCGCTAAGACCTCCCAAGCTGTTTTAAGAACATATTGAGATAAAGCTACCGCAATCACCTGATCAAAGCTCCAAAGACCATAAAACGCCAGCATATAGAACAAAGAAGAGTCAACGAGTTCCCCTACAGCAGTAGAGCCAATGGTTCTCATCCATAGATAGCGCCCTTGGGACCATATTTTCATCTTAGCTAGGACATAGCTATTAGAAAAGCTACCGCACCAAAAAGCCAGCATAGAGGCCATAGCAATGCGCCAAGAGTTTCCAAATACGGTTTCTAAGCCTTGCTGGTAATTGGCCATATAAGACCCAGGCGCCACTGGAAGGGCAATCACGATTTGAGCCATGATGGCAGCAAATGCTAAGGCAGTAAATCCAGCCCACACTGCCCTACGATCATAGGCATAACCATAGACTTCTGTCAGAATATCGCCAAAAAAATAGGCAATTGGGAAAAATAGAACCCCGCCACCAAATATCAGCGTTCCAAAGTAGGGCAAATCAATAACAGCTGCTTTACCTGCACCAATGAAGTTAGAGCACAGTAGTACCACCACAAAGGCAGTCATCATCAAATCATAGTAACGGTGGTGGCGCCTAGGTTGTGACATGGCTATGAATGTAAAGGCTAAAATAATGGTAAAAATGGATAATAGTAATAAGAATATAGACATTCTTGTAACTTCACAGAGACCGCAATAAAACATCAAAAGCATTCACTTAACCTGAGCCTGAGTACACCATGAGTAAAGCGAGTTTTAATTGGGCTGACCCCCTCCTTCTCGATAAACAACTGACCGAAGAAGAGAGGATGATTCGCGATGCTGCTGCAGAATATGCACAAGGTCGCTTAATGCCCAGAATTCATGAAGCTTTTCGTAATGAAACTACCGACCCCACCATCTTTCGAGAAATGGGCGAGCTGGGTTTATTGGGAATTACGATTCCAGAGCAATATGGTGGTGCCAACCTCAACTATGTCTCCTACGGATTAATTGCTCGAGAAATTGAACGAGTAGATTCTGGTTACCGCTCGATGATGAGTGTTCAGTCTTCCTTGGTAATGGTTCCGATTAATGAATTCGGTAGTGAAGCACAGAAACAGAAGTACCTACCAAAATTAGCGAGTGGTGAATGGATTGGTTGTTTTGGCTTGACCGAGCCTAACTTTGGCTCTGATGCTGGCGGAATGATTACCCGAGCTAAAAAGGTGGCTGGTGGATTCTCCTTATCGGGCTCTAAGATGTGGATCTCTAACTCTCCTATCGCCGATGTCTTTGTGGTGTGGGCCAAGAATGATGAGGGCCTAATTAGGGGCTATATATTAGAAAAAGGAATGAAGGGTCTGAGCGCTCCTAAAATCAGTGGAAAGATGGGTTTAAGGGCTTCCATTACCGGTGAAATAGTGATGGATGATGTCTTTGTCCCTGCTGAAAATGAATTCCCAGAAATCACTGGGCTTAAAGGTCCCTTTACCTGCCTAAACTCTGCACGCTACGGCATTGCCTGGGGTAGTTTAGGTGCTGCTGAATGGTGCTGGCATGCTGCCCGTCAATACACCATGGATCGCCAACAGTTTGGTCGTCCTTTAGCAGCTAATCAGCTCATTCAAAAGAAACTAGCAGATATGCAAACTGAAATTACGCTCGCTTTGCAAGGTTGCTTGCGCCTTGGTCGCATGAAGGATGAGCATATCGCCGCCCCAGAAATTACCTCCATGATGAAACGTAACTCTTGTGGTAAATCTTTAGAGGTAGCGCGCCTTGCCAGAGACATGCATGGCGGTAATGGTATCTCCGATGAATATGGCGTGATCCGCCACATGCTCAATTTAGAAGTGGTCAATACCTATGAGGGCACCCACGACATTCATGCCCTAATTTTGGGTCGTGCTCAAACCGGAATTCAGGCGTTTAGTTAAAGACTGACTTTTGAGAGTATGGCCTTTGCAGCTTTTGCAAATGCTTCATCGCTATCGCTTTCAAGTGCAATGAAATGGTCTTCACGATACTTTGAAAAGTTACGTACGATTGAAGATTGATAAGAGGGGTCATAGTGCATCACTAACAACTCCTCTACTAAGCTATCAAAGTTACCTGCATCAATAGCAAGATTCCATTGATTAATTTGCTCTTTACCATAACGGGAAGTTAATAGACTTAGCTTGTGCTTAAAATTATCTGTGTCAGATAAAAAGTGGTGATATTCATGAATCAGCCAAGACACTCGTGTCTTAGTACTTGAGCGCAGCTCAATGCATTGACCCATCCGAATTTTTTCCATCAAAGGATCGGGAATATGAACACCGCCCACCTTCTTACTCTCTGACTCTACAAATACCGGCTTAGAGGGATCAAGCAAATGGATGGCATTCCAAAGCGCAGTCTCAAATCCTTTTTGCGAGGGTTGATCAATATTCGGCTCATTACCGAGAACTGATCCCCGATGAATAGCTAAGGCTTCTAGATCTAGGACCTGCGCACCAAGACCGCCGATTTCTTGTAAAACTCTAGTTTTTCCGCTGCCTGTCATCCCACAGATGACCAGAAAGGAGAAATCTTTTGCGGCTTGCCCTAAACCATCAATCACAGTTCGCCTAAATCCTTGGTAGCCGTTTTCTAACTGCATGGCTTTCCAGCCAATTCGGTTAAGAATATGTGTAAACGCCCCACTGCGATCGCCACCACGCCAGCAATAGATTAATGGTCGCCACCCCCGAGGAAAATCCAACAGAGAATGCTCTAAGTGATTGGCGATATTTCTAGAAACTAGAGCGGCGCCGAGTTTTTTAGCGGCAAAGGGAGAGACTTGTTTGTATAGCGTTCCTATTTCAATCCGCTCTTCATTACTTAAAACAGGATAGTTCAGAGCCCCTGGAATATGGTCTAAAGCAAATTCTGCTGGGGAACGTACATCAATGATGGCATCAAACTGTCCAAGTGAAGTAGAAAGCTTTGCAATATTGAGAATGTGTGTATTACTTGGCTGCAAAAATTATCCTAGCGCAGCTTATCAAGTACGTGCTGCGGCCACGGCGCAGACTTATTAGTTATCAGATCAACCCACACCATAGTGGCACCACCAATAGCTACTATGTCATCAGGCATTGTGGTGAGCGACATTGAGGTGTAGATATCAATACTGGATCTACCAATCGTACCAATCGACGTTTTGAGAATCAATTCTCCTGGATAGGAAAGTTGCTGGTAAAAATTACAAAAGCCATTGATCATCAGCATGGATTCTTTGCCCGGAGCTACGTCATAACCAAGTGAAGTAATCCACTCTACCCGAGCTTGCTCCATATAACGAAAGTACACAGTATTATTAACGTGGGCATAAGCATCCATATCCCCCCAGCGAATAGGCATGCGAATTTCATGAACCAATTTCTTTTCTTCGGGTATTTCAATACGCATTACTTAGACTGTCAATATAAAGATGGTCGAACTAATTAACGAACCAACAAAGCCATTTGATATAAATTCGTAGAGCGTGCACCCGAGCGACAAAATGCCAAAATAGGGCTGGGGATCGTTTTTAATAAACGCGCCATTTCCGCTACCTGCTCGGGTGTAATAGAACCTGGAACTACTGGCAAATAAACGTAATGTAGGCCTAACTTTTCTGCTTGAGTTGCGATCTCTGCATTAGTCGGTTGGTTGGGCCCCGCTTCAAAATCAGGACGGTTATTAATCACGCTCTTATAGCCCTGCGCTGCAATGGCGACTAAGTGACTAGGGTCAATTTGCCCAAGAGTGCCAAATTGAGTGTTATGGCAGGTAATTGGAAGGCTCATCTTATCCTCTTAATGATTTAAATATATGAAAAGTAATAAGGTGATTCTAAATCAGGCAGAATTCTTATGCCCTGTAAAGAAATGTTCACAAATAACCATGCCCAGCAACATAGCAATCACAAAAACTAGAGCCTTTAGCTGACCAGATCCTAAAGAAACTAAGGCCGGCCCAGGACAAAAACCAGCAATGCCCCAACCAGTACCAAATATAAAGCTACCAATCAGTAGGGGTTTAGTAATCGCACGCCTAGCGGGAATGTGCAATGCTCCACCAAAGAAAGCCACACTTCTTTGAGAAACAATATAAAAGCCAGCTAAACCCACAATCACTGCTCCGCCCATGACAAAAAGCAAGGATGGGTCCCATTTTCCTGTGATATCTAAAAAGTTGAGAATCTTTTGTGGATTGCTCATCCCTGAAATCATTAAACCCAAACCGAATAAAATACCAATTAAATATTGACTCAATAGCCCGAAGTGTTTTCTCATGAGCTCACTCCTAAAACATGGCGAATGACAAATACCACAATGAAACCAGCAGCCATAAATGTAAGCGTTGCCACGAGTGAACGAGGAGACAATCGCGAGAGTCCACAGATCCCATGGCTACTGGTACAACCAGAGCCATATTGAGCGCCAAAGCCAACTAATAAACCAGCTATAACGATTGCCAGCCAATCAGCATCAATCACTTGTAATGGATGCAGGCCAAATAATAGAGCCCCCCAAAAAGGCGCACTAAGAATCCCAAGGCTTAGACTTAAACGCCAATCCCAATCAGCCGTTTTTGGGTAGAGTAAGCCAGCAAGAATTCCGCTAATACCCAGAATACGTCCGTGCAAGAGAACATATGAGGCAGCAGCCACACCAAGAATCATTCCCCCAGCTAAGGCAGGGCCAGGTGTAAAGGTAAGCCAATCTATTTGCATAGCGTTCTTTAACTAAGTCATATTTAAGAGCAAATTAACTGCAGGGATTAGGCGCTAAACGCATCTGTAAATAACGTAATGCTATGTAAGCGCCGAATATAAAACCTAATAAAGCCAAAAAGGAGCCTATCGCCAGAGTAGATAAGCCACTTAAACCTTGCCCTACTGTACAGCCTAAAGCAGTAACACCGCCAAATCCCATCAGTGACGCGCCAATTAAATGATTGGCCGTATCTTCCGTATTGCGAAATGTCTCAAAACGAAATGATTTAGTGATTATGGCAACAAATGCGGAGCCTAAAATCATGCCAATCACTGCGACGATGCCAATGGTTAAAACCTTGGAGGTATCGCTATACATCATCAGCCAATCTAGTGAATAAGCGTAAGGAGCTACAAAAGATAGGCTTTCCATGCGACCAGAATTAGTCACTAAAAAAACCTCCTCCAATGTATTGGGATCCTCAGCAACAAAGCCAAGTGAGCCAGAAACAAACCAAACTGCACAAATAACCAAGCCAACAGTAATGCCGGCTAGGAGATTTTCGAAAGTCCAAAAGGCTTTCTTAGCTAATGCAAAGGCTATAAAGGCAGAGCCAATGACTAAGCCTAGAGCTAAATGTAAGTTGCTCCTCGCTATTCCAGTAGAGGCACTCAGTATGCTTGGTAAATCTTGTGGGGTACTTAAACCAATAAAGACGGCATCTAAAGTATTAATGCGAATAACACCCAGAAAGCCACGCATCGTCATATAGGCAGAAAGCCCAAGCACCATAAAAACAATAATGGATTTTAAATTGCCGCCGCCAATACGAACCAAGGTTTTACTACCGCAACCAGAAGCTAAAACCATTCCAAAACCAAAACACACACTACCAACAATAGAAGATAGCCATAATAATTTATTACTTGTATAAAAACTTTTCAAAGGATCAATTAATCCTAAGTAAGACATCAGAGCAAATCCTACAATAGCTACACCGATTGCCAAAAACCATTGCTTAAGACGATCCCAGCTAGACATAATAAATATATCGGAGACTGCGCCCATGCTGCAAAAACCCGTTTTTTGCATCACTGCGCCTAAAACAAAAGTAAGTGCAAAAGTAGCCCATAAAACAGAGTTACTTAATGAACTGATATCTACTACATCCATATAAATTCTAATAAAGTTAAGGTTTAAATTTGTAAAACTGCCTGTTTATAAATGCTGTGACATCGGCCTCATCTTCAGGAAATAAATCTAACCTTAGCTCAGAATTACACATTGCCACCATCGATTTCAATTTAGCCAAGGACGTTACCTTGCTATCGGATCGGGTGTAAATCATATCGCCATTACCAAATCCAGATTTTTTGGCATGACAGGCATAACATTTCCTCTCATCAATAGCTTTGCCGTTAGCGAGATCTGGCGCCGCAAAAACTGGCATACCTAGGCTAAAGGTGAAGATTAGTACAAAGACAAACTGGTTAGGATTCAATTTCATTTGAAATCACCTATTTAGTAAGTAAATAGGTATTTTAAAGCCCAAGTGACAAAAATGACTTATTCCGCCTGAATTGATAAATACACGTTATAGGCATTCATGCGATTGGCAGCCCTAAATAAGGGCATTCCGTCATACTCAGACCAGTCAGTTTGCAGATAAGCCTCTTCGAAGGGGTCTAGATTGATGGCTGCTTTTGACATAGATTCACGTAAATAACGTAAATAATCCCTAGTAAAGGCAACGTCTTCTGCTGGATTAATGGAATGAGATCCGTGACCAGGAATAATGACTTTAGGGTGAAGCTTCTCAATTTCACCTAATGCATTCAACCACCCTTTACTATCTGCATTTCCAACAAATGGAATTCTACCTCTAAAGACAAGATCTCCAGCAAAAAGTACTTTTTCTGATGGGATGTAAACCATTAAATCCTCAGGCGCATGGGCTGGCCCTACCCGATTGATAAAAAACTGAACCCCACCAAAGCTTAATTTATATTGTTTATCAACCCAAATGTCTGCAGGTATCAATTGAGTATTAGCATTAACCCAGGGAGCAAAATCTATTCTAGAGGAAATTAATCGTTGCTTGGCTGTCTCTGAAGAGAGATAGTCTCTTCCTGCGTTTTGGGCATAAATCTTAGCGCCAATTTTCTTAAATTCCTGCAGCCCATACACATGATCGGCATGATAATGCGTGACAATGACGGCGATTATTTTTTGAGATGTTAGCTTGGAAATTTCTTTAATGAGCTTTTGAGCCAGAACAGGCGAGCCTAAAGCATCAATGACGACAACACCCTTAGGCGTGATTACAAACCCAGCATTAGAAATAAAATTTTCATTTTCACTAGTTCCCATCTCCGGCAAACCCTGAACAAAGTAGGTATTTGCAGAAACCTTGATGGGGCTTAATAAAACACCTGCAGGATCTTTTTGTAAGCTTGAAGTCTGAGCATATGCAAAGCTAAAAAAAATAGCACTAATAAATAATGCTATTTTTAAATACCTATTACTAAGTCTATACATATTAATTGAAGTAATTAAGGTTTTACGTAAGCATAGTGATCTTTAAATTGAAGATCGCCGACCCTGACCACTCCTGAGGGTGTGAAATCTGTATCTAAAATAAATTGATCTTTTTTGAGATTACGATTTTTAAGAGTGATTTCGCAAACCTCAAAACGGACGCCGCGAGATTTAAGATCGCCAACCAAAGGCGCATATTCAGTGCCATTCTTTTTATCTTTAGCGCCCTCCATCATGATATCCACACCATTAGCATGTGTAACAACGATAATTTTAGTATCTGGGGCTACATCTAAATGATTACGAATATTTCTAAGGCCTTTAATGCCTTGGGCATCGGCATCATCGATGTGATAAACAACACTCGAGCCAGCAGCGAAGCTATTTTGCATTCCTAGTATAGAAATCCCAATTAAAACAGTGGTGGCGAATGCCTTAAACATCATCATGGTGTTGTCTCCTTTATTTATATTTATGTCAGTGCAACCATACCGGGGTTATTTTTAATACCTTTGATAATGGGTTCATTGAGTTTTACTGCTTTAACTACCTTAACCTCTTTCAAGTGTCTTTCCATCAGATCCCAGATAGGCTCACCACCGTTGTTTCTGGCTTCCTCGCTGACCGGAGCCCAACCTGCTACCTTATATGTCTTGTTAGGATCCATTGCCTTGCCATTTAAACGCATATCAGTAATACGCTTACCTGCAGTCTGTGCGGGATCAATGGTGTATTGCATACCGCCAACGCGAACCATATCACCGCCTTGCTGGTAATACGGATCAGGATTAAACAAGTTATCAGCAACATCCTCAAGAATAGTCTTGATGGTCTCGCCACTCATATTAGTTACTGTTGTATAGGGGTAAGTAATTGCAGTTTGATCTAATAAATTTTCTCGGGTAATATCTTGGCCTGGCAAGAGGCTAGTTCCCCATCTAAAACCTGGTGAGAAAGCAATTTCAGCATTTTTCTGCGCCATTAAACCATCTAAAATCAATTGGTCAAAGCTACCATTGAAGTTGCCGCGTCGATATAAAAGACCTTCTGTCGTTGCTAATTTTTCATTTAGCTTAGCCTCATACGGAGCCCTAACCTTTGTAATGAGCTTAACCATTGTGGGATCAGCTGGAATCATATTCGAGAAAATCGGAAAAAGCTTGTAGCGAAAGTCTACTGCTTTGCCACCTTTTACATCAAAATCCAATACACCTAGAAACTTAGTATTAGATCCCGCGTTCGTTACTAACGTGATGCCACCAGAATTTTTTACCTTAACTGGAATTGGTACACCATCATGAGTATGACCGCCCATAATTGCATCTAAACCGCTAACGCGCGAAGCCATCTTTAAGTCAACATCCATACCATTATGAGATAAAAGAATAATAACTTTTGCACCCTTAGCCTTTACTTCATTAATGGTTTTTTGAAGATTCTCTTCCTGAATGCCAAATGTCCAGTCCGGAGTGAAGTAACGTGGATTAGCAATTGGGGTATAGGGGAAAGCTTGCCCAATAACTGCAACCTGAATGCCATTTTGTACTTTCATGACATAAGGATTAAAAACTGAATCACCAAAGTCAGCAGTCTTAATGTTTTGAGCTACAAAAGAAACCTTACCCTTGAAATCGCCATTCACAATTTCCATAACACGCTTTTCTCCAAGCGTCATCTCCCAGTGAGCCGTCATCACATCAACACCCAAAGCTTGGGCGGCATCGACCATGTCTTGACCATTGGTCCACAGAGATGTACCCGAACCCTGCCAGGTATCTCCACCATCCAGTAATAAAGCGCTTGGACGACTAGCTTTCAATTGCTTAACCAAGGTGGCCATGTGAGCAAAACCACCCATCTTGCCGTAGTTTTGTGCTGCCGCAACGTAATCTAAATAGGTAAAGGCGTGGGCATCACGTGTACCCGCTTTAATGCCATTAGCTTTTAAGAAATATTCCCCAACTAAATGTGGCGTCTTCCCTTCTTGCGCGCCAATTCCTAAATTTACATTAGGCTCACGGAAATAGATCGGAAGTAGTTGCGCATGACAGTCAGTAAAGTGAAGAAAATGGACATTGCCAAATTTTGGCAAGTCATAGAATTTTTGAGCAGCGCTTTGTGCGTTAACAAAATTCGATTGCAAACTCATACCACCAGCTGAAGCAATTGCAATAGCTTGTAAAAATTCACGGCGATTTAAAGACATAGTGATTCCCTAAAGAAAACAGGCCTTTCGGCCCGTTTGAATGTGTTATTTATTAACGGGTGATTCAGGATCTAGCAGGAGCGCCATGACATCTTGAATTTGCTTTTCATCTAATAACTTGAAATGCGCAATACGAGGCATATTGCTGCAGGCGTTATAGGCCTTCGCATTATTAATACGGTTCCAGGTATAGGTAATCACCTCTTGTGAATAGCCCCTTAGTTTTCCATAACCAGATAATGACGGACCGATTGTTCCATAAGAAATTTCTTTAGGATTAATTTGATGGCAATTGTAGCAACCACCACCAATCACGGTATCAGCTTTATCAGTCCAGGTTGCTCCACGACCGCTTTGGGCAATCTTTTCACCATTTTTCCAGTCGCCAATATATTTACCATCAGAAGGTTGCTTGATGGTCGCCATATTAATCTTCTGGATTTTTTCCCGGATTGGTTCAGCTTTTTTGCTGTTAGCAAAAACCGGGTCAGAACAAAACTTTTGAGTTTCATCCTGATCAATCCGATCTAAGCTAGCAATACCTTGAGCCCTAAAACTTTCATTCATCATCTTATTAAACTTAGGATCATTCTTTGGCTGAGCTAAAGCATTAGTATGCATAAAGCCTGTAGCCAAAATAAATCCAGTAATAGCTAAGAGTGGTTTGATATGTTTAATTTTCATGTTCTCTGTCTCTTATCGCTTTAAGCCAGGGGTTTCAACCGTGCCACCATTGGCGTTCTTAGCCATATACATGGACAAAGCAACGGTCACATCAGATCCATAGATTGGAAAAGGGAAACGCTGTTGGCGATAACAATCATTTAAACGTTGTTGCATAGTCCAGAACTGTCCGCTAGATACTCGATAAGCTGGCCAATAACCCCAGCCTAAAGCAGCGCCCTTTTGTTCGGTAATGTTCGGGAGGTCTTGTAGGCGGATACGCTTACCGTTTTCAGAATGGCAAGAAGCACAGGAGAAATCCATAGGTCCGCCTTGATAGAAAAAGGCGCGCTTACCTAAGTCGTACATCTCTTTTTCTTTTGGATGGACCGTGCTCACCTTAATTTTGTCGCCTTTAGATAAGGTCACAACATAAGCCACAATCGCTTCCATATCCTTTTTGGGACCCTTTTGAAACGGCGCGTCAATCATCTCTTGAGGATCACGACCTTGTAGAACTTGCATACACGTCATTAAGCGTGACTCTAAATCTTGCACCTTATTGGTATCTTTGAAGTAGCGTGGCAACTGTGCAGCAGCACCCTTTACAACCCCTACGCCCAAACCTAGATCACATTTCTCTAGAGTGGCATTCTTAGGACCAGCAGGTTTTTTCCAAAGATCTTCACCAGCTGCCTCATATAACTCCGAAGGGTTGCCATCTGCAATCATCTCGCGATACTTTGCAATGTCGTCAGTTGCACTAGTTTGTGAGCTAGCCGAAAACGACACCGAAAGCAAGCCCGACAACATTACTGAGGCGAGCCATAAAACTAATTTTCGCTGCATATCAATACCTTTCGAAACAAATGAGGCAGTGTTACTAATAAAATTACTAGCAAATGTGAATGATTAAGAAGCGGTAGCTTCATCAGTGCGCTTATCGCCCTTAGAATCAACCCAGTTCACAACAATCTTGTCGCCCTTGGCACCCTTGTACTTAAAATTCAAGAATGGGTCCTTAGAAATTGCAGGGCCAAATTGACCATTCAATACATCTTTACCATTTGCTTTTACATTGATTGTGCTAATGAACCATGCGGGAATAGTTTTGCCAGCAGCATCTTTACGCTGACCAGATTCCATATCGTGCTTCATTAAAATTTTTACATCAACAGTACCACCATTTTCAGCAGCTCTAACGCGCATTGGATCAGCCATTTTGTTCCTCTTATATTCTGTGTTTAATTAAATAATTATGTTAATAAATAGCGTATTAACCGCCACAACCGCCTAAAGTAACTTTGACTTCTTTAACAGTCATGAGCCACTTACCATCTGCTTTAACTACGCCATATACATTTGATGTCTGTCCCATCTTGATACGTGTGGTTACAAATGCATCTGTACCCGCTGGAATAAAAAACTGAGCCGCTAATGCACTAGGGTTTTTCTCAACCAAGATAGCCATTTGCTCTGCTTTAAGTGTGGTGGTAATTCCAACTGGAACCACCGCACCATTTTCAGCGATGTCTGGTGCATTTAGAGTTACGGCAGCAGACTTTTCAGGGCTGCCCGCTCCTAGGATTTTAAATACGTCATCAAGACTTTTGCCTTCAAACGCGGCTTTATCCCACTCTTGAGCCTGGGCTACGCTAATAAGACCTGCAGAAGCCATCAGACCAAATACTGCTGAATACTTCAATAGACTACGACGCTGCTGATTCATAAAAAACTCCTTTTTTAATCTGTTCTATTTTAAATATTATTAATCTTGCCCAACATTAAGGTATGTACCTAATTCCCATTATTTACCACCAGAAAGTATCCATGTCACTAAACTCTTGCGATCTTCGTCAGATAACTGCGCCTGTGGAGGCATCGGTATAGGACCCCAGATACCTGAACCACCATTCTTCACCTTAGCCATCAATTTATCCAGAGCCCCGCTCTGCCCCTGATATTTTGCAGAAATATCGGTAATGGAAGGGCCAACTAGCTTAGCACTCATTGCATGGCACGCCGAGCAATTCTCGTTCTTAAATAAGGCTGCAGGGCCTTTTACAACAGCATGCGTTTCTGAGGCGTGGGCTAAGCCCTCAGCTGAGGCACCTGGTAATTTAGCAAGTGGTGGCTTTGTGGAGTCCGCTCCTCGGAAAGGCCCATATTGGCGATTTTGCTCTGCAATATTGCCATGTGCATTTCTTGCGTAATCAGGAAGTTCTGAGCCGATCTGTATAAATGCCACACAGTTAGACATGCAAGTGCTGCCATTCACATCGGGCTTACCCTTTGTATTCCAAAGACCGTGCTTGAGTGTCATGCCATTTCGGTTTGGCATTTTATTTTGCACATCAGAAATATTGGCATTTGAGAGTACATAATCATCAGGTATAACCTCAGCAATACTTAGAAGATAGGCAACTAATGCATAAGTTTCGTCTGCAGATAAGGATCTAGGAGCATTCCAAGGCATGGCTCGGTAGATATAGTCCCACAAAGAAGAAACCGTTGCCACCTTCATAATGGTCGTTCTCTGTGGCTGTTTGCTATCTGATAGTGAGGCTACCCTTCCTTTTTTGACGTCGTCAGTAGTGGTGCCGCCGATGATCGGAGTAAAGATTTCATTGGACTCTCCAAATGTACCGTGACAGTTTGCACATTTAGCCTCCCAAATTACTTGACCCTTTTCTACAGAGCCAGACCCCTTTGGTAAACCCTTAAAGTCTGGACGCACATCAATATCCCAAGCTGCCACTTCAGCAGGCGTAGCAACCCGGCCAATACCAGGAAATTTTGCGGAATCGGATTGAGCAAAGCTTATTTGAGCACTAAATGCTAAAAAAGCTGCAAACCCAATGTGAGCGGTTAATTTATCCAACTTGTACATTACTAACCTCCCCATTTGAACTAACCTTCCATGATTGAATTGCATTGTTATGATAAATGGAGCGTGTACCCCTTACATCACGTAACAATTTGATGGAGGGTTGCGTATATCCAGTATCATCAATCGCACGCGACTGAAGAATTGCAGGAGAGCCGTCCCAGGTCCAATCAATATTGAAACGAGTAACCGATTTAGTCAAAATGGGGGTTTCTAAGCGGGCGGTGCGCCAGTTATTGCCACCATCAAATGAAACGTCAACACGCCTGATTTTTCCACGACCAGACCAAGCCATACCGCTAACGTTATAAAAACCTTTATCGAGTAATTGCTGGCCGCCTGATGGCGTTGTAATAACAGACTTACATTCTTGAATTGAGGTGTATTGACGTGCTAAGCCATCAGGCATTAAATCGTTGTAATGAACTGCCTCATCTTTAGTAGCGTAAGGCATATCACCTACCTCCAAGCGACGTAGCCATTTAACCCAGCTCACGCCTTGAACGCCTGGCACCACTAAGCGCAATGGAAAGCCGTTTTCTGGCCGCAACATTTCACCATTCATACCCCAGGCAACAATTGCATCATTTATAACGTCATCTAAATTAACGGTACGAGTCATACCGGATCCATCACCACCTTCGGCAAGCATGAACTTACCTTTTTTCAGATCGGCGCCACACTCATCGAGTAACACCTTCAGAGGTACGCCCGTAAACTCACAGCATGACAACATTCCGTGGGTGTACTGCACTGTAGGAACTGCCACATTCCCCCACTCCAAACCAGTATTTGCCCCGCACTCGATAAAATGAATACGCGATACAGATGGCAAACGCATTAAATCATTCATCGTAAATACACGGCTATTCTTTACTAAGCCATTAACCATCAACCGATGTATTTCTGGATTAATGTTGTACCAACCTTGATGCTGCCTTTCAAAATGCAAGCCATTAGGGGTAATAATTCCGAATAAACCTTGCAAGGGCGTGAAAGCTACAGAGGCAGCGGAGACCCTAGTCAAACCGGGGGACTCCCTACGAATTAAGTTTTCCTCATAAATAGAGGGCGTTCCATAAGGCATTGTGGCCACATTTTTACCTAATGTGGTTTGCCAAACTTGCTTTTCAAGGATCGCAGGTTCGCCTTCGCCAGCAGCAAATGCAAGGGGGGCAGCAAGGCTAGCAGTAGCACCCCCAATTGCAGACATAATGCCCTTACGCAAGAAACCACGACGAGTCTCATCAAGGCCATTGGCATTGATATCAGCAATAAGTTCTTGGGAGACAAAATGCTCCGGGGCCCTAACCAAACGCGCACAATTGGCCGGTTTCTCAACTACTGAAACGTCCTTTGCACTTAACTCAATGTGTTTCTTAGTCATTTGACCTCTACTTTGATAAATATTTTCTTTAAAAAAATTAACGCAAGCTTTCCGCAATCCTGGTACAGACTATTTGGCACATTTCTACCGTTGCGTTATCTGCAATGGAGTAATAAACAGTCACACCTTGTTTACGTCTAAGCAAAATACCTGCATTGAATAGAGCCGTTAAATGCCTAGAAACATTGGCTTGGCTTGATCCACATACTTGTTGTACTTCTGAAACTGATTTTTCACCGCTACAAATAACATACATAATGCGCAAACGAGAAGGCTCTGAAAGAACCCCAAAATAATCGGCCACTTTTGCAATAACCTTTTCCATCGCTTTTGGTGATAGATCCTTGGTTGCTTTTTTAACTCTAGCTTTACTATTCATTAAAATTTAACAATATATGCGTATAGATGCATGTATTTGACACTTGAGTTTGGTAAGTCGATATAGTGATATACCCTAGTGTTAGCAAGTAATACAATCTCATTTGATGGATACACTTGCAATTCTTCTCTCTTTAAAGCTGGCTTTTTGGACATTAGTTCTTATATTGCCATTTGGTATTTGGGTGGCACACCAGCTTTTAAAGCTCAAAAAGAGCCGCCCCTGGGTGGAGGCTGCGCTAGCCCTCCCCTTGGTTTTGCCTCCAACCGTGCTTGGTTACTACTTTTTAGTGGGATTGAGTGGGAAAACTATTTTTGGCACCCCCTTGGTATTTTCATTTGCTGGTATTTTGATTGCCTCTTTAATAGTTAACCTCCCTTTTGCTATTCAACCCATACAACGTGCTTTTGAGGCGATTAATCCTGAAATTATTGAAGCAGCACAAGTGAGCGGACTCTCTAATTGGCAAATCTTTCGCCTCATTGAATTGCCATTGGCCTGGCGCGGAATTATCAGCGCTATGGTTCTAACATTTGCTCATACCCTAGGTGAATTTGGCGTTGTGCTGATGGTTGGTGGGGCGATACCTGGAGAAACTAAAACTGTATCGATTGCCATTTACGACAAGGTTCAAAGCTTTGATACAGCTGGTGCAGGCGCCCTTTCTTTACTTTTACTTGCAATCTCACTAATTGCCATTTCTCTTTCTTATGGAGTCTTTGGACAAAGCTCAAGTAATCGATCAAGAGCTCAAAAATAATGCTCAAAATTAAAGTTTCCCAAAGTATGCCAATGCCAATACAGATGAGCTTAGATTGCTTCTCGGGAGAATTACATGCCCTAGTTGGCCCCTCAGGCAGCGGTAAGACGACAGTATTGAGGACTATTGCTGGATTAAATAATGCCAGTACTGGGTTTATAGAATGTGATGGTGAAATCTGGTTTTTAGGAGATGAAATCCATGGAATCACTAAATCACTCAGCCCCGCAAAGCGTTCATGTGGGTTTCTTTTTCAGCAATACGCACTATTTCCTCATCTCACTGCCTTAGAGAATGTGTACATTCCATTGCAAAATTCTGGCTTAAGCGCAAACAAGCGTAAAACGATAGCGATGGAGTTACTTGATCGAATGGGCATTTCCGAACTTGCTAAGCGGATGCCCAATCAATTATCAGGCGGACAACAACAGCGTGTCGCTCTAGCTAGAGCATTAGCGCGTCAGCCTAAAATCCTATTGCTCGATGAACCCTTTTCGGCAATCGATGCTCCAACTAGACAAAGTTTGTATAAAACCTTAGCCGATTTACGTAAGGATCTAAACATCCCCATACTCTTGGTTACCCACGATTTACGCGAAGCTAATTTATTGGCTGACCGAATTACGGTAATTGATAGAGGCATTGGTCTGCAAACTGCCTCACCTCAAACCCTATTCCAGAAACCTCGCAACTCACGTGTTGCCGAATTGGTTGGTATTAACAATATGTTTCATGGGGTATTTAATGCTGGCAGCCTTACTTGGCATGGTTGCAATCAAGCATTTACCGTGGCAGACAAAGGGAAAATTCCACCCCATGTCGCAGTTGCCTGGGTGATACCCCAATCTGGCATAAGCATACATCAAATGCCCTCTGGAATAAGCGTACCAGCAACGGTTGAGCAGATTAGCAGCCTAGGACAGATTGCAGTTATTCAGTTAAAAATACTTAATAGCGATCAGTTGGTGAATTGGGAGGCCTCGTCTGCAGAGGTTAAGCGTTTAGGCATGATCCTTGGAGGTCAAATGTATATAGAATTTGATAGCGATCAAATTCACATAATGCCCTTAAGGCCTATTAATGATCCTCGACGCTTCATTGACCAGGAATCTTAAGTTCATATTTTGGTGTAAATGGCAAACATAAAAGATTATGTGCTGGCAACCAGACCTGCCTTCTTGCTGATCACCTTTTTAGGATGCCTGATTGGACTGCTGAGTGCAAAAGCACAGATAACCCTAGAATGGCCAATCAATGCTTTGGCCATTGGTCTTACCTTATTGGTGCATGCCGGCGCAAATCTGCTGAATGATTACTATGATCACATCAATGGATGTGATGCCATTAATGAAGATCGCGTAAGTCCTTTTACTGGTGGTAGTCGTTATATTCAGAATCTAATCCTGAGGCCTCGCCAGATCTTTGGCCTAGGATTGCTCTTGCTAATGGCGTCAACATTGCTTGGTATTTATCTGTGCTCCCAAAGTACGTGGGCTTTAGCTCCTATAGGTATTTTGGGCTTAACAATTGCATGGGCATATTCAGCGCCACCTCTACAACTAATGTCTAGGGGCGCTTGGGGGGAAATCGCAATTGCTCTTGCTTGGTCACTGGTGGTTATTGGATTTGCCACCCTTCAGACTCATACCGTTGATTTGGGTGCTATTTTTATGGGTGTTGCTTTTGGTCTGATGGTGGCCAACATTCTATTTTTAAATCAAGTACCTGATATCAAGGCAGACAAACTAGCTAAAAAATTTACTTTAGCGGTTAAATCTAGATCTCAGTCGCAGTGGAAGTGGTACTTAGGCTTTATCCTTGTGGCCTACTTTACCCAGTTATTAGGGATATTTCTAATTCTAATTCCAACAACATCCTCGCTATCGCTTATAGCTTTACCGGGATTTTTGATCTGCGCCCAAAAGCTTAAAAATCATCATACTAGCCAAGAAAGTATTAAAAACCTCATCTTCTGGAATATTATTTTTGTCCATTTTTATGCTGCGTTACTTTGTATTGGCCTATATCTTCAATAAACTAAAGATCTAAGATAAATAGATAGATAGTTTATCTATTTATATAATATACTATTGTAAATTAAATAGATTAGCTTGTATCAAATGGATAAAAAAATGGGTATTTCAGGTCGTATAGCTGCATTTTTTCAAAACGCTCAAATTACGCCATTGCTGGCAATACTCGCTTTATTGCTTGGTTTATTTGCCATTATCGTCACTCCGCGTGAAGAAGAGCCCCAAATTAATGTCACGATGGCTAACGTCATCATTCCATTTCCAGGTGCTAGCGCCAAAAATGTTGAGGAAATGGTATCAACACCTGCAGAACAAGTCTTATCTCAAATTGCTGGTATTGAGCATGTCATGTCAATGTCGCAATCTGGCCTTGCTGTAATAACTGTTCAGTTTAAGGTTGGTGTGCCTAGAACGGAAGCATTGGTAAGGTTGCACGATACAGTTGCCGCAAACTCAGATTGGTTGCCCAAGAGTCTTGGCGTTCTACCCGCTATCATCAAACCCAAAGGCATTGATGATGTGCCCATTTTATCTTTGACCCTATATTCAAAGAATGTGGCTATAACACCCTATGAGCTTGAAAAGATAGCCAATCGAATTGAGATTGACTTAAAAAGAGTCAAGGGTACGCGTGAGGTTGCTACGATAGGCGGCCCAAAGAGAGCAATCCGCATTGAAATTGACCCGCAAAAAATGGTGGCAAAAGGTATCACCATTACTGAAATCAGGATGGCATTGGAGGCTGCCAACTTAGGTATGCCCGCTGGAGATATATTAGGTGACCAAGGGGCCGTTGCGATTGAAACTGGACCATTTTTACAAAACTCGAAAGATGTTCAAGACATCGCTCTAGGCGTACGAATGGGCATTCCTATATACATCAAAGATATCGCAAGTGTGGTCGAAGGCCCAATTCAAAACCAACGCCTTGTTTGGCATGCAAGTAATAAGGATCAAGCTTTAGCTGAATATCCTGCCGTCACGATCTCCATAACTAAAAAACCTGGTGAAAATGCTGTTGATGTTTCTAATAAAGTAATTAAGCAGATTGAGACCCTTAAAGCTACTGTAATACCAAAGGATATTGAAGTTTCAATAGCACGTAACTATGGGGAAACGGCTGACGAAAAAGCAAGTAAGCTTATCCAAAAACTCATTTTTGCCACCCTATCAGTTGTGGCATTAATTTTTTTCGCTCTTGGTAAAAGAGAATCGATCATCGTAGGATCTGCTGTGGTCTTAACGCTATCAGCGACGCTATTTGCTTCGTGGGCCTGGGGCTTTACGATTAACCGCGTTTCCCTCTTTGCTTTAATATTCTCTATCGGCATATTAGTCGATGATGCAATTGTAGTTGTTGAAAACATCCACAGGCATCAGCTCCTATTTCCCAATAAGACTTTAAAAGAAATTATTCCCGGTGCTGTAGATGAGGTTGGTGGCCCCACTATTCTTGCTACGTTTACCGTCATAGCTGCCCTGCTACCTATGGCATTTATCACAGGCTTAATGGGGCCTTATATGAGCCCCATTCCAATTAACTCTAGCATGGGGATGCTCCTCTCACTAGCGATTGCCTTTATCGTGACACCATGGATGGCAAGAATATGGTTAAGCAACCCAAATAGCGATAAAAAACCGCATTTCAATTTAGCAAATTGGATAGCCCCTCAATTTCAGAAAATATTCTCGCCACTCTTGAGTGATCAGCATGGTAAAAGAAATCGTCGATTTCTGGCTATAGGTGTAGTTGCCGCTATTTTTATATCAATTTCACTACCAATGACAGGGCTTGTTGTTTTGAAAATGCTGCCATTTGATAACAAATCAGAATTTCAAATCATTCTAGATATGCCGCCTTCAACTAGAGTTGAAAAGACTTCAGATGTATTGCGAGAGATGGGCGTAGCACTATCGAAGAATCCCGAAGTAAGTAGCTATGAAATCTATGCTGGAACGGCAGCCCCGATTAACTTTAACGGCTTAGTACGTCAATACTACTTTAGACAACATCCTGCCATGGGTGATATACAAGTTAATCTAGTTGACAAACATCATCGTAGTGAACAAAGCCATGTCATCGCTAATCGCATTCGCCCTACTTTAGTAGAGATTGTAAAAAAATATGGTGGAAATGTTAAGGTTGTTGAAGTGCCTCCTGGACCACCCGTTCTCTCTCCAATCGTTGCTGAGATTTATGGTCCTACTTCCGAGGGAAGGCTGAGCGTAAGTAAATCAGTAAGAGCTGCATTTGAAAAAACTGATGGCATCGTAGGTGTTGACGATAGTAGCGTCGCAAAATCTCCTAAGCAATTTCTGGTAATTGACCGCCGCAAGGCTAGCCTCATGGGAGTTTCACAACAAGCAATCGTTACTACACTTAGGGCTGGATTAGCCGGTGAAAATATCGCCTATGTCCATGATGAATCTAAATATCCAGCTGCCACCCAAATACGCCTTCCAGAGAGAAAACAAAACTCTTTAAATGAACTGCTCAAGCTTACAGTGCGAAACTCACAGCGTGAAGCAATTCCTCTTGGCCAGCTAGTGAGTGTGGTAGATGCCGATCGTGAACAGATTATTTATCACAAGGATCTTTTACCTGTGAGCTATGTAATTGGCGATGCTGCTGGTAAAACTGATAGTCCTTTGTATGGTTTATTTTCAATTAGATCAGCTAGCAAAGACATTAAAGATCCCCAAGGAAAACCTGTTGAAGAGTTTTTTATTGACGTGCCTGAAGATCCTTATAGTAATTACGCCATTAAATGGGATGGGGAGTGGCAGATAACTTATGAGACCTTCCGCGATATGGGGGCCGCTTATGCTGTTGGCTTAATTTTGATTTATTTACTGGTAGTGGCTCATTTTGGATCCTATCTCATACCCCTTATCATCATGGCCCCAATTCCACTAACAATCATTGGGGTAATGCCTGGACACGCCTTGTTGCGTGCTCAATTTACTGCTACTTCAATGATTGGCATGATTGCTTTAGCTGGCATTATTGTGCGTAATTCCATATTACTGGTTGATTTTATTGCGCTACAAGTTCGTGATGGTATGGACTTTAAAAATGCAGTTGTTAATGCTGCCATTACTAGAGCTCAGCCAATCGCCTTAACAGGATTAGCAGCAATGCTAGGAGCTTTTTTCATACTGGATGACCCTATTTTTAATGGCTTAGCAATTTCATTAATCTTTGGAATCTTGGTATCAACTGCTTTGACATTAGTAGTCATTCCCCTGCTTTACTACTCTGCCTTTTCAAAGAGAGTGGACAAAATTAACAATTCAATTCATTAATTACTTTTAAGAAAGAAAAATACCATGACATCTTGGCAACTCGTTCGCATTATCGCAGGAAGCTTTATTTTGATATCTTTAGCTCTAGGTTATCCAGGTAGCCCATGGTTTGTGAGTGAATGGTTTCTAGCATTTACCGCCTTTGTAGGTGCTAATATTTTACAAAGCGGTATTACCAAATGGTGTCTGATGGAAAGCATTATTAGAAAGCTTGGCCTAAAGGCTGGAGCATAAATCACAAGGCGCCCATGAAACTTCTCAGATTTAAGCCTCTTGCGTTAGCTTCTTTCATGCTATTGAGTATGTCATCTAGCCCATCTTTTGCGACTAGCTTGATGGACGTTTGGCATGAAGCGCAAAACCGTGATCCAGAATTTATTGCCAGTCGTTATGAGCAAATGGCAGGTGAAAAACGTCGAGATCAAGGCAGCTCCTTGTGGTTGCCTAATGTTAACCTTACCGCTCTCACTGGCAGTATGAGCTATAACACCGCAGTATCTGGTGCGCAATTCTATGCACCAGGAATGGGGACCTTTAATGGCGCTAATTTTAATACCTCAATTAATAATGGCTTCGTTAATCGCTATACCCTATCAGCCACTCAATCAATTTACAATCGCGAACGTCTAGCGCAAAGTCGTCAACTTAATATGTCGGCTGATGCATCGAATCTTGGCCTACAAGTAGCCCAACAAAATCTTATTTTATTAGTAGCTGAACGTTATTTTGACGTCCTAACAGCTGAAGAAACATTACGATTGGCTAAAAAACAAGAAAGTGCTATAAGCAAAACACGCCAAGAAATAGAAAAACGCTTCAAGCTTGGAGACGCCAGCCAAACAGATATGCAAGAAGTCTCGGCAAGGTTAGATTCTAGCAAGGTGCATGTGCTAGAAGCCGATACTAATTTGGCCATTAAAAAACTATCTCTGCAGGACCTGTTTGGTAGCCCAGCTAAAGTCGATAAGTTGAAAATTGCATTCAATGTAAATAACCTTACTCTTCCAAGCATGGATAGCTATTTAGGAAAGTTAAAAACGCAAAATATCCAGCTTCAAATGCTCTCTGTCCAAGAAAAAGTGGCTAAGGAAGAGGCGGAAAAATATGGCGCAATTAACTCTCCGAAATTAGATGCAGTAGCACAATCCTCTAAAGATAAGTTAAATGGCTCTGGAGATTTTGGAACTGCTAGCAATACGTCCACCAATAACTATTTAGTTGGACTGCAATTGTCAATTCCGCTCTATACCGGTGGTTACCGCACTGCTAAACAAGAAGAGACATTGCTTTTAGTTGAAAAAACTAAGGCAGAATATTCTAAGTCTGAGCTAAATCTCGAGAGAACCCTTAGAACGGTCTGGCTTTCACTTCATAGCGCTAAAGATAAAATCATTGCCCTATCCAATGCACAAAAAACAGGAGAGGCTAGATTAAGCGCCACTCGAAATGGTTATTCAGTAGGTGCACGCTCCACCATGGAGCTTCTAGGCGCAGAAAGTGAACTTATCACCACTGACTATGCACTATATATGGAAAAAGTTAACTATTTGCTGAACAGGCTACGCTTAGCAGCCCTGACGGGTGAGATTTCAGAGCAAGATTTAACTTTAGTGAACGCCCATCTTCAATAAGAAGCTTTCAAAGAATGGGGATAAGCAAAAAACAAAAGGAGCCGCAGCTCCTTTTACGCTCGAAAGAAATTAATTCCTTTTATTAGAACTCGCCCTTAACGATCGTCAGTCCAAGTGCGTCCCAATCAAGCATGCCGCCACGGTAATAGTAAATTTTTGTAGGCGGAAAACCGTCACGAGTCATTGCAGACATAGCCATGGGACTTTGTGGACAAACAGGGCCGTTACAAAAAGCGTAGACTTTCTTAGCTTTTGAGCAATCCCATTTAGTCGAGCCAGCGGGCGGTTTTTTGCAGCCCAACTCATCCATCCGCATGGCTACTTCAGTATAAGGAATACCTACCGAACCAGGAATCGTTCCCTTAACGCGATCATCTACTACACGCATATCTACCACAATTGAATCTTTATCGTTAAGAGCATTAAGGACATCGATTTCATCCACGGGAACGACGCCTTTAATCGGAATCAATGGCTGGAGCCACCCCTTGTTTTTAGCGCAAGTAGTCATTACACGGGTAATTTCAACTGGGCCCTTTCCAGTATTGACAATAAACTTTGTCGACTTTTCCATGATCTGTAATAGTTCAGGGCTTGTTGGAGTAGCTTGTGCACTAACAATGCCAGAAAACAACATAAAGCTAATGGCAATTAATTTTTTCATAAAAACCTTTTTTATATATTTATAGGGCAAAAATACTCATTCAATGCTTCTATACGCATTTATGTATATAGTTGATAGTGTGGACTAGTCATTCAATAAACTTAATACAGAGAAACCCCTATTGATACCATATCTCCAATCAATATGATGTGATTCAGAAAGCCATTTAGGCTTCCCTATAGCATTCCTATTTAATGGAGATAGTATGAAAAATAGTCGTCGTCAATTTATGATTTTGTCAGCTGCTGGTGCTTGCACATTAGCTTTAAATGGTACTGTTCAGGCTCAAACCATGGTTGCTGAAACAGATCCACAAGCTGCTGCTCTTGGTTATAAAGCAGTTGCAACTTCAGTAGATAAAGCAAAATATCCTAAGTACGCTGCTGGGCAAGAGTGTGATAACTGTGCACTCTACCAAGCTAAAGGCTCGCCAACTGCTGGTGGCTGCTCTTTATTTGGCTCTAAGCAAGTTGCTGCTAAAGGCTGGTGTTCTGCTTACGCTAAGAAGGCTTAATACTACAGTGAATTAGCTTTGTAGTGCTAATCGATAAAAAGCTGCCTAGGCAGCTTTTTTCTTGGTCAATTAAAGTCTTAAACCCCATCTGGGAAAACTCCCTTAACTTTTGAAGGCTTGGTATTTGTACACTCAAGCGACTCACATTAGTTATTAATCCTTGCTCTGCCATGGAAGCTAGCGCCCTACTAATGGTCTCAAACTTAACATCCATCATTAAACCCATATCTTCGCGTCTAAAAACTGGGGCGCTGGAGCCAATTACGAAGCAGACAAAAGAGAACGATAGCAGATTAGGAGGATTCTTACCTAGGAAGGATCGAAATAGAAAATGGCCCCTTGTAAACGAATTAAGCAGTAACCCTTGTGGGTAATGTCAAATTTCACCTAAGAGTCATGCTCATAAGCATGCATGAACAATTAATGGTTTGGGTTGGATAACCGAATGGATAGATTAGAAATCCCGCCGCCATTAATCACAGTTTCATAGCCCATCGATAGTAGTTGACGACGAGCAGAGCTAGAGCGCATACCCGAGGCACAGAACACCACAATGGGTCGACTCAAATCAATCTTTGGCTTATGCGCATTAATCAGATGAATTCGATCAACTGGAATATGAATGGCCCCATGAATACTCCCACCGGCAAACTCTACTGGAGATCGCACATCGATCAAGAGAGCTCCTTCAGGAAGAGGCTCTGCAGGTTTTGGCATTATGGCATTTTTAAGAAATTCAAATGGATTCATAGCGGTGGTTTTAACTAATAATTTAATGGTGGTTTCTTAGCTGTAAGCCCCAATAGAGCAGACATGCCAGTATGTCTTGCGCCCTCGGATAACTCCTTTTCATAACAACGCAGATCTAGGATTTCAAAATCCTTTGCAAGCTCAGAAATCATTTCTTCAGTGTATAGATGATCAATTAAAGACGGGCCACCTGTTTTATATTCAAGCTGTTTTGGTGTATAGCCTTGAAGAATGAATATTCCATTTGGTTTCAGAGCGGTATACACTTGTTTAAAAATTCTAGCGCGCATTGCAGGATCAGCAAACTGAATAAAGATTGCCATAATCGCATCATAGCAATTAGGTAGCCACTCAAATCCATCAGTATCATTAAGCGAGTACTCAACTTTAATTTGATTATCTTTAGCAAACTGCTTTGCTTTAACGAGAGCGACATCAGATACATCAAACCCAACTACCTGCATACCTCGCTTAGCTAACCAAACTCCATTACGCCCTTCACCATCTGCTATACAAAGTACCTTATCTCCAACACTTAAATATTTACTTGCTTGCCAGACAAGATATTCATTAGGCTCTTTTCCGAATATGAACTCATCATTATCAAAGCGTTCATTCCAGAACTGTGTGGCATCAGCAAAACCCATTAGCTTACTTTGATGCACGTGATTATTTTTTGAGTCCGCCAATGAGATCGCTCTTCAAATCGTTAATATTTTCAAGGCCTACTGCAATACGCACTAAGCCGTCCGTAATTCCAGCAGCCTTGCGTTCTGCTAGAGAGACTCTGCAGTGTGTAGTAGTTGCTGGATGAGTAATAGTTGTTCTGGTATCTCCTAAATTTGCTGTGATAGAGCAAAGCTTAGTTTGATTTATAAGATTAAATGCTGCCCTTTTACCGCCCTTCAAAGTAAAAGCTACAATCGCCCCACCGGCTTTTTGCTGACGTTTTGCCAAAGCATACTGGGGATGCGATTTCAGGCTGGGGTGATATACGCGCTCTACGCTAGGCTGCTTTTCTAGCCACTGTGCTAACTGGAGCGCACTCTGGCTTTGCTGATGCATACGCAAATTAAGCGTCTCTAATCCCTTAAGAAAGACCCAAGCATTAAAAGCAGAAAGTGTTGGTCCAGCAGTACGCACATAGGGGAAGACTTTACCCATGACAAAGTCATTACTACCCACAATAGCGCCGCCAACTACTCTACCCTGACCATCGAGATATTTCGTGGCCGAATGAATAACAACATCAGCCCCAAGTGCTAGAGGTTTTTGCAACGCAGGCGTACAAAAACAGTTATCTACGGCAAATAAAGCTTTGGCTTTTTTTGCGACCTTCGATATGGCCTTGATATCTGCAATTTCTGTTAATGGGTTAGATGGCGTTTCCAAGTAAAACAATTTGGTATTAGGCTGGACTGCATCCTGCCAGTCTTTGACATCAGCAAGATCAACATAAGTTGTCGTGATGCCAAAGCGGCCTAGGATAGTAGTGAACAACTGAATAGTCGCACCAAATACCGAGCGTGAACAAATGACATGGTCGCCTGCTTGCAGATGTGCCATCGCCATCGTTAGAATAGCGGACATTCCGGAAGCAGTAGCAATACAGGCCTCACCACCTTCTAAAGCAGCAAGCCGATCTTGGAACATGCTTACTGTCGGATTGGTAAAGCGGGAATATATAAAACCTTGATCAGCGTGCGCAAAACCATCAGCTGCCAATTGAGCACTATCAAAGCAAAAACTGGAGGTTAAAAACATCGCTTCAGAATGCTCTTGGTATTCAGCTGTGCGACGGGTTCCAGCGCGAACCGCTAAAGTTTCAGGTGCCAACTTGGAAAAATCAGGTTTTTTTCGGGTAGATTTGTTCTTCATGTTGCTATTTTGACACCGAATTTCAGAAATGCTTGTAGATAACTACATTAAGACGGTCTAGGTGTCTCTTATTAGTCTTCGGTAGCTAAATGTAAATGCAGTTGCGAGCGGGCAAAATCACTTGAATCACGCTGACGATCAGCCATAGCCTCAGAGGTATTCCGAGCAGCCTCAAGCGCATCCAAATAAGATTCGTTAATATCTCCGGTGATGTAATGCCCATCGAAACATGAGGCTTCGAAGTTCTGAATATGGGGATTAACATCCTTTACAGCTTGTTTCATATCTTCAATACTTTGATAGATCAACTGATCAGCACCAATCAACTTATTAATTTCCTCATCAGTACGGCCATAAGCTACCAATTCACTCCGAGTTGGCATGTCAATACCATATACATTGGGATATCGCACTGGAGGTGCGGCAGAAGCAAAAATTACCTTTTTAGCACCAGATTCACGAGCCATTTGCACTATCTCAAATGAGGTCGTACCACGCACAATAGAATCATCCACAATTAATACCGTTTTATCTTTAAATTCTATACGCATGGCATTGAGTTTTTGACGTACTGACTTTTTACGGACCGCTTGACCAGGCATGATGAAGGTACGACCGATATAGCGGTTCTTAAAGAAACCTTCACGATAGTCAACCCCCAAACGCTTAGCCACTTGCATTGCTGCTGGACGACTTGAATCAGGAATTGGCATCACCACGTCAATTTCATTTACATTGGTTTCTTTACGAATTTTCTCTGCTAAATAGTCGCCCATACGCATCCGCACGTTATAGACTGTCACCCCATCAATCGTAGAGTCTGGACGTGCCATATATACGTATTCAAAGATGCAAGGAGTTAAAACAGCATTTGCCACACATTGACGTGTATAAAAATTACCGTCCAAATCAATGTAAATCGCTTCACCGGGATTAACATCACGCACGAAGGTAAATCCTAAACCTTCTAGAGCCACTGATTCCGAGGCAATCATCCACTCTGGACCCTTTGGCGTATCAATTCGTCCAATGCACAATGGACGAATACCAAATGGGTCACGAAATGCCAATAAACCATAGCCCGCGATTAAAGAAACTACTGCGTAAGACCCCTTAACGCGCTTAGTTAATTCCGTAACAGCGTTAAACATAGCGCTTTCATCTAAAGCAGTACTATTTGTTTCTTTTTGGAGTTCATCAGCTAAAACGTTGAGCAATACCTCGGTATCAGAACTGGTATTAATATGCCGGCGGTCGCGATAAGCCATCTCCACACGCAAGCTAGCAGCATTAGTTAGATTACCGTTGTGAGCCAAAATAATTCCGTATGGTGCACTTACGTAAAACGGTTGCGCTTCCTCTTCACTGCTAGCTGAGCCAGCAGTTGGATAACGGACTTGTCCAATACCAGCGCTTCCTACCAAACTACGCATATTGCGTGTTCTAAAGACATCACGAACCAGACCATTCGCTTTATGCATAGTGAACGAGTTGCCGTTCATAGTTGCCATGCCTGCCGCATCCTGACCACGATGTTGCAATAGTAGCAAGGCGTCATAAATCAGTTGATTAACTGGTGAGTGGGAAACTGTTCCGACGACGCCGCACATAAGCCTATATCCCTATGGTTAAAGAAGGTGTAACAGTGGGAGTAATTTTAGGCATTGCCTCGCCTAACTGTTTTGCCCAGTCAGAAGGAAGCCAACCTTTAATTAATCCCGTTGCCATATCGATAGCTGGTCGTGTGATGGCTTTTTGCCAAGCTACACTCTGAGGTATCGGTGTTAATGCCGCGAGTGTAGCCATCACTACTACGATCAGACCACCACGCAGTAAACCAAAAATGAGCCCCAGAAAACGATCAGTCATGCTCAAACCAACTGACAGAATAATTTTTTGAATCACACTGCCAATTAATCCGCAAACTACTAAGGTCAAGATAAACAGAATTAAGAAGCTCACACCTAGGCTTAAGAGTTCATCCATACGAAATGTCGAAAGCCATTCGGTAGAGAGATAACTGGTGTAATGGTAAGCAACCCAAGCAGCAACAAACCAAGAGGCTAAAGCCAAAACCTCTTTAAATAAACCCCGAGAAATTCCCACCAAGGCAGATACTAGCAAGACCACTAGGGTGAAATAATCCACCGTAGTTAAAGCTAGGGTGGATAAATATTCCATTATTGAGCCCCCACCTCTACCAATCGAGGAGAAAGACCCATGGCTTTAACTTTTTTCTCGGCTGCTTCAGCAGTATCTCTATCCGTAAATGGGCCAGCTCGCAAAACAAATAAATTAGTGCCGTCTGTACCAGTTTTATTAATAACGTAATTCGGAATCTTTTGATCCTTCATTTTATTAATCCAACCTTTAGCTCGCTCTTCTGAAGCAAAAGCTCCAATCTGAATTACAAATTTTCCAGTACCATTGTTTGCGCCCACCTTGAGCGGGGCTTCTTCTATTTTTTGTTTGCTAGGGTTAGCTACTACTTCTTCACCTACTGCCAAACCAAGGGCGGGTACTTTATTTGGAGTGGCTGGCTTGGATTCAATCTTGGCTTCTACTTTAGGTTCTGGTGCTGGGGCAATAGTCGCTTTAGGTGTACTTTGTTCAGGGGTCTGAGTAATTGGCTTTTCTGGTGACTTAGTCTCTACCTTTGCATCTGTGGGTTGAGTGCTAGAGCCTGGCATAGGCAAGCTTGTCACAATATTAATGGCGATATCGTTATTAACTGATTTTGGTTTGTTATCCAAAATACGAGGGAGTCCAATTACCGCAATTAAAACCAAAACTGCTGCACCAATCAGGCGATGACGTGCACGTTGCTGCTCTGGATCTTCAGTTAGAGCCAAGTCCTCGCTCTCTTGAGCACGCTGGAAGCTACGAGGAACAAATTTTGGGGCAGTACGACGATTCCCTGCTGAACCTCTATGGAGGTCATCAGCCTTTGGGTTTCGCTTAAAAAGCTTCGGTAAACGAATCATGGATCAATGCGCCTGGTTGTTTCGATAAGCCATTACGCCGGCCACGGTATAGAAGGATCCGAAGGTCACAATTCTATCACCCTCACCCGCTTTAGAAAGCGCTTTTTGATACGCAGCAGCAGGATCAGAAAAACACTCAATACCCCCATCAGCACCGTTTTTGACCTTAACCCCCTGTTCATTGAGCTGCTGGGCCAGTGCACTTGCACTTGCAGCTCGTGGAGTCGGTAAATCTGTGCAAAACCAAAAATCAACAATTCCCAAAAGGGGCCTAATAACTCCGGCAATATCTTTATCTGCCATAGCTCCAAAAATAGCGTAGGTATAGGGGTGATAACCCATTTTATCTAGACCTTGGGCTAAGGTAGCAGCTGCATGGGGGTTATGGGCCACGTCCAGTACCACGGTAGGCTGGCCAGGAAGGACCTGAAAGCGCCCTGGCAACTCCACCAATGCAAAGCCATTGCGGATATCTTGTGCGCTCACTGGCAAGCGCTGGTGTAAGGCCATGAGAGCAGCTATGACTGCAGAGGCATTCAAAATCTGATTAGCGCCTCGCAGAGCGGGGTATCCCAGGCCACTAAAGCGCTTCTGTCGTCCTGCCCAGCCCCACTGCTGTTTATCACCTTGAAAGTTGTAATCACGACCTTGCAACCAAAGATCGCAAGCTAATTTTTCAGCATAATCAATTAAAGATTGGGGTGGTACTGGGTCGCCACAGACAACAATCTTACCTGCGCGAAAAATACCAGCTTTTTCTAAACCAATGAGTTCTCTAGTCCCCCCTAAATAATCTGCATGGTCAATATCAATACTCGTTACGATGGCGCAATCAGCATCCACGATATTTACAGCGTCTAATCTGCCACCCATACCCACTTCCAGTATGACTGCATCAAGACCCGATTTAGAAAATAGATGCATGATGGCTAAAGTAGTGAACTCAAAATAGGTTAAGGTAGGCGCATTAAGCAAGCTAACTCGGGCTTTTTCAACAACCGCAAAATGCTCTAGCAATAACTCATCTTTTGCCTCTTCTCCATTGACGCGAGCTCGCTCATTAAACACGAGAAGGTGTGGCGACATGTGACACCCCACGCGATATCCCGAAGCCAACAAAATGCTTTCTAGGTATGCGCAAGTAGAGCCTTTGCCATTGGTGCCAGCTACCGTAATAATTGGGCAGTCAAAATGAAGGCCCAAGGCATCTTTTACTCGATTGATTCTCTCAAGACCCATGTCAATTCCGACTGGGTGAGCAGTTTCGAGATAATCAAGCCAAGCCTTAAGGCTAGAAAAAAGAATGGGGGCTTGGTGTGCTGTACTCAAGCGCTTAAACTGCTGCGCTACTTGCTAACGCAGGCTCTGGAAGCCGTTGAAGTAATGCTAATAAATGAGCAATTTCTCTGCGCATTTGGCGCCGATCCACAATCATATCGATACCACCCTTTTGCATCAGGAACTCAGAACGCTGAAACCCTTCTGGCAATTTTTCTCGAACAGTCTGTTCAATGACGCGTGGGCCTGCAAATCCAATTAAAGCTTTAGGTTCTGCCATCACTACATCACCCATAAAGGCAAAGCTTGCAGAGATTCCACCCATCGTAGGGTCGGTAAGAACACTGATATAAGGCAAGCCTTTTTTGGATAGCAAGGTCAACATCGAGTTTGTTTTAGCCATCTGGAAAAGAGATAGCAAACTCTCCTGCATGCGAGCGCCGCCAGTAGCAGAGACACAAATAAATGCACATTTTTTAGCAATGGCTTCTTGAACACCGCGAACAAAACGCTCACCCACTACGGATCCCATTGAGCCACCCATGTACTGAAACTCAAAACAGGCAGCTACCACTGGGATGCTCTCAATCTTGCCACCCATCACAACTAAGGCCTCAGATTCACCAGAAGCGTCATTCGCTTGTTTTAAACGATCCGGATATTTCTTCGAGTCTTTAAATTTGAGCGGGTCAATTGGGTAAATATCAGCACCGATTTCATATCGGCCCTTGGGATCTAAGAGGCTATCAAGCCGCTGACGTGCGCTAATGCGCATGTGGTGACTACATTTTGGGCAGACCGATAAATTAGCCTCTATATCCGTGCTGTAAAGCACAACTTCACAACTAGGGCACTTAACCCACAAGCCTTCTGGAACTGATTTGCGATTCGCAGGATCAGTATGCTGAATTTGGGGGGGTAGTAGTTTATCAATCCAACTCATTCGTTCTCACTATCCAATGCATTAACTATCTAAAGCGACGCGAATTTCACGTATGAAGGTTTCAAGCAATTGTACCGCTTGACCTGGTGGCGCCTCCTCTAAAAGACGAATAATACGGCTACCGATAACCACTGCATCGGCGGTTTTAGATACCGCTTTAGCACTGGCAGCATCGTTAATACCAAATCCTACAGCGATCGGAATAGCCGTTTCTTCGCGTATTTTAGGAATAATACTGGCCACATCGAGCGTATTGAGATGGGAGGCCCCAGTAACACCTCGCATAGATACGTAATAAATATATCCAGATGCTATTTTGGCTGCTTCTTTAATGCGTAGTAGTGATGAGGTAGGTGCCAATAAGAAAATGGGGTCTACGCCTGCTATACGCATTCTGGCTGCAAAATCGACACACTCTTCAGGCGGGTAATCCACCACCAGGACACCATCTACACCGGCAGATTTTGCATCAGTAGCAAAACGCTCGGCTCCCATTTGCTCTACTGGGTTGGCATAGCCCATTAAAACAACTGGCGTATTTGCATCAGTCTTACGAAACTCTTTAACCATTTCTAAGCAACCATGCAAAGTAACGCCATGGCTTAAGGCTCTTTCTGAAGAGCGCTGAATCACAGGACCATCTGCCATCGGATCTGAAAAAGGTACTCCCAATTCAATTACATTGGAACCGCCACGAACTAATGCATGCATAAGTTCGACAGTGAGTTTTGGGTCAGGATCACCAGCGGTAATAAAAGGAATCAATCCTTTTTTGCCTTCCGCTTTTAATTCTTTAAAAAGTGCTCTAATTTTTGACATAAATAAATTAAGATTTAACCTTCAGAACCGGTTGCTAGGGCAACAGTGTGCATATCTTTATCTCCACGCCCAGATAAGTTCACCAAAATGGTTTTGTCTTTAGGAAGTGTTGCGGCAAGTTTGCAGGCGTAGGCAATTGCATGAGCGGACTCCAAAGCAGGAATAATTCCTTCAATTCGACAGCAATCATGAAAAGCTTTAAGCGCTTCTTCATCAGTGATCGCAACATAATCAGCCCGGCCAGAATCTTTTAACCAAGCGTGCTCAGGACCAACGCCGGGATAGTCCATGCCTGCAGAGACAGAATGTGTTTCAGAAATTTGACCATTTTCATCTTGTAATAAATAAGTACGGTTGCCATGTAATACCCCTGGCTTACCTACGCATAATGCAGCAGAATGCAAGCCGCTATTAAGTCCGTGACCTGCAGCCTCTACGCCTATTAATTTCACATCTGAATAATCAATATAAGGATAAAAAATCCCCATCGCATTTGAGCCGCCTCCAACGCAAGCCATTACATAGTCAGGTTGACGGCCAGTTAGCTCAGGCATTTGCACCTTGCACTCCTCACCAATGACACTCTGAAAATCTCTGACCATCATGGGATATGGATGAGGGCCAGCTACAGTTCCAATAATGTAAAAGGTGTCCTCGACATTAGTAACCCAGTCACGCATTGCTTCATTGAGCGCATCTTTAAGTGTCTTAGTACCAGACTCAACAGGGACAACCTTAGCGCCAAGTAGCTTCATGCGGTAAACATTCTGTGCCTGACGAGCAACATCTACAGAACCTTGATACACAGTGCAATCTAAGCCAAAGCGCGCACAAATGGTTGCCGTAGCAACGCCATGCTGCCCTGCACCAGTTTCTGCAATGATGCGGGGTTTTCCCATGCGCTTAGCTAGCATTGCCTGACCAATCACATTATTAATTTTATGAGCGCCAGTGTGGTTTAAATCTTCACGCTTGAGATAGATCTGTGCACCACCTAGCAATTCACTCCAACGCTTAGCGTGATAGACGGGTGATGGACGGCCAACAAAATGCTTGAGTTCGTAGCGGAATTCCTCAAGAAACTCTGGATCATGTTGATATTTGGCATAAGCTGCTTTGAGCTCATCTAAAGCAAACATGAGAGTTTCAGAAACAAATACGCCACCATAAGGACCAAAGTGTCCTCGTGCATCTGGCTTATCGTACATATTTACCTCTTTGATTAGTTACAGCAAATTAGGGTGATGCGTTGGCATCGGCTGCACGCACTGCTTGAACAAACTCCTTCATCAATGCGTGATCTTTAACACCCTTGCTAATTTCTACGCCACTAGAGACGTCAACCGCACAAGGATGCAGACGAGCGATTGCCTCGCCCACGTTGTGTGCGTTCAATCCACCACTCAAAACGACCCGAGGCGCGTTTGCGCTTACCCATGCTTTTGGAATCCCTTGCCAATCAAAAGGAACGCCTCCTCCACCATATCCCTCAACTAGGGCATCTAGCAAAAAAGCGTTAGCTTGGCTATATTGTAGGGAAAAATCATCAAATGGGAACTGAGCACCAATTCGGGCAGCTTTCATCCAAGGGTCACCCGCAGCGAGCCTACGGCACTCCTCTGGCGATTCATCCCCATGAAACTGCCATAAAGTAATCGGTGCAGCAGCCCGGATGGCACTAAATTCAGCATCTGAGGCATTTACAAGCAATCCAACCGCATCCACCCCTACCGGAAGCCTTGATATCAAAGAAGCAGCGATATTAGGGGTCACAGCCCTAGGGCTTGGTGGGTAGAACACAAAACCCACTGCATCAACCCCTGCTAAAACAGCTGCATCGACATCTGCGGGCGTTTTGAGACCACAAATTTTGATCCTAGTGTGACCTGGTGAGTAAGCGAATAAGCCCATGGTGAAATAATAAGGCTTATAGGGCGATCAGGTCTTTTGGCAACCAAGAATTCGCTAGCCAAGGGCCTGGAATATGAAATTGCTCTGGGTAAGCAATTTTCGCTAAATATAAGCCATCAGGTGAAAACGTCGGCGCAGCCATACTTCGATCTTTAGCTATTAGGACATCGGCCATCCATTCAGGCTCATGCTTGCCAGTACCAATCATTAAAAAACTGCCCACCAAATTGCGCACCATATGGTGCAAAAAAGCATTTCCCCGAATCTTAAAATATAGCCAAGGCTCATTAGAAACAATCTCAATGCAATAAAGAGTCTTTATAGGTGTTGTACTTTGACACTCCGATGACCGAAATGAGCTGAAATCATGTTCGCCAATTAGGCATTGAGCAGCTTGCTTCATCGCATCAATATCAAACCAACGGTCAGGGGGCATCATCAAATAACCTGCGCGAGACGCTGCCATCGGGGAGCGACATGGTCCTGCGTGTAATGCATAGATATAAGTGCGTTCGTATGCAGAAAAGCGCGCACTAAACTCATCTGAGACAGATTGCGCCCAATTGACCACAATGGATTGGGGTAAGAAAGAATTTACCCCCCTCACCCATGACCAATTCTCACGCTCTACACTGGTATCAAAGTGCACCACCTGACCCAAAGCATGCACCCCCGTATCCGTTCTACCCGCAGTGGCGACTCGTAGCGGGCTATCTTTGAGGCCTTCCTCTCCGATAAAATCAGAAATAGCTTTTTCTAGAACGTCCTGAATCGTATTTCTACTAAGCTGAGACTGCCAGCCAGAGTACAGGCTACCCTCATATTGCAAACCAAGAGCAATGCGCATGATAAAACTCTAGTGATTTCGATGTGAGAGCTCTGATAACAAACCCTGAGCTTCAATGGTAATGCTGGGATCAATGGGGCCACTTACTTGCAAAATTTCTTCCAAGGATTTTTTGGCGGCAGAAAAATCTTCAATCGTGATGTAGGCACGAGCTAAATTTAATTTGACGCGCAAGGTATCGGCTTGTAGATTATTTTTCGCAATAAGTACTTGGATAGAAGATGGATTTAGCTTGCTAGGCGGAAGATCTAAGTCAATTTCTGCAAATAAAGCCTTAGCCCTTTCAGGCAAATTACCATGAGGAATGGGGGAAGTTGGCTTAGTAAAATTAGCGATTTCAGAGTGGCGGGCATTCTTTGCTAAGAGCCAAAGCAATAAACCAGTAAAGACCATGAGGACTAATGCCAAAATTGCAGGTGCAAATGCGCCAAGACCAAAAGTACTCTCTACTGCTTGTTTCTCTTGTGATTTATCTTTCGATTTATCTAATAGCTTCTGTAAATCAGCAATATTCTTTTCCAATTGCGCTACCCGTACTTTAGTCTGCTCAAGTACTTTTTCTTGGGCAACCAATTCTTCGGTATAGCGCTGCTCTTCTGCATTACCTTGCGTACTAGAGCCAATCTTGAGCCTATCCTTTAAGGTGGGCTCAGCATCCTTTTTGGGCGCACTCTTGCCCTCTAAGCTGCCTTTAGAATCCTGTTCGGCATGCCATTGGGCGTTAGACTCAGCAACAAATTGATTGGCTTGTGCTGGGCTAATGGATCGCAAGAGTGCCTGACTCGGTTTATTAAGCTCTACACCTGCATTAAGGCGATTAATACTACCGCTAGCAAAAGCATCTGGATTGGCTTTAAACAAAGCCATCATGGTTTGATCTATAGTGGCACCATCTAATTGCGGGGCCATCTGAGCAGCAATTTCAGATAAAGTTTGCCCAGGCCTCACCAAGATCTTTTGTGCATCCCCTATGAGCAAGGTGAAAGTTTTAGCTAGACTCCCAGCAGACCATTTGAGATTAACTAAGAGATCAATAAATGGATCATCAGAGAGTGGAATGGGATTAACGGTTTCAACTAAAACCATTAACTGCTCTTGCTTGTTCCGATATACCATTGACTGAGCATTGAAATTTAATACTTTTGAAGAAATTCCGAGACGTTCATAAATAGCCTTTGATGGCATAACTGCCTCTAGGCTGGCTAATGAGCCCTGCTCATCAGCACCCACCCGAATCGGAATTTCTACTCGAAGTGGTTCACCAGGCTTTGATAGCAATCTGGCAGAGCCTAAAGAGATTGCAGAAACCGCACATGACCAACTGAGCCAAAATAAGCAAAGAAGTCTTATTAATAGAGGTTGGCTAATGCGTACCATCAATGCTCAAGCAAGATCCGGAGCATGCGGCGCAAGGGTTCTGCAGCACCCCACAACAGTTGATCGCCAACTGTAAAGGCTGCTAGATATTCAGGACCCATGGCCATTTTATGAATTCTGCCTATAGGTATTGTCAAGGTGCCGCTCACTGCCGCCGGAGACAAATCACGCTCGGTAGTTTCTCGATCATTTGGGATAACTTTGACCCAAGGGCTATCATTAGCCAAAATTGTCTCAATTTCAGCAAGCGGAATATCTTTTTTGAGCTTTACTGTTAAGCCTTGTGAGTGACAACGCATTGCTCCAATACGAACACATATGCCATCAACTGGAATACTGCCATTTGTACGAAATGCAGGGCGTCCTAAAATCTTGTTGAACTCAGCACCACCCTTCCACTCTTCTTTAGTCTGACCATGCTCAACGGGCACATCGATCCATGGAATCAAGCTACCAGCTAAAGGGGTATTGCGGAAATTTTTCTTTGGAAAATCAGCTGAACGCAAGGTTTCAGTAATCTTGTGATCAATATCCAAGATCCAAGAAGAAGGATCGTCTAATTCAGTGGCAACGCAATCGCGTAATGCACCCATTTGCAAAAGTAATTCTCGCATATTTTGTGCGCCAGCTCCAGATGCAGCTTGGTAAGTCATCGCGCTAATCCACTCAACCATATCAGCTTTTACTAAGCCCCCCATAGCCATCATCATCAAACTCACTGTACAGTTACTACCAATCCAGTTCTTGCCACCTGCCGTCAATGCTTTATCAATGACTGGTCGATTTACGGGGTCTAAAACTAATACCGCATCATCTTTCATGCGTAAAGCACTAGCAGCGTCAATCCAATGGCCCGACCAACCAGCAGCGCGTAATTTAGGAAACACCAAATTGGTGTAATCACCCCCTTGGCAAGTCAAGATAATGTCGCAACGACTTAAAGCGGCAATGTCATTGGCATTTTGCAAAGTATGTTCATTCTTGGTCACTTTTTGACCATTAAATAAGGGAACTTCAGCACCCGCTTGGCTAGTACTAAAAAAGATTGGCTCAATCAGATCAAAGTCTTTTTCAGCCAGCATTCTTTCCATGAGAACGCTCCCAACCATTCCACGCCAGCCGACTAAACCTACCAAAGGTGTATTTGTATTTGCCATCAGGATCAACTATCTAATAAATGTAATAAATGAATTTTAAGAAAGCGCTGCAACGACGGCATCACCCATCTCTACAGTGGACACTTTTCGAGTACCCTCGGTATAAATATCTGCAGTACGTAAGCCTTGAGCCAAGACGTTTTGAACTGCAGATTCTATCTGATCTGCCTGTGCAGGCATGCCCAAGCTATAACGTAGCATCATCGCTACGGACAAAATGGTAGCCAACGGATTAGCAATGCCCTTGCCAGCAATATCAGGCGCTGAACCATGACTAGGTTCATATAAGCCTTTATTATTTTTATCTAAAGATGCTGAAGGTAGCATGCCAATAGAACCAGTCAACATTGCTGCCTCATCCGAAAGAATATCTCCAAATAGATTACCGGTTACCACCACATCAAATGCCTTAGGCGCTTTAACCAATTGCATTGCGGCATTATCCACATACATATGGGATAACTCGACATCAAGATAGTCCTTAGCAACCCGAATCATGACCTCACGCCAGAGTTGCGAAGTTTCTAAGACGTTTGCCTTATCAACACTGCAGACTTTTTTGCCACGCTTACGTGCAGCCTCAAATGCTACGCGGCCAATACGCTCAATTTCAGGCTCGCAGTAATGCATCATGTCGTAACCTTCTCTTGCCCCCTTGAACAAGGGTAACTCTGAAGTACGTATTCCTCTGGGTTGGCCAAAGTAAATGTCACCGTTGAGTTCACGAATAATCAAAATATCTAAACCACCGACGATTTCGGGCTTAAGACTAGAGGCGGCAGTCAATTCGTCATAGCAAATAGCAGGACGAAAATTAGCAAATAACTCCAAATGCTTACGCAAACCCAGAATAGCTTGTTCTGGGCGGTGCTCGCGAGGAAGGGAATCGTATTTCCAGTCGCCAACAGCACCAAACAAAATCGCATCAGCCTTTTTGGCAAGTTCTAGGGTGGCTGGTGGCAATGGGTGACCATCAATATCGTAGGCAGCACCACCGACGGGGGCTGTCTCAAGATCAAATTTAGGGCCAAGAACGTTTAATACCTTAACGGCCTGGGCAACGATTTCCGGACCGATACCATCGCCCGGGAGGACTGCAATTTTCATGAAAGGCCTTTAACTCGATAAAATTATGGCAATTGTGTAGCAAGCCAAGGCATTTTCAAAATGCGCTCAGCTTCGTAAGCCTTGATTTTATCTGCATGTTGCAGGGTTAAGCCAATATCGTCCAAACCATTGAGTAGGCAATGCTTTCTGAATGGGTCAACATCAAAGCTATAGGCAGTGCCATCGGGAGCTATCACTTCTTGTCGATCTAGGTCAATAGTGAGCTGATATCCAGTAAAAGCGAAGGTTTCATTGAATAAATGGTCAACCTGCATCTCAGTCAGGACAATCGGTAAAAGACCATTCTTAAAGCAATTATTGTAGAAAATATCGGCAAAACTTGGGGCAATCACTGCCCTAAAGCCAAATTGATCCAAGGCCCATGGTGCATGTTCTCGTGAACTGCCACAACCAAAGTTTTTACGGGCAAGCAAAATTCCAGCAGCTTGGTAGCGCGGCTGATTTAAGAAAAAGTCGGGATTAATGGGTCGATTACTACAGTCTTGCCCAGGCTCACCATGATCAAGATAACGCCATTCGTCAAATAAGTTTTGCCCAAAGCCAGTTTTCTTAATCGACTTTAAGAACTGCTTAGGAATAATAGCGTCGGTATCCACATTCTCGCGGTTAAGCGGTGCTACTAAGCCCTTGTATACCGTAAATTTATCCATGATTTTTACTTAACCGGAGTCACAACAACATCTTTACCCTTGGTTTGGGATTGATTATTTGTGCTTGAGTTAGTGCTATTACTACTCATAGAGTTGCCCATGTTCTGGAGATCTTTCCCAACACCTTCCATAGTGCTACTACATGCTGATACCACAAGACCAACAACAGCAACAATCGTTAATTTTTTTATCATTGTGAGCGAAGATAGTTTAAACACGATAATTCCTTTAAGAAATCTTGCGAATGTCAACGAAATGACCTTCTATTGCAGCAGCGGCTGCCATTGCAGGGCTTACTAAATGAGTTCTTCCGCCATTTCCTTGACGACCTTCAAAATTACGATTTGAGGTAGAAGCGCAACGCTCACCTGGCTCAAGACGATCGGCATTCATTGCCAAGCACATCGAACAACCTGGCTCGCGCCACTCAAAACCAGCAGCCTTAAATACCCTATCCAAGCCCTCACGCTCTGCTTGCGCTTTAACCAAACCAGATCCGGGTACGACTAAGGCTAGCTTTACATTTGCAGACACTTTTTTACCTAAGCGATCTACCACCTTAGCGGCAGCACGAATATCCTCTATGCGACTATTAGTGCAAGAGCCAATAAACACTTTATCTACAGAAATATTACTCAGCAAGGTATTGGGTGCCAGCCCCATATATTCCAAAGCACGTTCCATTGCGGATCGTTTGTTCGCATCACGCTCTTTTTCTGGATCAGGCACTCGATCGCTAATAGCTAAAACCATTTCGGGTGAGGTTCCCCAGGTCACCTGAGGAGCAATTTCTTCAGCGCGCATCTCAACTACCGCATCAAACTTTGCACCTTCATCTGAATGTAAGGTTCGCCAGTATTGCAAGGCGTGCCGCATTGCTTCGCCCGTAGGGGCATATGGCCTACCTTGGATATATTCAATTGTGGTTTCATCAACAGCAACTAAGCCAGCGCGAGCGCCAGCTTCAATTGCCATATTGCACAAAGTCATCCGCCCTTCCATCGATAAATTTCGAATGGCCTCACCAGCAAACTCAATGGTGTAACCAGTGCCTCCAGCAGTACCAATTTTACCTATCACAGCCAATACGATATCTTTAGCGGTCGAACCAGGTTGCAAACGGCCATCCACCTTAACTAACATGTTCTTACTTTTCTTCATCAGCAAGGTTTGAGTTGCCAAGACATGCTCAACTTCAGAAGTGCCAATACCAAATGCAAGGGCTCCAAATGCCCCATGAGTACTTGTATGTGAATCTCCACAAACAACAGTCATTCCAGGTAAAGTAGCACCCTGCTCTGGCCCTATAACATGCACAATCCCTTGGCGGGGATCGTTCATCTTGTATTGGGTAATGCCATAAGCATCGCAATTTTGATCTAAGGTATCAACTTGCAACTTGGAAATAGGATCCGTAATACCTTCAGAGCGATCTGTCGTAGGAACGTTATGATCTGAAACAGCTAAATTGGCAGAGATGCGCCATACCTGACGCCCAGCCAAATTCAATCCTTCAAAAGCTTGGGGACTTGTTACCTCATGCAATAACTGGCGATCAACATAAATTGTGGCCGTGCCGTCTTTTTCAGAATAGACGACATGGTCATCCCACAATTTGTCATAAAGCGTACGTGACATGAAAGCCCTTTAAATCTCTTATTTACGAACAGAAATGTTAGGAACCTTGCGTGAAGTTTCTCCAACATATAACTGACGTGGACGGCCAATCTTATATTCAGGATCGGTAATCATTTCTTCCCACTGAGCAATCCAGCCCACTGTTCTTGCCAAGGCAAATACACAGGTGAACATTTCTGTAGGAATACCTAGAGCACGCTGAACAATGCCAGAGTAGAAGTCAACGTTTGGATAGAGCTTACGACTCACGAAATAGTCATCTTCTAAGGCAATCTTCTCAAGAGTCATTGCTAACTTGAATAATGGGTCATTTTCAAGGCCCATCTCCTTCAAGACTTCATAGCAAGTTTCACGCATCAATTTAGCACGTGGGTCAAAGTTTTTATAAACACGATGGCCAAAGCCCATTAAACGTACGTTAGAGTTTTTATCCTTAACTTGAGCAATGAATTCGCCAATTCGTTCTACACCACCATTGGCCTGAATCTCATTGAGCATTTGCAAACAAGCTTCATTAGCTCCACCATGAGCAGGACCCCAAAGACAAGCAATTCCAGCAGAAATGGCTGCAAATGGATTTGTGCCAGAAGAACCGCATAAACGCACTGTTGAAGTAGAAGCATTTTGCTCATGATCTGCATGCAATATAAAGATGCGATCCAAGGCGCGAACTAATACTGGATTCACTTTGTACTCTTCACAAGGAGTAGCAAACATCATTCGCATAAAGTTTGCAGTGTAGGACAAGGAATTATCTGGATAGATAAATGGCTGACCAACTGAATATTTATAAGCCATTGCAACTAAAGTAGGCATCTTTGCAATTAAGCGAATTTGGGCAACTTCGCGTGCATGGGGCTGACTGTAATCGATGGAATCATGATAAAAGGCGGCCATTGCACCAACCAAACCTGTCAGCACAGACATTGGATGCGCATCCCTACGGAAACCACGTAAGAAAAATTGCATTTGTTCGTGCACCATAGTGTGATGCATCACCATTGCTTCAAAGTCGTTCTTCTGTTTTTCGTTTGGTAGTTCGCCATTGATTAATAAGTAGCAAACTTCTAAGAAATCACAGTTATGCGCTAAATCTTCAATGGGGTAACCGCGGTATAGCAATTCACCAATGTCGCCATCGATATATGTAATTTTGCTATTACACGATGCAGTAGATAGAAAACCAGAGTCGTAAGTGAACTTTCCTGTCTGACCATAGAGTTTACGAATATCGATTACGTCAGGGCCAATAGTGCCCTTATAAATTGGCAGATCAATGTCTGGTGTGCCATCTGAAAACGAGAGTTTTGCCTTGATGTCCGATTCAATCATTTCTAATCCTTAGTCATTCAAATTGATGATTAATACACTATTCGTTCTTGTGTCCTTACTACTAACATGCACCAAAATGCTGAATTACCTCTCCCTCAGCTTTTGTAAAACTGTTTTATAAGAGTCTAATTGCAACTCTTTTTCCAGCGCTACTACAGAATCTTTTCTACCGATCAACAAATCCATCAAATCATTGTCTTCTAAAGCTAATAATTGACCCAATACTTTACCTTCATCAACGCTTAACTGGGCGCCATGGCGCTCAAAAAAACGCTGCAAAATTAAATCATTTTCAAGCAAACCCCTACGAGCATCACTCTTTAATCGATATAACTCTGCATTACCTAATGTCATACCGACCTGCGTACCATTAACTCCTTGATCTTGCCAATTGCCTTGGTGGGATTCAAATGTTTAGGACAAACATCAACGCAGTTCATGATGGTATGACAACGGAATAAACGGTAAGGATCTTCTAGGTTATCCAAGCGACGGGCTGTTTCTTCATCACGACTATCGGCAATAAAACGATACGCCTGTAATAAACCTGCTGGGCCTACGAATTTATCTGGATTCCACCAAAATGACGGACAGGAAGTAGAGCAGGACGCACATAAGATGCACTCATACAAACCATTTAACTCTTCACGCTCTTCAGGACTCTGAAGGCGCTCTTTTTCTGGAGGTGGATTGTCGTTCACTAAATAAGGCTTAATAGACAAGTATTGTTTAAAGAACAATGTCATATCTACAATCAAATCGCGTACTACTGGCAAACCAGGTAATGGACGCAGTGTGATCACCTTGGGTAACGTCAACATATTGGTTAAACAGGCCAAACCATTTTTACCGTTGATATTCATTGCATCAGAACCACAAACACCTTCACGACATGAGCGGCGATAAGAAATCGTCTCATCTTGCTTCTTTAATGAAATCAAGGCATCTAGTAACATACGCTCGCCAGTGAGCTCTAATTCATAGCGCTCCATGCGTGGGGCTGCATCGACATCTGGATCGTAGCGGTAAATTTCAAATATACGAATATCACTCATCTTCTATCTCTCTTATCTATCTATCGCTTAGAAAGTGCGTTCTTTTGGAGGAACTGAATCAACAGTCAATGGTTTTAGTTGCACAGGCTTGTAATCTAAGCGATTGCCTTCGCTATACCAAAGCGTATGTTTCATCCAACTATCATCATCACGAAGTGGGAAGTCATCATGAGAATGAGCCCCACGACTTTCTTTACGTGCTGCAGCAGAAATCATCGTTGCATTAGCAGTTTCAACCAAGTTCGCCACCTCTAAGGCTTCAATACGCGCAGTATTAAAAATCTCAGACTTATCTTTAAGCCACAAGTGCTTGGCACGCTCAGTTAACTTGGCCATTTGACGCACACCTTCGTCCATTAATTCCTGATTTCTAAATACACCAGCATACTTTTGCATGGTTTTTCGAATATCGTTAGCAACGTCTTGCGCATATTCACCTGAGGTAGAGTTATCTAAAGCAGTAATACGTGCCATCGTTTGCTCACCAGCATTCGCAGGTAGGGGTTTAAATTCACGATTTTTGAGGTCCATACCAACGATATGATTGCCTGCAGCTCGACCAAATACCAATAAGTCCAGCAATGAATTAGTACCTAAACGGTTAGCCCCGTGGACGGATACGCAAGAGCACTCACCAATTGCATACAAACCATTGACTAGCTCATTTGACTTACCGTTACCAGGAACAACTACTTGCCCATTGATATTGGTAGGAATACCGCCCATCTGATAATGAATTGTTGGTACGACTGGTATAGGCTCTTTAGTAACATCAACGTTAGCAAAGTTAATACCGATTTCATAAACTGAAGGCAGGCGCTTCATGATGGTCTCAGCGCCAATGTGGGTCAAATCCAGAACTACATAGTCACCGTTAGGACCGCAACCACGGCCTTCTTTAATCTCTTGGTCCATTGAGCGTGATACAAAATCGCGTGGCGCCAAATCTTTCAGGGTTGGTGCATAGCGCTCCATGAATCGTTCGCCATCTTTATTGCGCAAGATACCACCCTCACCGCGACAACCTTCAGTTAGCAATACACCAGCACCAGCTACGCCAGTGGGGTGAAATTGCCAAAATTCCATATCTTCTAATGGAATTCCTGCGCGGGCAGCCAGACCCATACCATCACCAGTATTAATAAATGCATTAGTAGACGCATCCCAAATACGACCCGCCCCACCAGTCGCCATCAAAACTACTTTGGCTTCCAGAATATAAACTTGACCTGTTTCCATTTCGAGAGCTGTCACGCCAACTACGTCCCCAGCATCATCACGGATTAAGTCAAGCGCAAGCCACTCGACAAAGAAGTTCGTTTTTGCGCGAACGTTACGTTGATATAAGGTATGCAACATCGCATGTCCAGTACGATCCGCTGCAGCGCAAGCACGTTGTACAGGCTTTTCACCATAGTTTGCAGTATGCCCACCGAATGGCCGCTGATATATCGTACCGTCAGGATTACGGTCAAAAGGCATACCAAAATGCTCAAGCTCATATACCGCTTTAGGAGCTTCACGACACATAAATTCAATCACATCTTGGTCACCCAACCAGTCAGAGCCTTTAATCGTGTCGTAAAAGTGATAGTGCCAATTATCTTCGCTCATATTACCGAGTGAAGCACCAATGCCGCCTTGAGCAGCAACGGTATGTGATCGAGTTGGGAAGACTTTCGTTAAAACCGCAACGTTCAGGCCGGCTTCTGCTAACTGCAAAGAAGCACGCATACCAGAACCACCTGCACCAATAATCACCGCATCAAAACGGCGGCGTGGCAATACTTTTTTAATCGCGGTCATCGAATTACACTTTCCACAAAATTTGTACGGCATAGGCCGCACAGGCTACGAGATACAAAACAGATAACACTTGCAGAGTTAAGCGGATACTTACAGGCTTAATGTAATCCATCCAAATGTCGCGAATACCAATCCAAGCGTGATAAAACAAGCTAATAAAAGCTAAGAGCGTCAATAACTTCATGAACTGGTTACTAAATAACGCAGACCATCCTTCATAAGTAGCGCTACCCGTGATGGTGTAGTCGATCAATAAGACAATTGTAAATACCACCATCACAATCGCTGTTACACGCTGAATAATCCACTCTTTAAGACCGTAATGAGCACCCACTACTAAGCGCTTAGGTCCAATTTGATAAATAGGCATGAGGTTTCCTTAAATGAAGTGCGCTTAGTACAAGCCGAATAATTTGAGACCCACAATCGCAGTCAATACCACTCCTAAAACAAAGACAAAAATGGCAGAGCGATTTGCTTCATTTTTTTCAACCCCGATTTCTAAATCGAGTAAGAGATACCGAATACCAGCACAAAAGTGGTGCAAGAAGCTCCAAATTAAGCCAAGGCAAATAATCTTTACTAAAAAATGGCTAGTGAGGGCTTGGAACTTTTGATAACTCAATTCTGATGCAAGACTTTGATCAAGAAGATATAAAAGAAATGGCAGCATGAGAAAGAGGACTGCACCGCTGATGCGGTGAAGAATGGAAACCTTACCAGCCCAAGGTAGGCGGTAATGAATTAATTGGGCTAAACCAATATTCCGGAAAACCGGCTTATCTTTTTTTACTGCGTTCTGTGCATCAACCATGGGCAATCTCTATTTTTAGGTGGAGGTTCAGTGTGACTTTGTTGTATCGCAACATATTCTATTGGAAACCACAGAGTCCTTGGGGATTTTTTGGCTTTTGTAATGGTTTTTACGGATGAAGCTCTCTTTAAGAAGTTAATTTAATTTGTTTTCATAATGTTGTTGTGAAGTGTCGTACCAAGCATGACGAATTTCTACTGGTTTATTCCCGTAGGTAAAAGCCACCCTCTCTATTGAGAGTAAGGAACTGCCCATCGGTAAGTGGAGGTAAGCTGCCAAACTCTGGTCTGCGGGCAAGGCTTTAATCTTTTCTTCAGCGCGAACCATATGGGTGGCGTATTGGCTTTCATAAAACGCATACATAGTTCCTTGCCATGCAATCAGTGCTTCCAACGTTAAGCCCTTAAAGCGGGCTTCTGGCAACCAAATCTCTTCAAAAACAATCGGTTTGCCTGCAAAGCTTTGTACGCGAACAATTCGAAAAATGGGGTCATTTGCCTTTAATTTAAGCAATTTAGCAAGATTAGAGTCAGAACTAGCTATCTCGCAGGCCAAAAACTGGTTTTTGAGATGAAATTTTTGCCCAGAATCAGGGGCAAGACGTAAAAATCGATATTGCCAATCCTCTTCTTGATGGGTTGCTACAAAAGTACCCTTACCCTGCCTTCGAACTAATAAATTTTCAGCGGCCAATTCATCAATGGCCTTGCGAACCGTACCCTGACTCACAGAATATCGGGCTGCCAGCTCTATTTCACTGGGTATTGCTTCGCCAGGCAACCATTCAGAAGCCTGCAAACTAGCCAAAATCATCGCCTTGATCTGCTCATAAAGAGGGCTAAATGAGGCAACAGGTAAAGAAATAACCGACAAATTCACTCCATTATCAAATCTATTGGATAAAATTCAAACTGCTACATGTCTTATATAAGACATGTTGACAGTGTAAATGGAAAGTCCCTACACTGAACGAATAATAGAAAAGTTTTTATTAATTAACCTCTTAACCTCAACTGGAGTTATAAGTAATGGCAAAAGCCCCAATGCGTGTCGCCGTAACCGGCGCAGCCGGTCAAATCGGATATTCCCTTCTTTTTCGCATCGCCAATGGCGACTTGCTAGGCAAAGATCAGCCCGTTATTCTTCAGTTGCTTGAAATCCCAGACGAAAAGGCCCAAAAGGCTCTAGGTGGCGTCATGATGGAATTAGAAGACTGTGCATTCCCATTATTAGCTGGGATGACAGCTCACTCTGATCCAATGACTGCATTTAAAGATATCGACGTAGCTTTATTAGTTGGCGCACGACCACGTGGCCCCGGAATGGAACGCAAGGATTTGCTCTCTGCTAATGCGCAAATTTTTACAGCCCAAGGCAAAGCATTAAATGCTGTGGCTAAGAAGACTGTCAAAGTATTAGTGGTTGGTAACCCAGCAAATACTAATGCGTATATCGCCATGAAATCCGCGCCAGATATACCAGCTAAGAATTTCACAGCTATGTTACGTTTAGACCATAACCGTGCGCTATCACAATTGGCTAACAAGTTAAATAAGCCTGTAGCTGAAATCGAAAAGTTAATTGTTTGGGGTAACCATAGCCCAACAATGTATCCAGACTATCGCTTTGCAACCATTGGCGGCCAATCTGTAAAAGACCTCATCAATGATGCTACATGGAATAAAGACACCTTCATTCCTACCGTTGGTAAGCGTGGCGCCGCCATTATTGATGCACGTGGTTTATCTTCAGCGGCTTCTGCTGCTAATGCTGCAATCGATCATATTCATGATTGGGTTCTGGGCACTAACGGCAAATGGGTCACCATGGGCATTCCTTCAAAAGGCGAGTACGAAATTCCTGCAGAAGTCATTTACGGATTCCCAGTAATTTGCGAAAATGGTGAGTACAAAATGGTTGAAGGTTTGGAAATCGATGCGTTCTCACGTGAGCGCATGACGCACACTCTGAATGAATTGTTAGAAGAACAAGCTGGTGTTAAACATTTACTCTCTTAAGGACTTTATGAATATGAAGCAATCCATCATTGTTGTTAGCCTTGCTACTGCAGCCATTTTTTGGGGTGCAAAAGTACAAGCTAGTGATGAAGTCTTTACGTGGTCTTGTAGTGAAAGCAAACAATTTAAAACTTCAGGCACTACTGAAAAGGTTCGCTTAACTTGGGAATCAAAGACTTACGATATGGATCGCCAAACTTCTTTACCTGGCAGCTTACGCTACAAGAACACGACCACAGGTCATGATCTTGTAGTGTTGGGTAATAAGGCCATGCTGTTTAATATTAAATCTGGTACTCGCCTAGCGGATTTCTGCCAAACGACAGAAATGAAAACGGGTAAGCTACCCCATTTATTTGCCGGTGCTGAGCCATTTACTCAAAACTAAAAACTGCAAAGCGTTTTAATTAAAAAGCCGAGATTTTCTCGGCTTTTTAATTGCACCACCTCTGTTGATCAGAACTAGTGAAATAAGGGTTGTTGGGTGGGCGCGTCGTCAGGCATCTCTGCATGAACCGCCTCTCCAGATCGATCTGGAAACAGGGGCGCACCACAATCATCACATAACTCAGGCTCAAATAGCATTGCGTGACGGAACACATCTTCAATACCAGCATCACGCAAGGCATCACAGATTTTTTTAATTGGGCTTTCGTCTTCTGAAAGATCATTTAAGGCATCGTTTGCAACACTTTCGCGATCATATAAAGGCCAAATCACACCATACATAATCTCAGATGAACCTTTGGCGCTAAAGGAAATTCGATACTCATCTGCCTGCTCCTCACCAAAGGCGCCCACAACACAAGATAAGCCGGCGGGCAAAATCCCCAACGTGCTTTCTAAAAAATTCGCTGCCGCTCTAATACTTAAAGGCCTAACGTGCTTATCTGCCAAACGGCAGTTGGTAAAGTAGGCTTCTGGTAAGAGCAGCTCAAATTCACAACCAGGTAGTAGCGCTAAGGCAGAGTCTTGCATAGCGTTTTGCCATCCAATTAAGCTCATGCCACGCTCTATTCTGGCGGGGGGTTCAGCTTGCCAGCGAAACAAAGGAGCACCTGATCGCGCAGCAATTGCGGCGATAATAAATCGGGGATCAGCTAACACTGCAATAGTTTCTAACATGTCACGTAGCTCTAATTTAATTTCAGTACCCGCAATCGCTGCATTAGCCAATGCCTCTGTTAACAATCGCGTTTGACAGTGGGAATGCGGCATTTGGTCAATGCTATATAACCACGGAACTATCGCCAAGCGTGTATCAGGCGAGGCTATAGCATTGTGCAAAGCAGTTGCCGTCGCTTCTACCGCTGCGACTGATAGAGGTCCAGAAGGAATTTGATAACGAGTATGGGCGACTATTGGAAGTGCGAGCAGGAGAACCTCCCATTGCTCGCCATCATGCTCCATCACTAAGGACTCAGCTAGCGTTTCTGCACTATCAGCCAAAACTTCAAATGCAACTGTATTAATTCGGAAGGTTTGGTCTAAGGCCGCGTCAATTACATTTTGATTCTGACTCTTTAACAGGCGCATCAAACGCAGGTTCAAATGATCTTCCCAAAAAAGGTCTTCTATTTTGCTACCAGACGCTGCTAAGGAAATAGAATCCGCTACCAAGCGCTCCACATCTGGTGAAGTGCGTTGTGAGGATTTAGTGCGATGAACAGCCATGATTATTTTTTCTCCGCACGTCGAAATACCGGTTTTTCCGGCTTGGATTCAGAAGCAATGAATTGATAACCATCTAAATTAAAGTCTTTGAGATCATCTACATTCGTAATACGATTTTCTACTACATAACGTGCCATTAATCCACGAGCCCTTTTTGCATAAAATGAAATAATTTTGTACTTGCCATCTTTTGCATCTTGGAATATCGGCGTAATAAGAGTGCAATTTAATTCTTTGGCTTTTATCACCTTAAAGTACTCCTCAGAAGCTAAATTTAGCAATAAGGGATTCTTTTGCTTCTCCAGAATAGATTTAAGGGAATTGGTCACCCGATCCCCCCAAAAAGCATACAAATCTTTGCCCCTAGCATTTTTAAAAGAAGTGCCCATTTCTAATCGGTAAGCCTGCATCAAATCTAAAGGCCTTAAGGCCCCATAAAGCCCTGACAAAATCCGAATATGTTCCTGGGCAAAATCGAGGGATTTAGCGCTAAGGGTCTTAACATCAAAACCATCGTAGACATCACCATCAAAGGCATAAATAGCGGGTTTACTGTTTTCCTTGGTAAATTTCTTAGTCCAATCGCGATAACGGCCCACATTTAAAGCGGCTAGCTTGTCCGAAAGGCCCATGAGATTAGCCACCTCTTGAGGGGCCAACTTCTTCAAATCAGCAATAAGCTGTGCTGATTCAGCGACAAATTCTGGCAAGGTCGAAGACTTCACCTTAACGGGGGTTTTGTAATCTAAGGATTTAGCGGGGGAAAGAACGATCAGCATGGCACAATTTAAATATGTATTACTTCCATTCTAGCGACTACCCATCTTATTTGCCTTAATCCGCCCACATGGACCATAAGCAACCCTCTACTCCAGACTTTCCTAGCCGCCTTCCCAAGGTAGGTACAACCATATTTACGGTAATGTCGGCATTAGCCGCTAAATACCAGGCAATCAATTTAGGTCAAGGTTTTCCAGACTTCCCCTGTGATCGAGCACTGATTAATAAGGTGAATGAAGCGATGCTTGCCGACCTTAATCAATACCCTCCCATGATTGGGGTTGCTAATTTGCGCACCGGTATAGCTAAAAAGATAGGCAAATTGTATGGGAAACATTACAACCCCGATACTGAAATTACGATTACTGCTGGCGGAACACAAGGGATTTTGACGGCTATTCTATCTTGTGTTGGTCCGAATGATGAAGTCATCATTCTTGAACCCGCATATGATAGTTATCGCCCCTCAATAGAATTGGCAGGTGGCAAAGCAATCGCACTTGCATTACAAGTCAGACGCGACGAAAAAAATCAAGTTAGTTCATATGAAATTCCGTGGGAAGCTTTAGCCAAAACAATCAATAAAAAAACACGATTAATTATCATTAATTCGCCTCATAACCCGACAGGTATGGTGTGGCAAAAAACTGATCTAGATCGATTGGCAGATTTAGTTAAGGATGGCGATGCGCTCATTTTAAGTGATGAAGTTTATGAGCATATGGTATATGACGGTATGCAGCACCACAGTATCGCATCCAATCCCCTTTTAGCTTCTAGAAGCTTTTTGGTTTCTAGTTTTGGTAAAACTTATCATGTCACTGGTTGGAAAGTGGGCTATGTGGCTGCTCCTGCCGCACTGATGAAAGAATTTCGTAAAGTTCACCAGTTCAATGTGTTTACAGTAAATACACCAATGCAATATGGTTTAGCTCAGTATCTTGACGAAGAAAGGCGCTATTTAGATCTTCCTTCCTTTTATCAATCTAAGCGTGATTTTTTTCAAGCAGGTCTTAAGAAAACCCGATTTAAGTTACTGCCATGTCCAGCCACTTATTTTCAATGTGTTGACTACTCGCGCCTTGATATTCCTGAGGCCAAACTAACAGAAGATCAATTTTGTGCTTGGCTGACTACTGAAAAAGGTGTGGCAGCAATTCCCGTTTCTGCTTTTTATGAAGATGCAGTGGAGTCAGGCGTAATCCGTTTTTGTTTTGCAAAACAAGAGAGCACATTAACCACTGGCTTAGAACGATTGCAGGCGCTTTAAAAAAATGAAGGATTTAAAAAAATGGTAACTAGCAAACTAAAAAAAGGTGCAATTAATGTGTATAGCTGGCCAACACCCAATGGTCACAAGGTGCATATCATGCTTGAAGAGTGCGGGTATAAGCTCGGTAAAGATTGGATAGCGCACCCGATTGATATTAGCGCTGGGAGTCAGTTTGAGGCAGAGTTCCTAGCTATCAGTCCAAATAACAAAATTCCTGCTATTACCGATCCACATGGCCCCGATGGAAAACCAATTCATTTGTTTGAGTCTGGCGCAATCTTGCTCTATTTAGCCGGTAAAACAGGTCAATTTTTACCTAAATCTACCAGGGCAAAGTATGAAGTATTGCAGTGGTTAATGTTCCAAATGGGTGGACTAGGCCCCATGCTGGGACAAAATCACCATTTTCGTCTCTATGCACCCGAGAAAATTGAATATGCCATAAACCGTTATACAAATGAAGCAAAACGTTTGTATAGTGTTTTGGATCATCAATTGAAAAATAATCCTTATATCGCCGGTAGAGCCTATTCTATCGCTGATATAGCGATTTTTCCTTGGACTCGGAACTGGAAAAATCAGGGAATGGATATTAATGATTACCCCCATTTCAAACATTGGTTTGAAATGATTAGTGAACGACCAGCAGTAAAGCGCGGAGTCGAAGTATTAACTGCTCTTCGCAAACCTTTGACTGATGACAAAGCGCGAGAGCATTTGTTTGGCTCAACCCAATATAAAAAAAGGAAATAGTATGAAGATTCAATCTGTTGGAGTGATTGGCGCAGGCACGATGGGAAATGGCATTGCTCAAGTTTGTGCAGTTGCTGGTTTAGACGTCGTAATGGTTGACATTAACGAAGCAGCAGTTGATCGTGGCTTAGTTCAAATTAGCAAGAGTTTAGATCGCCTTGTAAAAAAAGAGACTTTGAGTGTTCAAGCTAAGGAAGCTGCATTAAAAAGAATTAAAGGCAGTACCTCTTATGAGGATTTTAAAGGGCTGCAACTCGTGATTGAAGCAGCTACAGAAAACCAGACCGTTAAAGAAAAGATCTTAAAACAGGTAGATGAGATTGTCAGTAAAGACACCATTATTGCTACAAATACTTCATCCCTATCGATTACTAAATTAGCCGCGCTCGATTCTGCGCCAAGTCGCTTTATTGGCATGCACTTTTTTAATCCACCACCCTTAATGGCGTTAGTTGAAGTAATTCGAGGGCTACAAACAAGCGATGCAACCCATGCTGCGATTATTGAAATGGCAAAAAGAATTGGTAAAGAACCCATTACCGTTAAGAATTCTCCGGGGTTTGTGGTAAATCGGATTCTTTTACCAATGATTAATGAAGCCTTCTTTGTTTTATCCGAAGGACTTGCTAGCCCAGAGGATATTGATGCTGGCATGAAATTAGGCTGTAATCAGCCTATTGGCCCACTAGCTTTAGCTGATTTGATAGGTTTGGATACTTGCTTGGCGGTGATGGAGGTCTATTTTGAAAACTTTAGCGATTCCAAATACCGGGCATGCCCACTTTTACGTGAAATGGTTGCTGCAGGATATTTAGGTCGTAAGACGGGACGCGGCGTATACACCTATGATCAATAAGCTCTTTCCCAAAATTAATCGAATCTACCTTGTAACGCATTATTTATAAAGTCATTCCGTGAATCCACTTCCATCCCTTGTTCTTAAATTGGCATATGCAGGCTTGATCCCTTTTGTTGGTTTAGCGCTGATGGTTCAATTGGCGCCTACCCCTCTTAATTATCTGAGCGCAGAATCGCTAGCGGCCTATGGCGCCATTATTACTTCATTTATGGGGGCATTACACTGGGGTGCTAATTTACATACCTTAGGTAACTTACCCCCTGGCGATCGCTGGGAAGACCGTAACGCGTGGATCTGGGGTGTAATACCAGCATTAATTGCTTGGGTGGCACTCCATATCTACATTCCTGTCGGTTTAGTCATTTTGGCATCGGCTTTAGTTATCCAGCTCAATATTGATAAAGAAACATATCAATACTATTTTGCTAATAATGAGGCCAGAGATGCTTTTATAACTCTACGTGCTCGACTCACTTATGTATCAGCAGCTTGCTTGGGCTGGGCAGCCGTAGTAATTATTTTTGTACAAAACTGATAGTCAGATATTCATGGGTAACCTTTTTGATAACACTCCGCCGCCACCATTGGCCGAGGAACTACGCCCTAAGATGATTAATGAAGTCATTGGCCAAACCCATTTATTAGCTGAAGGTAAGCCACTCAATTTGGCCTTTGCATCTGGAAAACCCCATTCGATGATTTTGTGGGGTCCTCCTGGTGTTGGTAAAACCACTCTGGCAAGACTTTCTGCAAAAGCTTTTGATCGAGAGTTCATAGCTATATCTGCAGTACTAGCTGGCGTAAAAGAAATTAGAGAATCCATTGAACAAGCACAACAAAATTTAGCACAATACGACAAACAAACTATTTTATTTGTTGATGAAATTCATCGCTTCAATAAAAGCCAACAGGATGCGCTCTTACCTCATGTGGAATCAGGGCTCTTTACTTTCATTGGCGCCACAACAGAAAATCCCTCTTTTGAGGTGAACTCTGCTCTTCTATCGCGCGCTCAAGTCTATGTCCTGAAATCATTGAGCGTAGCAGAACTCAAGCAGTTATTCGAGCGTGCACATCAATCTGCATTACCTGATGTCGAGTTTGAAGACGCTGCAATTGATAGTTTAATATCTCATGCAGATGGAGACGCTCGGCGCTTACTGAACCTAGTTGAACAAGTTCGTAATGCCTTATGCATGCCCGGATCTCACATACGTAAAGTAGATGATCAGTTTATCCAAAATGCACTTACTACTTCTGCAAGGCGTTTTGATAAAGGTGGCGATCATTTTTATGATCAAATCTCTGCCTTACATAAATCGGTGAGGGGCTCCAATCCCGATGCTGCACTCTACTGGTTTTGCCGTATGCTTGATGGTGGCGCTGATCCACGTTACCTAGCGCGACGCATTATACGGATGGCCTGGGAAGATATTGGCTTGGCTGACCCAAGAGCAATGCAACTAGCTAATGATGCCGCTCAAACGTTTGAGCGTCTAGGCTCACCAGAAGGCGAGTTGGCCCTAGGTCAAGCAGTAGTCTATTTAGCGGTTGCAGCTAAAAGTAATGCTAGTTATAAAGCCTTTAATGCAGCTCGAGCTTATGTGGCTAATGATCAGAGTAAATCTGTACCCAACCATCTCCGAAACGCCCCCACTAAGCTTATGAAAGAGCTGGGACACGGGAAGGCATATCGCTATGCCCATGATGAGCCACAGGGTTATGCTGCCGGCGAAACTTACCTACCTGAGGGAATGGCAGACCCCCACTGGTACAAGCCAGTAGATCGTGGGTTAGAAGTGCAGATTGCAGAAAAAATGGCTTTATTGCGAAAACTAGATTCGGAGTACAAAAAGAAATGAATACCGAGAATAAAGATCTAATTGACGAGCCCATCAAAGCTACTTTTTACTATGACATTATTTCTCCATTTTCTTATTTCTATGTGAAACAGCGCCATCGTTTAGGAGATAAATTAGAGATTGAGCCTGTGCCCATCCTCTTGGGGGGTCTTTTTAGGGCGACCGATAATCAAGGTCCCGGCGAGATAGCGGCTAAGAGACCGCATACCTATCAATACTGCGTATGGGTGGCAGAAAAACTCGGAATTCCTTTTCGATTTCCAGAGCACCACCCTTTTTTGACTGTAGCTGCGCAACGCTTGTTAGCACAAGAAAAAGCCAATTGGGCAATGGTAGAGCGTGCCTTTGAATATGTTTGGGTCGAAGGTAAAGACCCAAATTTATCTTGGGCAGATTTTTGTCTATACATAGGCTTACCCAGCAATACTTTGAAACCAAATGATCCCGCAGTTAAAGCTCAATTATTTGCCAACACCAATCAAGCCAAAAATGATGGCGCATTTGGTGTGCCTTCCCTAGTTATTGGCAAACAGTGCTTTTGGGGACTCGATACTATAGATTGGGTGGTGGACTACCTTAATCGCCCTGGAATGTTTGAAGAAACTTCTTACTGCTATGCAGGCCAAGTGCCCAATGGTTTGTGAACAATACAATTGACAGCATACTCACCACTCTAATCTAAGGAAATATCATGCGTAAAATTATCGCCAGCGCTTTTTTAATTATCTCTTGCTTAGCAAGTAGTTTTGCTATGGCAGGGCCTAAGGTTGAATTTAAAACCACTATGGGCAACTTTGTTGTAGAGCTTGATGAAGTCAAGGCACCAAAGACCACTGCCAACTTTTTAAATTATGTCAAAAGTGGATTTTATAATGGCACTATCTTTCATCGGGTAATTGATAGCTTCATGATTCAAGGTGGGGGCTTTACTGCTGATCTAAATCAAAAACCTACTGATGCGCCAGTTGCTTCAGAAGCGCAAAATGGCTTAAAGAACCAAACATACACTATTGCGATGGCACGCACCTCTGATCCTGATTCAGCTACAGCTCAATTTTTTATTAACGTCAATAATAATGAGGGTTTAAATTATCCCAATGCGATGGGTAATGGCTACACCGTATTTGGGAAGGTTATTTCTGGTACACAAACCATTGATGCAATACGTAAAATACCTACGATGATTGCTTCATCTCCAAAAATGGGGCGCATGGCTGATGTTCCGAGCAAAGCAGTCATCATTGAATCCGCAACAATCATAAAATAACCACCACATCCACCGGATCTGGAGTCAAAGCAATGATTTTGCTCGATGATGCGCAGAGTACTGTATCTAATCCCTCGAGCCGTCTTTATCAATATCCTCTTAAGTACTGGTGTATTTACGAAGAGAAAAATCCTGATGATAATCTTCAAGCTACAGAACATTGCCTTCAAGAAATCTCTGCTGCTCTTGCACGAGGTGAATTTGTAGTTACTGCTTTTGCCTATGAACTAGGCCGTCAATTTCATAATCTTGTTCAAAGACCGAGCGCTCATCCGCTTATTCAGGCCTGGTCTTTTCAATCCTTCCAAAAACTGTCGAAAGATGAAGTTGATAGCTATCTCATTAGGACAATTGGCAGTTTAGATCCTAACAATCAAAGTGCTGGTGTAGCAAATGTAAGCACATCTTTAGGTAAAGTAGGTTTTGCCAAAGATATTGAGTCAATTCAGGAATATATTCGCAATGGAGATACTTACCAAATAAATCTCACCTATCAAGTAATTGGTGAAGTATATGGTGATCCTCTCGCTTTATATGCTCGACTTCGCAAGCGCCAGCCTGGTCGCTTTGGGGCTTTTATTAAAGATAAATCACATTACATTCTTTCTCAGTCGCCAGAATTATTCATTCAACGAACCGGTCAAACCTTAATAGCAATGCCAATGAAAGGTACTGCTAGAGCCATAAACGATGAAGGCGAATCTGCTAGCCACCTCTCACAAGATCCCAAGAATCAAGCTGAAAATGTCATGATTGTGGATCTCTTACGCAATGATCTTAGCCGCTTAGCCTTACCAGGGACGGTAAGCGTTCCTAAACTATTTGAGGTAGCAAGGCATGGTGATGTTTTACAAATGACCTCAACAGTAAAAGCTCAAGCAAAACCGAACTTAAAACTATTCGATATTTTGGCCGCAGTTTTTCCATGTGGCTCGGTTACTGGTGCACCAAAGAAACGCAGCATGCAGCTTATTCAAGAGTTAGAGTCTAATGACCGCGGCTATTACTGTGGAGCATTAGGTTGGTTTGATCCGAATGGCGATTTTGCCCTTAGCGTTCCAATTCGTACAATTGAAATTAACCTTGATCCAATGACCCATGCAGCACCTTTTATTTTAGGTATTGGTGCTGGCATTACAATTGATTCTGAGGCTAAGGAGGAATGGGAAGAATGCCTGATAAAGTCCTCTTTCCTAACAAACCTTCCGAGTGCAGTGGGATTATTTGAAACCATCCTCGTCCAAAATGGTCAAGCGCAAATGCTAGAAGATCATTTAAAGCGCATGTGCATATCTGCTTCGGCATTAGGAATCGGATTTGATTGGGGTATAGCAAAAACACTAATATTACAGTCCTGTGTAGACTTACAGTGCAATCAACCGTACCGACTCAGATTAGATTTAGATCATCTTGGTTTGTTAACTGTGCATTCGGCCCCCTTAGAGGCCCTTCCAGAAAAGGTAAAACTCTTTTGGGCCAAAGATGTGCTAATTAATCCAGACGATGCAGTCATGTATTCCGGCAACGTATTACTGAGACACAAAACTAACTCTCGAGAAATTTATGATCAAGCATGGCGAAGATCTGTTGATCAAGGTGGTTTTGATGCTCTTTTTATCAATCAGAACGGCTTTGTAACTGAAGGTGGAAGAACTAGTATTTTTATCAAGCCTAAAAGAAGTTCTCAATGGCTAACCCCACCAATTTCTGCGGGGGTTCTTCCTGGTGTTATGCGTGCCAAGTTCCTCAATGATCCTTTATACAATACCCATGAAGTCAACCTCACTATTGCAGATGTTTTAATGGCTGATGAGATTATGCTTACCAATGCGCTACGTGGCGCAATACTTGCCTATTTTTAGAAAGCAAAGATGAAGTTTTGCTCAAACTGTGCCTCAATGCTGACGATCAAAATTCCAGCAGATGACTCGCGTGAGCGTCATGTATGCGAATCTTGCGGCAGTATTCATTATCTTAATCCGCGCAATGTAGTTGGCTGTATCCCGATCTATAAAGACAAAGTCCTCCTATGCCGTCGCGCTATCGAACCACGCTATGGATATTGGACATTACCTGCTGGATTTATGGAGTTAGGTGAAAGTACGAGCGCAGGTGCCGCTAGAGAAACCTTCGAAGAGGCAGGCGCTATTGTAGAGATAGGACCGCTCTATTCCTTATTAAATGTGCCACATGCAGAGCAAGTTCATATTTTTTACTTAGCGAATATGAACTCTGCATATTTTGCAGCTGGAGAAGAAAGTCTAGAGGTAGGATTATTTCATGAGAGTGAAATTCCCTGGAAAGATATTGCTTTCCCAACAGTCAAACAAACTCTCGAATGGTATTTTGCCGACCTTGCATCCGGGGTACTGAATGGTGCTACTGAAATTAGCGTTCGCTCCCGAGATATTTTGCCAAGCGAGCGAATTTAAAAATATGAGTAATATCGCCTGGTTAGGTGCTGGTGATCCTTTTCCTAACCCCTTTGTTCATGCAGATCCCGATCCGAACGTTCCCGGCTTAATTGCAGTTAGTGATCGCATTTATCCTGGGCAACTAGCAGATGCCTACCAACTTGGCATCTTTCCTTGGTACTCTGATAATCAACCTATATTGTGGTGGTCTCCGGATCCCAGAATGGTATTGAGGCCTTCTAAATTTAAATGTCATGAATCCTTAAAAAAAACAATTAGGCAATTTCTAGAAGAGCCTGGCCAACAAATTGTAGTGGATGGTAACTTCGGTGCGGTAGTTCGTTCATGCGCAACTAGTAAAAGAAAGAATCAAGATGGTACTTGGATTACCCATGAGATTATGGACGCATATGCTTCTCTACATGAACAGGGTCATGCCCATAGCATTGCAATCCAAAAAGGAGCTGCGCTAGTTGGTGGACTATATTGTGTGGCCTTTGGGGGCATGGTTTTTGGTGAGTCTATGTTTAGTCGACAAACAAATGCCTCAAAGCTAGCCCTTGCGGCATTATGTGCTTGGTGTGAGCAAAATGGAGTGTCAATGATTGATTGTCAACAAGAAACAAGTCACCTAAGCTCATTAGGCGCGGTACCCATTCCCCGCGATGAATTTTTGAATAATCTGCAAGAGTCGATAAAGCAATCTAATATAGAGATTCCATGGTTTTTCGATAAAGAGATTCTCAATCACTGGTTATGACACAGCTAAAAGAGCTACCCCTCACCGCTTTGCAGTTTTATGCAACAGCTCCCTATGCTTGTAGCTATTTACCAGGTAAAACAGCTCGATCTCAAGTGGCCACCCCGTCACACTTGATCAATGTCGATCTTTATGGTGAATTAGTTAATGCCGGCTTTCGTCGCAGTGGTCTGTACACCTATCGCCCTTACTGTGATGAATGCAAAGCCTGTATAGCTACCAGAATATTAATTGGGCAATTTGTCCCTAGCCGGAGTCAACGTCGCGCCTGGAAAAAACACCAGGGTCTTGAAGCACGTGTATTAAATCTTGGATATCAAGAAGAGCATTATCAGCTATATGAGCGCTATCAAAGCCAACGTCATGCTGGTGGTGAAATGGACCATGATGATCAAGATCAATACATGCAATTTTTACTACAAAGTCGCGTAAATTCCCGCATTGTGGAGTTTAGGGATGGGCCACATGATCCCCATCCTGGGCGATTGCGGATGGTAAGTATGATCGATATCCTTGAGCATGGAATTTCTTCGGTGTATACCTTCTACGATACAGCCGACAGTACTGCTAGTTTTGGAAGTTACAGTATCCTGTGGCAAATTGCGCAGGCCTTAGAATTAAACTTGAGCTACCTCTATTTAGGCTATTACATCCATAATAGTAAAAAGATGTCATATAAGGCGAAATTCCAACCCATTGAGGGCTTAATTGATGATCATTGGCAACTCATCCTTGAGTCATAATCAAACCTATGGTGGATAGTTACTCATTTTTACGTCCTTGGCTTTTTAATCTGGATCCAGAAAAGGCGCATAATCTCACGCTCAGCAATTTAGATCGTGCACAGCGCTGGGGCTTATTACAATGTTTGATAAAACAGCCTGCTTCAGATCCACGGACCCTTTGTGATATTACTTTTCCGAATCCCGTTGGTTTAGCTGCCGGGCTTGATAAAGACGGTAAGCATATTGATGCTTTAGCTGCGTTAGGATTTGGATTTTTAGAAATTGGCACGGTCACCCCAAAGCCACAAGCAGGCAATCCAAAACCTCGGATGTTTCGCTTGCCAGTAGCCCAAGGCATTATTAATCGAATGGGCTTTAATAATGATGGCGTAGATGCCTGTGTAGCAAGAGTTCGTCGATCTAGTTTTTGGCAAAATGGTGGCGTTCTAGGGCTCAATATTGGGAAAAATGCTAGCACCCCCATAGAGGATGCTGCTAGCGATTATGTCCTAGCAATGGAAGCAGTTTATGAAATTGCCACCTATATCACTGTGAATATCTCGTCCCCAAATACTCAAAACCTTCGTGCTCTGCAGGGCGAAGAAATGCTTAGATCCTTGCTTGGGACTTTAGATATTGCTCGTGCACGTTTAAGCGACCGCTTTGGTAAGCGCAAGCCCCTGTTCTTAAAGATTGCTCCTGACTTAAACTTTAACGATATCGAGCTCATTGCAGATCTTTCTCTCGAGTTTAGAATTGACGCCATTATTGCCACCAATACGACAATTGCTCGTGAAACAGTGAGTGGGATGGAATATAGCAATGAAGCTGGCGGCTTATCTGGTGCACCCGTCAAATCAGCATCAACTGAAGTAATTAAAATACTTAAAGCTAGGCTCCAAGATCACCTACCCATTATCGGAGTGGGCGGCATTCTTTCGGGGGGCGATGCTCAAGAGAAGATCGCGGCTGGCGCTAGCTTGATTCAGCTTTATAGCGGACTAATCTTTAAGGGGCCTGCACTCATTAAAGAGTGTGCTGATGCTATTCGCCGTTAATGCAATTCTTCGTGCATTAAAGATCCTTACTTTAATGAAGTCTCAAATTACTAGTTAAGCTTTAATTCAGCGTATTACACAATTACGATCTACAAAAGAATCATTGGGGAAAATTGAGGACAAAAAAGCCCCTTGGAAAGTGGATGCCATATCTATTCCCAATTAGGGTTTCTCGTTACGATAATGATGGGCAACGAGCTTTACTAATAGGGCAGAGGCCATACGAGTATTTCGACCATCTGCCCTACTAGTTAAGGCTATTGGCACCCGACCGCCTAGGACAATGCCGCATGCAGTTGCTCCACCTAAATAATCCAATTGTTTTGCCAACATATTTCCAGATTCTAAATCTGGAACTATTAGAATATCTGCGTCTCCTGCGACCAAAGAATGTATTTTCTTGACTTTAACTGCTTCTGGTGAAATCGCATTATCAAAAGCTAATGGACCATCTAAAATACCGCCAGTAATTTGTCCGCGATCTGCCATTTTACAAAGCGCTGCAGCATCAATCGTAGAGGGAATATCTGGTTCAACATTTTCGACGGCTGATAAAATTGCGACCTTTGGGTCATGGTCATTTAAGATGTGGAATAAATTGATTGCATTTTGAACTATATCTCGTTTTTCAATTAGATTCGGTTTTATATTAATAGCTGCATCCGATATAAATAAGGGCTTACTATATAAGGGAGCCTCAAAACGGAATATATGAGATAAGCGATGTTTAGTTAGCAAAGCATTGTTAGCCAGTACTGCATGCATTAATTCATCGGTATGTAAGCTACCTTTCATCAATGCCTCGGCTTGACCAGAAGCAGCTAGCTCTGCAGCAATTTTGGCAGCATGATGACTATGGGAGCTTGGGATAATTTGAATGCCATTTAAATCAATTTCCAAATGCCGTGCTAATTCACGGATTCTAATTTCAGGGCCGACTAGAATAGGAATGATGAGATTATTTTTAGCCGCATCCATTGCGCCTAAAATTGAATTTTCATCACAGGGGTGCACAATAGCACAAGTAACTGGACCGAGATGCGCTCCAAGAGCTAATAGTTTTTTAAGGCCTGCTTCAGGATCGAACAGATGAATCTCAGGAGTAGCACCAATTTCAATTTTTACTTTTTCAGTAGGTGCCAATACTACTGCTTCACCTATGAGAACTTTTTCCATATGCTGATTAGTTCCTAAGCACTCCAAGGTAACTGATTTTTTTACATCGTTCTTGTGCAATACCGTGATGAGTATGGTAACAGTATCACCAATCTTTACCGGTCTTTTAAATTCTAAGGTCTGACCCAAATAAATTGTTCCTGGCCCAGGAAATTGAGTGCCAAGGACTGCGGAAATTAACGAACCACTCCACATGCCATGACCAATTACCTCATGAAATAAAGATGAACGAGCATAGTCATCATCTAAATGCGCAGGGTTGTTATCGCCCGATACAGCTGCAAAAGCTTTGACATCATCTACGGTAAGAGTGCGAACTAGTCGTGCAAACTGGCCAATTTTAATTTCATCATAGGTGGTATTCTCAATCATAGCTCATCTTCAAAGTAAGTTTTTTCAATACTCAACTTTGAATATGACAATCTAATGGCTTTTGAGGCTAAGTCATTAATACTACTTATTAATTTGATCTATATCAAACCAACTTTGAATAGATTGCTAAAGAAAAATAGCTAAATTGGTATTCGCCAATTTAGTTTGTTAGTTAAACAAGGCAATAGTGACAGTTACCGCATTTATTCTTACTTAATAACTCAGATACTGCTCATCATTTAAATGTCAAAGATTTCGAGCCTGTCACACTTAATGCTTGCAATTAAGCCAGCTTTCATAAATGAAGTAAATTTAAAGTCTTAAAGCATCACAATTTAGTATGCATGCCATCACATAAAGGGGCGCTTTCTGACTGCTTGCAACCACAAAAGAATACGGTTTCAGTTTTAGTGGCTACATATTCCCAAGGCTCACAATCTGTCGCCTGATGCATCCCATCACATAGAGGTTGAGTTTTACTTATCCCACACGAACACCAATAATAAGTTTTGCCCTCCTCAACCTGAAGTGCATATGGTGCATTTTTTGCTGTTTTCTCTTGCATTTACCTATCCTCTATAAGTCAAATTTATTGAAAAATTAATTATTTAAGCTAAGGTATTACCAGCTTGATCTAAGAACTCAGAAAGACTGACAGCCTCGCCGATTTCCCTTGGCAACGCATCCCTCACAGAAAAGATGCCAAGCACTTTTCCTGATGGTGCCGTAATAGGTAAATGCCTAAAACCTCTCTCAATCATGATAAGTACCGCATTCGATACTGTCATCTCAGGAGTTATACAGTAAGGCTTAGGCGTCATTACTTCAGAAACACTTGTGGTGGCAGGATTTAAGGCCTTAGATAGGACCCTTGTCATCAAGTCTCGCTCAGTCAATATTCCATGTAGCTCACCACTTATTGACATGATCAAAACAGATCCAGTATTGGCCTTCGTCATTATTCTCGCTGCCTCTAAGACAGTCGCCCGAGGTGGTAGAGTCACTAAATTTCGGTGTGTAATAGATTGCGATACCGTACGATCTGTCATGTTTTCACCTTGAGAATAATTAACGCAATTCGAGATTAATCTTCATTAATGCATCCCGTCCAGGACAGAGTTCTTCAGACCCAAAAGAATTCAGGGGCTCAGTGCATGTATTTAAGGCCTCATGAAGATCTGTGGCAAGAGGGTCTAAATAAAGTAACCCCGTAACTACCTCACCTCGCTCCTGATGCTCATTGATATAACTGAGTGCTTCATATCGATTTGTAGGGTCGTAGTCTTCATGTAATTTACGTAAGCGCAAATATGAACCATCATGCTGCTGAACCTCAATAACTTGACCTTGGGAGTAATCAGCTGTGATTTCTTGATGAATTGGTATAAAGTCAATCCGACTCACTGCTTCATTATGCTGCCTAACATAGTCATAACTCTTAGTGCTACCACCATGATTATTGAAGGTGACGCAGGGGCTGATTACGTCAATAAAGGCGGCACCCCCATGTCCAATAGCCCCTTTGATTAAGGGTACCAATTGATCCTTATCACCAGAAAAGCTCCGTGCAACATAAGTAGCTCCTAGTTGTAGTGCCAAGCCAACTAGATCGACTGGACTGTCATTATTAACAACGCCTTTTTTACTCTTAGATCCACGATCGGCGGTAGCAGAAAATTGACCTTTTGTTAATCCATAGACCCCATTGTTTTCTACAATGTAAGCCATACGCACATTGCGGCGCATGGCATTAGCAAATTGACCCAAACCAATAGATGCAGAGTCCCCATCCCCAGAGATACCCAGATAGAGCAATTCACGGTTAGCAAGATTAGCCCCTGTTAAAACCGAGGGCATTCGTCCATGTACTGTATTAAAACCATGTGACGCACCGAGAAAATAATCCGGCGTCTTAGAGCTACATCCAATTCCAGATAGCTTAGCTACCCGATGCGGTTCAACATCCATCTCCCAGCAAGCTTGTACTATTGCGGCTGAAATTGAGTCATGACCACAACCAGCACATAAGGTAGAGATTCGACCCTCATAGTCACGCCGAGTATAGCCAACTTTATTTTGATGAAGGGATGGATGGTGAAGACTAGGCTTATTAATAAATGTCATGCCGTCTCCTTACGGGGTGCTATTGCATCACCTTTAGAACCCTTTGTGCCAAGATGAATATGAATTTCTCCAACAATAAATCGCGCAGTAATGGGAGTACCATCATAATGAAGAACTTTAACTAAGGATTCATTATTTAGATTAAGCTCTGTCACTAGCAATGTATGCATTTGTGCATCTCGATTTTGCTCAACTACAAACACTATGTCATGGGTATCAATAAACTGTTTCACTGATTTAGGAAATGGGAAAGCCCTCAAGCGCAGGGCATCAATATAAACTCCATCATTACTTAATAAATCTAGCGCCTCTTCCATTGCTGGAGTTGTTGATCCAAAATAAATTACACCTAACTTGCTTGGCTTCTTATTATTTTTAATAATCGGCTGAGGAACCAGGCTTGCCGCCGTCTCAAACTTACGAATTAATCGTTCCATGTTGTAGATATAGTCGCCACCCTTCTCAGAATACCTAGCGTACGGATCGCGGGTAGTTCCCCTAGTGAAGAAGCTACCTTTCGAGGGATGGGCTCCAGGAATGGTGCGCCAAGGAATTCCATCGCCATCAACATCCTTATAGCGCCCAAAATCTTTTCCGGCCTCAAGCTCTTGAGCGCTCATTACCTTACCGCGATCATAAGTTCTCCCCTCATCCCAAGCAAAAGGATCACAAAGCCTTTGATTCATGCCGATATCTAAATCGGTCATTAAAAAAATCGGGGTTTGAAGCCTTTCAGCTAAATCTAAGGCGGTAGCGGCCTGCTCAAAACATTCATTAGGATCTTGAGGAAATAGCATGACATGCTTAGTATCTCCATGTGATGCATAGGCACAGAAAAGTAAATCAGACTGCTGTGTGCGCGTGGGCATGCCAGTAGAGGGTCCTCCACGCTGCACATTTATAATTGTGACTGGTATCTCGGCAAAATAAGCAAGGCCAATAAATTCTGACATTAAAGAAATACCGGGACCAGAGGTTGCGGTGAAAGCTCTGGCACCATTCCATCCTGCTCCAATCACCATACCTATAGAGGCAAGTTCATCCTCTGCTTGAACAATAGCGAAACGATTCAGACCGGTAGAAGAATCAACTCTGTATTTTCTACAAAACTTTTCAAATGCTTCTGGTACAGATGAAGAAGGTGTTATGGGATACCAGGCAGCCACTGTGGCACCACCATACACGCAACCTAATCCAATTGCACTATTACCATCAGTAAAAATACGATCCCCCACCTGGTCTGAACGCTGAACTCTAATACCAAGAGCTTCAGTTATATTTTTCTTTGCGTATTCATAGCCTAAATTAAAGGCTTTAATATTAGACTCTAGTAATGCTTCTTTGCCTTTGTATTGCTCAGAAAATAACTTTTCAAAAATAGCAACATCTACATTAAGCAATGCAGATAAGACACCCACATAAATAATATTTTTAAATAATTGACGTTGTCTTGCTTCACTGTAGGCGCAATTACTTATTTCTGTTAATGGGACACCAATTACCCTTATATCCTCGCGAAATTGATCTTTAGGAATTGGACGTGTAGAGTCATAAAAAAGGTAGCCGCCCGGTTCAATCTCAGCAATATCAGCATCCCAAGTTTGCGGATTCATAGCAACCATCATGTCAACACCACCGCGTCTACCCAGATAACCCTTCTCACTAACACGAGCTTCGTACCAAGTGGGCATCCCTTGAATATTGCTTGGAAAGATATTGCGGGGGCTAACTGGAACGCCCATACGTAAAATTGCTTTAGCAAATAATTCATTAGCTGATGCCGAACCAGAACCATTCACATTTGCAAATTTAATGACGAAATCATTAGTTGCTTCGATGTATTTCATATAACCCCCCTTCCCGCATGACCAATTTGCTTATCGCGGCATTGGGGTCCTGCCTGTACTGTGCTAAGTAAGAATTTCTGCATATCCCATGCACCAGTTGGACAGCGTTCAGCACATAAGCCGCAATGTAAACACACATCCTCGTCTTTGACCATGATCCTGCCAGACTTTAAATTATCAGATACATATAAATCTTGCTCATGATTTAATGCTGGGGCTTTAAGGCGCGTCCTAAGATCATCGATAGATCCTCCAACTGTGAATGTAATGCAATCCATCGGGCAAATATCCACACAACCATCGCACTCAATACACGTCTCTCTAGTAAAGATGGTTTGGACATCGCAATTAAGACAGCGACTAGCCTCTTTAAAGGCAGTTGCCTCATCAAACCCTAGCTCGACCTCAATACGGATACTAGAAAGTGCTATTTCAGCTGCGGCCCAAGGGACTGCATAGCGCTCATCTTTAGAAACATCATTGTGATAACTCCATTCATGAATACCCATTTTTTGGGACATTAAATTCACCTTAGGTGGTGGTCTAATAGAAATATCTTCATGATGTAAATACCGGTCGATAGAGATTGCGGCAGTATGACCTTGAGCAACAGCGGTAATAATATTCTTTGGCCCATATGCGGCATCTCCACCAAAAAATACATTTGATAATGTGGATTGGAAGGTATTTTTGTTTAGCACTGGTAAACCATAGCGATTAAATTCAATACCGCAATCCTTCTCAATCCAGGGGAATGCATTCTCTTGTCCTACTGCCAGCAGGACGGAATCACACTCAATAAAAACTTCAGGTTCGCCCGATGGCACCAGCGTTCTATTCCCCTGATCATCATAAATAGCTTTAACGATCTCAAAACGCATTCCAAACAATTTCCCATCTTTGCATTCAAAACTGATCGGTACGTGATAATTCAGGATGGGAATGCCTTCATGAAGAGCATCTTCTTTTTCCCAAGGAGATGCTTTCATTTCATCAAACCCGCTACGGACGATTACCTTGACATCATTGCTGCCTAGCCGCCGCGCCGATCGACAACAATCCATGGCAGTATTGCCGCCACCTAATACGATTACCTTTCCCTCTACCTTAGTAATATGGCCAAAGGAGACGGATGCAAGCCAATTAATACCAAGATGAATATCATTGTCAGCCTCTTTACGTCCAACTAGATCTAAATCCCTTCCCCGCGGAGCTCCAGAACCTATAAAAATCGCATCGTATCCTTCATGTAATAGAGCCTTAAGAGAATCTACTCGCTGCTCAGATTTGAACTGGACATCTAGATTTAAAATGTATCCCGTCTCTTCGTCAATCACAGTTTCTGGTAAACGAAATCGTGGAATTTGTGAACGAATAAATCCTCCAGCTTTAATTTCACTATCGTAAATAGTGACGTCATATCCCAATGGGGCTAGATCTCGGGCAACTGTTAACGAGGATGGGCCAGCGCCAACGCATGCAATCTGCTTGCCATTTTTTTTGGAGATACTAGGCATGCGCGCTTGCACATCTCCCTTGTTATCTGCAGCAACTCGCTTTAAGCGACAAATCGCTACAGGCTCTGGATCGACGCCATTATTCTCCTCTACCCTACCCCGACGACAAGCAGGTTCGCAAGGTCTATCGCAAGTTCTACCAAGTACCCCAGGAAAAACATTCGACACCCAATTAATCATGTAAGCATCAGCATAACGACCTTGAGCAATCAGTCGAATGTATTCAGGAACAGGAGTATGTGCCGGACAAGCCCACTGACAATCAACAACCTTATGAAAGTAATCTGGGTTAAGGTTTACAGATTGCAAAGGCTATCTCCTGTAATTTAATTAGTAGTAAATCCTGATAGATGAATTCTACGCACTTGGAGAAGCTTCACACTCAGGTAAACCCTTCCAACTAGCTACATGGATCTAATAAAGCCAAATGACTTGATTTAGATCAAATCTTATGCAGATGCAGCATATTTAGATATTTGCTTGTGCTGATTCCTTGGTCTATTATGAAATAGGATTTCATAATATGCAATTTTTCATAAAATCGCTACAATATCCTCATGACAACAAGTAAACCACTTAAGCCACTAAAGATTCCTGGAGAAGCTAGTAAAACTGCTATTCAAGTGCTTGATCGCATGATCAATTTGCTCGATGCTTTAGCGGTTCATGAAGAATCTAGCAGCCTAAAGGATTTAGCTGCACAAACTACACTTCACCCTTCGACTGCCCACCGAATTTTAAATGACTTAGTAGCCTGTCGCTTGGTTGAGCGTGGTGATGGAGGCACCTACCGCTTGGGTTTAAAGTTATTGGAATTGGGTAACTTAGTTAAAGCTCGTCTGTCAGTTCGTGAGGCGGCTCAAGCCCCTATGCGTGCCCTTCATAAACTTACCGGTGAAACTATTAATCTTTCAGTACGGCAAGGAGATGAAATCGTTTATGTCGATCGTGCTTATAGTGAACGATCAGGAATGCAAGTGGTCCGTGCCATTGGTGGTCGCGCACCACTACACCTCACTTCTGTTGGTAAATTATTTTTAGCTAGCGATGACCCTAACCAAGTGCGCGCTTATGTTACTAGAACTGGGCTTTCAGGCCATACCAGAAATAGTATTACGGATTTGGGTAAGCTTGAAGCTGAACTGAATCAAGTTCGCCAATTATCTAGCTCTAAAGACAATGAAGAGTTAGAACTTGGTGTTAGTTGTTTCGCTGCCTCTATATTGGATGACAGCGGAAAGCTGGTTGCTGGCCTATCCTTAAGCGCTCCTACCGATCGTATTCAGGCAGATTGGCTGCGCTCACTTCAAGAGACGGCTTTGCAGATTTCTAAGGGGATGGGCTTTAAACCAAAAATGAGCGGCTCAAACCATTAATTACCATTCCTCTTGATGCTTTTACATTAAGCGGCGGATGGGTTGTGGTTCTCCAGAGCGCTCATACCAATCACGTACTCGCACAGCATCAGCAAATCGAGATTGGGTTCCAACAGAATCCAAAAATACCAATAGCAAAGGCGTATTGTTTACCCTCGCTTGCATCACCAGGCACTTACCAGCTGCGTTGATAAAGCCCGTTTTTTGTAGTCCAATATCCATATCACCAGCACGCACCAATCTGTTGGTATTTAAGAACTTTTGTGGCCGTTGATTAATCACCATAGTCAGGGTTGGCCAGGTAGAAAACTCTCGAATCATTTTGTATTGATAGGCGGCACTCAATAGACGCGTTAAATCTTCAGCTGATGCTACGTTTTCACTCATTAGGCCAGTGGGGTCAGCAAAATGCGAATGGCTCATGCCAATCTCTCTGGCCTTGCGATTCATGGCATCCACAAATGCAGGTATTCCGCCTGGATAGTTTCTTCCCAAGGTATAGGCCGCCCGATTCTCAGATGACATTAAGGCCAGTAAAAGCGCTTCTTCACGCGTTAAAACAGTCCCCCCCGATAAGCGAGATGTACGATAAATATTCACATCATCAGCATTAATGACGATTGTGTCCTCTAGAGGAAGGTTAGAGTCTAGGATCACCATTGCTGTCATTAATTTAGTAATCGATGCTATAGGCAAACTCACAGAAGAATTTTTCTCAAAATACACTTCTTTAGTATCTTGATTAACAACCATAGCTACGCTTGATTTAAGACTCAATTGATCGTGTTGCCCACGTAACCCAAGAGCTGTCGCTAAAGATGGGGGGCCAACTACAACTGCATCAGATGAACGAGTAACGGTAGTTCGTACACTCCGGGGTTTTTTGGCGGATTTTGATATTTTTAGCGTTGTCTTTGCACTTGGCGGTGCGCTTGCAGCAGAAGTTGATTTCGCTTTAGTCGATTTACTCTGTTTTTCAGTAGTAGCGGCGCTAGCTATTGAATTGATAGTGATGCCTAATGCAAAAAGGCAAGATAAAACCAAGATCCAAAATCGATTCACATGCATTCCAAAATACCTTCCAAAACTTTCAACATACCGAATGATAAATAACTTTGACAGCGGTGTTAGCTTTATTAATCCAAAACACTGCAAATAAACTAACTTTTAGTGCAATCTATTCAGCAATAGTCGCCACATTATTGGATTGACGGGCATTTACCAAAATTACACCCCCCATTGTCAACGCCAGACCCCCTGCCATCATCATTGTGAATGGCTCATCAAATATAAGCCAGGCCATAGCTGCAGTGGTTGGTGGCGTTAAATACAACAAGCTAGTCACTTTTGTAGCCGCTCCTTTGCGAATCATCATGAATAGCAGGCTAATACTACCAATCGACAGAGGAAAAATTGCCCATAATAAGGCGCCAACGACGGGTGCATTCCACACCATCACACCAGACTCAAAGTAATACATGCAGGCAAAACATAAAATAGCAGATACGCCAAACTGAATTGAGGAGCCTGCTCGCAAATCAAATACAGGGCAATATTTTTTCTGGTAAAGCGTTCCAAAGGTAATGGACAGTAAAGCTGCAAATGCCAAGATATAACTTGCGAATGGGATGTGAGTAAAACCAATCTTTTCCGCAACGACTAGTGCTACCCCAGCAAATCCAAATCCCAACCCAATCCACTGTCTCGGACTAACTTTTTCAGAGATCCATGCAGCAAACCAAGCCGTTAGGATAGGTTGTAAGCCTACAATGATGGCAACCAAGCCCGCAGTCATTCCTAAGCGGACAGCAAACCATACGCCCAGCAGATAGCCAAATTGCAATAACAGTCCTGCCACAGCAATATGCTTAATTTGAGGCCAACTTGGCCATGTAATTCGCCACACCAAACTTAAAGCTGCCATCGCCATTAAAACCCCAGCAAACCGCCAAAATAAGAAGGTGGCAGGCTCTACATAAGGCATTGCAAGGCGGGCAATCACAAATCCCGTACTCCAAATCAGTACAAATAGTGGTGCAATATAACTGTCCAACTTTAAACTCATAAATAACTAACTAAATGGATTGTAATTTTTCTAGTAACCGCCAATTTTAGGCTGTTTTACTAATATCTACCTAAATCCCCCTACTAGCATTATTTGTATGGCGTTGCAACATTAAATTCTTTATCATAGAAGATTAAGAATCGAAAATTGATTGAAATTGAGCTCATGGTGGGCTCAAAAGCTAAGGTATCCAAGCGAAAGGGATCGAAAATGAACTTAACTCCTGAACAGATTGCAGCAGCACAGAAAGCCAATTTAGAAACTTTGAGCGGTCTTACAAATCAAGCACTTCAGAGCATTGAAAAATTAGTAGAACTAAATATGCACATTGCCAAGCAAAGCTTGAGCGATAGCATGAGCAGTGCAAAAAAAGCATTGGAAGTTAAAGATATTCAACAGCTCCTTGCACATCAAGCTGCTGCTGTCGCACCAATGGCAGAGAAAATTATGGCTTATAGTCGTCACTTATATGAGTTGGCCCATGAAACACAAGAAAATTTCACCAAATCAGCTGAAAAGGAATTTCAAGCCGGTCAAAGGAAAATGAATTCCCTAGTTGAAGACTGGACCAAAAATGCACCCCCAGGTTCAGATGCTGCAGTAAACGCAATGAAACAGGCGATTGCCTCAGCTACCAATGTATACGAAACCAGTCAGAAGGCCGTCAAGCATGCCGTTGAAGTTGCCCAAAGTAACCTTAATAATGCCGCTGAAACTGCTATAAAAAATGTCGGCACAACTAACAAAGTGATAAAGAAGAAGTAATTTCGAACTCAATCCCTTCTGGTAACCTAATCAAACTGTCCAACTTTTGTGGGTCAGTTCATTTTTTCAGGGCTTTTAGTTTTAGATGAAACAGATCAACGCATAGTAAGTTAATGAGCTTTCTTTTTAACGGGAGGCAAATCGGTGCAATGCCCGTGCGCCGCTTCTGCGGCCAAACCAACTGACTCGCCTAAAGTGGGATGGGGATGAATGGTTTTGCCTATATCTACAGCATCAGCGCCCATTTCGATTGCAAGACAAACCTCACCGATTAGATCGCCAGCATGAGTTCCAACGATACCACCCCCAATAATGCGTTTTGAAGTAGCATCAAAAATGAGCTTGGTAAAGCCTTCATCACGACCATTAGCAATCGCACGCCCACTTGCGGCCCACGGAAACAAGCCCTTTTCATAAGCAATACCTTGCGCTTTACATTGTTCCTCGGTTAAACCAGCCCAAGCTACTTCGGGGTCGGTATAGGCTACTGAAGGAATTTGCTTGGCATCAAAATAAGACTTCTGCCCTGCTGCCGCTTCAGCTGCCACATGACCTTCATGGACTGCTTTGTGCGCAAGCATGGGTTGACCAACTAGATCACCAATTGCGAAGATATTAGATACATTAGTCCGCATTTGTCTATCAACGAGAATAAAGCCACGTTCATCTATTTGTACACCTGCAGCAGCAGCATCAATCTTTTTACCATTAGGCGTGCGCCCAACCGCAACTAATACCAAGTCATAAGTTTGTGGCTCTGCAGGAGCATTTTCACCCTCAAAACTCACGGCAATACCGTCAGCCTTCACTTGTGCTTTAGACGCACGGGTTTTAAGCATGATCTTTTCAAAGCGACTAGCATTAAACTTTTCCCAGACCTTTTCTAAATCACGATCAGCGCCGGCCATCAAACCATCCATCATCTCAGCGATGTCAATGCGTGACCCTAAGGTACTGTAGACCGTGGCCATCTCCAAACCAATAATGCCGCCGCCAATGACTAGCATGCGCTTAGGAATGCTCTTTAATAAGAGAGCACCTGTGCTGTCTACAATCCGAGGGTCTTCCGGCAAGAAAGGTAGTTTTACCGGTTGACTACCTGCAGCAATAATAGCCTTCTGAAAACGAATGACTTCTTTTTTACCAGTGAGGTCTTGACCGGAGCCGCTAGTCAATTCCACTTCAACATGGTTCGCATCTAAGAAACGCCCCATACCGCGCACTGTAGTTACCTTTCGTGCTTTAGCCATGCCGGCTAGACCACCCGTTAATTTGGTGATCACTAAATCCTTATAAGCACGCAATTGATCAATTTCAATTTTGGGTGCGCCATAAGTAATTCCATGTTTAGACATCGTTTTTACTTCATCCATTACTGAGGTGGTATGTAGCAAAGCTTTAGATGGAATACATCCTACATTCAGACAAACACCGCCTAAAGTAGAGTAGCGCTCTACCAAAATCGTATTCATACCCAAATCAGCGCTACGAAACGCTGCACTATATCCACCAGGGCCAGCCCCCAACACGAGTACCTCACAGTCGTGATCGACCTTACCGTTATATTGACCTGCGACAGGTACAGAGATAGGTAATGCAGTCACGGATGGTGGGGTGGATGCTGGAGATTGGACGGCAGGAGCAGCTTTTGCAACTGTAGCTGTAGCTGTTTCGATCTGTGCAATAACGCTACCCTTGCTTACTTTATCACCCGGTTTAACAGCAAGACTAATGACAGTGCCTGGCGCATCAGCCGGAATTTCCATAGTTGCTTTATCAGACTCCAAAATTAATAATGCTTGCTCTTTTTCAATGACATCACCGACTTTGATTAAAACTTCAATCACCGGAACATTAGAATAGTCACCAATATCTGGTACGAGGATCATTTGCTTGGCCATAAAGGATCCTTACAGTACTGCACGACGGAAGTCGTACAGAAGTTGAGCGATATAGACATTAAAACGAGTCGCTAGAGCGCCGTCAATGACTCGATGATCTGCAGATAAGGACAAAGGGCAAATGAGGCGTGGAGCAAATTGTTTACCATCCCACACTGGCTTCATAGCGGCCTTACTCACACCTAAAATAGCCACTTCAGGAGCATTCACAATTGGTGAGAAATAAGTTCCACCAATTCCGCCTAAAGATGAAATAGTAAAACTCGCACCCTGCATTTGATCTGGCTTTAATTTGCCATCACGTGCCAGTGCTGCAAGTTCAGATGTTTCCCGTGCTAGCTCATAAATGCCTTTTTTATCAGCATTGCGAATGACTGGCACAACTAAACCATTAGGTGTATCCGCAGCAAAAGCGATATTAAAATACTTTTTGAGAACTAAGTCATCACCATCTAAAGAACTATTAAACTCAGGATATTTTTTAAGGGCTGCAACTGCTGCCTTCATCAAGAAAGCAAGCATGGTAATTTTGACGCCTTGCTTTTCATTTTCTTTATTTGTAAGCACACGAAATGCTTCTAAATCAGTAATGTCTGCATCTTCGTGGTACGTCACCGCAGGGATCATGACCCAGTTACGACCTAAATTAGCTGCTGTGAGTTTCTTAATACGGTTAAGGGGTTGACGCTCGACTTCACCAAACTTTGTGAAATCCACTATTGGCCAAGGAATTAAATTTAGACCACCTAAACTACCTCCAGATGGAGCTACTGCAGGATTACCGGCACCGCCACTCATTGTCGCTTTAATAAATGCCTGCACGTCTTCTTGAGTAATACGCCCTTTAGGGCCTGAACCTTTGACTTGAGCAACAGTGACACCTAGCTCTCGAGCAAATTTACGGACTGACGGACTAGCGTGACTAATAGTTTCATCAGCTGGCGCTACCGGAGCGCTTACCGGAGGAGGCACTGGGGCTCTTGGAATAGGAGCTTCAATGGTTGAAACAGATTGTGCAGGAGTTGGAACAGCTAATGTCGATGAAATAGCAGGTGTAGTAAAGCCACCCTCCAAGATCACCACAACCGAACCTTCTGAAAGAGAATCCCCCACCTTCACTTTGACTTCTTTAACGACACCTGAGTGTGACGAAGGGACATCCATAGTGGCTTTATCAGATTCGAGCACCACAATGGATTGTTCTTTTTCTACCGTGTCACCAACCTTTACCAAAACT
>CAIZRK010000018.1 GCA_903935355.1 uncultured beta proteobacterium | reverse complement strand
TGGGGCGAACGACGGGGCTCGAACCCGCGACAACCAGAATCACAATCTGGGACTCTACCAACTGAGCTACGTCCGCCACTGAAGATCTCAGATTATAGCTTTTGAGGCAAAACCCTGTCAAAAATGGCTTGGATGCTTGATTTAGGCGCCATCAAAATCAAAGGCGGCCCAGTCCCCTAAGGTTAAGCTCGCATCGATAAAGAAATCCAAAATGGCCGCTTTGCTTTGAACTTTAGCCAGGGCATGGTGATCCGACAGTCGTTGACGCCAATAACGTGAACCTGCCCTACCGTGGGCCAATCCTAAGATATGCCTTGTAAATGCCCCAATATAAAAAGGTTTACCTTTGGCTTGACACTCATCAAACCAAGCCTGCACCTGCTTCACCAATGCTATCTGAATGCGATGCCATTCGGTCTCGCTAAAGAGATAGCCCGCGGCCTCTCCATCAGTTTGTATTAAGTCATCCCAACCGAGCAACATCGCCGGAAAATGATAAGCAGCCCTACCCACCATAAAGCCATCAAAATCATCCCAATGACCGGCAATTTGATCATTGCTTTCCAGTCCACCATTAAGTAGTACCTTGAGCTTGGGGAATTGCTTTTGCGCATCAAGACGAAGTTTCGCAGCAACCTCATAACGTAATGGTGGTTTACTGCGATTCTCTTTTGGGGATAAACCTTTGAGTACAGCATTACGTGCATGAATAGTGACCTGACTAGCGCCTGCATCAGCCACCGCAAGCATAAAGTTCAGCGCAAACTGATAGTCTGCTTCCGAATTGGCTGCATCCATTAAATCCAAGCCAAGACGATGCTTTACCGAGATCGGAAGATCCACCGCACTCTTCATTGCTTTCACACAATCTGCAACTAGTTGAGGTTCAGCCATCAGGCAAGCACCGAAGGCACCACGCTGCACTCGCTCTGAAGGGCAGCCACAATTGAGATCAATCTCGTCATAGCCCCACTGCTGCGCTAACTCTGCTGATTTAGCTAAATCAGAAGGCTCAGAGCCGCCCAATTGAAGAACGACTGGATGCTGATCTTGGGAGTAATCTAAATGGCGTGGCACATCCCCATGAATGAGCGCGCCCGTGGTGACCATTTCGGTATAGAGCACCGCTTCTTTAGTAAGGGTGCGATGAAAAGAACGACAGTGTCGGTCTGTCCACTCCATCATGGGTGCCACGGCTAATCTTTTCTTTTTTATATTCTCCATACCTTCACTCACCCTGGCGCTTTAAGTCACGATAGAAATTCTCATGAGGCCCAAAGGTTAATAGCTTGATGCTCTTTTCATCCAAAATTCGATAGGCCAGCAAGCATAGTTGCTGCGACAGCTTGAATTTGTAAACCTGCACTCCCAGAAAATCTCCAGCCTTAACCTCCCCAATAGATGGGCTTGAGCTAATCACCTTTAGCGCAGCATCTAATTCTGTCTTTTGTGAGGGATGGAGTTTTTTTGTGGCCTTAACAAACGAAGCCGTAACAAGTAAACGCATCAGCTAAATACGTATTCGCCGATGACAGGCTCTTGATCTGCAATCAAGATCTCACGAATCATGGAAAACGGTAAGTCTGGGTTCTCTTGGGCAATCTTGCCGATCTGTGACCAGTACTCAATCTGCTTTGGCACTGAGCGATGCTCAATATGGCCATAGACCTTAGCCTGCTCCACCAAGGAATCTGATAATTTGACGTTGATCGACATGTTCCCCCCCATTTTTGAACTTGGGTCCATTATAGCAAAATAGGTTCCATAAAGGAACCTATCTCTCATTACTTACTCTAAGAATGCGAGAAAAACCGTTTTTGTAATTGACTGGTATTGCTAGAAATATGCTGACTCAATCTCTCTACCATCGTTTTCTCAGTACCCACCGGTGTGGCCAAATTCATTTCTGCTGAAATTGCTCCAATCTGCGACTGCAAATCTTCGGATAACTCTTGGCCAATTTTTAAAACATACCGCTCTTTAAAGCCCAGCTCTTTCGCCATTAAACAAAGCTCAGCTCTTCCAATATGAGCAGGTTTATTCTCCCCTCCAATTTTGAAAGCAAACTGATTCGATAGACCCGGGTAGATGGAGGTACCTAGAAGATCATAAAAGGGGGTTAGCCGCGCACCTAATGCAGGCGGAAAATAAACCGATAAGTTCTTTGCATGGCTGTCGTTATTTCCAACGAATAAATTAAAAAAGATCCACTGTAAAAAACGTTTGATATCCGATGCAGGCACTCCACTCTCTTTTAATAACTCATAGCACCTTAACAAGCTAGGACCCCCATCAGTCTCATACTTTACCGTCGAGGGTTTTTGATCAAGCTGGCAAAGGTCCATCTGATGAATTTTCTGTATGCCATTCGCTTTGTCTGTGATGCGATCGTATCGCTTGATAATGCAAGACTTCGCAGTAGGCTGATATATAACCGGCGCAACATCCAAACCAAGTCGGCCAGCCAATCTCATTACAAAAGTTTCATTTACGGCAGAGGCCCAGACACCTTCTATTCCGGAAATATCAGGTTTAACAATATAGGTTGATGGCGCACTACCCAACGGCAACGCGATATTGCCTTGGGCATCCAAAACAACCCCCAACTTCTTTTGAGCACCTGCCAATGAGATGCGCATGCCCTTTTCTTGTTGGGCCACTTGAACTGGACCCGATGACGATTTAAAACTTAAAGCCACTTCATCCCAATTGATGGCTTGATACTCTGGCTTATTCGGCCTCTCACCTTCAGGCAGTATTGTTAAGTCACTCGCAGTATCACCACCGATAACCCTAAGCAATCCAAAGGTACTTGTCACCTGATATTTCAGCTTTAATAAATCGCGAATACCCGCTTCCGGAAGAAGATTCTCAAAATAAGACTCTACAGGGAGGCCGCTAAATTCCTTCTCAGAAAAATTCAGCGCCGGTGAAATGGGCTTGCCCTGAGTATCCAACCAAGATTGGGCATATATAAATTTAAGCTCTGGCTCATCAAGTAACTGACCCACCAAATCATCACCTCGATATACATCAAGCTTTTTGATATCAACCATCAATTACCACCCTTCCTTTGGACGATCATCTCTAAACCAAGGGTATCTAAGACATCGAGCACCTTTTTAAGCTGGACTGTTTCTTTGCCATTTTCAAGCTCAACAATAAAACGATTGCCTGTATTGGCCATGCCTGAAATATCAGCCTGAGTGATTTTCTGGGATGAGCGAAATTGCTGAATGAATAACCCCAAGTCTTTCGCAGACCCAATCTTGATGGAGGTATCCGCTCCTTTTTTAGTATTCGCCATCGCCCGCTCCAAAAGTTACCGATAGGTAATATCTTAAATGATTTTGAGGGATTTGTAAGAATTAATTACCGATAGGTAATTATTATAAGATTGGGAACAATCAGATTGTTGCTCCCTTTTTTGCCCCAAAATTAAATAAAAATGATAAAGAAGTCTATTTTATAGGGATTACAAGGCGCTGTAGCCCCACTCCATCATGGGTGCCACGGCTAATCTTTTGCTTTTCTTTTTTTCCACAGATGCTTTTAATCAACAATTTATTACTGATTATTTTAGTTTGTTTTGGCTGGGAGCCAAATAAAACCTAGTCACCATGGCATTCAAGAGCAATAACCATGCAACTGAAAATTCATTTCAGAAAATTTAATTCACACAAAATATTTTAATAACTCTAAAAACTATCCGAGTAATTTCTCCTAAATTTGCCCTAAATTCATCAGATTTTTTCATGATTTAAACGGCAGCTAACGACCTTGATTTCAACCCGTCGATGCAGACCCTATTTCCTTGTATACGTCTCCGCCGATGCAAGTGCAGCTACGTCATCTTTGCCGCCCACTATCAAAACATCGCCATTTAATAAGCGCGCTTCGGAATGACGCCAACGAGGAACTGTCATTGACCCGGTGACAGAAAATATGCCAGCAATTGGGTCATAAAGCTCTGCAGAAGAAAGTGCATTCACCCCATTGTATCCACCGGCAATCAGAACCTTGCCGTCAATCAAAAGTGTCGCTGTTTGTCGACCAGTCGGAGTATTCATGGAGCCCGTATAAGAAAAAGTACCTGCTCCTGAGTTGTATAAGCTAGTAGATGCAAGGACTGCATCGTTTGTCCCATACCCACCTGCGAGCAGGACCGTTCCATTTAATAAAAGATTGGCCGTTGGAAAGCGTCGAGGTGTTCCCATTGAGCCCGTTACACTAAAAATGCCAGCAGTAGGATCATAAACTTCTGGTGCATCCAAATTGGTCCCATCATAACCGCCTGCTATTAATACTTTGCCATTATTGAGCAGAGTTGCCGTATGGTTGCGACGTCCAGTAAATAGGGATCCAGTGGGTGAAAAGGTTCCAGTATCTGGATCATAGATTTCAGCGCTGGCAAGTGGAAAAGAATAGCTATCGATGCTATACCCGCCGACAACTAGCACCTTACCATTATCAAGCAAGGTTGCCGAGGGGTTAACGCGAGGAGTACTCATGTTACCTGTAAGTGTCCACGCACCTGTTGCAGGATTGTAGAGCTCCACAGCCGCAATAGCAGTCGCAGTGTTATCTTCGCCCCCAGCCACAAAAACGCGTCCATCTAAAAGTCGCACGGAAGCTGCAGCATCGCGAGGGAATGACATGGATCCAGTCGCGCTAAATGTCCTTGATATAGGATCGTAGAGATCAGCTGAAGCAACCGCGATTGAGCTAGACCCAATACCGCCTGCTACCAGTACTTGTCCATCAAGCAATAAATTGGCGGTTGGCATGGAGCGAGGAGACGTCATCATTCCAGTTGCAGTGAATGTACCCGTAGCACCAGATGAAGTCGATGAATTTGAGTCTCCATTACCACCGCAAGAAATCAGCAATACAGGCAACACTAAGGACGCGCATAGATTGAAGATGAAATAAGCGGAATGGAATCTAGCAAGCTCTTTGCGCATCATTATCAAGTTCCATTTTGAGTATGTTACTAGACAATTATTTTTTGTCTAGTAACAAAATATACCCATTAAAAACAGGGCTTAAGAGTGCTACAGAACTTATTTTCCAAACACCAGCCCGCTCCACTTTATAACGGAATTGCCATACGGCACTAGCATCGCTAAGACGGAAAGTGCTTTAGAGAAAATTATTGCAGCCCTAGTGAGAGCATTAGCCATATTCTCGCTATTGATTCTTAAAAGACAAAACCCCCACCATTTCTGAACTGACCCACAAAGGTTGGACAGTTTGATTAGGTTACCAGAAGCAATTGAGTTCGGTATTGCACCGGGCTCATTGCCCCTGAATTTATCTATTCGTCAGCAGGCTGATGCAGGACGACCAACCGTGGGGCACCGTCAGCGCAATTTATAAGACGATGGCAAGACGGTTAGCTTAGCCTATATCATCAATCTTGGCTTTTAACTCATGGGCCAACTCTAAAGCACCTTCATAGCCAGAACGCATATGGCTTGGAAGATCAGGATCACCAATCATCGTCCCTAAAGTTTCAATTAAGCTATATAAAATCCCTTTAGCAGCGCCAACAGCAATACTGCTAGTTTGCACTGCTTCATCCACATGGCCAATAGCCTCAATGAAATGATCCTTAACGGGTAGATCTCCTAGTTTCGATGGATCTGTTGGTGTATTCATGTGTTTTCTCCAGTCATCCCATTAATCAGTAGGTAGGTCATTGCTAAAGACTTGAATCTTTCCAGTATGGGCATGCCCACCTAAAATCTTTTGCTCAGCAATCGATAGTAACTTTAGCTGGTGTTTTGCAAAGTGCTCTAAAGGGTCGCCCAAAATGCTGTCTGAATCCACATCTTCCAATACTTCATAACTGAAATGGCACTC
>CAIZRK010000017.1 GCA_903935355.1 uncultured beta proteobacterium | reverse complement strand
GGCTTACAAGATGCGGCGCGTTCAACAGTAGTGCGGCCTAAGACCGCAACCGAAGCCACCATACTGCAGCGGGCCTTATCGGGCAGGGTATTTGAGTTTAAAGACCAGATTGAAGATTGGTTACAAGAAATCGCACAGTACAGCGCGCAAATTCTGTTGCAAGAGCTCACCCCTAAGCAAGTAGCCCGGTATATGGGTTCAGCACGCCATAGGAGTAAGGATAAATTCTTTGACTGGCCATCCCTTAGCAAAGATCGCATTTTTGATTTAGTTGATTTACGCATTCGGGCAGGAACCACCGGTGCGCCTGACGGAATTGAGTCCAGTGAAGGGTGGTTAAACGTATTGCCAGTAGTGAATAGCCTATGCATTCAGATGCAAAACTTACAAGCGCAGGGCATGGACTACAGCCATATCCGTAATCTCCTACAGGAGACCCTCTTGCGGTATGACGACCGTATCGATTCCAATCTATTTATACCGAGCATTGAAAAACAGACCGATGTTGCTAGCAATAAAAATAACGGTAATTTCCAACCTAGCGCACAAAGCATTCGCGATAGTTTGGGCTATGGCCAGAACCAGTTACATAAGGAGGTAAACCATGGTGCACGAAGTAAAGAACTTTAATTCCGAAGTATTAACCGATGGTGGCGCGCTGATGCGTGAAGCCGAGCGCGAGGAGGCTAAACAGCGCAAGCAAGAGCAGAAAGAGAGGGAAGTGATCGCCCAAGAGGCGCGCGAAGCAAAGGAAGCCCAGACCGAGTTACAGCGCGTTCGCGAAGAAGGTCGCCGCGCACTAGCCGCCAAACAAGAGGCTAAACGATTGGCAGCACAGGAGAATGCGCTTAAAAATGAGGCAGCGGCTAAGCAGATTGCCGAACAGGCTGCAGCCAACGCGGCACGCGCAAAAGCAGATGAGGAAAAGCGCCAAGCAGCTAAAGAGGCACGCAAGCTTGAACTCGCGCGCGCTAAAGAAGAGCAAGAAGCAAAGCAAGCGTTAAAGGAAGAGCTTACTCAAGGAGCGCCCCGTAAAAGCAGCATGCATGCCCTCTTAGACGATTTAGGCGATAAGCCTAGCGCTGTGCAAGTAAGCGTCTTTGATCGGGGCGTAGCGAATCTACCTGGACACATACCTGAAGCGCTATCCGCATTGTTAAATATGGAGTCAGACATCCTCTCAGGCAGCGACTCAAAGATCGACTCAAGCGCAGTACGTAATCTGAATGCAATGCTGCCCTCACCAAGCCAAACGGTCAATGCCATCTTGCTTGAGAGCGAACCTCTTCATGAAAGCGGTGAAGAGTGCATTGCGCGGGTTTTAGGTCCGGTCGAAACGGAAGAGGAGCATGGTGAGATTCGGTCAAAGCGCGGTAAGGGGCGAGTGCAGCGCCTCTTACAGGAAAAGCGCGCTTTAGAGACCCAATTAGCCCAACTGCAGGCGCTGGTAGCGCACTTGCAAGGCACGGCAGAGCAAGCCGAAGAAGAACCTACGCCTGAGAGTAAAAAAGCCGCTACAGAAAAACAGCAGGCGGCCTTGGTAACGGAGGCTAAATTAGAGATGCTGCGGTTTTTAAACAGCCGTGAGAGTGAAGTAGATCATTTAGAAAAAGTAAATTGCTTTGACCGCTACATGACTAATCCGTTTTATATGCACGCTTTTGTACAAAACAATCGACCGGATGAATGGCAAGGTGTTTTGGAATATATCTACGATGCAATTGAAAAGGCGACCCCACCCAAAGCCAAGCGCACTAATAGCGCTAGTACTCAGCCGATACGATCACGCACATCGACTTTAGGTATGCCCGTGGTGAATTCGAGTAAACCGATTGAGCGCATTACCGAGCATTTATCGAATATGGGTATTTAAGCGTTTGACCGGATGCCTAGCCCTTACCAATGCATTGCTGTATTGATGGGGCTAGGCATCACTGTTACTTTGAGATCAACTCAATGTAGGCTTGGTAACTAAAGCTGCGATTGCGCACTTGGCCCGTTACTTCGGTCACAATGCCCAATTCTTCTAAGGTCTTTGCTGCGGCATTGGCAGTAGGAAAGCTGGTGTTAAGTTCGAGCTTGATGCGATCAATCGTGAAGCGCGGCATCATGGGCAGCAATTCAAAGAGGCGCAAACTCGCAGGACTCGCTTGTTGCGAAGCCAGCAATAAACGCCGATCGGCCGCCACCCTGGCGGCGACTTCGGTAATGCCCTTTTCAGCGGCAGTGGCTGCTTCGGCAACGCCTTCTAAAAAGAAGCTGACCCACGACTCCCAGTCACCTTCATTTCGAATAGCACTTAGTAAACGGTAGTACTCGGCTTGGTGCTGTTTGAGGTAGGCACTTAAATACATGAGTGGCTCTGGCAGCAAACCAAAGTGTTCCATCAGCGCTGCAATCAGCAGACGACCAATACGACCATTGCCATCTAAAAATGGGTGAATGGTTTCAAACTGAGCGTGCGCCAGTGCAATCGTGACTAAACGCGGTAAGCCATCATCCTCTTTATGAATAAAGTGCTCAAGGCTTGCTAGAAGAGCAGGGACTTCCTCGGCGGGCGGCAGCACAAATACGGCATTGCCTGGGCGTGTACCTCCAATCCAGTTCTGCGACTTGCGCAGTTCACCCGGTTGTTTACCAGCACACCGAACGCCATTGAGTAACAATTGATGCGCGCCACACAAGAGGCGCACGCTAATCGGTAACCCAGATTGATCGCGTAGGTTTTCCCGGACAAACCGAAATGCTTGCATGTAGTTGGTGACTTCTTCGATGTCTGCGGCATTCTTAATATCCAATCCAGCCTCATCATCAAATAAGTCAGTGAGGGTGGCTTGCGTGCCTTCAATCTGGGAGGTCAGCAGTGCCTCTTTACGAATGGCGCCATACAAAAGCCAATCGATCGATGGCACTAAGCTGCTCACTCCAGATAGGCGTGCTAAAGCCAGCTTGGCTGCTTGGTTTTGCTTCACATAGCAGTCAGGCGATAAGACGGGCTTACTAGGCGGCAAGGGCGCAGGAATAAACGCCTTGACGGATTCGCCCAAGGTTGTGGTGATCTGGTAGTTACCGCTAATTCGCTTCATATTAAAGAATTCTTTAATTTAAAGTAATATATTAAAGCATTCTTTAATAAAGAGTCAAGCTATTAAAGCCCTATTTATTGGTTCTAGATCAATAACTTAGGCTTAATAATCTCCATTTTTACTGGTAAAGAAAGTAAATAGACCCCAATGACGTTCCGTCAAGGGCGCCCCTTAAGGGGTGGCATGCAGGCAGCATGCGCACCCTTGACGGCTAGGTGCAAAGACACGCTCTTGTATGCCCAAGGCGCGGTAGTAGCGCATTGGGCATAAAGACCCAAGGCGAGGAAAAGAAAAACCCCAGATAAGTTCAGCGCGAGGGTAATAAGGCTCAATAATCATTACTGCCTTTTGATCACCGCGTAATGACTTGGTTCGCGACGAGTAGCGTAGCAATGGATGGGTTCACGCGCCATCACCGATTAAAAGGCCAATTCTTTGATTAATACAGCTTCATTTATTGATAGGGGTGGCGCATGCCAATTTCAAATACAGACTTGCAAGAGTTAGCTAAGGTTTCCTTGGATGAGTACCTGCGTAATCTGCCGGTCGACCAAATCGCAGTCGAGAGACCATTTCTAAAAAAACTAATGGAAGGGCGTAAGAGCTTACTAGGCGCCAAACAAAACGTCGTTGAGAACATTCGTAAAGAGCATGGCAGTAACTTTAGCTGGGCTTTTGGTGAAGAGACAGTCAAGTTCAATAAGCGCAATACCACCGAGCAAGCGTCCTTTCCGTGGCGCAGGGCCGTCGATGGTCTCTATATTGATTATGACCGCCTCTTTAGTAACGGCATCAAGGTACGTGAGGGCGGTACTCGGGGTTTTCAGTTAGAGCACAATGAGCGGGTGCAGCTGATTAATCTGTTGGATGAGCAGCTTGAAGTATTACGGGAAGGCTTTTTAAATAAGCTCGATTTAGAACTGCACCGCGACGGCTCACATGGCGCCGATGCCTTAGTGGGTTTAGATAGTTTAGTCAGCCTTGCGCCCGATAGCGGCACAGTTGGTGGTATTGACCGAGCCAAAGCAGTCTATTGGCGTAACTATGCTGTCAAAGACATTGCCTCAACCGCAGCAGGCAGCTTAGTAGGAGAAATGGAAACAGCCTGGCGCCAATGCATTAAGCATGGCGGTAGTCCTGATTTCATCATCGCGGGTGGTAAGTTCATTGATACCTATCGCAAGCAAGTCACAGTGACCCATATTGCTGGATCTGGTGAGACCAAGTACATCGATGCTGGTGTAGGTGCAGGAGTTAACACTGGCTTAGCCTTCAAAGGTGTAGAGATCATCTGGGATCCGCAGTTTGATGAACTCGATGCCATGGCTAATCGTACGGTGGAGTGGAGCAAGCGCTGCTATTTCTTAAACACCCGCTTTATGAAGCTACGCGATGACGACTTAGACATCGTTGCCCCAATCCGTCCGCACGACACGCTAGCGATGTACGCCATGGTGAACCTACGCTGCGCCTTATCCATCTCACGAGCTAATGCCCATGCGGTATTGGCGATTCAATAAGGAGGAAGAAATGAACAACAGCATGAACCACACTATGAATAACAATGATAACAATGATAACAATGCGCTCATTCATAGTGACTTCCAAATTAAAGAGGTCGAAGCAGTAGTACGCAGGGATGCCTTCACAACCATCCATGTGCACGTACCGCCTTATGAGACCAATATCCTTCGTAACCTCTTTGGCCGTGAGAATGTCACGGTGATCGAGCACGCCTCTAAGACGACGATTAGCCCTAAGCAAGAGTACGACCGCCTTTGTGCAAGGTATGGTCATGAAGTAGTAGCCAAAGTCTTTGGAGAAGATGATGGAGATCGCTTGATGGAGATCGTACGAGGCTTGTTAGTAGAAAGTGAGGAAGCAGTAAAGGTAGTGAAGCCTGACAAAAAAGCCAAGCCGATTGAGCTTGAGAACACCCAAGTTCAAAAAATCAATCAACGCTAGCGCAAGAAAGGCTAGCTACTAGCAGCCTTGATGTAGGGATGTTGTTTGATGAGCTAGTGGTGGGGCGCAGTAGGGTTGCGCCCCATTCTGAATGTATTCCATCTCACGACACACCAATAACAGCAACAACACCATGACATCCATTAATACAAAACTAACCATAACTAACCATAACTAACACAATTCATGATCCCTATTTTTACTTCACTAGTACAAACATTAGCTGTAAATGGCCTAAGCCTATTAGCAGGCGCTGTTCAGGCAAAAGGTAAAGAGTTTATTGAAAAAAAGACTGGGGTACGTATTCCGGACAACCCTAGTCAGGAAGATCTCATTAAGCTCAAACAGCTGGAGATTGAGCAAGAGCAGTTACTGCTGCAATACACGCTCAAGCAGAAAGAGCTGGAGATTGAAGAATCCAAGCTTTTAGCTCAGATGCATAAAGCATCCCATGAGAACACCACCAATCGATGGCAAGCGGATATGGGTAGTGACTCTAAGCTTTCAAAGAATATTCGCCCTGGAACACTTGTCTACCTTCTCACGGCCTATCTTCTCTTTGCGCTTCTATCAGCCATGGGGATCGATATTAATGAGGCTTATGTAAAGCTCTTAGGAGAATGGGGCCAGCTAGTCATGCTGGCTTACTTCGGCGGTAGATCAGTCGAGAAGATCTTTGAGATGCGCATGCATAGCCCACGTCAGCAGGAGGAAGCGTTGTGAGTACCGCAGTGAGGGGTTTAGTAGCAGAACAAGCAGCCTTTTTATTGGATGTAAGTCTCCTGATTCAGTTTGCAACAGCACAAGGCTGGGTGATCACTGGTGGTGAGCTCTGGCGTTCACCAGAACAACAAGAGATTTACTTTAAGAGCGGTAGATCAAAGACGATGAACAGTCATCACCTTAAACGCTGCGCGGTTGATCTGAACTTTTTCTGGAATGGCACTCTTGTTTGGGATCGAGAGCTCATCAAAAGCGTAGGGCATTACTGGGAAAGCTTAAGCCCCAAGAACAAGTGGGGCGGTAATTTTAGGGGCTTTGTGGATGTACCCCATTTTGAGCGTGTTGCCTAAAGAGATAAAGCACCCTTTGATGATTGTGAAGGATGTGAATTTGTACCTAAACTGGGTCCAGCACATGCTTAGATACTCGCAGTTTCTTAACAGAGATGGTTTTTTAAATCACCGGGGCGAGTATCCGCCCTAGTGAGCGACTGTATCTGATTCTCAAGCACTTGCTAGATCTAGGGTTGCAAGATGGAATTACTGAAAAGTCTCAACTATGTAATACGGGGTACTTCCGCCAACGCTATAGGAATACTGCTCGAATGATATTAGGGATATCGCCCCGCTTGTTGTTATGCTAAATGTAGAAATTGATTGCAAAGTCAGTGCATTGCTTATGTTGTAAACATTTGTGATGACTTTTATCAAAACGCTTGTTGTTGTATTTGCTAAAACTTGATAACTTTGTGTTATTGAACCAGTGACAGTTGTTTTAGAGCTATTCGAATATGTAACACCAGTAGCAAACTGCCCAGCATCTCCCGTTGTTACAGTTGCTGGATAGGTATAAGGATTAATTACGGAATAGGGGTTTGTATTATCAACAATTACTGTTGCATAAGTGGATGGATTGGCATAAGTAATACCGCTAGTATTTAAATTTAGTACAGTCGCATTAAGTGCCGTTGCTGTCCCAGTTGTGACTGTGGTTTGTTTCAAATAAGAAACACCACTAAGCACTGCTGATATTGCGGCACTGACATTACGGGTACCTGACCCAGTAAGTGTATTGCCAGTTGATGAGTAATACCCACTTACTGTAAAGGTCTTAGATGAAGAGTTATTGGTTGAGTTGGCAATAGCAGTTAAGAGTGGCACTGTTACGGGTGTTGCAGGCACAGGAGATGCTGTTGAATCACCCCCACCACCACCACCGCAAGAGGCGATTAAGAAAGCGGTAACCAATGTTACCGCTATGCGTAAAGTAAACATTTCTTTTCCTTAATAAATACTGATATTGCAGACCTAGCGGCTAAGCCTTTAATCCCATACCCCATATCAGCAGTATTTGCCATGTTGGGGTAGGGTTAAAAAATTCAAGCGCTTCGGTAGAGCTATTGCTAACATTTAAATTCATAGAAGGGTTTTAGCCTTCTATGATTTAGATTTAGAACTTATAACCTAGGCCCAATAAAATATTGGTTACGTTAGCGCTAGAAGTAACAGACATTCTGAGAATATTTCCACTTACAACAGTAGATTGTGAAGAAGTTTGGTTTCCATAACTTGCATAGTTAACCTCTCCAAAGCCGTATAAGCCACCAGTGATAATTTGCTTATAGCCAAGGCCTAATGAATATCCAGTGTAATTAGTGGTATCCCCACCAGTATCAAATGATGCGCCAGTGTAGCCAACTTTGGCATACGCAAGAGCATCTGTACCTACCATTAATCCTGGAGAAAGGAAGAAGTTATAGGAATTCTTTTTCTGATAAGAGCCCGCTGGAACAGACTGACCCAATAGATTGATTGAAATATTTTGTTTTTGACTTTCGATTGGTGAATATTCGCCACCAAAACCCAACATAAAGTCTTTAGTTACAGCAAATGTATAGCCTAAAGTTGCCGTGCCAGCAAAACTATTTGAATTATTTAGCCCAATTGATGTTGGAATATTGCTGCCACCATAAGTTAACGTAGTCGATGTAGAAGGTGAAACACTTTCGTAGCCGATACCTACTTGACCGTATGCCCCTTCAAATTTTGATTGAGCATTAACTGAAGTGATTGTGGATGCAAGAGCTCCGATAACAATTAATATGCTTTTATTATTTTTCATTATTTTCCTTTATCTAAAAATTTAGTATCAATCGCGGTGAAGGCATTGGCAATAAAATTCAGATATAAAAACTATACCTATTTAATATGTATAGTTTGTTTGCTTATTCGAAAAAGTGTTTACCCAATTCATTAATCATTTTTTTTAGCTTGTCAGTGGGTTTTAGTAAGCGCTGTCTTTTGTCATAAGTATCTTGAACCAGCTCCACCCATCCGCTTGAAATCAAGTAGTTCAAGTGTTTGCGAGAATTAAGCATGCTTTGGGTTGATTGAGTGCAGACCTCTTTAATAGTTGCTCTTTTGTTATTCAAACTGGATTCTAAAATTCTCAATAGCAAATCATAAGTAACAAGAGAATGACCGTTATAGAGCGATTGATCTAAATACTTTTTAATGGCAATTATTTTTTTTAAGTTTTCTACGTATTCCACTTTTCTCATTCATGTATGTATAAACATTGTTTAGTAAAAAATCTATAAAAGAAATAGATGAAAAGTAGAGCAATTAAATATGCATATTTTTGCTATCTATTTCTCATTCACTTTTATGGGTAGAAGTAGATTAGTAATTTGCTAGCTCATCACTTGACCCTATAGTTAAAAAAGTTTTAATATTTATAACTACTGTTCATCCATACAGTACTAGAAAAATAAGCTAGCTAAATCCCTGTTGGACGATCAAAAGCCGTCTCTCAAAACTATTTTTGAATCGGTCAGTAGCAATTAGTATCTAGAGCACTTCAGAATTGAGGCATCAATACAGCCCAAAATTTTTATGCGTAGCGCTATCTGTATCTTGTAAGAGTAGGTACAGCTAGATGTTGGGGGAGGGTTGCTCTAGAACTAGCCAAATCTCTTATCTGATGGAGCCTAAATTTAAGGGCATTGGCTAATTAACTGATCCCTAAGGGGGGTTTGCTCATATTTTGGGCAAATATCGCCTTTTTAATATATTTGTTGCATTGCCGCAAATAATGCTTGCTAGTTTTCTAAAACACTTTTAAAATGGTGCATCGCAACAAATTACACCCATTTAACTAAATTAGGAAACTATCATGTCACAAACACTATTAAACGATCAAATCGCTCAAGCTCAAGCCAAAGCTGTTGAAAATGCAAAGCACTTAGCTCAAGTAGCTGTTGAAAGCGCTCAAGAATTAGCTGAAATCAATCAAGCAGCCGCTAAAGATGCTTTAGTTGCAGCTCAAGAAGCTAGCTCACAATTCTTGGCTATCAAGGATCCACAACAATTGTCAAAATTAGCTCAGCCAGAAGTTGCTCAAGAAGCCGCTAAGTACGCTGCAGCTTATCAAGCAAAAGTAAATAAAGTAATTCGTAATGGCAGCAAAGAAGTTGCTCAAGTAGTTGAAGCTTCTATTGATGATGCTCGTACTGATTTGGTTAAGTTTGTTAAAGAAGCTACAAAAACTGCACCAGCTGGTTCTGAGGCATTTGTATCTGCATTTAATACCGCTTTTGAAACTTCACTAAAACAGTTTGATCAAGCTCGCGCTACTGCAGCTGATGCATTTGCTAACTTTGAAAAGAGCGTTGATGCTGCTTTAGCAAACGTTCAAGGTGAATATGTTGTTGCTAAGCCAGCTGCAAAAGGCCGTAAAGCTGCTTAATTCGTTTTCACTGCATTGCTAAAAGTCGCCTACGGGCGACTTTTTTCTTTGGCGCTTCACTCCACTGCCCGCATCTAATCCATGCGGGTAGTTTTTTAGGACTGTTGGTTCATGATTTCACCTACTTAACTACTGATCTATGGTCGTGAAATAGGGATAACCCCTATATATTTCAACGGATTATGTTTTTAGTGGTGAACAGGGCATGTATGCTGAAAATGACGCCGTACTTCCTCAAAACAAATACGCCTGGTCCAAGCTAGGTGGGGAGGCTTCGTTGCAAATGCTTGATAATTATGTGATTATTCGTTTGTCCTTTGGGCCGGATACTTTTCCTTATAAAGCTGGATTCACAGATCAGTTTACTTCGCGTGAATCTGCTTCGGTTATTAGTGAGAAAATAAAAAATATTGTACTTTCGGATTTCAAGGGTTTAATTCATATCGGCGCCGAGCGTAAATCGGTGTACGATTATGCATTGAGCCTCGGCGCCGAAAACATTGAAAAAATAAGTATTAAGG
>CAIZRK010000016.1 GCA_903935355.1 uncultured beta proteobacterium | reverse complement strand
TTTGGCCTGCCCAGCACGATTCGAACGTGCGACCTACGCCTTAGAAGGGCGTTGCTCTATCCAGCTGAGCTATGGGCAGATCGGTGCTGGGATTACTAGTAAGACTTGATAGAGTAAGTGGTCGGAGTACAAGGATTCGAACCTTGGACCCCCTGCTCCCAAAGCAGGTGCGCTACCAGGCTGCGCTACACTCCGACGGAATCGATATTCTACACTGAGAAGCCCTAGAGGGGAAAATACTGTAACATTCAGCCCATGGTTAGCCTATTCTTTAATAAATCTAGTAAGCAATTTAGAGGCTTTATCGCCCTGAGTTTTCTGCTTGCCAGCTTATTAGGCACCCACTGGATTGGCTTCGCCCATGGCATAAACCATTCAGGAATTCATCATGAGCGCATTGGTCAAGATTACGAACATCAAGAGCCTACCCTAGGTCATAGTTCCGCTAGTTGCCATTTATTCGATGCCTTAACTCTTGCTGGTTTTATTGCTTCAGATAGCAACCTATCTTCGGCACAGAAAATATTTGCCCAAGCAATTTCTGGATCAAATTACCTCATCCCAGCCTGCATTCATGTAGGGCTATATCAATCAAGAGCTCCTCCCGCTTTCATTCTATAAATCACATTAGTAGCCTGACGTTTTTCGTTTGGCCATTGGATTGTTATAGAGCCCCATCTTTGATGGGCGCCTGTTTTGGAGTGAAAGATAAATATGAGTTACCCACGAGACCCTCTTGGCAAGCAAAGATTGATTTGCGTCTTAATAGCGAGCCTTTGTAGCGCAACTGCTTTAGCCCAAGCCCAACCCTCTTTAGAAATTACTGCTACTGGCTCGCAAGAAGCTACGCAAAGCATCCTTATTCCTACCAAAATTTTACAAGGCGATGAATTACTCAACAAACTCGGTAGCACCTTGGGCGCTACCTTAGCTAATGAATTAGGCGTCTCTGCTACTGGTTATGGTGCGGGCTCATCGCGTCCAGTCATTCGAGGACTAGAAGGATCTCGCGTACAGATTTTGCAAAATGGTTTGTCGGTTGGTGACGTGTCCAATATCTCACAAGATCATGCTGTTGGTAACAATATGCAAAATGCCCACCAAGTTGAAATCTTGCGTGGTGCAGCAGCCCTACTCTATGGCTCTGGTTCAAGCGGTGGGTTAGTGAACGTAGTCAATGACCGCATCTTGACCAACCTCCCAGATAGACCCACTGGCGCCCTTAATACCAGCTATGAAACCGTTAATAACGGTAGAGCTGGAGCCCTAGAAGTAGATGGTGCTTTTGGGTCAGTAGCAGTGCATGTGGATACGGCTATTAACAATGCCAATAATTACACCATTCCAGGTAGTTCTACGCAATCACAAGGCGAACCAGTTGGAGGCTGGACTGTACCGCCTGGTGGTAATGAAGGTAATAACTACACTGGCAAACTACCCAATACCTTTAGCAATCAAAACAATTTAGGTGTTGGTGTGTCTTATATTGGTCAATCTGGGTATACCGGTGTATCTGTCGAGCGTCTGAATAACAACTACGGCATTCCGACCCCAGAAGGTGGCTCGATTAATCAGTCTCAAAATCGTTATGACTTACAACATCAAACTCGCGATCCTTTTGCAGGCTTCTCATCGTTCAAGTTTAGCGCCGCAAATTCAAATTACAACCATACAGAATTTACCAATACTGGTGAAGCTGCCTCGCTATGGAAAAATATTGCTAACGAAGCGCGTTTTGAACTTGCTCACAACCCTCTTGCAGGCTGGAAAGGTACCATTGGTGCGCAAGTGACCGCAGCGTCCCTTAATGCTACTGAGGTGGGCTCTGGAAGTTATGCAATTGTTCCTTCAACCAAAACTAATTCCAATGCACTCTTTTGGATTGAAGAAGGTCAATGGAACTCACTCCAAGGTAATTTGGGCTTACGCTATAACAATGTGGCTCAAAAGCCAAATCTGGATACCGAATTAGAAGCGCAGCCCACTACTCCCCCAACTGGTGGAACTACCCCAGCAATTACCCTGCAAAATCGCAATTTCAATTTAATGTCCTACTCTGCAGGTGGTCTATGGAACTTCCTACCAGGTCATGGCGCTGGAGTGGCTTATACGGTCTCACAGCGTGCTCCAAGTGCGCAAGAGCTCTACTCTTATGGCGCTCATGAATCTACCGCCACCTTTGATATTGGTAATCCCAATCTCAATAAAGAAACATCCCATAACCTCGAGTTCAATATCCAAAAAACCAGTGGTTTAATGCGGGGTAAAGCGAGTATCTATGCCAACCGCTTTAGTAATTACATCTATGGTTATTACACTGGCACAAGCATTGATAATGGTGGTGCTGAAGGCGATGGCTTTAGCGTAGTGGTTGCCCAACAAGCCTCAGCCACCATCAAAGGGATTGAGGGAGAGCTAACCTACAACTGGAAGCAAAAAGGAATAGGTGCTCGGGTGTTTGGAGATGCCTCTCAGGGTAGTTTTGATGCTGGCGGCAATTTACCTTTGCAACCAGCCCCACGCTTAGGTGCAGAGTTAGCACATGAAAAAAATGGATGGCTTACTAATGCTAGCTATATATATAGCTACCAGCAGAACCGATTGGCAAGTTGGGAACAAGGCCCTGCCCCTAGTTACAACCTGTTAAATGCAGGCATCGCTTATACAGAAAAGATTGCGAATGTGAACTGGACTGTGTATATGAACCTGAAGAACTTACTCAATGAGCAAATTCGGTATGCGACCACACCGATGGCTGTGCGGCTGTATGCCCCCCAACCAGGTAGAAGTCTGATGGTGGGCTTAAGGGGGACTTTCTAAGATTTGTAGTTTAGTGGAAATAAGCAAGCAGTAAAGTGCCAAGTCCTCCAGAGCCTAAAATAATGAAAACCGGATTTATTTTGGTTCTGAGGATGAGGTACAGCGTCAATAGGGCTAATGCCAAAGTAATCGGGTTCACTACCGAGGCCTTGCCTACTGCATAGACCCCAGAGCCCATCAAGCCAATTGAAATGGGTTCCAAAGCATTTTGAATAGAGCGACGCCAAGGACTCTCGCCAAAGCGATTCCAAAGTCGGCCTATATAAAAACACAGAATGCTAGAAGGTAAAAAGAAGGCTAGGAGAACAGCGCCTGCCCCTAGAAAACCAGCGATCTGATAACCGATCACCAAGACCATCAGCATATTGGGACCTGGTGCTAATTGGCCAAAGCTATAAATATGCACAAATTGCGTATGATCAATGCCAAAACGTTGCGCTAGTAAAGTTTGCATCTCTGGCAAAACAGCAGTACCACCCCCTACAGCCAAAATAGAGAGTAAGGCAAAACTCAACGCAAGCTGAATTAATATGCTCATACGCTCTTAGTGGGCCGATAGAGGTAAAGTGCGATGGGAGCCATAATCAGCAATACCCAAGGGAGGGATAGCTTGACAATGCTCATCAATAAAAACGTTCCAATAATCAGCAGCAACGATTTAATATGGCCCCACTGCCCGTCGCCAATTCGATAAGTAATAGCGGCTAATAAGCCAGTAGCTGCAGCAGCAATACCCGCTAAGAGCAGATTGGCTAAAGGATGATCGCTATTATCGGCATATAAAATACCAATCCCCAAAACAAAGAGAGAGCCCGGCAAAATTAAGCCCAGGGTTGCGCAGATTGCCCCCTTAACGCCACGCAAATGATCGCCAAGCAATACTGCCAAATTGACTGAGTTCAAGCCAGGCATTGTTTGGCTAATAGCTAGATAGGCCATGAATTGATCTGGCGTGAGCCATTTTTTCTTATCAACTAACAAAATGCGTTCATAGGCAATAATTCCGCCTCCAAAACTGATTGCCCCGATCAGCAAAAACTGCATGAAAAGATCATGCAGAGCAGGAGATGGGGAAAGGGGGTTTTCTGTAATGGTGAAAGACTCCAATCTCACTCAGGCTTTCCATAAACTAATGCGGTCTTAGTGCTACCAATCTCTAGCCAATCAGTTAATTCAGTTTGGAGGTTTTTGAAGAACTTATCTGCCCGCTTATGCGCTTTTACTTGCGCCCGATTATCTTCATTGACTCGATAAGAAAAGGAGAGCTCGCCAATAATAGGGTTACCTATACTCCTAAGCCAAATGGCAAAGTCACAATGGGCTTGCACCCCATCACCAAATACCAAATTACCCAAGGGTAAGCTCACTTCCAATATCTTATTGGTAGTACCTCCAACTATGCCAAGTGGTGATTTTTTATCGATTGCGAGAGCAGTCAGCCCAGGGAAAAATTTACAAACACTACTTAAAGTGCGATCAAATAAATCATCGATTGGAACCGCATCTAAAATTGCATTATTGGAGTACATGGATTTTGAAGATCCAATAGCATCCCCACGCAAGATTTCTTCTTTAAGACGTAATCTGGATTTAATGCTTTTCTTGGGGGTAGGATCAAACTTCGATACAGTATCTAAGTCATATGCACGACATTTCAAAGTCACCTCACACCAATCATCTACCCAAATATTCTGCCGAGATTCACGAACACGTAAGATGACGTTATTGTGGCGAAAGTCTTCCCCTGGGGTGTCATAGAAATAGATATTTCGCAATCCTGTTGTCGCATTATCAATGTGGAAAAAACCCACCTTATTCTTATGACAGAATTGAATAATCTGGTCACTTAAAGCCGTAACTCTGCTTAGACGATCTAAGCCTTGAGGCTTAATCAGCAGCTTAAATTCTCGATTGGTAATTAATGGCTTTGATTTCAATGGCTTAACCCCTTGGTTGTTACCAAGAGATTAACACTATCTAGCCATTCTTAATAGATTTCTGGAACGTACATCTCTCGAGGGACAGGGCCTCTTAAGTAGTCAGGATTGTGAACCCGTGCTGGTAGGTTTATTTCAGGATGTTCAATTTCCTTGTACGGAATTTGATCTAAAAAGTGGGAAATACAGTTTAACCGCGCTTTTTTCTTATCATTAGCCGCTACTACCCACCAAGGCGCCTCAGGAATATTGGTACGCTCAAGCATGGTTTCTTTTGCCTTAGTGTAAGCCTCCCATAAACGACGGGCATCTAAGTCCATGGGGCTTAATTTCCATTGCTTTAATGGATCATGAATACGCATCATAAAGCGGTTGTACTGCTCATCATCAGAAATCGAGAACCAGTACTTAATTAAAATAATTCCTGAGTTAATCATCATGCGCTCAAGCTCAGGAACTGTTCTAAGAAACTCCTCATACTCTTCATCTGTACAAAAGCCCATGACTTTTTCAACGCCAGCGCGGTTATACCAACTGCGATCAAATAACACGATCTCGCCACCCGCAGGTAATTGAGAAATGTATCTCTGAAAATACCATTGTGTTTTCTCGCGCTCACTTGGGGCTGTCAAGGCTACTACCTTACAAACACGGGGATTTAATCGTTGCGTAATTCGTTTAATTGCACCACCCTTACCCGCTGAATCTCGCCCTTCAAAGAGCACGGCCACTTTGAGCTTATGCTCTACCACCCAGTCCTGAAGCTTTACTAGTTCACCTTGTAGACGAAATAATTCCTTGAAGTAGACTTGACGTGGAATAACTGAACCGCTTCCACCATCAGGAGAAAGGCGATCATCATCGAGCTCCATCTCGAGCTCTTCGTCCATACTGTCAAGGATTTCTTCCTGAGCACGTTGGTACCACTCAGACATCTCTTTGTGTTTAGAACTCATTTTTATCCTTTAGGCGGTAGATCATTTGTATCTTAACGATATGACATTTTAATTACATTGCTATTTAAATGGCTTTAGCAATTGAATCTTGGCAGTAAAAAGCCAATTGTTTACGGTCAAAAAGCATATCTGGGCCCGGCACATAGGGCGGAAGAATCTGTAAATTGACTGCCAAATATCGATTTTTGAGGATGTTCGAAATTGATTCCAATAGGCCCATATCCCCAATAAAAGCAGGGGCATCGCTTCTTAAGCCAGTCTTCTGAGAAACATACGCAATTGCTAAGGGGTATACCGGAGTTTGGGAAACCACGGCCGCCTCAAAGAGATTGGGTCTAAAAGGCAACACTAGCTCGCCTATAGTCGAGGTGCCCTCCGGAAAGATACAGATAGATTGCGTCTTTAGCACTCTAGCTATTTCATGCACTACCGCCCTAGCATGGCGTGAATTATCCCTGCGGATAAATACTGTGCCCAGTTGGGTAGCCATCTTTCCAAAAATAGGCCAACTTGCCACTTCAGATTTAGCTACAAAACGAATGGGCCTAAAGGCATTAATCACATGAATATCAATCCAAGAGATATGGTTAGAGGCTAAAAGATAAGGGGTGCTAGGCAATAAATCTGCGCCTTTTACTTGCAACTCTAAATGAAATATTTGCAAGAGACGTACGGACCATGCTTGTATCTTTTGTGTTTTTTTCTGTCTATCAAAAAAAGGAAATAAAAAAGATAAGGTACATACCCCACAGAGAATATGAAACCAGATTTGTGCCCATAAGCAAATACGCAGCACTTTGGGTGTCGGTTTTTCTGTGGCTAGGTTCGGTTTCATCATGAATAAGCCTAAATATATAACAAGTCACAAAACTGCCATAAAACTGTCATGAGGATTACATGTCAAGACGGCTTAATGACTACTCATGACGCATTACAGAGCGATTTGGATTTCAGATGTGCACCTAGGAACATCAGGGTGTCAGGCAAACTACCTCTTAGATTTCCTTAAACATAACGAAGCTGATACCTTTTACCTAGTTGGTGACATTATCGATGGTTGGCGGCTTAAGCAATCTTTTTATTGGCCCCAAGCACACAATGACGTTGTGCAAAAGATGTTACGTAAAGCGCGTAAAGGAGCCGAAGTTATTTATGTGCCAGGCAACCATGATGAAAGTGCAAGACAATTTTTTGGACTCTCTTTTGGCGATGTAAAAGTAGTAGAAGAAGTGATTCACACCACCTTAGATGGTCGAAAACTCTGGGTAACCCACGGTGACTTATTTGATGGCGTAATGCAATACGCTAAGTGGCTGGCCTATGTTGGCGACTCTCTCTACAGCTTCATTCTTTACATTAACCGCTACTTCAATATGCTCAGAGTCAGAATGGGGCTGCAATATTGGTCGCTTTCTCAATACCTTAAACATCAAGTTAAAAATGCGGTGAGTTATATCGCTGACTTTGAGTACATTATGGCTAGAGAAGCCCGTTTACGTAACTGTGACGGAGTGGTTTGTGGCCATATCCATAAAGCAGAAATCCGAGAAATCGATGGCTTGCTTTATTGCAACGATGGTGATTGGGTAGAAAGCCTATCCGCCTTAGTAGAAACCACTGAAGGTGAACTCAAAATCATTTATTGGACACACATCAAGGGTGACCTCGTTGAAGCTCCTGAAATTACCTACCAACCTGCTGTTGATTTACTTATCAAAGAGGCTGTGCTATGAAAATTATGATCATTACCGATGCATGGGAACCACAAGTCAATGGCGTTGTGAGAACCCTTAAGCAAACGTGTACCGAATTAATTGCTATGGGTCATGAAGTTCAAATGATTACCCCAAATGACTTTACGACCATTCCATGCCCTACTTATCCCGACATTTCTCTTTCGATCTTGCCTGGCAAATTAGTATCTAAGAAAATGAAAGCATTTGCACCAGATGCGATGCATATCGCTACCGAAGGCCCATTAGGGCTTTCAGCACGGGCATACGCTGTAAAAAATAATTTACCCTTTTCTACCGCCTATCACACTCGCTTCCCCGAGTATGTTAAGGCACGCATTGGAGTTCCGCTGTCCTGGACCTACACCTTCTTACGCTGGTTTCATGGGCCATCTATGGCTGTCATGGCTCCCACCATTGTTGTTAAGAATGATCTCGAGAATTATGGCTTCACTAATGTCGTGTTGTGGTCACGTGGCGTCGATTTAAACATCTTCAAAATGCAAGAATCTAAAAAACTCAATACGGCCCATCCAATTTTTTTATATGTTGGCAGAGTAGCAATCGAAAAAAATATTAATGCATTTTTAGAAATTGATTTACCTGGATCTAAATGGGTGGTCGGTGATGGTCCAGCCATGGCTAGTATTAAGGAGAAGTACCCAGACATCAATTATTTAGGGGTCTTGCAACAAGAAGAATTAGCTAAGGTATATGCGGCTGCTGATGTGTTTGTGTTTCCGAGCAAAACAGATACCTTTGGGCTAGTTTTATTGGAGGCAATGGCTTGTGGCACGCCAGTTGCCGCTTTTCCTGTAACTGGGCCGATTGACGTTTTAGGTAATTCACCTGCCGGAGCGATGAATGAAGACTTGCGTGAAGCCTGTATGCAGGCCCTCAAGATTCCTCGTGAAGTGGCCCGTGCTCATGCAGAGAAATTCTCTTGGAGAGTAGCATCAGAGCAATTTGCCAATCACTTAAAGCCTGTGCCTTCTACCGAAGTTCACATTACCGCATTAGCATAGGACTTGATTTTGACTGCTCCATACCATATCAATCAAAACCCCCACAAAGGTAATCGTGGGCTCACTAGGGCTTGGCACGCGGCCAAAAACTCTTGGTGTGGAATGGTATATGCCTATCAAGAAGAGAGTGCCTTTAGACAAGAATTAACACTTTTAGTCATACTGACTCCCATCGCCATTTTTCTGCCAGTGAGTCCACTACAAAAGGCCATCTTAGTCACTTCCCTCATCATGGTTCTTGTAGTGGAATTACTCAACTCCAGTGTTGAGGCAGCAATTGATCGCATCTCTTTTGATCACCACGACTTATCCAAAAGAGCTAAAGATTTTGGTTCAGCTGCAGTCATGCTAGCGCTCTTAGTAGCGGCAATACTTTGGATAACAGTCTGTATCCCGCTTGTCATGAACTCGTAACACAAGACTTTTACGATACACCAATACATATAAGGATATCTATGTCAGACATTCCAAATCCATTAGCAGCATTCGATATTTTTAATTCTAGGTTTGAGGGCAAACCCAAAAAGAATACAAAAAGTAAAACACACGCCATTAAAAAATTATTTACAAAAAAAATAGCTAAAAAGTTATTTGGTAAGAAATTTGCAACTAAGTCCCGTACTGATATTGGTGTACTAGATAACCTGGTAGTTGAAAAGCAAATACCCAAAGCTAAAAAGGCCGCCTTTACCATTACTTGGGCAAGCAATGCAGAAGAAATTAAAGAAGCGCAACGCTTACGTTATAAAGTATTTGCAGAAGAAATGGGTGCAAACCTTCCAGTTAATGCCCAAGGTTTAGATGTTGATGAATTCGATGACTATTGCGATCATTTGTTGATTCGGGATCAAGAGTCTTTGAAAGTAGTGGGCACTTATCGCGTGCTGCCCCCACATAAAGCAGCAGAAATTGGCCGCCTCTACTCTGACTCAGAATTCGATCTTTCTCGCTTAAATCATTTACGCCCAAAAATGGTAGAGCTCGGTAGATCTTGTGTACATAGCGACTATCGTTCGGGTGCAGTAATTATGGCTTTATGGAGTGGTCTAGCTCAATATATGCTCAAGCATGATTATGAAATCATGCTCGGATGCGCCAGCATCCCAATGGCTGATGGCGGGCATTTTGCAGCCAGTTTATATAACTCACTCACCAATGATCAAATAGCGCCTGTAGAGAGCCACGCCTTCCCTCGCCTGCCATTACCCTTAGATCGATTAAATGGTGGCTTAGAAGTCGAGCCTCCGCCATTAATTAAAGGCTATTTGAAGGTTGGTGCGAAAATTTGTAGTGCACCAGCCTGGGATCCTGATTTCAATACAGCAGATCTATTAACAATGCTCCGCTTATCCGATCTCAACCCTCGGTATGCAAAGCATTTCTTGGGGCAATAAGATTAGGTCTGTGAGTAGTTCAAGCTCATTTTAAGCTTAGGGCATAAGGTCGGCCGATACGCTCCCATTCGGCCGCTTCCCTTTGTAAACTAAATTCAGTTAGTGGGTGTGCTTTAACCCACTCTTTTGATAGACATACCACGTAAGCACCATTACTTTCTGAGACTTTAACTTTGGGTAGGTCTATATTGCTTCGGCCGCGACAAAGCACTTGAGCTAAGCGCAAACAAAACAACATGCGCCAGTCATAAAAACCGGCATTGTTGGCTAATTTACCTAATTTGCCAGCATGGCCGATCAATAATGCTGCTAATCGAGCCTGATCATTTTTTGAAAAACCCGGCATATCGGCATTACCTGCAATATATGCAGAGTGCTTGTGATACCCGTTATGGGATATAGATAAGCCAATCTCATGTAAGTTAGCGGCCCATTGTAGTAAAGCAATATTATCTGCCCGACTCTCTGCATTGGGTTTTGGTAATTGTGCTAAAAACTCAACAGCTTGGTTACCAACCCGTTTAGCCTGCTCTCGATCTACCGCATAGCGTTGCATAAACTGCTCAACCGTAACAAAGCGCATATCGTCATGCTGAGCACGCCCTAGCAAGTCATATAGAACGCCAACTCGCAAAGCAGCATCGGTGACTTCCATACTTTCTATACCGAGCTCGTCAAAGACTGCCAACATAATTGCTAAGCCACCAGGCCAGACAGCCCGTCGATCATCTTTAAGGCCCAACAACTCGACATGGTTCACATGCTCATACTTGAGCAGGTGTCTTTTCATGGCCTTCAGACCGTCACGTGTAATTAATCCGCTAGAACCATTAACCCGACCCATAGTCAGGGCATCACCATGTCCATTAAAGCTATTTTCTGCAATCAGTTCTGCCAAAGCCCGAGCAGTTCCAGAGGAGCCAATCACCTGTTTCCAACCCGTTTTTAAGTACGCCCCTGAGATCACTTGAATTTCTCGGCGAGCAGCTAACTCCGCCTCTTTAAAAGCGTGGGCATCTATATTTCCCTTGGGGAAAAACCGTAAGCTATGAGAAACGCAGCCGATATATAAACTTTCCATTAGCTTAGGCTCATAGCCCTTGCCAATGATGAGCTCAGTTGATCCACCACCTATATCTACTACTAAGCGATTACCTTGAACTGCTGGTACTTCATGAGCAGCCCCAATATAGATTAAACGGGCCTCTTCTACACCAGCGATAATTTCAATCGGAAAACCTAGAGCCACTTCGGCTTCATGGATGAAATTGGGAGCATTTTTTGCCACCCGCAAAGTATTAGTCGCTACTGCTCGCACTTTGGTGGGGTCAAAGCCCCGAATGCGCTCACCAAATCGATGTATAGCAGTTAAGCCACGCTGAAAAGCATCATTACCTAGTAGCTTATTGTCAGTGAGGCCAGCTGCTAAACGCACTGTTTCTCGAAGAGTATCAATCGGTCGTAATTGCGTGCCAGAGGGGGTGATTACTACTTGAGCAACTAACATCCGAAAGCTATTTGAGCCTAAATCGACTGCTGCCACCAATTCTGATGAATTTGTTCCAGAGATGTCTTTAAACGGGGCCAAGTGATTCCCAATAACAGTATGAAATTATATGAATATGTCTATTTTATGAAACTTTTGTGACGCATTCATGAATTTAATTCCTAGCCTACTGGCAAAGGGCTAAACCGCTAGGTTTTGCTCCGAACTAGAGCAGTCAATATTCCCAAAACTACAAAAGATACAACAATCCCCGGACTTAGGCTTCAGAATCGCGCTACAGGAAGGACAACGATAAAGATGTTGTGAAGAGCCTTGCGGGATTTCTAAGTTTTCATGTGCTTGGCAATGGGGGCATGTAATGATGGAGTACTGAGTTTGGGCTATGGTATTCACAGCTCAATAATGAACTAACAATATTTCAAAATGACGACAGCTCTAAGTTATCACGCTATATGACCTGCAAGCAGGTCATATTCTTATTTAAGGGTTTTTTTCTTAGCCACTGTAAGCTCACCACTTTTTACCGCCTTACAAAATACTTCGTAGTCAAGTTGGTTTTGTTTTGCGTATGCCTTTGCAAATCTATACAAGGCTTCATTAAGCGCTATAGATTTACCACAGTAACCAGAAATCATCGCCGCATCACCAGAGCGGGCATGGCCAAGGGCTAAAGCCCAACCAAATAATTTGGCGTAATCAGGAAAGTTTTCAAGTGAAACCCCGTCAGGACCCACTTCAATGCCGCCTTTCATATCCCGTAATTGTCGGAGATAAAAGCCTTGAGTATTTACAATATCATATTGAACGGCACCATAATTTAATAAAATATCGGGCGCTCCTTGAAGCAATCGTTGACCTGCTACTACCCGTCGACCCATATTATGATAGATTGACTTGCCTAAATACGGAGTTAAGACTGATTCTTGAGCCTCTTTGTATTGCAAGAATAAAGGGTCTGCTTGACTGTCGCCCTCAAAGTACAAGACAAGGCAGTTAGTGCCCACGCTGCCAACACCCACTACTTTTCTAGCGTAATCTTGCAAAGAGTAGCGCCTAAATAAGACTTCACGATCGGCCAATAAGGAGCCAGCGTAATTGATCAGCGCCTTATCAATTAGATCAATCAAGGGCACACCATGTCGTGTCTCAGTAAAATGCTCTATCAATGGCGGTTTATTAATGATCTTCCGATTTTTGCCAACTAAGGTTGTCAGCTTTTGAAGTATCTGAAGATTGGTCTGGCTCTTAGCTATCTTTAAATAGGTATCAAGTGTTTTTTGGTGCTCCTTGCTAAAGTGTTTGCGAATATCTTTTTCACCAATAAATTGTTGGGCCAATTCAAGATAGGGCATCTGGGCGTACTGCTCCATCCGTTTTTGATATTCAGAGGTAATTCTAGTTACCATGCGTTTACATAAGGCCTCATTGCCGCCAAGTGTTTCACAAGCAATCACTGCGCTAGCTACCAAACGCTTCATATCCCATTCCCAGCTACCGGGAAGCGTTTCATCAAAGTCGTTAATACCAAATACCAGGCGGTGCTCTGCTGTACCGAATAAACCAAAGTTCGATACATGCATATCACCACATAATTGCACCGTAATATTGGTGGTCGGCTGATTAGCCAAGTCTTGGGACATGATGGCAGCGCCACCACGATAAAAAGCAAAAGGAGACTGCAACATCCGCTCATACCGTATCGGTATCAAAGAGGGGATACGTTGCATCGCTTGTTTTTTAAGTATCTCAATGGGGCCCAGCCGATGCTTGGGGGGTGTATAGATGCCCTGCGCCTCTATGCTCACTACTTTGCGCAAAGCTTTACCAAGACTATGACGCTTTTTGATGCTTAGCTCGCGGTCTGTAAATGACTTGCTTAAATTAAGTTCGGCAATTTTGATGTTTGTTTGAGCCAAAGATGGCTTTTTATTGGCTGACATTTGCACTCCATAGACCATATTGACCCCATTATTACAGGTCTTATGCTCAAGCGTAGCGCCTTTATTCGCTAAACTTGATGCGATGGTGAATGTTTTGCAGTCTTTCTTTTACCTGCATGTGATCTAACTTCTCGAGCGGCAGATCCAAGAGCAACTCAATGCGATTGCGCAAACCCATTTCAACTTGTTTAAAGGCATGTAACATTGCCTCTTCACCCCCATCAACTGCTGCAGGATTAGCGAATCCCCAGTGGGCACTTGCAGGATGTCCAGGCCAGTGCGGACATTTCTCGCCATGCGCCCAATCACATAGGGTAATGATGAAATCCATCTGTATCACGCCCTTACCACCATATTCATCCCAACTCTTACTTCTGAGCAACTCAATTGGGTAGCCGATATGCTTAATTAGATCGAGCGCCATTGGGTGCACATAACCTACAGGCTTAGCTCCCGCTGAATAGCCAATAAATCGGCCATGACTTAAAGTGCCTACTAAAGCTTGCGCAAGAATCGATCGCGCAGAATTGCCTGTGCAAAGAAAAAGAATATTGTAGGGACGGGTCATGAGTTGCAAAAGTTAAATAATCTCATCAAGCCCCAATGCATACCTTTGGTCGACTAAAAAAGGATTGGGGGTGCCCTGAGCTAAAGCATTTTTTTCGATCGCGTGCTCTAGTAATCGATCTGCTGGCAATGGGGGCTCTATCATTTGAGGACGAAACAGCGTATTTAAATTGACTTTCAATAACCGATCCATATTGATAAACCTTTCTAGAGTAATGAGTAAAGACCCTTTTAGCTTACAAATTTAGTATTTCAGTTTGATTAATATGGGATAAAAAAAGCCCAGAACAAGCTGGGCAAAATACATCTCTTCACCAATTAAATGTAATCAACTTGTATGACAGTGCTGTGACATGCGCTATTTACTTACACGAATTTGTAATATATGACAGGTAAGTTAAAGGTTTCCTGAAGATGAGCAGTCATCAGCAATGCGACTTACTCCCCTCCTTCTTTTATTGCTCCCGATGTTATGCAATGCATTTGAACCGCTCAATACCGATGATGCGGGGACGGTTCCCAAAGGAAAGAACCAAATTGAAATGTATTTTTTTAAAACTGCAAACCATGGGGTCGATGCAACTGAAGCTGAAAATGTGATTGCCCCTGGTGAGGAATACTTCGGCACACAAAGTGCTCAAGCATTCCCATTTACCTATACCCGTGGACTAACTGAGACCATTGAAGCCTCTATTGGCACGACCTACTTTGCAAATCCCACTGGTAATTACTCCCCTTTTTCTAATAAGGTCATTTCTGTTAAATGGCGATTTGCCCAGGATGAGGAAGCAGGCTGGGCATTAGCGATTAAGCCCACCTTTACTTTACCTGGTACAAAGCAACAACAAATCAATGGTTTAGATTTGGCTTTACCTAATTATGGCGTGAATCTGATTGGCTCTCAATATTGGGATCAAATAGAGGTACATGTCAATGCATCCTACGAAAGAACTCCTTACAACACAAACTATCAAATAGCATTTAGCAACACGCCCAATCGAAAAAATATCCTATTCTTTTCAGTAGCCCCTATTTGGACGGTTACTCAAGGACTTAAATTAGCCCTAGACATGGGAGTTACAACGAATCCTCCTAGCGATGAACAATATTTAACCAATTACGCCTTATTGGCCTTAATTATCTCGCCATTAGATAACCTTGATATAGGCTTGTCGTATTTAAGAAGTGCCACTAATATAGGTACTCTCATGACAAACTCTGGCGTTAACTCTTCCCGCTCAGAAATTGGTTTTACGTGGAGGTTTTAGTAACAGTCCTAAAATCTATATGACATGAAAATTATTCTCGTATTGACTACCTTGTGTTTATTGTTTGGCAATGCGTTAGGGGCATCTTTTAAGTTCATTGCTTTAGGGGATATGCCTTATAACCAAGCGACTGATTTTCCAAAATTTGAGCGACTGATTAAATACATCAACTCAGAAAACCCTTCCTTTAGTATCTTTGTAGGGGATACCAAATCTGGTTCAACGCCGTGCACTAATGAGCACTTCGAAAAAATGATTGGGTATTTCAATAGCTTTAAGAGCCCACTAATTTATAGCATTGGCGATAATGAATGGACAGACTGCCATCGCGTTTTAGCCGGAGAATACGATCCTTTAGAACGTCTTGATCATATACGGAAGACACAGTTTCAACAAAGGACTAGTTTTGGCAAAGTAAAACTAAGGCTTATTCGGCAAGCAGATGTAATGCCACAATATGCTAAGTTTGTTGAGAATTCTTTTTGGGTTAAGAACCATGTTTTATTTGTGAGTGTGCATATCCCTGGATCGAACAATAATTTAGGACGTAATGAAGAATCTAGACAAGAATATATCTTACGTAATGAAGCTAATTTGGCGTGGATTGCACATGCCTATCAACAAGCTAAAGAAAAAAAGTATGCTGCTATGATTTTTGCTTTTCAGGCGGATATATTTTATTCACCAGAATTAGCTACTAGCTCTAGCAGTGGCTACAAAGATAGTATTGAGCTTTTTCGAGAACTATCAGAGAAGGTTTCTACCCCCATTCTTTTGATTCATGGAGATAGCCATCGCCTCAAAATAGACCAGCCCCTGTATGGCAGCAATAAGCGAATAATTGAAACCGTGTATAGACTTGAAGTGATGGGGGCAGATCAGATGCAGGCGATCGAAATTAGAGTAGATAACCAAGCCTCAAGCCCATTTAGCTTTAGACCAATACTGATATTAGACAATATTAGTACTAATAATCATTAACCCAATAATCATTAACCTCATTTAATTTACTCCATCGTGACTCAAGAGCCTACTCAACCCTTTCCTGTAAATGGCGTCGTTTTTGCGTGGGCCATCACTTCATCTGGTGAAAATTATGAATTGCCATTAGTCGATATCGCGCAATCTCTTGAAGATCCTAATCTCTCGATTTGGCTGCATCTGAATCTGACGAATTTCCAAGTTCAACGTTGGCTTGAAAAAACGAGCTTAGTCCCAGAGCGTATTGTTGAAATGATTGAGGAAGGCGTTAACCGCAGTCGCTTAGAGCGGGTTGAAAAGTTAGATGATTGCTTACTAATGGTGATGAATGACTTTGCGCAAGAATTTGGCAATAAAGAAAATGACTCGAGCTTAGGGACTCTTTGGGCATTCCTTACGCCCCGCCTAATGATCTCCCTGAGAAATAATCCCCTCAGAACGACAGATAAGTTGCGGTTTGAATTAAGAAATGGTTTATTACAGCCTCGCTCAATAATTGAGTTATTTCATGAGCTGATTGATTTACGTGCTGAATATTTAAGAACAATCTTGAACCGCCTCTCCGAAACAATGGATGATTTAGAAGAAATTCTTCTGAAAGGTAAAAATTTACCCGAACATGAATTTCTGGGACGTATTCGCATTGAATGCAGTCGACTACGCCGTCAATTTTCACCAGAGTTAATTGCCTTACATCGCCTACAAAAACGCTTACCTTATTGGTTTACGGATGATGATAAATTGCGCTTAAATGATGATCTAGAATTACTCTCACACTTAGTACAAGAAATTTCCAATCTGTACGATCGCGCTAAAGTGCTTCAGGATGAGCAAGCAGCCCATGTGGCTCAATTTAATGCCCGCAATTTGCAAGTTTTGTCGGTCATGACTGTGATTTTTTTACCAATGACTTTACTAACTGGGGTCATGGGTATGAATATGGAAGATTTACCAGGATTAAAAGAATCGTTTTACTTCATCATGGCGCTCATGGGCCTAGCTGGAACTGCTGTTTATGGGGCTCTTAAGCTTAAAAAAATTATTTAAAGGGGCATCCGCCTGGACTTCTTATTCCTTAATAGAGTAAACAGCTTGCATTAAACTGGGCTTTAGCACTCATTAATTACTTTGAGGAATACATGGAACATCTTGGATACTGGGAGCATTACTCAGAAATGGCTCTACGCCTCATTCTGGCCCTCCTAGCTGGTACCATTCTAGGTTTAAATCGCTGGTTACACCACAAATCTGCGGGCATGAGAACCCACTCGCTTGTAGCCATTGGTTCAGCTACGGCAGTAATGTCACTTGGAAATCATGGGGTGATAGACACCCAAGCATTAAGCCATGTATTCCAAGGTCTTATCACTGGTTTAGGCTTTTTGGGCGCTGGGGTCATTATTCGGGAGCATAGCTCCCAAAGAATTCATGGGCTCACTACTGCAGCTAGCATCTGGTCCTCCGCCTTAATTGCTGCCGCCTTTGGGGCCGGCCAACTGGTTTTAGGGGGCTTAGCCCTAGGTGCAATTGTGCTAACCCTAGTCCTAGGCGGCCCCTTGGAGCGAATGATCAGAAAACTCACTGGCATTAGACGGGCTTCTGAGCTTTCTACAGATCCTGACGAATAATAAACTCAGGGATGGGGGCGCAAAATATGACTTTTGTCATATTACTTTGTTAGCATATACGGGTTATTACTAAATTGCATATAAAGAGCTATGAGCAAATACAATTATGAAGATGCTGTAAAACAATTGCAAGAATCAGGGGCTATTGGTTTACAAGACTTTAAGAATTTATCTTATGAAGATCTCAATGAGCTACTAGAGGAAATTAAGGTTTGGTGTTTATACGCCAATGGCAAGTTGGATAAACTTCCTAAAGAATCTAAGAAGAATAAGAAAAAGAAAGAGAAAAGCAAAGACAAGAAGGATTAAGTCGTTAAAGCAGTTAAGCGCTCTTTTGGAAACCGCAAGGTAAAGGTGCTACCTTTGCCCGGCACGCTCTCGATAATCAGTTGAGCTTGATGACGATTAGCAATATGTTTGACAATGGCTAAGCCTAAACCAGTGCCCCCTGTATCTCTAGATCGACTGCGGTCTATTCGATAAAATCGTTCAGTTAATCGAGAGAGATGTTCCGAAGCAATACCTGGCCCAGAATCCATCACAGAAAACTCTCCTTGCCCCTGATCGTTCACCTGCCAATGTGCAGTGACATAACCGGCATCAGGGGTATAACGAATAGCATTAGAAACCAGATTGCCAAAGGCTGAGAGAATTTCTCGCTCCTCGCCCATTAAATTAAGGGGTGTAGAGGATTTAAACTCAAATGTATGTTTATTTTGAGAGAGTGCTTGCGCATCATTCTTTAATAGAGCCATTAAGGTATCAACATTAATTACTTGTAGGGGTGCTGGTAAAGTGTTCGCCTCTAAGTTCGCTAAAGTTAATAAATCCTCCACTAAACTCTTCATTCTTTGAGACTGCGACATCATCATGTCAAAGTATTGATGTTGCTGCGCTTTATCCAAATCGAGCGATTGCATGGTTTCTAGAAAGCCCATTAATACAGTAATCGGCGTTCTCATCTCATGAGACACATTGGCTACGAAGTCACGCCGCATGGCGTCAGCCTTCTGTAAATCAGTGACATCTTGCACTAGCAACAGATGGCGCTTGTCGCCAAATGGAAAAGCTTGCAGCATTAAGCTTAAATTAGAGTCTGGCCCCATTCTCTCGAGTAGCAATGGCTCCTCAAATTGGCGCCTAGTTAAGTACTGAATAAATTCGGGACGACGAATTAAGAAGTTGATTCTTTGCATCACATCGCGCTTAAAGTGCAAGCCAAAAAAGCGCTCAGCAATGGCATTACACCACTCAATATGATCTTGGCCATCAAGCATCAAGATGCCGTTAGGGGATGCCTGAAAGGCCTCTATAAACCGATTATGTTGCTGTTCGATCGAGCGAATTTGTAACTTTAAGCTACGTACCAGGCGTTGCAGACGAAAGTAAACCACTTCCCAGTAACCACTTGGGAGAGGAATGCTCTCCACCTTATCGTCTTGTGCATACTTTAGTAAACGGGCTAAATTAATGTAGGAATAAACCAAAGGAATAGCCAAAATAGCTATTCCAGCGGTGATGGCAACTAGAGCACCCCAATGGATTAGACAGACGTAGGCGGCAATAAATGCCAAGCAAACGATAAAAGCAAAACGAATTAAGGCAGATAACATACGACAATCTTAGAGCATCTAGATGGAGGTGACGTAAACCCCAGCAAAGATCAGTGTTAGATCAGGTTTGTGTGGGGATTTTAGTGATTCGGTACCCACTACCCCGAACGGTTTCAATATATCGCTCACAATCAGATATCGCTAAAGCGGCCCTTAGCCTCTTGATGTGGACATCAACTGTGCGCTCTTCGATATATACTTCATTACCCCAGACTTTATCTAGTAAATTGGCCCTTGAATGAACCCGTTCAGGGTTAGCCATAAGGAACTGAAGTAGCCTGTATTCTGTTGGACCCAAGGAAAGTGCTCGCGGTTCCACATTAGGCCAAACCACTGTAATCCGATGGGAAATCGGGTCCAACCTTAATGGGCCAACAGTAAGTGGGCCCGTCTCTTCTAGTGGAGTCTGGCGACGTAACAGCGCTTTAACGCGGGCCACTAATTCTTTTGTAGAAAATGGCTTTGTGACGTAGTCATCAGCCCCAGAATCCAAACCCATGACCTTATCTGACTCTTCACTCTTTGCTGTCAACATTAAGATTGGTAAAGCTCTAGTGCGCTCATTAGCACGCAATTCTTTTGCAAACTGAACCCCAGACTTTCCAGGCAGCATCCAATCTAAAATTAATAGGTTAGGCAGTTGCTCTCGCATCATACTGATAGCTACATCAGTTTGCAGTGCTTTTTCTACTTCATATCCAGCATGCGTTAAATTAATTGCAATCAATTCTGCAATAGATGGCTCATCCTCAACAATCAATATGCGGTGTGTCATTATGAAATCCGTATTGATTTAATTTAGGGTTTAGTTGCCTCACGTACTAATTCTTCATGCGGGATATGACGTACGTCAGAACCTTTGGCAATATAGATCACAAACTCAGCAATATTTTTAGAATGGTCACCAATGCGTTCAATAGCTTTGGCAATCGAAAGCATATCTAGTCCAGTAGTGATGGTATGGGGGTCTTCCATCATATAAGTAATCAATTTACGTACAAAACCTCTGAACTCTTCATCAATCTGGCGATCTTCCGCCACTACTTCAGCAGCGGCTATGGTATCTAGACGAGCGAAAGCATCTAAGCTACGACGTAATAAAGAAATGGCCATTTGACCCGATAATCGCAGCTCGGCTACGTTAATATTGTAGGTCGCTCCAGCCTCAATCAAGCGCTTAGTTCTTTTGGCAACCCGCTCTGCCTCATCTCCTGCACGCTCTAAGTTAGTAATTGCCTTAGAAACAGCCATCACTAAGCGTAAATCGCGTGCAGTAGGTTGGCGACGAGCAATTAATTCTGTGCAAGCCAAGTCAATCTGAATCTCTAAGTCATTTACGAGTTTTTCGTTTTCTATGACTACATTGCAAGTTTCCAAATCCATTTGCGTAAAAGCGCGCATTGCAGTAGAAATCTGCGACTCAACTAGTCCACCCATTTCTAATAGACGACTAGAAAGAGAATTTAAATCAGCATCAAATTGTGATGAAAGGTGTTTATCTGGCATTTATTATCTCCAATTAACCAAAGCGGCCGGTAATATAATCTTCTGTTTCTTTACGCTTAGGCTTAATAAAGATTTCGTCGGTTTTACCATATTCAATCAAGCTGCCAAGGTACATATATGCAGTGTAATCGGATACTCGCGCAGCTTGTTGCATATTGTGGGTAACGATCGCAATCGTGTACTCATGTTTGAGTTCATTGATCAATTCTTCAATCTTACCTGTGGAGATTGGATCTAAAGCTGAAGTTGGCTCATCAAGCAGAATAACGGATGGCTTGACCGCTACGCCACGGGCAATACATAAACGCTGTTGCTGACCACCAGAGAGAGATAAACCACTTTGATTCAGAATATCTTTAGCCTCATTCCAAAGAGCTGCTTTATTTAAAGCCCACTCTACTCGCTCATCCATTTCTGAACGGGAGAGGCGCTCATATAAACGCACGCCAAAGGCAATATTCTCGTAGATCGACATCGGAAATGGGGTTGGTTTTTGAAAGACCATACCAATCCTAGAGCGGAGCAAATTGAGGTCTTCACCTGGTGCTAAGGTATTTTTGCCATAAAAATTAATCTCGCCTTCAGCACGTTGACCTGGATAGAGGTCATACATGCGATTTAAGGTCCGTAGTAGAGTCGATTTACCGCAACCAGAAGGTCCAATAAATGCAGTCACTTTTCTCTCTTCAATATCTAAATTGATATCTTTTAGACCTTGGAAGGAGCCGTAAAAGAAATTGAGATTGCGCACTTCAATCGCATTTTTGACTTCTGTTTGTGCCGGTTCATTTGTATTTAAGTCCACTCTACCCCCATGACTATCTATCTTATTTAAGTCAAACATTGTTTTCATATTGCTCATCATCCTTGGACTTTCTCACGGAACACTACTCGAGCCAAAATATTTAAGCCCAATACAGCAATCGTAATTAATAGCGCTCCACCCCATGCCAAATCAACCCAGTTATCGTAAGGACTCATAGCAAACTGAAAAATCACCACTGGCAGATTAGCCATAGGTGCATTCATATTGGTGGAGAAGAATTGGTTATTTAAAGCTGTAAATAGTAAGGGAGCAGTTTCTCCACTCACGCGTGCTAACGCTAACAAAATACCTGTCATGACACCGCTTTGTGCTGCGCGTAGGGTAATTTTAAAAGCAACTTTCCACTTTGGTGTACCTAAGGCATATGCTGCTTCACGCAAACTTCCGGGAACCAAGAGCAACATATTTTCAGTAGTGCGTACTACCACTGGAATAGCAATTAAAGCTAAAGCAATCGTGCCAGCCCAACCAGAAAAATGGCGTACCTGTGCCACCACCAATGCATAGATAAATAAACCAATCACAATTGATGGGGCTGAGAGCATGATATCGGTAACAAAACGGGTCGTCGCCGCTATACGACTACGTGCGCCGTATTCAGAAAGGTATAGCCCAGCAAGCACCCCAATTGGCGTGCTAATCAAGGTGCAACAACCCACCAACATTAAACTACCCACAATCGCATTAGCTAGACCACCACCTTCAGAACCAGGCGCTGGAGTGCTTTGCGTAAAAATGGCTAGATCGAGAGATGAAAAGCCTTTATAAAACAGTACACCTAAAATCCAAAATAGAAAAACCATGCCCAAAACCATAGCAATCATGGAAAGGGTTAAGCCAAGCTTGTTTGCGCGTTTGCGTTTAGCAAAAAGCGCTGGATCAATGTTGGAGAGATTGTTCATGTTTTTAAGCCCTGCTTTTTCTCCATACTGTTGAGCATCCATTTAGCGCATGCCAACACAATAAAGGTAATGATGAACAGTGCCAATCCAAGTGCGTATAAAGAAGATAAATGATTTCCCGCTTCAGCTTCACCAAACTCGTTGGCTAAGGTTGAAGCAATTGATGTACCAGGAGCAAACAAAGAAGGAGATAAGCGATGGGCATTGCCAATCACAAAGGTAACAGCCATGGTTTCTCCAAGCGCCCTACCTAAACCAAGCATGATGCCACCAATGACACCTGCCTTGGTATAAGGAAGCACGACATTTTTTACCACTTCCCAGGTTGTGCAACCAATTCCGTAAGCAGACTCTTTAAGCACAGGCGGAACAATTTCAAATACATCCCGCATCACAGAGGCAATGAACGGAAGAATCATCATAGCCAAAATTAAGCCAGCGCACAAAATACCAATACCGTTAAAGGCACCTGAAAACAAAATGCCTAAACCTGGGATATGCCCCAAGGTGCCGGCCAATGCTGGTTGAATATACTCAGCAAAGAGTGGTGCAAAGATAAATAGGCCAAACATACCGTAAATAATGGATGGCACTGCCGCTAATAGTTCGACAGCGGTCCCTAAAGGCCTCCGCAATGTAGCAGGACATAACTCTGTTAAAAATACAGCAATGCCAAAACTGAGCGGTACCGCGATGAGCAAAGCAATCAGGGAGGTAACTACCGTACCGTAAATAGCAATTAGACCGCCAAACTCGCCATTAATAATGTCCCACTCTTGGGTAAAGAAGAATGCTGGGCCAAAAGTATGTAATGCGGGCCATGCATTAATAAATAAAGAAATAATAATGCCAAGCAGTGCGATTAACACTGATAGCGCAAAAAATTGCGTTACCGCTCGAAATAAGAAATCTTGGACACGCTGCAACTGAGCAATCCGAAACGCTTGTGGAGTTGGTGCGGAGTAAGACTGAGTTAATTCCATCATAAATAGCGCTTATTTAAATATTGAAACAGCCCCACTAGAGTGAGGCTGTTTATTAGTTTTAACTGATTACCATCAATCTATAACTTATTTAGTAACTACTTTAGTAAATACATTCTTGCGGATGAAATCAGTAGTTTGATCAGGCATTGGCACGTAATCTAACTCTTCAGCCATTTTCTTGCCATCTTTGAAGGCAAAATCAAAGAACTTGATAACTTCAGCAGCATTGGCTTTGTTTTCTGGATTCTTATAAAGAAGAATGAAGGATGCGCCAGTAATTGGCCATGACTTCGCACCAGCAGCATCGGTGATAAATGTTCCCATACCTGGAATTTTTGCCCAATCCGTACCTGCAGCAGCAGCGGCAAAAGTCTCATCATCGGGTGCAACATAATTACCCGCTTTGTTCTTCAAAGTGATATAAGTCATTTTGTTTTTCTTAGCATACGCGTACTCAACATAACCCACTGAGTTTTTTACGCGAGATACGTTTGCAGCAACACCTTCGTTACCCTTGCCGCCAACAGATGACGCTGCAGGCCACTTCACTGCTGCACCAGCACCAACGGCATCTTTCCACAAAGAGCTAGTTTTGGCTAAGTAATCAGTAAAAATTGCTGTTGTACCAGAACCATCTGCACGATGAACCACAGTAATTGAACCAGTGGGAATCTTCACGCCTGGGTTCATGATGGCAATCCGCTTATCACCCCAATCAGAAATAACCCCTTGGAAAATATCAGCTAAGGTTGGTCCATCTAATTTGATTTCGCCTGGCTTAACACCTTCTACGTTAATGACGGGAACGACACCGCCGATAATGGCTGGAAATTGAACCATGCCATCTTTTTCTAAATCATCGAATTTCACTGGATTGTCGGTTGCACCAAAATCAACAGTCTTTGCTTTGATTTGCTTGATACCGCCTGAAGAACCAATCGATTGATAGTTCAAGTTTGAGCCAGTCTTAGCTTTAAATGCTTCAGCCCATTTAGCGTAAATAGGGTATGGGAAAGTAGCGCCAGCACCTGTCATGTCTACTGCAAAGGCTGTTGGAGCAACAGAAATAGCACTAATTAGTAGCGCTTTTTTCAAAAAAGATTTCATTGCATCGTTCCTTAAATAAATTACGCGATATCGCGATTGAGGAACGATACGATTTGAGTATGACTCTTTTATGACAAATAGAAAAATATAAAATAATCCAATATATTCAATGACTTATGAAGTTGGAATTAGATTAGCAATACTCTTAGCCGCACTAAGTGCAATAGCTTTATCTTGAGCTTCAACCATCACCCGAAGTACTGGTTCAGTACCTGATTCCCGAATCAACACTCTACCCGTCCCTTTGAGCTCAGTTTCTACCTGTGCAATTTGGAATTTCAGGGAGGCATCGGTCTTCCAATCGTAGCCCGCCTTAAATTTGACGTTAAGGAGCACCTGCGGGAAGATTTTGACACTATTGAGTAGTTGAGGAAGACTTTGATTACTTAACTTCATGGCAGCTAAGATTTGCAATGCAGCAATTGTGCCATCACCAGTGGAATGCTGATCTAGACAAAGCAGGTGACCAGAACCCTCTCCCCCAATTAACCAGCCCTTATGCTTGAGTAACTCTAATACGTATCGATCGCCTACCTTAGCCCTCTCAAAACCAATGCCCAAGTCTTTAATGGCAATTTCTACTGCTAAGTTGGTCATTAATGTACCTACGACTCCACCTAAAGCTTCGCCACGATCAGTGCGCTCCTTAGCAAGAACATAGAGTAATTCATCGCCATTAAATAATCTGCCGCTAGCATCCACCATTTGTAGCCGATCTGCATCACCATCTAAGGCAATCCCTAAATCAGCGCCAACTTCTTTGACCTTAGCAATTAAGGCATCAGGGGCGGTAGCGCCGCAGCCATCGTTAATATTGCGACCATCCGGGTGAACGCCAATGGAGATTACTTCTGCACCAAGTTCATGAAACACATGAGGCGCCGTATGATAGGCCGCGCCATTAGCACAGTCGACTACCAACTTTAAACCCTTAAGATTTTGATCGCCTGGAAAGGTAGATTTACAAAATTCAATATAACGCCCAGCAGCATCGTCCAAACGGAACGCTTTGCCCAATTCTTCTGAGCTCACACAGCCCATTGGCTTTTCAAGCTCTGCCTCGATAGCCAATTCAAAATCATCTGAAAGCTTATCGCCATTGGCAGAGAAAAATTTAATACCGTTATCTTGATACGGGTTGTGCGAAGCTGAAATAACTAAGCCTGCTGAGAGGCGCAATGCCTTGGTTAGATACGCAACTCCAGGAGTAGGAATCGGGCCACAAAGCATGACATCTACACCAGCAGCTGCAAAACCTGCCTCAAGGGAAGCCTCTAATAAATAACCGGAGACACGAGTATCTTTACCAATCAGAATTTGGCAGCGTTCGCCTTGCTTTGCATTTTGCGTTAATACTTTTCCTGCTGCATAACCTAGGCGGGTCATGAACTCCGGAACAATCGGAAATCGCCCTACTTCACCGCGGATGCCATCAGTACCAAAGTATTGTTTTTTCATGGGTTTAATTATAAAACTTACCAGTACACCACCACCTTAGTAAAATTGAGTCTCTAAAGTCAGTCACTACGCTAAATGCCCATAGTTCTATGCAAAATTTTGGGTTTCATCTCATCCCAAAGGCTTTCAAACTCTTCGGCTTTACCTTCAGAGAGGGAGATCGGCTCAAAAAGACCGCTAAAGAAGATGGATTTCTTGGGTACTAGACTCTTTTCAAAATCAGTAAGATCGATGGGTTTTTCATCTATATCACGCGTTAATTTAGCAGAGCAAACAATCGCCTCATCATCCTCTTTATCAATGACGGCAAATTCAATCAGCTGTACGGACTTTTCTAGAATCACCAAAGTGCCTCGGGCATAACAGACAGCCTCGTGTTGCTGCACAATAAATGCTAAAAATTGAGACTCTTCATCTGTAGGCATTTGTAGATCATCAATGAAGAATACATACTGATCACCTAGTGCATTAACCAAGCTAAAAACTTTCGGAATGACGCCATGCCCTAAGGCTAGATTTCGATAGTAAGAAGCAATTTCTATTGCAAGATTTTGCGCAAAGAGATGCATAGAGATAATGATTAAATTGTTAGTTGTTAGTTGGCTAAATGTTTTTTCAAAAAAACAAGGGTTCTGTCCCATGCAAGCTCTGCATTGGCAGGGCTGTACTGCAATGGAGGCAATCCGCGCTTCTCAGATTGAGGATTAGCAAAAGCATGTTTTGCATCATAGCGATGAAAGTCGTAATAAACTCCGGCTAACTGAAGCTTTTTCTCTAATTGATCAACCCCAGAAATAGCAAAAAATTCATCATGCAAGGCCCAGTGCGCCAGCATCGGCGTCATAATTGCCTTAGCATCTACATATTCCATTGGGGGATAACCATACCAAACCACTGTTGCATCAAGCTCGGGGATATTAACAGCCGAAAGTATGGTTAATGCGCCACCCATACAAAAGCCCGCTACCGCTACTTTTGCACTACCGCTCGCTTTGAGATACTGAACAGCACCGCGGATATCTTGACTAGCAGCGTCGCCAAAATCCAATTCACCCATCAAGTGTTCTGCTTCATTTGCATCTAGCGCTAATTTGCCACGATACAAATCTGGCACTAAAACACGATAGCCTGCATTGGCTAACCGCTCTGCAGCATTTTTAATCTCATGATCTAGACCCCACCACTCCTGTATTAATACAACTCCGGGGGCATTGATTTGACTTGGAGGCTCCACTAAGAACGCCTCTACCGATTTACCGTCTGGTCTTTGAAATTTCATGATGCTTATTCTTTCTGCTAAAACCCGTTAAATTGATTTTGCTGCTTGTTCAGCCTGTTTATCAGTATGAATATATCCTACCAAGTAGATGGTAAGCAAGCCGCAAATCGCTGCTCCATAACCCACTAAGTCATAGTGCTCCATCTTGCCATCAGATTGGATAGTCACTACCATACCAGCCACTACCGAAGCTATCCCTAAGGCCAGCATTTGAACTGAGCCCACTAAGCTCATGAAGGTACCTCTGATTTTGGCATCGACTACCTGACTCACCATCGCCATTGCCGGAATCATCCGTCCTGAGATTAGAATGAAAAAGGCTGTGGAATTGATTAAAACAACCCAAAGAGGGACCTGCGGTAAATTGGTGGTCACTAATAAAGGGATGAGGCTAACAATCGCTAGCACCCTAAAGACTAAAACCTTGCCATATTGATCTGATAGATGGCCAATCCATCGAGAGCTCATTAAGGTTGCTACTCCACCGCATAAATAAATCAGGGAGATATACGAGTTATCTACTCCCACATTAGCTGTGAGATAGAGAGCAATATATGGGATTACCGAAAAGCCCGTCATCATAATCAAAGCCATAAACAAAAATGCTTTTAAATGCTGCGCTTCAAATACGATATTCCAGATTTGCCTAAGGCGAGCACCTTCATGCACATGATCTAGATGCCCCGCTATTTTGGGAATATTTCGGTAACCCAAATACAAAATAAGCGTAGAAATCAAAGCAATAAAAATGAAGGGTGCGCGCCAGCCTAAAGAGGAAATATGATTTGCCAAGAATAAGCTTAAAGGTACACCAGCTACTGTTGATACTGAAAAAGCAGCCATCACCGTGCCTAGCGCTTTGCCTCTGCGTTCAAACGGAATAGCATCAGCCACTATTGTCTGCACCAAAGACCCTAAGATGCCCCCAAAGGCACCGGCAAATGCTCTAGCAATAAAGAGGGTGTGATAGTTAGGTGCAAAGCTACAAGCTAATGTAGCGATAATAAAAAATATGTATAGGCTTAGTAATAACTGTCTACGTTCAAATCGATCAATGTAGTATGTTGCAAAAATACCAGCTATCGCTGCGGCAAAGGTATAAGAGGATAACAAAAGACCGAATTGATGCGTATTGATCTCAAGGACCCGAATGAAATCCGGCCCCAAAGGCATCATGATCATGAAATCCAAAATATGGGTGAACTGAATACCAGCCAATGCTAATAAGAAAAAACGTTCTCGCTTTTTTGCCTCTAGAGAAGTCAGATTTGCGGACAAGGGTAGCTTTACTTGGTATAGGGGATATGCCATTATCATCCTACTCAAGAATTCTTTCCTTAGGCAGTAGCACTATTGACCATGATCTCTACCCTCATTAATTTTTCATATCTCCATTTATTCAGAGACGTGTTTTGGGGGGTTGCTTGTCTGATTTTTATATTGGTTTTCCATGGGAGCGCCATAAATCATATATTTATGCGTTTTGAGCGTAAAACCCGCAAAAATCTCAAACTGACTCAATACAACCGCGTCTTTTTCCACTTTTATAAAGCCTTTGTATTTATAGCTCTCATTCACTTAGTAGAAATTCTGTTTTGGTCAGTTTTTTTAATCTCTAAGGATCTCATTGCAGATCCTGTTCTTGCGATACTTTTTGCTGGAAGTTGCTACACCACGGTTGGTTTTGAGGCCGATACCTTGCCTGATGGCTGGAAATCCTTAGCCCTTTTCATCTCATTTACAGGCTTGTTTTGCCTTGCATGGACCACCTCCATCATGATTGGCATGACTAGCGCCTATAAAAATGCCTGGAATCAGAAATACGATCCTAGCAACCCCGATTCAGATTAAAAGGGCTCATTTTCTGAGAAGTGCCACTGCCTATCAATAGGGTGTATCATAGGGTATACCCTTAAGGAGCATTAAAATGGCACATTCCAATACTGCACAGTTTCAGAGTACATCGCTATTGAGCTTAAAACCCTTGTTTGCAATTAAAGACTTCATACTTTTATTGGTGGATGCTTTTATTGAAGCAAAGCATTTAGAAGAACAATCCCATAAAAACCGAGTTGGTGATTAGGGATTAGAGATTAGAGAGCTAAAGCTTGCGGCTTTACGCTACTTTTGGTAATACCCATACACGCAGCGACTACCCCCTCTAGAGGGATTATGCGTATCGTGTATCACCCCCTCAATAATCGTTGTTAAGTGCTTAGAAACCTTCACAATTAAAGTTCCAGAGGGCAATTCATGGGCTCTTAGATGAACCTGACAGCCGGTCCCAATTTTCATTGTGGGCACCCATATGAAGCCATGACCCAAAATGTAGTCATGAAATACATTGCGATGATTACCATTTCTGGGAGATGAGCCTTTAGCATTCAGTCTTCGGGCAAGCTTGTCGTTTCTGCTATTGGCATAAGCTGCATTAGCTTGCAAGAGATCTTCATAGACTTGGATATAGGGTAATTGAGTAGCAATGGCAATAGCTCTCACTACGCAATCACCTGCACCTCCTTTAAACCCTGCTAAGCCCCTACCTCCATCATTGAACGTAAATCCTAGCTCTTGGCTAGATATTTTGACACTGGCAAATGGATTTAAAAAACTGAACATGGCCTAGACCTTTAAATGAGAATGGATTTGCCTTTCAACAAATCCATTCTCATTATTTTGTAGATTCATACGTGGTGTTACTTACCAGCGCTTAAGCAGTCGCCTGCCCCTTCTTTTCCTTCTTTACCTTCAAGCGCCAAGCATGTAGCAATGGTTCGGTATACCCGTTTGGCTGCTCAAGACCCTTAAAGATCAGATCGCTTGCAGCTTGATAAGCATATGAATCTTGGTAGTTTGGCATCATCGGCTTGTAGAGGGGATCGTCTGCATTTTGTGCATCAACAATAGTGGCCATGCGTTGTAAGGCTTCATTCACTTCCTCTTTTGTTACATATTTATGTAGCAACCAGTTAGCAATATGCTGACTAGAAATACGCAATGTTGCGCGATCTTCCATTAAACCTACGTTATAAATATCTGGCACCTTAGAGCAACCAACACCTTGGTCAATCCAGCGAACGACATAACCCAAAATACCTTGGCAATTATTATTTAGCGCTTCGCGAATCTCCTCTTTAGTCCAATCAGGATATAGCGCAATTGGCACAGTCAAGAGCTCATCGGTTAAAGCCTCATACTCAGCTGCAGTATCTTGCTTCTCCATGTCCTCCTGGATCTTTGCAACATCAACCTGGTGATAGTGCATTGCATGCAAAGTGGCAGCGGTAGGCGATGGCACCCAAGCGGTATTAGCTCCGGCTAAAGGGTGTGCCCCTTTTTGTTCTACCATTTCCTTCATGAGATCTGGTGCGGGCCACATGCCCTTGCCAATCTGTGCACGGCCACGCAGTCCACAATCTAAGCCTGCCAACACATTACGGCGCTCATATGCTCCGAACCATTTAGCAATCTTCATTCTGCCTTTGCGAACCATAGCGCCACCATACATTCCGGTATGCATTTCATCACCAGTGCGATCTAAGAAACCGGTATTGATAAAGGCAACGCGCGCACCTGCGGCAGCGATTGCGGCCTTGAGATTAGTACTCATCCGCCGCTCTTCATCCATGATGCCTAATTTGACTGTGTTCTCGGGCAAACCAAGTAATTTCTCAACCCGACCAAAGAGCTCGCTAGCAAACGCGACTTCTTCTGCGCTGTGCATTTTTGGCTTAACAATATAGACAGAGCCTTTACGTGTGTTGCCAATAGCCTGTGTCGCTGGGCGATTAATGTCATACAAAGCAATCAACACGGTCACTACTGCATCTAAGATGCCTTCGTATATTTCCTTACCTTCGCCAGTAATAATGGCTGGGTTAGTCATCAGGTGGCCAACGTTACGGAGAAACAGGAGTGAACGGCCATGCAATGTGACAATACCATCTTTAGCATTGACTGCCCCAATGCCTGCAGTGTATTTGCGATCTGGATTTAAGGTGCGGGTAATGGTCTTACTCCCCTTTACTACCTCTTCAACCAAAGTCCCTTTAAGAATACCTAACCAGTTTTCATAAGCGAGCACTTTATCATCGCCATCAACAACTGCTACTGAGTCTTCTAAATCTAAAATAGTTGAGAGTGCAGCTTCAAGCACGACATCATTGATGCCAGCAGGATCAGTTGAGCCAATCGTTTTGCTCTTATCTACCTGAATGTCAATATGAATACCGTGATTGCGCAACAAGACAGATGATGGTGCAGAAGGATTGCCCTGGTAGCCAACGAACTGTTTTTCATCAACCAAGCCAGTAGTACTACCGTCTTTTAATTTCACGGACAGTTTTTTATCTACAACGCTATATGCCACTACATCGCTGTATAAAGCTTTGGCCAATGGTACAGATTGATCCAAGAAATTGCGTGCAAAAGCCACTACCTTAGCTCCGCGAATGGGATTGTAGGCACCTGTTTTAGTAGCGCCACCCTCTTCAGAAAGAACATCCGTGCCGTAGAGTGCATCATACAAAGAACCCCAACGGGCATTGGCAGCATTTAAAGCATAACGCGCATTCAGCACTGGAACAACAAGCTGCGGGCCAGCCTGGAGGGCAAGTTCATCATCCACATTCTGAGTAGTAACCACAATCTTGGCAGGCACATCATCGATATAACCAATTTCTTTAAGATACTGGCGATAGGCAGCCATATCTTTGATTGGGCCTGGATTGGTTTTATGCCACTTATCTAAATCGGCCTGAATGCGATCGCGCTTGGCTAGCAATGCTGCATTTTTTGGCGTTAAGTCTTTAACGATCTCATCAAAACCCTTCCAAAAGTCAGCACTTTTGATACCAGTTCCAGGAAGTACCTTGTCTTCAATGAAATGGTAGAGAGGAGTTGCTACTTGAAGGCTATTGCAGGTAGTACGTGCAGTCATGTTATTAATTTCTTATGCAAAAGTTAAAAAATGGGGTTAATCAAATATATTTCATCAAGCCTGAAAAGGATGCTGGAGAAGAATCGTTTCATCGCGCTCAGGGCCGGTGGAGACCATAGCGATTGGCTTACCAACTACTTCTTCAATTCGGCGTAAGAACTTCTGAGCCTCAATGGGCAACTTATCCCACTCACGAATGCCATAGGTAGTGCCTTGCCAGCCTGCGAAGGTTTCATAAATAGGTTCACAGCGGGCAACTGCTTCTGCTCCCCGAGGCAATACGTCTAATGTTTGGCCATCTAAGTGGTAGCCAACACAAAGGCAAATGGTTTCAAAACCATCTAGAACATCTAGCTTAGTAATGCAAAGGCCTGAGAGGCCATTTATCTGAATAGAGCGCTTTAGAGCAGCCGCATCTAACCAACCCGTCCTGCGTGGACGCCCTGTGACCGAGCCAAACTCTTTACCCACTTCTGCCAAACGAATACCAACAGGATCTTGTTTAGCTGGGTTATTAAAGTCATAGAGCTCACTAGGAAAGGGCCCTGCACCAACACGAGTGCAATATGCTTTTGTAATCCCTAAGATATATTGCAAAGAGTCCGGACCAACACCAGATCCTGCAGCAGCATTACCTGCTACGCAGTTGCTGGAAGTCACATAAGGATAGGTGCCATGATCAATATCTAACAAAGTACCTTGGGCGCCTTCAAACAACAAATTCTGGCCAGCTTGTTCTGCAGCATACAAAGCACTCGAAACGTCTACTACCATGGGCTTAATCCGCGGAGCATAAGACATCGCCTCATCTAAAGTCTGTTGGTAATCCACCGGCTGGGCGCCATAGTAATTGGTGAGCATAAAATTATGGTATTCCAAGTTCTCACGTAACTGCTCAGCAAACTTTTCTGGATAAAATAAATCTTGTACGCGTAAGGCGCGACGCGCGACTTTATCCTCGTAGGCAGGACCAATGCCACGACCTGTTGTACCGATCTTTGCTTCACCCCGTTTATTCTCACGCGCATGATCAATTGCCACGTGATAAGGCAAGATTAAGGTGGTTGCTTCAGAGATCTTTAAGCGTGATTGCACATCAAGTCCAGCCGCCTCTAATTCACCGATTTCTTTAAAGAGCGCTTCAGGTGAGAGAACAACGCCATTACCAATGTAGCAAATGACTTCTTTGTGCATGATTCCAGAGGGTATCAAGCGCAAGATGGTTTTCTTATCCCCAATAATTAAAGTATGGCCGGCATTATGCCCCCCCTGAAAACGCACCACAGCTTGCGCATGATCAGTTAGCCAATCAACAACTTTGCCCTTACCCTCATCACCCCACTGGGTACCAATGACAACGACGTTACGACCACGAGCTTCTTTCTTTAAAGACATAATTAAATCCAAAAGGTAATTACAAAAATGGGATTGCTTTAAATCTGAGTAGGTTTTTTACTTTGTTTTTCACTAAAAATGAACTTTGTTATTGCTTAAGTTTGCTTCACTTCCCAAGTAGCACCCTGCTTGACCAACTCACGATCACATTGATATTGATCTGCTTCTAAAATGTCGCCTGGCATTACCTGAATAACTACCTCACCAGAACTGCGTAGCTCAGCAATAGCTTTAAGTAGAGCGGCATCATTTAGCCAAGGCGCAATGATTGCAGGCTTACGCGCGCACAAAGGCGCTAAATGCGCCAAGGTGAGTAAATCTAAAGAAAAGCCAGTGGCAGGACGTGGCCGACCAAATGCTTGGCCAACATAGTCATAGCGGCCTCCCCGTGCAATGGGCTGAGGTAATTTATCGACATAAGCTGCAAACATAACACCGCTGTGGTATTGGTAGCCACGCAAATCTGCTAAATCGATACTGAGCTCTAATCCCGTCGATAAAGTCGATGCAGCGCCAACTAACTTATCTAATTGTGCTAGGGCATCATCAATCATCTGATGTTGTGGTAATCTCTTTTTTGCATTTTTTAAAACTTCTGCGCAAGGGCCATTCAACTCAGTCAAAGCGATCAGTGCAGCAGCCGATGGAGCCGGCAAACATTGAGCCCAAGCAGATAAGCGTGGACGATCCTTGCTTTGCAATAATCCATAAAGCGTTTCTATTTCAGGTTTGCTAATTTCTTGACCAGCCAAAATACCGGCTAAGACGCCAGCATGTGAAAGATCCAAATGCACCTGATTTAAGCTTGCTAAACTCAGTGTTTTTAAGAGTAAAGAAATCGCCTCAAAGTCTGCTTCCCAGGTAGCACAACCATAAATCTCTGCACCTAATTGCAACTCCTCCCTCGCAGCACTGCCAACGGGGGTGCGAGCATGGGCAATTGAACCGGCATAACAAAGACGGGTAATGCCTTGACGATTTAACAGGTGCGCATCGATCCGGGCAACTTGAGGGGTCATGTCTGCCCGCAGACCTAGAGTGCGTCCCGATAATTGATCGACTAATTTGAATGTTTGTAAATTGAGATCTGACCCAGTACCTGTTAACAAAGAATCTAAGAACTCTAAAATCGGGGGGACCACCAATTCGTATCCGTAAGATTGATACAAATCCAAGATAGCGCGACGCAAAGACTCTACTGTACGAGCCTGAGCTGGCAATACATCAGCAATATCTTCAGGAAGTAACCAACGATTCATGATTGGATTGATTCACTTTCGATTATTTTTTATGCAAGAACTTAAAGAATTCGCCATTAGGCTCTACCACCATCACATCTTTCTTATCCTTGAAAGAGCTACGGTAAGCCTCAAGACTCTGATAGAACTGCGCAAACTGAGCATCCCGTCCAAAAGCTTCGGCATAAAGAGCGGTTGCTTTTGCATCCCCTGCTCCTTTAATCTTTTGCGCATCCCGATAAGCTTCTGCCAAAATTGTATCCCGTTGGCGTTCGGCATTAGCACGTATCTTGTCTGATTCAGCGGCGCCAGTTGAGCGAAGTTCGTTTGCAACCCGCTTACGCTCTGCTTCCATACGGCGATAAACCGAGTCGCTAATCTCAGCCAAAAGATCAACCCGCTTTAAACGAACATCAACAATTTCTACGCCGATCTCTGCAGCATCATCAGCAACTTTTTTTCGTATTCCCTGCATCACCTGTTCGCGCTGATCAGAAATCAGCTCACGAACTGTCCGCTTAGTGAACTCTTCATTCAGAGCAGAGCGAACTAACTGGGTTAGACGATCTTGTGCTAAGCGCTCATCACCCTTAAAGCTAATGAAGAACTTTCGAGGATCGACAATGCGCCATTTGACATAAGAATCTACTAATAGATTCTTTTTCTCAGCCGTAATAAAGCGCTCTGCCTCGGGATTGTCAATCGTTAAAATACGCCGATCAAAGAAGCGGACACTTTCAAATGGCGCTGGATATTTAATCTGCAGGCCGGGCTGTTCAATCACTCGCACAATTTGGCCAAAGGAGAAAACCACCGCATAGTTACGCTGATCCACAATAAAAATACTCGAAGACAGTACAAAGATTAAAGCAATCAGGGCAATCAGGCCCACTATCACACGATTCATATTCATTATCTGGCCTCCCGCTCACGACTACGTAAGCCATCTCGTTTTTCACCGGCACTACTGTTAGGCGATGAGGTATTAGTAGAAGGTGCAGTAGGAACTCCAGTAGCCCCACCAACAGTAACTGAACCAGTTGGAGTAGCTTGATTACTTTGCCCAGCTTGCGGATTTTGTGCGTTTGCTTGGGAACTTTCAGCGTTTACTTGAGCCACAATTTTATCTAGCGGAAGATACAGCATGCTATTGCTCTTAGTAGTATCTATCAGCACCTTAGTTACGTTGTTATACATCTCTCTCATGGTATCGATATACATCCGATCACGAGTCACGCCAGGCGCCTTAGCATATTCAGCCAACACTTGTTTAAAGCGGGTTGCATCACCTTCAGCAGTAGCAACCACTCGTGCTTTATAGCCCTCGGCCTCTTGAATCAGGCGCGCGCCTGTTCCTTTAGCGCGGGGAATGATGTCATTGGCATAAGCTTGACCCTCACTCTTTAAACGCTCTTGGTCTTGGCCTGCTTTTACAGCATCATCAAATGCTGCTTGCACTTGCTCCGGTGGCTGGACGTTTTGGACCGTTACGCTAGTAATGAAAATACCAGTTTTATAACTATCTAAGATCTTCTGAATAGAACTAGCCAAATCAATCGCAATCTTTTCTCGACCTTCGTACAGCACTGTATCCATCGTGCTACGCGCGACGATTTCTCGTACAGCGGTTTCAGCGGCTTGGACCACTGCTGCATCGGGATCGCGGTTATTAAATAAATAATCAGTTGGATCTTTTAAGCGGTACTGAACTGCAAAACGCACATCGATAATGTTTTCATCCTCGGTGAGCATCGAAGAGTCTTTTTGATTAGTCGCCTTAATCAAGACAGGGCGCCCCACCTCAACTGAGCGTACACCCGACAAATTGACCGTTTCTTGCGACTGAATAGGCCATGGCATACGCCAGTTAATACCAGGCTTGGCGGTATAGGCATACTTGCCAAAAGTAGAAATCACCCCAGCTTGACCTTCTTGAATAATAAAAAATCCAGTAGCTAGCCAAATCAAAAATACCACGCCAGCTGCCACTAAAACACTCGCTTTTGATCCAAATGGGTTGGTAAAGTTGATGTTAGGCACACTAAAACCACCATTGCCGCCGCCATTGCCACGCTCTGATGGTGGAGGAATGTCCGTGTTATTCGGTCTGTTAGCTGGCTTGCTTGCCGAGCCTGGTTTTTTCTTCCCCCCAAAAAAACCACTCAAACGATCATTAAAATCACGCCACAATTCATCTAAATCGGGGGGGCCACTTGGCTTAGTAACTTCTGGTTTTTTAGGCTGCGGCTCGGCCGGCCCATCAGAGGCACTAGGCTCAACTTTAGGAGCTTGTTCACCCCCCTGCCCGTCTTTAGCATCTTTGGGTCCATTGCCTGGGGCACTATTACCCCAGCCTGGATCATTGACTGAAAACAGGTCTAGAAATTTACGCGTCATTAGATAAATAGGTTCGATTAGAAATAGGATTAAATTCGGAAGACTCTGGTCGTTCAGGTAAAGGGGCTAAAAACTCATCTTGGGCCAGTTGCTTCTTGGCACGGTTGTGTTCGACCCTTATTCTATCAGTCATTTGTGCGCATTCGCTGAGAGCCAAACGCAGTAAATCAATCCCTAGGCCAGTCTTGGCTGACAGGAAAACCTGGCTCGGAATTCCATCAGAATCTCGCTCCAATTGAGCGCCCCTAGAAAAAGTCTGGGGCATCTGGTCAATTTTGTTCATGACCTCTATTCGAGGGATGTCATCAGCCCCAATTTCTCGTAAAACTGCTTCAACTTCGGCCTTTTGTTCACGATAAACTGGACTGCATGCATCAATCACATGCAAAATGAGGTCAGCGTGGATAGTTTCATCCAAAGTCGCTCTAAAAGCCTCTACTAGTTGATGAGGCAATTCCCGAATAAATCCAACCGTATCAGAGACCACAATAGAGCCTGCGGTATCTAAATGTACCCTTCTAGAAGTGGTGTCTAAGGTAGCAAAGAGCTGGTCAGCAGCGTATGTCCCTGCTTTTGTTAGGGCATTAAATAAGGTAGATTTACCGGCATTGGTATAGCCAACCAAAGATACTGAGAACACATCCTTACGATGACGCGCCCTTCTTTGGGTTTTTTGCTGACGCTGGAGTTTAGCCAACTCTAGTTCCAAACGCTTTGCCTTGGTTGCCAGCATGCGTCGATCTAGCTCCATTTGGGTTTCACCAGGGCCGCCCCGTACCCCAATACCCCCTTTTTGACGCTCCAAATGACTCCAAGCTCGTACGAGTCGAGACATTTGATAGCGCACCTGCGCCAACTGCACTTGGGTCTTACCAATATGGCTTTGGGCTCTTTGGCTAAAAATATCCAAAATCAGTCCGGTTCGGTCCATTACATGAAAACCAATTTGGCGCTCTAAATTTCTTTGTTGTGTAGGTGAAAGTGGATGATTGAAGATGGCTAGTTCGGCCTCTTGCTCTTCCATGATCTTTTTGACTTCATTAGCTTTACCAGAGCCTATAAATAATGCAGGATCAGTTTTACCTTTTCGAGCAATCACACTAGCAATCGGAATAGAGCCAGCGCTTTGTGCTAGCAAGCTTAGTTCAGCCATACTATCTGCAAAATCCTCGCGCCCCGTATCGACTCCAACGAGAACGGCACGTGGCGCATCAACTCCGGTTTTATACAGGGCTAGTTTCTTCCGTACGGAAATCAATCGCACGCGATGGCACGATTGTTGAGATTGCGTGTTTATAAACCATCTGGGTAACAGTATTGCGTAAGAGCACTACATACTGATCAAAAGATTCAATATTGCCCTGAAGCTTAATGCCGTTTACAAGATAGATCGATACTTGAACATGCTCTTTGCGCAATGCATTCAGAAAGGGATCCTGAAGTAATTGGATTTTGTTGATATTCATACTGCTCCTTATTCATTTTGTTGCTTGGGAGTCTTGCTTTTTTTATTTTAAAAAATGCATTTACTGTTATTTACTGCCATTACTGCTCACTACTAAATACTGACTACCGTTACATCTAATCACGCCTTACATAGTGGGCTTAAAGAAGAAAAATCAGCTCCTTTTGCCCTGTACTAACCTAAAACTGTACGCCTGTTTACTTCTTTTTGCCTTTTTTACCCTTATCCGCATCAACATAAGGGTTCTTAGCGGTATTCATCTGAATTCGCATTGGGGTTCCACGCAATTTAAATACTTCTCTAAAGCGACCTTCTAGGTAACGTTTATAGCTATCAGTAACTCCGCTCAAAGCCGTTCCATGAATCACCACAATCGGTGGGTTCATGCCCCCTTGGTGGGCATAACGTAGTTTTGGACGGCCCATACCTACCCGCTTAGGTTGTTGATGCTCAATCGCCTCCTCTAAAATACGGGTCAGCTTGGGTGTTGGTAATTTGGCCATTGCTGCAGCATAAGCTGCATCCACATCCTTAAAGAGTTCTTTTAATCCAGTGCCTTTTTTGGCAGAGATAGGGTGGACATTAGCAAAGTCCAAGAAACGTAGTTTTTGAGCAATCTCTAAACGGGCACGCTCTTTAACGTAATTATCAATTCCATCCCATTTGTTTACCGCAACAACTAAAGCACGCCCTGCCTCAACAATAAATCCAGCGATATGGGCGTCTTGCTCAGAAATATCTTGCTGGGCATCGAGCATCAAAATCACGACATTGCAATCCGCAATTGCTTGTAAGGTTTTTACTACTGAAAATTTTTCAATCGCCTCAAATACTTTGCCACGACGGCGCAGTCCAGCCGTATCCACCAAGATGTAGGGCTTGCCATTGCGCTCAAATGGCACTTCAATGGCATCGCGTGTAGTACCTGGCATATCAAAAGCGATAACGCGCTCTTCACCAATTAATTTATTAATCAGAGTTGATTTACCCACATTAGGTCGACCCACCACAGCAATTTTCATGGGACGATTAGGATCACTTACCAGATCTTCTGGCTCTGGCTCTGCAATACCTAATGAATTTAGTGCATCATCAATCAGGCTCCTAACACCGTCCCCGTGTGCTGATGAGATCGCAAAAGGCTCACCTAATCCTAGCTCATGAAAATCAGCTGTCACGATGCCAGCTTGCATACCTTCTGTTTTATTAACCGCCAAAATAACCGGGCGTCCTGTCTTGCGTAAAAAATCCGCAATCACTCGATCTTGAGGGGCCATACCTAAACGGCCATCTACTAAGAAAATAACGATGTCAGATTCTGCAACCGCTTGTTTAGTTTGCTTAGCCATCTCGGCAACAATGCCGGTCTTAGCTACAGGCTCAAATCCGCCGGTATCGACACAAATAAAGGGGCGCTCACCAATCCGTCCTTTGCCATAGTGACGATCTCTCGTTAATCCTGAAAAATCAGCTACCAAGGCATCACGTGAACGCGTTAAGCGATTAAAGAGTGTGGATTTACCCACATTAGGGCGACCAACGATTGTGATAACTGGGTTCATTTTGGACTGTACGCCGCTAGTTTTCCACCTTGAGATTGAATCAAGATAAGGCCACCCACCGCAATCGGAGCAGCAGTGATGGGACTACTATCATGCCTAATACGTGCCAGCATTTCTCCATTGGCTTGGGAGAGTGCATGCACATAACCTTGCGCATCACCGAACAACAATACTTTGCCTACTGCCATGGGCTCACCAACTTCTCTAAAACTAAGTTGGGTGTTTTCCCAAATTTGGTTACCATCCTTGGTAGCAAAGGCGGTTACGTAAGATCTTTCATTGGAAGAGAACACCATGTCTGGGCTTTGCGCAGTTCCAGTAAAGCTGGAATAGTCTTTAAACCACAGTAAGTTACCCGTGCGTGCCTGCCCACAACCGATTCGGCCTTGATAAGACACTGCACAAATAATTTCACCTTCCATACTCGGTTTAGCAGTGACGTCATTAAGGCGCTCGATTTCTGAGAACCCCTTCGGAAAAGAAATCGGGCTTTCCCAAACGAGGCCACCGTTTGCAAGGGCAATCATGCCAAAACGTCCGCCCGCAAAGCCCGTCACAATCACTTCATTGCCAATAGAAAGCATGCCATAACCAACCCGTAAAGATAAGGCAGATTGTTGGCGTTGATAAGTCCACTTTCTGGTACCCGTTTGCGCATCTAAACCAATAAAACGATTATCTAAAGACCGAATAATCACTACCCCACCAGCAACTACTGGTTCGGACAAGACTTCACTTCCGACACTTACATTCCATAATGGTTTGCCAGTATCGTCATAGGCATAGACGGTGCCTTTAGTAGTGACCACTGCAGTCACACGACCATCAGAACCTGGGCCAATGGATAAACGATCTGGTACAGATACTTCCCAAACCTTATTACCAGTCAGTAAATCAATTTTTGCTAAGTTACCCCGATGCGAGGATGCATAAACCGCATCTCCGGCTACTGCAGGATGAAAATTAAAGGTTTCTGAAGAACCCACACTAGTGGACCATACGGGAGTTAAATCAAATTGATTAGTGACGGGCACAAGTTCTGCGGGCTTACGAACTCGAGAACCACCAGAACAAGCAGCAAGAGTCAGTACGGCAGAGCCGATGACTAACATCGTAGCAACGCGTTTTGCTAACCTTTTGTATTCATGCATTACTGAGTCACTCCTCCAACAGCATCTAATTTAACCTTTAAAAGGCGACGCGCTTCTTCCGGAAACTCTTTGGTCTGATTCAGTTGCTTCCAAGCGGCTTCATAACTAGTGCGCGCCTCTATTGTTTTCTTCTGAGCCAAATACCAATCACCGCGGCGCTCTAACCATAAAGCCTCAAAACCATTGACTGGCTTTTCTTTCAAAATCGCATCTGCCTCAGAAAAATCCTTTTCCGTGCCCCGCTCGATGAGTTGAGCTGCTAAACGTAATTTAGCCAATGCTAAATAACCTTCATCTGAGGCGTTTTTGGCACCCCAACGTAAATAGTCCACTGCTTTTGCAGTATCACCAGCATCTGAGGCAATCTTAGCGGCAAGCAAACTCGACATTGCGGCATAAGTGGTATTCGCAAATTGCTTTTGCAAATCATCGGCAGCTAGTAAGGTTTGGGCTTTATCGCCCTTATTAATAGCGCCAATCATAGTTTCATATAACTGGGATGCTGAAGCTGCCTGACTATTGCGCCACCATTGATAGCCGCTATAGGCAGCATAAGCAAATAAAGCAACAGTGATCAGCCCTGTAATAAGGTTGCGATACTTTTGCCAAAATGCTTTGAGTTGGTCTAACTGTTCTTGTTCTTCTAGGTCTAAAGGCATGTCAATCCAGGCTAATAAATACAGTACTTACATCAGAAATTTGCAACTACAAGGCTTATTCTATTCTGTGGCGCCGACGATAGCATCAATTACCGCTTCCACTACGCCATCGAGGGGTATTGCTCGTTGCTGGCCACTGCCTCGCAGGTCTTTTAGCTGGGCTTCGTTCTTGCTTAATTCATCAGGTCCAATAATGACAGCATAGGCTGCTCCACTGCTATCAGCCTTCTTCATTTGGGACTTAAAACTAGCAGATTGCCCATCAGGTGAGCAAAACAAAATGACATCAATTCCAGCGCTGCGCATCCGCTCTGCAACAATCACGGCCGCAGTTAAAGTTTCCCCTCCCTGGTGCAATACAAAAACATCACACTGAGCCGAAGGTTCTGGCAAAGAACCAGAAACTTTCATCAGCTCTAAAACACGTTCCATGCCCATCGCCCAACCACAAGCTGGCGCAGCTTTACCGCCCATACGCTCAATTAAGGGGTCGTAACGACCGCCGCCAGCAATAGTGCCTTGGGCCCCTAGTTCTTCGGTAATCCATTCAAATACAGTCAGGTTGTAGTAATCTAAACCGCGCACTAAGCGGGGATTGATCTTGCAAGGAATATTGTTGGCTTTGAGTAAGGCCTGTACAGCATCAAAGTGCTTGAGGGACTCTTCACCCAAAAAATCCAAGAGCTTAGGCGCCCCTTCAATCAACTCTTGCATTGCGAGATTTTTAGAATCCAATATACGCAAAGGGTTAGTAACTAAGCGACGTTGTGAATCTTCATCTAACTGGGTGGCATTCTTCTCAAAATAAGTGACAAGTGCAGCGCGGTGTTCAGCACGCTCATTAGCTTGCCCTAAGGAGTTGATTTCTAGGCGCACACCTATAAGGCCTAACTCATCCCACAGGCGTTGACCCATCAAGATGATTTCAGCATCAATCTCAGGACCAGCAAACCCTAAGGCTTCAATGCCAAATTGATGAAACTGGCGATAGCGGCCGCGCTGTGGGCGCTCATGACGAAACATTGGACCGGTATACCAAAGACGCTTAGGTCCTTCGTATAGCAAGTTATTTTCGACTACTGAGCGCACTAAGGCAGCAGTGCCTTCTGGGCGCAGGGTCAGTTGCTCACCATTTAGTCGATCTTCAAAGGAATACATTTCTTTTTCAACGATATCGGTAACCTCACCAATACCCCTTTGAAACACCGCCGTTGCTTCTACGATCGGGGTGCGTAAAAACTCATATCCATAGGCGCGCGTGAGATCACGCAAGACATTCTCAAGATGAGCCCACTGAGCAGCATCTGCTGGCAAGAGATCATTCATGCCCCGCACGCCATTGATCTTCTGCATCTTCTGCATCTTTTGCACTTTTACCGGATTAATCTGATCAGTCATGTTCTGCTTGTCTTGATTTCTGATGTTTATTTCTCGTGTTGATTATTTGGGGGAGTAATGAACGCGCACATATTCATCCACAATCACCTGAAAATCTTCTGCAATATTCTCACCACGTAAAGTCTTCACTTTGATGCCGTCAACAAATACGGGCGCTGCTGGAGCCTCACCTGTTCCAGGTAAAGAAATTCCAATATTGGCATGCTTACTTTCTCCAGGGCCATTGACAATACAGCCCATGACAGCAACATTCATATTTTCCACGCCAGGATGGGTTTTTTTCCAATGGGGCATTTGTTGACGCAAATAAGATTGGATATTGGCAGCTAACTCCTGGAAAGTGGTACTGGTAGTTCGACCGCAACCAGGACAAGCAATCACCATCGGCGTAAAGTGCCGTAAACCCATAGTTTGCAAAATCTCTTGAGCAACAATCACTTCATTCTCACGCGGTGCGCCAGGATCTGGTGTTAAAGACACTCGAATAGTATCGCCAATACCCTCTTGGAGCAAGATCCCCAGCGCAGCTGTTGAAGAAACAATACCTTTACTCCCCATCCCTGCTTCGGTTAAACCTAAATGTAGGGGATAGTCTGATCGACGGGAGAGATCACGATAAACGGCCACTAAATCTTGCACATTACTCACTTTGCAAGACAGCATGATTTGATTGGGGTTCATGCCAAACTCCACTGCTTTTTCTGCAGACTGCAAGGCCGACTGAATCAAAGCTTCAATCATTACCTCTTGTGCAGTTTTAGGTACCGCCAAAGCAGCATTGCTATCCATGATGCTAGCTAGAAGCGCTTGATCTAAGCTACCCCAGTTGACACCAATCCGAATTGGCTTATCGTATTTACAAGCAGCCTCAATCATCTGCGCAAATTGAGGATCGCGTTTAGCGCCCTTACCAACATTTCCTGGATTAATACGGTATTTAGATAAGGCTTGAGCGCATTCTGGATAGTCGCTTAATAAAGTGTGGCCGTTGTAATGAAAGTCACCAATCAAAGGCACTAAGACATCCATCTTATCTAACTGCTCACGTATATACGGAACTGCTGCTGCAGCTGCTGGTGTATCTACCGTAATTCGTACCATCTCAGAGCCAGCGCGGGCCAATTCTTTTACCTGAATAGCAGTACCCATGGCATCAGCAGTATCGGTATTAGTCATCGACTGAACCCGAACTGGTGCATCTCCACCAACCGTAATCACATTGGTTTTCCAAACAACCGTCGCTTGACGGGTCGCCCGCCTAGGGATTGGTCCAAGCGGCAACTGAGTTAAATGGGTAGATAAATTACTCATCAGAACGAGTATCTAATTTATTAAGCCACTCAACAGACTGTTCTGCAGAGGGAATAATGTCCGCGTCATGCACAGCGCGTTCACGTACTCGGGTACGATCAATGACATCACCCGCCAATTGACCACAAGCAGCGGCAATATCATCACCGCGCGTCTTGCGTATCGTGGCTACCATGCCGGCATTTAACAAAATATGGCAAAACGCTTGGACACGTTGTGGAGGTGAACGCTTTAATCCAGATTCAGGAAAAGGATTAAATGGAATGAGATTTACTTTGCACTTGATGTTTGCAAGAAGGCGTATTAATTCTTTTGCTTGCGCGTCAGAATCATTCACACCATCGAGCATGCAATATTCAAAGGTTAAAAAATCTCTTGGAGCAAATGGTAAATAGCGTTCACATGCAGCAAGTAATTCTTTTAAAGGGTATTTTTGATTCAGTGGTACTAATTGATCACGCAAAGCATCGTTTGGTGCATGCAAAGATACTGCTAATGCTACTGGGCAGTCTTGTGCCAGACGATCAATCATTGGCACGACACCAGAGGTAGATACGGTGACGCGTCGGCGGGATAAACCATAGGCCTTATCGTCTAACATCAAACGCAAGGCAGTAACAACATTATCGTAATTGAGTAAAGGCTCACCCATCCCCATCAGCACCACATTTGAAATCACTCGTCCGGTATGTTCCCAGCCCGGAGTTGGGTATTGCTCAATACGGCGAACGGCTAAAGGATCATTACGGAGTAAATGCTCAGCAAACCATAGCTGGCCAATGATTTCTCCGGCGGTAAGATTACGTGAGAAACCTTGACGCCCAGTTGAGCAAAAGCGACAGTTCACCGCACATCCCGCTTGGGATGAGATACATAGGGTTCCACGGTCGTCTTCAGGAATGAAGACTGTTTCCACAGCATTACCAGCGCCAACATCTAACAACCATTTACGGGTGCCGTCGTTAGCGTACTCATCTTTAATTACAGGAAGTGCAAGGACTTGTGCTTTATCTAGCAAAGTAGCTCGAAAGCTTTTTGCCAAATCACTCATGTCATTAATATTAGAAACACCACGTTGGTGTATCCACTGCAGGAGTTGCTTAGCCCTAAAGGGCTTTTCGTTCAAGCCCGCGACATACGCCGCCATTTGGTCGGCATCAAAATCTAAGAGATTTACGCGCGGGGAGCTCAATGCGCCTACTTATGCTTTAAATAGGATTTGTAAATTAACGATTGAAAACATTCATGCCAGGGAAAAAGAAAGCGATTTCCACGGCGGCTGTTTCAGGAGCATCAGAACCATGGACAGCATTAGCATCAATGCTATCCGCAAAATCAGCGCGGATCGTGCCAGCATCTGCTTTTTTAGGGTCTGTAGCACCCATTAAGTCACGGTTCTTAGCAATAGCGCCTTCACCCTGCAAAACTTGAATCATCACTGGACCAGAAATCATGAAACTTACTAAATCTTTAAAGAAAGGACGCTCTGCATGGACTGAGTAGAACTGCTCAGCTTCAGATTGAGAAAGGTGTGCCATTCTAGAAGCAGCTATCTTCAAACCAGCAGATTCAAAACGGTCATAAATTTTGCCGATGACATTTTTAGCTACAGCATCAGGTTTGATAATAGAAAGGGTGCGTTCAATAGCCATGCAAAACTCCAGTAGTAATTTCAAAAGTGGGGGTTGAAATGACAGCTTTTGGGGCCTTTGGAAAGTACTTCCTAGATTCCTATAGCGTGCCATCTATACAACAACCCCCGAATTATACATTGCCTAACCGTATTAACCCTGATTGAAGTAGTGGCTAAGCCCTTGAATTTACAGGGCATAAGCCCATGATTGGTAGTCTTTTTGAGCATTTTTCATGGGTGCACTTGAAATTGACCTATTTTGTCTATACTTACTGTCAACAGCCCTATGTGGGCTCTTGTTACAACTTTAGAAAAAGGAGTCAATATGAGCGATCTTAACTCTTACGGCTTTGGGCAAACAGGCTCGGTCAGCACAGTTCAGGTACGCAATCGTGTACTACGTAATACCTATGCCTTGTTGGCACTCTCCATGATTCCTACAGTCATTGGTGCTTGGCTCGGTGTTGCTTTTGGCCTGAACTTTATGGCAAGCAACCCATTTCTAGGCTTCATCGTCTTTATGGCAATCGCTTTTGGCTTTTTCTGGGCGATTGAGAAAAATAAAGAAACGGGTATTGGCGTGCTTTTGCTTTTAGGCTTTACCTTCTTTATGGGCATCATGATGTCTGGTTTAGTGGGTTACACCTTAAATAGTTATAGCAATGGCGCCGCACTGATCATGCTGTCCTTTGGTGGTACTGCCAGTATTTTTGCTGTGATGGCTACCATTGCTACAGTGAGCAAAAGTGATTTTGCTGGCATGGGTAAATGGTTGATGGTTGGAGTATTGCTTTTGATCGTAGCCTCAGTGGCAAACATTTGGTTGCAGTTGCCAGCCTTGATGTTGACTGTGATGGTGCTAGCGATTGGGATCTTCTCCGCCTTCATCTTGGTTGATGTACAGCGGGTCATTAACGGTGGTGAAACCAACTACGTTATGGCTACTTTGGCTATCTACCTAGACGTGTACAACATCTTTACTAATTTGCTCGCCTTACTAGGCATCGTTGGTGGTAATAAAGACTAGGTTTACAAAAAACTCGCATTGCCATAATGCAACAAAGGCGTCCTAGTTACTAGGACGCCTTTTTCTTTCTCAGGCTACGATCTACTTTGCTTTGGTGCGTTACTTAGTTGCAGTCATCTCGTCACACCACGCATAGTAAGAATTAATCCACTGGCTAAATACACCTTCACGGACACGCCCAGATCCACAGCCCACCAATTTATTCCCAATGATGCTGTAGCTTCCAGAGCCACCCTGATAGGCTACTTGCATCATCTTTCCATCTGCAGAAATAGTACCGATTTCAGAGGCCTGATAATTGGCATTTTTATAGATGAACTCAACATGCGGGCCTTCTTGCTTAATGATCGTTACTGTAGCGGGCACATTGTGGGTTTGGGTCTTGGGATTCTTCTTTGAAGCATTAATAGATGTTTCAACGGTATTGCCAGAATAGACTTTTGCTAAGGTAGGTATGTTTTGGGCATTTGCAGCGATGTTGATGCCAAGGCCAAATGCAAGACCAATTAATATTTTCATAGCGTTCCTACCCAGTATTCAAAAGAGATAAGGTCTCTTTTTAACATAAAGCTAGGGTTTTATTTTGCCTTCACAAATTGAGTATGCTGCGTATCCTGGCATTCCCTCAAACCTGCGATACAAACATATCTACCGCGAAGGCTACAGCAAACAAAATCAAGACAATTGATGCAGTATCGGCAGTTCTCATAGCAAGCTCCTCATTTTCAGATTGAAGAAAGTACGGTCTGTATTGCATCGCACAATTTCAATCTACTCTTCTATCAGCGTGCTTTTGAGGGCTCCTGCACCATAAAGAAATCGAATGCACCTTAATGATGCATATTGGCTTGCTTTAATGTCTTAAGTGCGTTCAAAGACGGCTATCGACTCAACATGGGAGGTATGAGGGAACATATTGACTATCCCAGCGCTCTTTAAGGTATAGCCAGCGTGATGGCAGAGTATTTCAGTATCCCTTGCTAGGGTTTTGGGGTTGCAAGATACATAAACAATCCGTAGCGGCAAGAGTTCGCTATCACTCAGATGAAGCTCTCCTAGTGCTTTACAGATTTCCATTGCGCCTTCACGAGGCGGGTCCATTAGCCAGCGCTCTGCTTTACCCCAATCAGCAATTGTCTTTGCAGACACTTCAAATAAATTGCTTTGGATGAAATTAGCCCGATCAGCCAATTGATTATGCACAGCATTTTCTTTTGCTCTAGTTGTCAGGCTGGCCATGCCCTCAATCCCCAGAGCGCTTTTAGCTCTTCTAGCTAGTGCTAAGGTGAAATTTCCGATGCCACAAAACAAATCTAGTACTCGATCAGTGGACTTTACTTCTAATAAACGAATCGCTTTGCTAACTAAAGAGCGATTCATCATGTGGTTTACTTGCGTAAAGTCTGCAGGTTTAAATGGCATCTCCACTTCAAACTCAGGCAAGCGATAGCAAAGCTTGCCAGTAGGCGGGTAGAACGGCGCTACGGTTTCAATTCCCTTGGGTTGCAACCAAATCCAGACCTGATGTTGCTCAGCAAAGTCTTTAAGTAATTGTTCATCAAGCTGATTTAGAGGCTTAAGGTGTCTAAACACTAGTGCGCATACTGGCCTAGATTTTTTAGGATCTGCAGAAAAAGGCTCTTCTGCTTCACCTACCGCTAATTCAATTTGCGGCACAAAATCGACTATTGACAAGCCCATTACTAATTTTCTTAACTTGGGTAAAAGCTCAGAAACCTGTTTAGGCACAATCTCGCACGCTGTCATATCGGCAACATACCCACTCTTTGCCTCATGAAAACCCACTAACACTGTGCCTTTTTTAATTGATCGGTTAACTACACTAAAACGAGCTCGATGGCGATACTCCCAAGTAGGTCCACCCATGGGTCGCAAGATTTCCTCAGGGCTAATTTTGGCAATATGCTTTAAGTCATCCTCAAGCACTCGTTGTTTCATAGCAATCTGCGCCCGAATGTCTAGATGCTGCATAGAGCAGCCACCACAGATTCCAAAAAATTCGCATTTTGGTTTTGACCGAAAGACCGCACTCTTAATCACCAAGAGTACCTTCGCTTTATCAAAGCGAGCACGCTCTCGAGTGACGGTATAGGTGACTAACTCAGTAGGTAATGCTCCTTTAATGAACAGGACTTTCCCGCTCTGCCCTTGCTCGATTTGTTTTTCATCGGGAGCTAGGTGGGCAATACCTTGTGCTTCTAAATCGAGAGACTCTACCCAAACCGCATCAGGCATTCGGTGCAAATCTCGCAAGGTATTCTTGCCACTGCCCACCATTTGGCTCTTTAGCTTCTTTTTCTAGATGGGCTTTGACAAAGCTAATTTCTTCTTGGTATTCAGCTAATGAAAAACCACCGCGCAGAAGCTGAAAGCGGCAATACATCAGATAGGTATTGACTACATCCGTTTCGCAATAGCGCCGGATATCATTGATCTTACCCTCTTGATAAGCTGGCCAGACTTGACTGCCGTCCATCCCCATCTTTCCCGGAAAGCCGCACAACTTTGCAAGTCCATCTAAGGGTGCATTAGCTCTACCGTTAAATTTGGCTAAAAGATCCATGAGGTCTAAATGACGCATGTGATAACGACTGATGTAATTGTTCCACTTGAACTCGCGACTATCATTTTCTTGGCTCTCGCCCATCTCCCAATAACGTGGTGCTTGCACGTGGTTTGCTAAGGCACGGTAATGCAGTACTGGCAAATCAAAACCACTGCCATTCCAAGAAACTAATTGAGGGGTGTATTTCTCGATCAACTCAAAAAAAGTCTGAATGAGTACTTTCTCATCATCTTCTGAGCTTCCTAAAGTGCCCACTTTAATTTGAGGGGAACCCTCTTTAGTGGTTCTACGAATAACACAAGAGATGGCACAAATCTTTTGAAGAAAGAGGGGTAAAAATTCACTGCCCGTTTTTTCTAAGCGCTCAGCCATCACTTGTTCTGCCACCTGTGCATCAGTCATGGACTGTGGAAAATCCTCGAGTCGTCGCAAGCCTGCTACATCAGGAATAGTCTCAATATCAAATACAAGAACGGTTGCCATGGGGCTCTGATGATTCCACGAAGATTTAAAAACCTTTACTGAATGTAAGGCGTAGGATTAACCGGTTTGCCATTCACGCGCAACTCAAAATGCAGTTTTACAAAATTGGTATCGGTATCACCCATCTCGGCAATTTTCTGGCCTTTTTTAACCGAGTCACCCTCTTTTACCAAGAGATTACGGTTATGAGCGTAAGCAGTTAAGTAGGTGTCATTGTGTTTAATAATCACTAAATTGCCATAAGCACGCAAGCTATTGCCTGCATAGACCACTTTACCATCCGCTGCTGCTGTGATTGGGTCGCCTAACTTACCAGCAATATCAATCCCTTTAGTCTTATCGCTATAGTCATCTGTCACCTTACCTTTGGCCGGCCATGCCAAACGAATACCTGGCTCTGCGACGACCTCCGTGCTTTCCACTTTAGGCGTCTCAGGTTTAGCGGTATCGGTATTGGCTACTGGTTTGCTAACTGGCTTTGGAGCTACTTTGGCACCTGCCGGCGCTTTAACTAAGATCAGATCCCCTATTTCAATTTGGTTGGGATTGGCTAGATTATTCCAAGCAATCACATCGCGGGGAGCTTGTCCGTGATCTAAGGCAATACGGGCTAAGGTATCCCCTTTTTTCACGCGGTAGTATCCAGGTGGCGTAAAGTCTGCCGACCCACTAGTACGATCGACCACCGTAGCCGGTTTAGTGCGCATAGAGGAGCAACCGGCAACGAAGGTCAATGCTAGGGCAAGCATTAATAAGAAAATCGGGGATTTATTTTTCATACTACCCCTGATTGTAAGGGGACAAAAAAGACCTCGTCCAGAACAGTTCTTTGGTAGCGCTGGGAGCTCATGCGCTCGACCATGATGAGCTGCTGCTCTTTTTCATTTTTGGCCACTGGGGCTACTAAACGCCCTCCTATTGCCAGCTGATCTAATAAGGCATCCGGAATACCTAAACCTGCTGCTGCCAGAATAATTCCATCAAAAGGGGCGGCTTGAGGTAAGCCTAAAATGCCATCGCCATAAATCAGGCGCAGATTATTAATCCGAAATGGCCGAAGTTTTGCTCTAGCCATGTCATGTAAGGGACGGATTCGTTCAATGGTGTAGACCTCCTGGGCCAAAAGGCTTAGAACAGCCGCTTGATAGCCACAGCCTGTCCCAATCTCTAGTACTTTTCCCAATTTGTGACGGGGCTTATGCAAAAGCTCGATCATACGTGCCACTACCGATGGTTTGGAGATGGTTTGAGAATGCCCAATCGGTAAGGCGGTATCTTCGTAAGCTTGAGGATGCATCCCTGCATCCATAAAGGCATGGCGAGGTACGGTAGCAATGGCCTCTAAGGTTTTATGGTGCTTTACCCCAGTAGCCAGCACTTTTGCTGCTAATGCTTGGCGATGACCAGCAAATCGTTCGGCCGCTGGTTTCAACCGCGATCCCAGCCATTAGAGCGCATCGCAGCTAAACGAGCATGATGGGTTAGATCTAATTGCATGGGCGTAATAGAAATACAACCCTCCTCTACTGCATGAAAATCAGTTCCTTCAGAACTATCTTTGGCATCGCCTGCCGCACCAATCCAATAGATAAGCTCACCACGAGGACTTTTTTGGACGACCACCGGTTGAGAATGGTGGCGATTACCTAGGCGAGTTACGCGCCAACGGTATAAATCAGCGTAAGGACGATTGGGAATATTGACATTGAGCAAAGTAGCAGCGCCTTGAGTATGTGCCAGTTTAGAAACTAACATTTGTGCCACTACATCATGCGCAGCTTTAGCAGCATCTTCGATCCGATTCCAGCCTTTATCAATTTGAGAAAAGGCAATGCCAGGTACACCAAACATAACGCCCTCTACTGCTGCAGCAACTGTGCCTGAATACAGCACATCTTCGCCCATATTCTCTCCTTGATTAATCCCCGAGACTACAAGGTCTGGCTTTTCATCTAAGAAACCAGTCATGGCAATGTGCACACAATCAGTTGGCGTGCCATTAATGAACATAAAACCGTCTCGCTCGCCGCCTGCTACCCGATGAATTGATAGTGGTCTAGAAAGTGTTAATGAATTTGAGGCTCCGCTATGATTTTGCTCTGGAGCAATCACGGTAACTCTACCCAAGGGACGAATCGCATTAACCAAAGCCAAGAGCCCTGGTGCTAAATATCCATCATCATTTGAAATCAGGATATGGGGTAGTTTTACAGTCTTAGTCATACGTAAATCCTTAAGCCTTTACAGGTGTAGATAATAAGCGACCTCGATGCCAACCATAAATTACTGGCAATACCAAGAGAGTCAAGATCGTAGTAGTAACCATACCACCAACAATCACCAATGCTAAAGGACGTTGCGCTTCTGAACCAATCGAATGGGATAGCGCTGCAGGTAAGAGGCCTAGGCCTGAGAGCATTGCGGTCATTAGTACTGGCCGAACTCGTAAGGAAGCACCTTCCACCATCACATCCTTCATTTGCGCATACTCTGTTGCTGCAGTCTTATTAATAAAAGATATCAGAATAACCCCATCCTGAATCGCAATTCCGAATAAAGATAAAAAACCAAAGAAAGCAGAAATACTCAGCGTCTCTCCGGCTAGATGCAATGCAATTACGCCACCAATCGCAGCAAATGGAACATTGATCATGACAATAATCGCATCTTTAAAGTTACCAAATGCACTAACTAAGAGCAAGAAGATGCCCATCAGTGCTAAAGGGACGATCATCATCAGCTTTTTCTGTGCCTGTTTCATTTGATTGAACTGACCATCCCAGCTGATGGAATAGTTTGGCGGCAAGGTAATGTTCTTCTCAATCAAAAATTGGGCATCCTCGACTGCACTACCCAAGTCACGATGACGCACGCTAAATTTCACGGCGATGTAACGCTTACCAGCCTCACGATAGATAAAAAATGGCCCATCCGTTAGCTGGACAGTGGCGACCATTGACAATGGAATGGCCAAGCCGTTTGGCGAGTCCACTAGTAATCGCCCAATATCAGCCACATCATTACGGCTACCTTCATTTAAGCGAATGGCGATACCGAAGGTTTTCTCATCTTCAAGTAAGTTAGTCACTGCAGCGCCACCCACTGCATTGGCTACGATTGTTTGTATGTCATTAACGTTAATGCCATAACGAGAAGCCCGCTCACGATCAATCTGAATATTTAATGTTGGTTGGCCCAACTCCTTCAGAATGCCTTCGTCAGCCACACCACGAACCTTTTTAAGCTCCTTAATTACTTCATGCGCTTTTTGATCCAAGACATCAAGATCAGTGCCATAAATCTTGACGGAGTTCTCTCCCTTTACACCAGATAAAGCCTCGTTGACGTTATCTTGAATATATTGCGAGAAGCTATAAGTAATACCAGGGATCTGATTGAGTTCAGCCTCAAGATGCATAATTAAATCTTTTTTACTTGAACCACTTGGCATCTTATCTGGGCTCTTAAGATAGAGTCCGTACTCTTGGTTAAATACACCAGTCGAATCTGTACCATCATCCGGCCGTCCAATTTGCGCAGCCACTTTATCAATCTCTGGCTGCTTCATAAAGGTTTCCCTTAATTGATCGGCAATCTTGATGGAATAATCCAAATCTACGGTATTGGGCAAAGTAACTCGTAACCAGATGTTATTTTCTTCTAAGGTGGGTAAAAAAGCGGTTCCCAAACGTGTCACGCTGAGCAGGGTAAGACCCAAAACAAAGACCGCCACAGATACCACTGTTAATGGACGATCCATCCACTTTCTGAGCAAGGGCTTATAGCCATCCAAAAGCTTAGTCATAAATCCGGGTGGCTTGTGATGCAAATTATCGCCAAACACTAATGAGATCATCGCCGGTAAGAAAGTAAGACTCAGAATCATTGCGGCAATTAAGGCAAAGCCCATCGTAAATGCCATGGGTTTAAAGATAATGCCTTCTACGCCACCCATAAAGAACAGGGGTGAATAAGCCACAATAATGATTCCAGTGGAATAAATCATGGCGCGCTGAACTTCACTTGTTGCCAAAATAATACTTTGATTTAGGCGCTTACCGCCCTCCTCTAAGTGACGCATGACGTTCTCTGTCAGAATGACCGCAGAATCTACAATCACCCCAAAATCAATCGCCCCTAAAGAAATTAAATTGGCTGGCACACTCCAAATATGCATCTGAATAAAAGAGACGCATAAGGCCAAAGGAATAACAGCAGCTACCACGGCGGCAGCTCGTAGATTACCCAAAAAGAAAAATAGCACTGCCATCACTAATGAGATACCAAAAAACAAGGTGTGCTTAACAGTGCCAATAGTGATATCTAATAGCACTTGGCGGTCATAGAAAGGCAGCACCTCAATCCCAGGCGGAAGAATTTGCTTATTGATATTCTCAACTGTATGGCGCACGCGAGCCAATACCTCGGTAGCATTTTCTCCACGACGTAGATACACAATACCCTCTACCGAATCTGGGTTGTTATTAAATTGAAAAAGGCCTAAACGCGGTGCATTTCCGATAACTACCCTAGCTACATCACCAATCCGAATTGGCACACCATTATTAATAGTAACGATCACTTGCTTGATATCGTCAATATTTTTGAGCAAGCCAACTCCACGAACTACAAATTGTTGCTCGCCGCTAGGCATTAAGCCACCGCCAGTATTGCTATTAGCATTGGCCAAGGCACTCATCAATTGGTTTACAGTAACCCCTTTGGCTTGTAGGCTTTCTGGGCTAACAATGACTTGATATTGACGAATCTTGCCGCCAAATGAGGACACATCTGCCACCCCAGGGGTTTGCTTTAGTTCTTTATAAATCTCGTAGTTTTGTAAGGTTTTGAGTTGAGTCGATGAGGCGAAATCTGACTTCACTTCATAACGCATGATTTCGCCAGTAGCATCTGAGTCTGGGCTAATGCTTGAGGTGACGCCAGGCGGAAAAATGACGTTGCCTAAACTAGAGATAAATATTTGTCGTGCTTTAAAAGGGTCGGTAGTGTCATTAAATTTGAGCGTTACAACCGATAAGCCAAATAAAGAAACGGAACGAAAAGCTTGCAAGCCAGGTATGCCTGCTAAGGCATTCTCAACCGGAATCGTGACTTGCTGCTCTACCTCTGTGGTGCTTCTTCCGGGCCATTGAGAAATCGCTTGGATAGTTAACGGAGCCACTCCCGGATACGGCTGAATAGGCAACTTGGAGAGACTAAACATACCAAGGCCTAGCAAAACTAAGGAGCCGACGATCACAATCACCCGCTTATCGAGTACCCCACGTATAAAGGAGGTAAATGCGCTCACTTAGTCTTCCTGCTTTGCAAAACGATCATTGAGCAATACCGCGCCCTCAGCCAAGATTCGAGCGCCTGGCTCGACACCTTCAGTAATAGCAAATGCTTTACTATTAAGGTCATAACCCTTCACTGGTAAACGCCGAAATGACTCATCACCAACTTTAACGATGACATAACGCATTTCTCGGATACGCACTACGGCAGTTTGCGGCACCACAACCGCATCGGCCATCCCTGTAGTGAGTTTGGCAGAGGCGTACATATCAGGGCGCAATAAGTCATCTGTATTTTCAACATCCGCACGAATCATTAAGGCGCGGGTTTGTGGGTCAATCGTTGGGGCAATGTAATTGGCATAAGCGATGAACTCTTTATCTGGATAGGCTTCTAAATGTAAGACCATTTTTTGGCCTGGCTTTATGAAACGCATATCTTGCTCAAAGATATTACCCAAGAACCAGAGTTTCTTGGGATCGGCTAAGGTAACAATCACATCACCAGAGTTCACAGCGGCGCCAGGCTCAACAATCCGTTTGACCACTACACCTTTGAGTGGGGAGCGCATGATCAGATTGCTTTGAGTTTTACCAGTATTTTCAATGGTTTTAATATCTGCTTCGCTAGCACCAAGATTTCTCATACGGTTTGCTGCAGCTTGTTGGGTAATGCGGGCATCGCCTAATAAATCATTCATCGTTTTACTAGATTCGAGCACCGTTGCCATACTGGATGAGAGAAAATATTCTTGCTGAGCGGAGATAAATTGAGGACTGTATAGCTCCACTATGGGCGATCCAAGTTCGACTGGAGCCCCCTCAAAAGCATAAATGCGCTCCACTCTACCTGGTGCCCGTGCTGAAATTACTTTCGATTTTTCTGCATTAAATGCCAAGCGTCCTGGCACTCTGATATCTACGGGAACTTGAACTTTTTCGGCATTCTGAAAGATATAAACCTCTGGATTTAGTTTGATACCCGGTAAATTTAATTCTAAGACACCACTCTTTTCTACTTTAAGCGCTTTTTGTGAGGCCTCAATTTTGACGATGCGGTTCACATTAGTAATACGACCGACCACGATACCAAATGACAAAATAGCAAAAGCAAAAGCGGCTAAGCGAATGCGATAGCGATTTTGGGGGGAAAGATTCCAATAAAGCCCAACTAGGCTAGCAAATAAAAGCTTGGATTTAGCTGAGCCTACATCAAAAGTCTTATGCAAAATAGGCTGTGCCTTATTAGATAAACCCTTTAAATACGAAAGAATTTTGTCTTTCAACGTTGCTCCTTAAAATGGTTCTTTGCCAGATGACACTAGCAATATCGCTTGCGCTTGCAATAGATTACTCTGTGCAAGAGCTAGCTGGATTTCTAAATTACGTAATTGGGTTTGGGCCGTCAGTAAATCGTTAAAACCTTGACCATTATTGGAATACTGGGTTAATCCGACTTTATATGCAGCATCAGCCTGTGGTACCTGGCGATCTTTTAAGAATTGGGCTTGATTCTTGGCCAGTTCATAAGCGGCATAAGCAGTATTGACTGCCAAGACTATCTGCTGTCTAGTAGAAATATTGCCCGCTTCCGCTGCCGCTTGCGTGCGCTGTGCCTGCTCTACCCCGTACTTTTCTTTTGTGAAGAAATACAGTGGAATGATCAAATCTAGTTCAAATTGGTAAAACATGGCGCCATTATTTGCTGAGAATGGTCCACGCGGAGTAAAAGAGGAGCCAATTACCTGAAAATCTGGCAGATAGGCTTTTTTAGCCAGTTCAACCCCTTTACGAGCGGCTTCTAATTGCAGTCCAGAACTCTTTAAGGTGGGATGGCTATTTTCAGCGAAATCCTCTAACTCCACTAAGGTAGGGATGCTATTCATAGCGCGCTGGACATCACCACGCAAAATGAGCTTTTCACGAGAGTGGCGACCTACCAAAGTATTAATGTTCTTAAGTGCTACTTGAAGTTGACGCTCTAAATTAAATTGATCTGCTTGAGCGGTACTTTGCGCTACCTGTGCATTGAGATATTCAACATAAGCTGCGGCGTTATTAGAGTAACGTGCCTTAGCCACATTCTTAATCATCTCTAAGCGCACTACTGATTCTTTTAAGACGTGTAATTGTTTTTGAGAGGCCAGTGCACTGTAATACAAAGTAGATAGCTGGGCACCCAACTGAAGATAGATGGATTCAGCTTGTGATAGCAGTGCCTCAGCATTGGTATCTGCAATATTTGCTGCCAGACTTTTCTTACCCGGAAACTTAAAGGGTTGTGCAAATGTGATGCCATTATTATTACTAATACCTTGTGGATATTGGGCAGTAGGCGCATTAGCACCACCCAAAGCAAAGGGAGAGTTAGCCGGCATACCAGACCAGATCAAGCCCACTTGCGGATTATCTGGTGCATTAATTTGGGGTACGGTTGCCTTGGCAGATAAATAGGACTCACGAAGTGAAGAGAGCTGTGGGTTATTGATCTTGAGTTCTGCCCACAATTGACGCAAATCCATTTCCGCGGCACCAGATGGTGCACCCTTGGTGTAAATCTTTGGAGTATTACTCGGCATCACAGGTGCAAACAATGCGGCTGCTAAGGCAGGATTCGCATTTGTGTCATTAGTAAGCACTGGGGGTGTGCTTAATGCGTCTTTTGCATCATTTAATTCATTTGCCACGACAGTAACGCTAGCCGGAATAGGTTGAGCAAAAATAGGGCAAGCAAAAAAGAGAGTGGCAACAGCGCAAGCAATCCCCTTCTTGGAAATGATGGTTGAGCCAAGAAAAAGATTTGTTTTCATTTGATCGCGAACCAAATCAGCTATCCCCAATAATTGATATGCCATCTTTTTTTATAAACCCTCAAGCAGGCTTTACGGCACTGAGGGGGGTGTTTAAAGGATTATAGGGGAGAGAGTCTAAAATCCCAATAATGGGAAACGCTTATGCTATTGATTCTAAAGACAATATTAAATTGTTAGAAGAAATCAGTCCTTCAAATGATCAGAATTCCGCATGGATTCTAAAAGACAAGATGCTCACCGGTCCACGGGCAGCGTTATAGGCAGGATTATTGATGTACTGAAAGTTCAACCCAGCTAAGACATTCTTTACCAATAAGGCGTTGTAATAAATCTCGCCAATACGCTCTGGTTGATAAGAAATAGTCTGCCCAGGACCTGCATAGTCACCAATAAAATAAGAAACACCACCCGCTTGGAGGTAATTACGACGATAACTAGAAAGACCGTTTTGCATCATTGATAGACCAATCGTATCGCTTGGTCTACTCCAGCCATTGCCATTGATACTAAGACCAATCGAAAGAGAATTATCAGCCTCAGTAAAAGACATGGTCTCAGTATGGCCGTCAGAGGTAAAAGCACGGCCGTAGATACCCACATCCTTCGTTAACGCCTGCTCAGCATTAATACCAATACCGGTTTTAATCTGCGCATTAGTACGCACATTGTTGATAGCTTGAGTACCTTGGGCATTATTTTGAATAAGGTAATTAGTCGCATCCGAGAAGCGCGCCAAGATCATTTTATTGCGATAAGCCAGCACGCTGACCTTACCCGGTAATTTTGCAATATTGTGTTGACGCTCCACCTCTATTTGATCGCCGTAGGCATTGAAGATTTGCCAGTTTAAGTCGCGCCCATTAGGTAATTTTGGTGCAATCATCCGTGAGGCACGCATAACCCAATTATCAAGGTACCACTCACCTGCTAAACCCCAGCTGTAGCCACGTGCATCAGCAGCATAGTCGTAGGCAAGATAGGTCATATTGCCCCAGTTTAAAAACTGTACCCGAGGATCTTTAGCATAGCGACTGTCATCAAAAATATCCAATGTAGAAAACTGACCCCCAGTAAGCACAACTCGGTTTGCGCTAACCGTTTGGGTAATTTGATTGGCATCATCTGGCAAGACGATTCTTTCACCCTCTTGATTAATCGTTTGACGCACAAAGGCACGAGCAGAATAAAACTTTGCTTGTGCCCCATTGGCTTTCGTGGCCTCACCATTGGTAAAGCCACCTAGACCAGCCAAATCCGAAAACGGCACCCCTGAAACTACCTCTGGATTGAAATACACATCGGTATTTGGAGCAATTCGTGCGCCAAAGAATAAAGTTCCCGACCAGGTATAGCTCATGGACTTTAATGCCGACAAGCTATTTTCACCAGAATAGGATGCTGTGAAATTGTTATAGCGTTGATTAATGTAAGTGGTTTGCCCGTGAATATTTACCGGTATTCCAAAGATCGATCCTTCCGTTGGTAACCAAGGAAGGTCATCTCCAAAACTCGCTATTTGATCGGCGCCTGAGCCTGCTTTTTGAGCTAATGCTGAAGTGCTCAAAAAACATAACAAGATGATGAGATAAAACTTGTGGATCATGCACGATTTCTTTTTAGTGGCAACTGAGCTAATTTAGTAATGCGGCACAAAGTAAGATTAAAGCTCAACATCGGTGCAGGGTAAATTATCCCAAAAAAGGGCTATTGTGCCTAGGTTTGATGTGATTTTAGTGACTTAAAGGGTCTTAGCCGAGGGTTCGGCGATCCATTAAAGCTCTAGCCAAGGTGCCAGCATCCACATATTCTAGCTCTCCACCCACCGGAATGCCTCTAGCAATTCTGGTGACTTTAATGCCTTTGACTTTGAGAACTTCTCCAATGTAATGGGCGGTAGCTTCGCCTTCACTCGTAAAGTTGGTTGCAAGCACCACTTCTCTCACTGGCACACCAGTATCGGGTTGTTCAATTCGCTTTAGTAAGCGGTCAAAATGAATTTCATTTGGGCCCATGCCATCAAGTGGTGAGATACGCCCCATGAGTACAAAGTAATTTCCTTTAAAGCTCAAGGTCTGCTCCACCATCACTTGGTCAGCGGGGGTTTCCACAATACAAAGTAAAGAAGAATCGCGGCGATCATCACTGCAAGTACTGCACAGCAAGGTTTCTGAAAAAGTATTGCAACGGATACAGTGGCCTACAGTTTCTACTGCCTCACCTAAAGATTGGGCAAGCACGGCTGCGCCATTGCGATCATGTTGCAATAAATAGAAGGCCATGCGCTGAGCAGATTTGGGCCCCACTCCTGGTAAAACCCTTAATGCCTCAATCAAACGCCCAAGCGCATCTTTGGGGGCTTCATGACGTGCCATTAATAAACCATTCTCAAAATGGCAACTTAAATCCAGGGGGCATGGGCATGCCAGCCGTAGCGCCAGACATTACTTGTGAACTAGCTGCCTCTACTTGTTTAAAGGCATCTGTATAGGCGGTCACGATCAAGTCTTCTAGCATCTCTAGATCATCCATGGCACTTGGATCAATTTGCACGCGTTTCATTTCATGTTTACCAGAGATTGTGACTTTGACTAAGCCGCCAGCAGCTTGACCAATCACTTCTAACGCAGCTAACTGCTCTTGCGCTACTTTCATCTTCTCTTGCATCTGCTGAGCTTGTTTCATCAAACCCGCAAGGCCACCTTTCATCATCGCTTATTTTCCTTTTGCCTATATAGCTTGTTAACAATCAATTTAAAATTGGGTAGGTGGTATATAGAGTTACAGCGGCTTCACAGAGCCACCCACTACAGTAGCTCCAAACTCTTTTTCTAATTGCAAAATAAATGGGTCTTGCGCAATCATTTGTTCAGCATTTTGTCTTTTTTCGTGATGTATCTGCGCATCTACTTTAGCCACGGTTTTACCCTCTACTACACCTTTTTCGATGATGACTTTGACAGGCTTACCAAAATGAGCTGACAAGGCATCAGCAAGGCGCCCTACAGAAGCATCCGATGCAAGCTGGGGCAAGAGTGTCACGATGGTTGCCCGCACCCCTAAAGCAGAATCTACCCACTCTTGTAACTCCGTCTGAAAAGCTAACTGCTGTACTAAACCCTTGACTGGTAACTGGCGCATTAAGGCATGCCAATCTGGGCGGCCCGATGCACTAGCAGCTGGAGCAGTAGATGGCATGTCAGGTTTGGAGACTGGGGGTGTTAGCGGCGCTGTAGATCTAGCTGATTGATTGGCAAGCGCTTTTGGTGCAGTTACTACAGGCGGCGCACCATTACTAGTAGCCTTAACCGGTGTTTCACCGCCAGGACGAAAAGCTAACATGCGTAAGAGCGTCATGGCAAAGCCAGTTTGCTCATCTGGTGCTAGCGAAAGATCCGGACGGCTAGTAATACTAATTTGGTAGAAGAGTTGTGCCTCCTCTTTCGTGAGTAGCTTAGCCAAGCGACAAATCTCTGCGGCCTCAGGCCAATCTTCTAAAACGGATTCGGGAACGATTTGTGCAGCAGCAATCTTCTGAATCAAACTGGACAAATCGGCTAATGCCAATGAGAAAGACATACTGCGCTCACCCATCGCATTACTAATTGCAAGTAGTGTGGCCCCATCCTTGGCAATGAGAGCATCAAGAATGCGAATAAGGTAGGCATCATCTAAGGTGCCTAACATCCCGCGCACCGCTGCTTCAGAGATTGTTCCAGCAGCATACGCAATTGCTTGATCGGTCAGTGATAAAGCATCGCGCATTGAGCCTTGGGCTGCTTTAGCCAAAACCCGTAAGGCATTGGTTTGATAATCGACTTTTTCTGCGGCAAGGACTTTTTCTAAATGCTCCACAATCAGCGGGACGGGCATTTGCTTGAGATTGAACTGCAAGCAACGCGACAAAATGGTGACAGGAATCTTTTGGGGGTCAGTAGTGGCCAATATAAATTTGACGTGCTCTGGTGGCTCTTCTAAAGTTTTTAGCATGGCATTAAAAGCATGATTGGTAAGCATATGTACCTCATCAATCATGTAGACCTTATAACGGGCATTGCTAGGGGCATAGGCAGCCTTCTCTAAAAGAGCGGCTATATCGTCAACCCCGCGATTACTCGCTGCATCCATCTCAATATAGTCAACAAAGCGCCCTGCATCGATTTCTAGGCAGGCGGGGCATTTGCCACAGGGTTCTGAAGTCATTTTGCCCAGACCATCAACGCCTGTGCAATTAAGGGCTTTAGCCATAATGCGGGCGATGGTGGTCTTTCCGACCCCACGAGTGCCGGTAAAAAGCCACGCATGGTGCAGTCGCCCTTGATCCAAGGCATGAGTTAAGGCCTGAACCACGTGGTCTTGGCCAACTAATTGGGAGAATGTTTTAGGGCGCCACGAACGGGCTAAAGCCAATGCTGTCATGTCATCTATTCTAACAAGCTAAAATAGGAAGTGGACGGGCCTCCCCGCATGGTGGTTTGGATAACCTGGTCAGGTCGGGAACGAAGCAGCCAAACCCAATTCTGTCAGTGCCGGGGGTCGGGCTCGTCCACCTTGATTGGCATGTGGATTACTCAGTTCATAGGCATGAAGGGGTATCCAGCGGTAAATGAATTCCACCCTCAGTGGATGTATTCCTCATCCTGTGGGGTGACCTTGATTCTATTAATGCCCATAGACTGCCTAGGCCCTTTATTGGACTACATACATTTCATAGTTATCATGGGATAATAACAAAGTTAATTTATAAATAAAAACAAAGTAAATTATTAAATTAAACCTATTTAAATCAATACTTTAAAACAATATATGGCAACTAAGTCTATTAAAAAATCCACTGATTCTAAGAAGCTTTCTGAGGCTTTAAAGGCGCTAAAAAAGCTGCAAGATAAACATTATGGTGTGGTTGAGTCAAAGGACTTAATTGATGCTCAGCGCGCCTTGCTTTTAGAGACTGGGTTCATACGTCTAGTCATGAAAGGTTGGTACATTTGCTCCAATCCCAGTGATCACGATGGTGACTCTACCGCTTGGTATGCCAATTATTGGGCTTTTATGTCTGGCTATCTAGCTAAACGTTTTGGTAAGCGTTATTGCTTAAATGCAGAAGCATCACTTCTCCTACACACCGGTAGCACTACCATCCCTAAGCAAATTACCATTATTGCCAAAAAAGGTGGCACTAGCATCATCAAACTGCCATTTGATACCTCGCTTGTTATCTACCCAGATGAGAGGCGCGTCTCAAAAACTCGCACGGAAATACGCGGGGTTCAAGTCTTACCTATATCGGAAGCACTCTGTATGGTCGGGCCGCAGTTTTTTATCAATCACCCAATGGAGGCGGAAATTGCATTGGCAATGGTACGAGATCCAGCAGAGCTATTGGCAACTCTATTAATGGGTAATTGCCTCCCAACAGCGGCGGCTCGCCTAGCAGGCGCTCTTACTTTTGCCAATCGGCAAGATGATGCAGAGCGCATAATCAAGGCCCTAGGTAAGGCTGGACACGCCATTCAGGCGAAAAATCCATTTGAACTACCTGAACCCACTATTAGCCAGTCACGAGAAAAGTCTCCCTATGTTCTTCGCATTCGTTCAATGTGGGCAAAGTGGCGGGAAGATGTCATTCATCACTTTCCAAAAGCCCCCGGTCTTCCGAAAAGTCCAACAGCCTATCTGAAGCAAATTCAGGAGCGCTATGTAGCCGATGCTTATAACTCTCTCTCGATTGAAGGCTATCAAGTTACAGATGAATTGATTGAGCGCATTGCCAAAGAGGGCTGGAATCCTGAGATCAGTGAAGCGGATAAAAAGAGTAAAGATGCTCTAGCCGCTCGTGGCTACTTTTTGGCCTTTAACGAAGTAAAAGAAAGCATTAAGTTAATTTTAGCTAAAGCCAATTCTGGTGATGTTGTCAGAAAAAGTCATCATGATTGGTATGCCGCGATGTTTAATCCTGCAGTACTGGCAGGTATTTTGCAACGCCATCAGTTAGCTGGCTACCGTACTGGCCCGGTTTTTATTCGCAGTTCTTTGCACACACCCCTACCTAGAGAGGCTCTCCTTGATAGCATGGAAACTTTGTTTGATCTGTTGTTCAATGAACCAGAGGCATCAGTCAGAGCGGTGTTAGGTCATCATCTATTTGTATTTATACACCCTTACTTTGATGGTAATGGTCGTATTGGACGCTTTCTGATGAATGCCTTGCTAGCCTCCGGTGGCTACCCTTGGACTGTAGTACGAGTGAGTGAGCGTAAGCGGTATATGAATGCCCTTGAAAAGGCGAGCGTTGATGGGGACATAAAGCCTTTGGCAAAATTTCTAGCGGGAGAAATGGCCCAAAAATAAATGGGCCATTTCAACCCACTTTAGATTCCCATGTTTCCTAGGTGCTGAGCAATACGATCCATCGGATGTTCAGAGCTAGCCAGTGGCGTCCCAAGGGTTGCTGTCCGTGCCCGTATAGGCTGCACACCCTGAATTGCTGATTGTCTTATGTTGGCAATACTAGAGCTAGGCCTTTCAATCGCCTCGTAAATCGACTCAATCATGGTCTGCCACTGCTCTGGCCTATTATTTTGAACAAAGACTTGCATGTAAAACGGGTCTGACATGTATTTATTAAAACAGATTGCCTTATCAATGTGATCGATTTCATCTGAGCGGGTATTTAAGAGCTTGAGCATTTGCAGCTTTGCTTCTGATACCTATTCGGAAGGCTTTTTCTGGCTATCGTCGATAGTCATCACATTTATTCGAGAGCGGTCTGCACAATCCACCAATTGAATGATGGGTATCCCCTGAGGGTAAGCCAACAATCCTACGGAAAACTCAGGGGATGACTATGGAAGTAATGAACTTATCGAAACCATTTAGCGTTAATGTTTACAGTGACTTCAGAAGGAGTAAGCCGGGTCCTTGGGTACGCATCGGGGAGTTTGACAAGCTTGATGACGCTATCGAAGCATGTAAGAAGGTTGTGGACGACTTTCTTCAGTCACCCATCAACGCATTTATAGGCTCTGAGAGGCTTGAAACTGCTTTTTTGAGCTATGGGGATGTTCCAGCCATTAAAGGTGCCGAGAACCTAGACCCCCAGAGCGAACTCGATCCAAACTAGCGTTAACCTTAGATGAACGGGAAGCCATCTCACGCGGCCTAGCAAGCGGTCAATCCATGAGATCGATTGCCACTGAGTTAGGTAGATCACCTTCCACGATTAGTCGTGAGATTGGTCGTAAT
>CAIZRK010000015.1 GCA_903935355.1 uncultured beta proteobacterium | reverse complement strand
GATCACACCTTTGATGTTCATGTTGCGCAACCCAATACACAACTTAAGGGGTTTAATAAATAAAGCTTGGGTTATTGAAAGCATATTTAAGAGCCATAGTTGATCTTGATGAAAAATAAATACATCGCATTACTGATGACAGTGTCACTCAGCTTATTGTCAGCTTGTGGTGGAGGCTCATCAACAACCGCCAGTACTACTCCTGCTGCAGATTACTCTGCAATCTGGCAGGCGATTATTGATCATCCAGATCAAGCAATGGAAGTTGCTCCGACATTCTTTTTTGATCAACCAAGTTGTATGCCAACACCAGATTCAGTTGGAACAATGCTGGTTTCGGCAACCTGCCTTGAACAACTGTATGAAGCAGCATTTTGTCAACTCAATGCATCGCAAGGAATTACGCTTTCGTCAACGCAGTGCCAAGCAAATATTGCTTATATTAAAAGTCAAAGTGGTTCGGGCAATTTTGATTTGCTGGCAAAACCGATTTTGAATAATCCACTTGGCGTCACTGGTGTTCTTTTTCAGAAAGTGACCTACTCAACCACGGTGCCATTACCCGCTGGAGATCGGACCTTTGCTGTTTCTGGCGGCTTGATATTGCCCCAAGGTATTACTGGTGACAAAGTCAAAGGGGTGATTACCTATTTTCATGCGACTGCCTTTAATAAGTCCAAGGTGGGGTCCAACTTTTTTGACAATGGTGAGACGCAGCATGTGGCAGAAGTATTTGCATCACAGGGATATATTGTGGTGATTCCCGATTATGTTGGTCAAGGTGATGATTGGCAAAACGTGCATCCTTATGTGCTTTATCCCCAAGTGAGCAATAAGACTGCGGTAGATATGCTCAGCGCCGTAGCGCCAACCATTCGCGCGGCCTATACCGGCCTGCCATCGCAGCTCAAACTATTTTCAGCAGGGTATTCTGAAGGAGGGGCTTATTCAGCTTGGTTCCCTAGCTTTCTTCAGGCTAACCCCCCAAGTACTTTAGATTCCTTATACCTATTTAAACATTCCGTGGGGATGGAGGGCGCATATGCTACCTCAGCGGTTATGAAGGATTACTTATTCGGTAATGTGGGTTTCTTACCGCTAAATAAATACAACATCGAATGGCAGGTGCTTCCAAATGTCTCCAAGCCCTTGCTCAGTGCAGACGCCTTTTTATCCTATGCCACCTATCAGTTGAGTGGTGCTATGGATTCAGTCTTTAATATGGACTTTTATAATATGAATTGCCCCATTGGGAACCCTCCAGGGCAAGATCCTCTTTGCAATGCTGTACCGCCAACTTCCTCTACTGGCCCTAATACTCAAGGGACTATAGCGCAAGCTTTTGCACAGCAAAATAAGAGTCCTGCGATAACAGTTCTTTTGAGTGCCATGAACAAAACTGCCAATGGTGCAACATATCCTAAAGAATACATACTGACATCAGATCAGAATAGCGTGAATTCACTGGTGAGTTCTACGCTCATTAACTCTGGGCAGGCGACATTAAATACAGTCCTTGCTAATGCACAAGTTAATCTCTCTAGCTTTACCAGTAAGCCGGTCAGTATTTTGAGTCTTGATTACGACTCAGTGGTGACTCCGAATAACTACTCTTGGTTATTAGAGGCTTACCCAAACCAAATTTATAGTCATTACCTGTTGCCAGCGCAAACTCTGCAGGTCGCTTCCCCAATGGGTCATTATCTGCCTAAGCCAATCTATGTGAACGTCGATCATCTCCAAGGATTGGTCTATGAATTCTTATATGCACTAAATATCTTTAATCAGTTTTAGAGCTTCTCTAAATGGTGGGGTTCTCATTGATCTAAATAATGTTTAGCACTTCTTAGTACTAACATTAAAATGTATGATGATATTATTAAGCATAACTAATTAATGATCGTCATGAGTAAACTTCTTCTGTTCTATGCAGTTCAAATGAATACTGTTTAGAAGATGAAATGAAAAACTTCTTTAAAGTATATGTACTGACAATCTTGCTGGTAATGCTATCGGCATGTGGTGGTGGAGGATCCCCTTCATCTAGTCAGCAAACTCCAGCTATTGATGGCTATCTGATTGACTATGATAATTTAGCCAAAGAAGGTCCTTCAAACTTAATTGCCGCTGGAGAATCTGTCTATTTAGCAGTTTATGGACAAAACCTTCATGATGATCTCAAGGTGGAGCTTGGTGATCAAGCCTGTGAATTTGATGGTATAGAGTCATATAACGATGAGGAAAGGGATTCCGCAGATCTCATCATGTATGTAATGTGCCCAACACAAGCTTCTGGCAACCAGAATTTGACTGTGTATGAAGGATCGCAGTTAATTTATTCCGTGGCTTTAGAGGCAATCGATGCTAATACTTTGGCGCTTCAACGTGCAGCGCACTTGGAGAGTTTAAGGCCAATTTTTGATGACAACGCCAATGGAATTTCGCCTGTTCCCCTTTCTTTTAGGGCTCTCAGTGATGCCATAGTCAGCCGTGATGTCACGGGCACAATCACTGCAGATCGCCCAAGCAATAACACTAAGGATGGTTCGCTAGACTATGGCGTAGATGTACTGAATTTTCCGGTGCGAGGAGCGCTTGTTCAGCTCATTGATCCAGTTACCAAAAAAGCTCTAAAAACAGTTGCTACTAACGAATTAGGAAAATATACCTTCACCAATGTGGCGCAAGATCAATCGTACTTACTTCAAGTAAGCTCTCAGCTAGCTAAAACGCGTGCAAAAGGGGTGACAACAGGCCCGCAATACAACTTTATGGTTCGAGATAATACGATTGGTAAATATGGGGACTCTAAACCTCTCTATATTTTAGAAAAGTCCTTTACCCTTACCCAATCTACTATAAGCATTGATCTCAATGCCACCCTAGGGTTTGATAGCACAGGTAAATTAATTGATGCAAAGCAACGCCAATCTGCTGCTTTTGCCATCTTAGATGTTCTTTATAACGCGGCAAATGGCATTGAGATTGCCAACCCAAACATCTTTTTAGCTGACTTACATATTTACTGGAGTCCCAATAACAGAACAATTAGCCCAGACAGTAGTGTTTCCAAAGAGAAAATGGCCGAGCAAAAAATGGCTGGAAAAATAAAAACTTCTCATTTTCAAAGTGCTAGTGACTACCCTGGCTTATTTATTTTGGGTGAGATAAATGTGGATACCGATGAATTTGATCGTGGCGTGGTTGGCCATGAATTTGGGCACTATCTGCAGTTCGCCGCATCCTATGATGCTAGTCCAGGAGGAGGTCATGAGTCTGGTGATTTTAAAGATCCCTCATTATCTTTTAGCGAAGGATTTGGTACAGCTATTGGTGGACTACTTGCTAAATCGCAATACTACACAGACTCAAGAGGGGAGAACCAGCAGTTGGGAAGTATTACGGATCTATTGAAAATACCCACTACAACTAACGGATTTTATTCTGAGGATACGATTGCTTACTTTCTGTATCAGCTGGGCTTAAAAGATGCATATGGCGCTTTTACGACATTTTGGAACACCTTAACATCTATGACTAGTGGCTATCAATCCTCAACGATTTTCTCATTCTTAGATCGCTATATTGCCCAAGGCAAGGCTACAAAGGAGGCCATTCTTATTGATGCACAGCCTATCAATATCCGAACAGTCGATCCCTTGGGAATCCTACCTGCAGGAGATACCCCTGATCCAAAAATAAATAGTGCGACTAGCGGTGGAGCGGATGATTTAGAAAAAATCTACATTAGTTTGGCGCCCAAAACACCTGCTGATGCCAAGAAATCAGAAAACCTTACCCCTAGCGTATCAACTTTCTGTCTTAATTCCAAACTCTTAGGCGCCAATCATTCCAACGGTTTAGGCATGAGCCGTCGCTTTGCTTTTATGGCACCGTATACGGGCTCTCTTAGCTATAAATTATTAGATGAGAAGGGTAATGAATACAAAAATGATTATTTTTTCGTTACAGTAAGAAATGGTGCAACAGGTAAAAATCTAAAAAATGGTTGGAATGGGTACCGAGAGCAGTGGGACGTAGTTTCTGGAAATACTTACTCTCTTACTATTACCTTTAATTCTGAAAGCCCTCAAATAAAGAAGGCGAACTTATGTGGCAATCAATTTAGCCTTTGGAATTTTGTTGAATAGGTTCTATTGCAGCCTTGTATTGTTCCTATGCTCACTGATGATTGGCAGCGCTAGGGCAGAAGAAGCCAATGCAGAGTATCAGAAGGCCTGCCCTTCGGGCAGACCATTTAATAACACCATTTTGTGGCGTGAAGCAAGGTCAACACCAGAGAAGGTAGATTTTTCTAGTTGGCAAATGCGCTCTAATGATGCCGATGGAAAAGCTGGATCTGGCATTTCAGTGTATTCAAAGTTCCGCACACGGTATGTTAGCCAAGGTCAAGTGATCAACCTTGATCTAGGATTTACTGGGGTAAGCAAGCCTGCGCTTGCTTATATTTACCCATTAGATCATGCCAAACTCGCAGAATCTAGTAAACACGGTATCTACATTAGGCTAGCTTCCAAGGATATTAACCTTTCTAGCGTTCAGATTTTGGTGCCGGCCAAAGGGGGCGGCGTTGCGATTTTGACCTGTCAAAACGGCCACTCTTCAATTTTTTCCCTTAACTTACCTGGTAGAGAATTTAACTTACAACCGAATGCCGGAAGTGTATCGACTGATGCTCAAGGTAGACCTATCATTCGAATGCAAGCAGAATAAGCCTAAATGAAGAGCCGGCTATTCCAATAGCAAAATCATTTTTCTGCGACCATCCTTAGATTCCATCACGAGTAAATAATTATCAAAAATCTGTGCACCTTTAAGGTGTTTAAATTGAAAGGGGAATTCATAACGGATTCCTCGCACCAGATTTTCAACGATAACTAGGCGCTTGAGATGATCCAAGCAGGTTACTGCAAATCCCTCTTTAGCTCGTGTAGCCATCTCGTATTAATACCCCTGCATCAATAAATTAACACTTTTTTCACTGCTATCGAGATAAAGGAAGTGAAGCTCGTATTCTCCAGTAAATTCAGCCTTAACCAACTCCCGCGGACCAAACGGAACTCCTATATGGAGCCCAGAGAGCAAATCTTCTACTAAAACCAAGTTACTCATATGGTCAATGCTTGAAACTACAAAATTGCGTTTTTGCCTGTGGATTGCAAACATAACTTAATGCCCCTCTATTGAAGAATTCGTTTCTTTTTTGTGCTGCCATCTTGATACGTGAGAAGTACTACATAGGGCGCAATCACTTTTGCATCCTTTAAAGGCTTATCTCCAATAGGGATTTCCACCCGAATGCTAAAATGCTTATCCTCAAGCACAACAACATTGCGTAAGTGGTCTACCTCATCAATCACAAAAGAGCTCTGGGGGGGGGTAAGTAGATTTCGCAAAAACGTGAACATTTATAACGTTATAGAAACTATATAGATTTCTGTCTACCGAATAAAGATATTTTTTATTGCTAAAGACTAGTGTTTACCCTAGAAATAAGTGTAAACATCTACCTTTTATAACAATTTCTTAATTTAAGACAACGTATTTTTTTGAAAAGCCCCTTATAAGAGTGCGGTATTCATTAGATTTTTTATTTTTTCTACAGGTATATAAAAAGAAATGACTCAATTAGCGCTGAAATATTTGAACTTTGCGCATTCAAATGAAAAGATCCATGCTAAATACAAGGTTGAATTAAAAGAGAGCCAAATTTTAAGAATGGTGGCCAAAGCCTATTTAGAGAATGTTCCTATTAGAGTTCAGGATTTGATTGATCTGCGGATTATTGCCTCTCCAGCAACCATCCATGCGTCCATGAAAAGACTAATCTCAAAAGGCATGATTGGTGTTAAAGAATGCAAGAAGGATGGTCGGGTCAAATACCTGTACCCCACTACTAAAGCCCTAAAGCTTTATGGTGAAATTGCGCAATTAATGTAATTGGTGTGCAAATAAGGGTGTTCTGTTCATTTGCAGCATATTTTGGTCCGCCATTTGTACTCAAATAGCATCGGTGAGTAGTTAAAAAGCTATTTAGGTCAATTAAGCGCGGACTTGACCTGCACGAGAGGCAAATCAATGGCTCTGAATTTAACGATCAAATGTCCCGGTAGCACTATCGAAAACACCGCTTTTAGGTCTGCCCTAAAGGATAGCCTGCCTCAGTTATTGTCTTTGGCGTCAACTTCAATGACCTTTGTCGCAAGTCTATAAAGTCAGTCCATTCTATTTTGATAACAGCTAAACTTTTTTTACTATAGTTCACAACTTCACAACTTCTGTAGTATAGTAACAGAATGGGAGGAGAAATGAGAAAAGTAATACCAAAAACACACCAAGCGTTAGATTGGGTGGGGAAGGGCTTGAGCGCAGCTCAGGCCGCTAGAAAAATGGAGATTTCAGAATCTAGTGTCTATGCCGCCCTCAGAAAAACTAAGGCAAAAGACAGTGGATGTTGTCCTACCTGTGGTCATAAATTAAGGAAATAAGATGAAAAAGACTTTGTTAGCAGTTGCATCAATCTCTTTAGCCGCATTTGCGTATGCCAACACTACATTTGACTCTAAGGAGCTTATTCATCAGCAGTGCCAGATTTCAGCACAAGCTGTCTCTACCTTAAAAGGATTACGTTATGGCAATACCTCGATTCGTAAAGATGTCACTAGCTTGATTAATGCCAGCTTAAAGGTTCAAGAAAATAAAGAGGCTGCACAGCAGACCTTGAGTAAAATGATCGATGAGCAAGTGAGTACTACTAGTGGATTAGAAGCAAAGTACTGTTCTTAAGTTGCGCTTCAGTAATTTGTTAAATGCAATGGGCCATTGATGACCTATTCATTTGAATGCCTTGAGTGTGGCAACCCGAGGGGGATGCAGGGCGAGTGTCGCCAATGCGGCAGTCAAGATCTTCCCGTGTCGCATAGTGACACGATTGTTCTCAATCTTAAATTAGGTAGTCCTACTGCCCAAGAGGCATTGGATCGTCTCACCATTGCCTTACGCAGAGCAAGTGAACTAGGCATTAAGGCCATGATCTTAATTCATGGATATGGAGCGAGTGGTGAAGGAGGGCGGATTAAACAAGTTATTCACCATGCCTTAGATCACCACTATTTCTCAGATCGGGTCGAACAATACCATTTTGGAGAGCACACAGCCTTTGGAAGTGAGGCCTATCATGCGCTTTTAAGAAGACGCCCTAGTTTGAAGGGGCATCTTAAGCACTTTAAAGAAGGCAACGCAGGCATGACCGTTCTATTACTAGCTACAGTCTCCAAAAATTGCTTAGAATGACCTTATTGGCCATTTACCTAATCAAGGATTGCTATGACAAGTAAAAAGACTGGACTACAAACTCATGAGGAAGGGCAGACGAGCTCTGAGCATTTATTGGGAGATTTCAAGGCCCTCGTGGCAGATGCACAAGCATTAATTGAAGCGACGTCTGATCATGAGCACGGCCCTATTGCTGCAATTCGCTCTAAAGCCTTAGAAACTTTAGAAAGCGCTAAAGAGACCCTTTGTGATGTTGAGGGCAGTCTTACTGATAAAGCTAAAGTACTGGCAGAAGGTGCAGATGAGTTTGTTCATCGTAAGCCCTGGGAGTCAGTGGGTATTGCTGTCGGTTTAGGCCTTGTAGTTGGTCTCTTGATCAGTCGACGCTAGGCGCCTGCATGTCACAAGAACATATTTTATCTGCTCTTAAGAATCTTATTTCCACTGGAATTTCGATAGCGCAAACGCGCTTAGAGCTGCTTTCTACTGACGTACAGATTGCAAGATCAAAATTTATTAGTTTGCTGGTGATGATTATCTTCACCTTATTCTTTTTATTCTTTGGTTTAGTTATGCTGGCTTTGCTCATCGTGATCTATAGTTGGGAAAGTAATCGCATCTGGGCATTAAGCTTGCTAACAGCTAGTTTTTTAACTATTGGTTTAGTACTAGCTTTAGTTGTTCTACGATCATTAAAAACGATGCCCAAATTATTTGAAGCCACGATTAGCGAGTTCTCCAAAGATCGCCAGGAGCTCAATCAGTAATGAGTCAGAACCTAGCAGACCTCATGGCTCGTCAACAAGAATTACAGATTCAGGCTGCTAAAGAGCGGGCAGAACTGGCTTTGCATCTAGAGCCCCTAGAAAAGCCTCTATCTTGGGCGGATAAAGGAATTGATGCAGTTCGATTCATTAAGAGTAGCCCCATTCTCTGGACTAGTGCATTTGCTTTATTGGCCCACTACAAGCCCAAGTTAGCGAGCAAGGTTTTAGCGATAGGCTGGGGCAGCATAAAACTGATTAAAAGTGCTAAGAGTTTGCTATAGCAAGGTTCTCCATCATGCTTAAGCAAGCAGCACAGTTTGATGAGTAATGCCGGCTTGCTTGAGAAGTTCACCACCATCTAGCCCTGCAATCTCTAAAAGCGTTAAAGCACCACAAACCTCGAACTGGGCACTTTTTAGCAATTGTTGGGCTGCAATAATAGTCCCCCCAGTTGCTAGAACGTCATCGATGATTAACACTTTAGCCGTTTTTTCAAGGGTGGATTTTTGCATCTCTAAAGAGTCACTGCCGTATTCCAAGCCGTAGGCTTGCCGATGGCTAGCTAAGGGTAGTTTATTAGGCTTGCGTGCCAAGACAAATCCTTTATTGGCATGATGAGCTAAGGCAGAGCCAAAGATAAAGCCACGCGATTCAATTCCTAAAATATGGGTATAGTCAAATTGTTTAGATAGGATTGCGAGTTGAACTATAGCCTCATTAAAGGCGGTAGGATTGGCTAGTAAAGGGGAGATATCCCGAAACAAAATTCCGGGCTTTGGAAAGTTTGGCACTCCGGGTAGATAATCTAATAAATTCATTTAATCGCCACTATGAAAACACAATTACTTATTATTACCGCATTAGAGTCCGAGCTCAAACAATCAGACCTACCAGCCGATGTGAAGCTCATCTACACCGGTGTGGGTAAGATTAATGCTGCACTAGCAAGCTATAAGGCTATTGCCGAACATCAGCCTAAACTTATTGTGAACTTTGGCACAGTAGGCAAGATTAATCCAGCGCTTACGGGCTTAGTTAGTATTGGCAAGGTAGTTCAGCGCGACATGATAGCGGAGCCCTTAGCGCCAAGGGGCATGACCCCATTTTGTCCTAATCCCTATGAGTATTTTTCTGTCAGCGGAGACCATATTTGTGGAACGGGCGACAATTTTGTAACTTCACAAGATCCTTGGCTGGGATTGCAAAAGGTTGATGTAGTGGATATGGAGTTATTTGCTATAGCAGCAACGGCCTTTCAGTTCAATATCCCATGGCGGTCCTATAAATATATAACTGACGAAGCCAATAGTAGCGCTGGTAATGAGTGGCAAGGAAACATGCACCAAGGCCATGACTTATACATGCAAAAACTTCATGAATTACTATGAATGCACCAAAGCCCTGGCTGAACCATTACCTTGAAGGAGTGCCGCACGAGATTGAGATAGATCGATATTCTTCTTTAGTAGAGATGATAGAGGAGTCATTTAAGCAATATCCTCAGCGCATTGCATTTGAATCTATGGGACAGTCGACTACTTACCAAGAGCTCAATCGATTATCCAAAGACTTTGCTTCTTATTTGCAAAGCCTCAATTTGCTGCCTGGCTCTCGGGTAGCCATCATGTTCCCTAACCTAGCTCAATACCTAGTGACAATGCTAGGCACCTTAAGGGCCGGATTAGTAGTGGTTAATGTCAATCCACTTTATACCTCGCGTGAGTTAGAGCATCAATTAAGGGATAGCGGCGCATCTGTTTTAGTTATTCTAGAAAATTTTGCCCATACTTACCAAGCCATTGCTGATCAAGGGCTAGTCCAACAGGTGATTGTGAGTAGTTTAGGTGATCAGCTTGGTAGGTTTGGCATTAAAGGAATGATAGTTAATTTTGTTGCGCGCTATATCAAAAAGTTAGTACCAAAATGGCACTTTACTCATGTGGGATTTAATCGGGCAATTGCTATTGGTAAGCGCCATCGATTGACTGTGCCCAAGATTGGTTTAGAGGACATTGCTTTTTTGCAATATACCGGTGGCACCACGGGAATTTCAAAGGGCGCTGTTTTGTTGCACAAAAATATATTGGCCAATATTGCGCAAATAGAAGCTTGGTTAGAGCCAGCTTTAAAGCAGCAAAAAGATCAATTGGTCTTTATGTGCGCCTTACCAATGACCCATATATTTGCCCTAACTGCATGCGCCTTTTTGGGTTTACGTAAAGGCGGCCTTTTAATGCTGATTGCTAATCCTCGCGATATTGGGGGCTTTATTAAGGTACTGATTAAGCACCCCAATATTCATATCTTTCCAGGGGTCAATACGCTCTTTCATGCATTAATTCATCATCCGGAGTTCTTGAAAGTAAAGTTTGCTCATTTATTAATTACCATTGGTGGTGGTATGGCAGTGCAGAAGAAAACTGCTGATTTGTGGCAAAAACTCACCGGCGTACCCATTGCTCAAGGCTATGGCCTTTCAGAAACCTCCCCAGTAGTTTGCGTCAATACGCCATTGATCACTGAATTTACGGGTTCGATTGGGATGCCGCTACCGAGTACCGATATATTGATTTTGGATGACGATGGCAATGAAGTTCCCTTTGGGGAGCCTGGTGAGATTTGTATTAAAGGTCCTCAAGTGATGGCAGGCTACTGGCATCAGCCAGAAGAAACCCAGTTATCAATTAGTGCTAATGGCTACTTTAAGTCTGGTGATATCGGCACTATGAGCGCAGACGGTTATGTGCATATAGTTGATCGAAAAAAAGACATGATTGTGGTAGCAGGCTTTAAGGTGTACCCCAACGAGATTGAGGAGGTGATTTCTCAAATGCCCGGGATACAAGAATGTGCAGTGATTGGCTCACCCCATAGAAAATTAGGGGAGATTGTCAAGGTCTATATCGTTAAAGAAGATATTCATTTAAACAAAGAACAAGTGATGCGTTATTGCAAAGCGCAAATGACAAGTTATAAGCGACCTCGGCAAATTGCCTTTGTCCATGAATTACCTAAATCGAATGTGGGCAAAATTCTACGTCGGCACCTCAGAGGCATCTAGTAGCCCTAAAGGCCGCCCCCAAAGCGGTATTGCCAAGAGATGCCCAAGAGGTCATAACTATTATTTGTTCTAGAGTACACCCCCGTACTAGCTGATAAACGGATTGAGTTGTGTTTGTTGACCGGATAAGACATGGTCGTTCCAAAACGCCAATTTTCTTGACTGCTATTAAGAGCTACCCCGTTTAAATAGGATTGGCCACCAATATAGTAAGTGGCATCAACTGAGATCCACGCAGTCGAAGGGAAATAATATATGGCATGAGTTTGCGTGGAATACACAGGGTTTTCTGAAAGTGAATTTCCTCCCATAAAACTAGTATTACTGGTGTATATAGTGGCAGCGCCTGATAGCTCAAAACGCCAAGGACCAACTGCTTGAGAAGCGCCTATGCCAGGCTGAATAAACCAGCGGTTGGCTCCAACATTAATAAGTTGATCATTATTATATTTTCCCCAAGGGATAGAGGCAGTTAAGCTAGCCCCAATAATGAGATCTTGCTGGTAATCTTTAAACTCATCAAGCGTTAAAGCAGGAGCGCCATATAAATTAACATAAGCCTTAATCAGGGGATCAGATAAACCCTCTGATGAGGCATTAATGCTTTGACCTCCTACCGTAGCAGTGCCAGAGAGTTCGCCGTAAGGGAGTACTAGGGTGAGCTTGCCAGATTGCCCCGCAATATCAAAAATATGCGTTAAGCCCAGCACTTCACTAGTTAGGGTGTATTTACCACTCTTAGCCTGTACCACACCGGCGCTTAAAAAGTTAATACCAATAGGAGCATTAGAATAAGCCCGCGCTTCAATCTCTTGAGCTAGTAATGGTCGAATTGGTAGTAGTAGTAAAACTGCCAAACAAGAGCCACAGCAAAACCGATAACCTAGCATGCTTACTTGCCAGAGTTCTTGGGAGGTCCAAATAGAATCTTCTGGGTATCGGCATCACCTAATGACATTTTCAAGCCTAAAAATAAGAGAAATGGTAAAACAATGAGCCAGTACATTAGGGCTAAAGAGAAGATGTGTAGGGGGTCACCATAGCCAAATGCAGCTAGTGAGTCAAAGAAATTTTTTCCATGAATTAATCCATCTACGCCTGCCTCTAGCCAAGAAAGTGCAAGCACTATCAAGAGATAAACCAAAGACTCTTTTAAGAGAGAGGGAACAATGCCATGTTTTTTATCAACCTTGATGGGATAGGCGGCCTGTCCAAGTATCATAAATTTGGAACATATTGCAGCTTTAATGAAGGCAAGACCAAAAATGGCCTCTGGGATAGGGCGTATGCGTAATGAGGTTGATGCTAATAAAGTAATCGCACAAAACCAAGTTCCTAGGTAGAGCGTTAAGAAAAAGACTTTTTGCATCTCAGCCAAAATCTTATCTTTTAGTGAGATGGGTTTAGTCTGTGAAGTGGTTTTTGGGGAAGAGGTCATATGGTCATTGTAAGAGGTGACGATTACAGTAGCAAACCGAGCTAAAAAGTAGCTAAACTAGCCATCTAAGCCCCTAATAGTGTTTAATAGGGGGATATATTTTGACTTTGACCCGTGCCAATAGATGCCTAAGAATCCCTCTTTACTCTCTCATGTCCTAAGCTCAACTAAGCAAGAGTTTCATTCTTGGAATGCCCTTGTAAGGGCGGATTGGCGCTGGTTATTTATATTAGTATTTGGCGTAGTGATCTTGGTTTTATTTAGCCGGCCGCTGCCCCCTAGTGATATTTACTTGGCGGTAGGGCAAACTGGCTCCACATTTGAAATGCTGGGTAAAAAGTTTGTACCCTATTTTGAAAAAGAGGGCATTAAGCTGCATTTAGTCAATACCCATGGCTCTGTTGAAAGCTTAGTGGATGTCAATGATAAGAGTAATGTTATCAGCGCTACATTAATGACGGGTGGGATAACGAGTTCAGGGTCTTACCCAGAATTAAGATCTCTAGGAAGTATTGAATATGTTCCATTCTGGTTATTTTATAGAGGGCCGCAATATACTGGTAACAAACCATTTGCCTTCTTTTCTGATAAAAAAGTATCGATTGGACCAGTAGATAGTGCTTCAGAGATCACCATAAAAAAAATACTTAGTTTGAGCGGACTCTCGATTGAAAACCGTTCAAATATTTTGAGAATCGGCAATCAAGAAGGTATCGCTAAATTATTGGCAGGCCAGATCGATGCCATTTGCATTATGGATGGTATTAATGGGCCTAATATTCAAGAGCTTTTGCATCACCCAGAAATACATTTACTCAATTTTGCCTATGCGCCTGCGTATGTAAAAAAGTTGCCCTATATGAGTGTAGTCACTGTACCTAAGGGTGCTTTAGATTTAAGCAAACTTCGTCCTGCAGAAGATATTCAAATGCTCGCTTCTACTGTAACGTTGATCATAAAAAAAGACCTACATCCAGCAGTCCAAAGCATCTTTCTTTTAGGGGCAGAAAAAATTAGCCATCATTTGGATCAATTTTTTTCCAAACCCGATTTTTTCCCTACTTATTTTGATCACTCCATCCCAATCAGTTCAGTGGCTGAAAGTTTCTATAGTGGTTCGCGGGTTCATATGCTCGAACGCTTACCAATATGGCTAGCAAGCTATATAGACCGGATGTGGTTTATCATCCTTGGACTCTTTGCTGTTATTTTTCCGCTCTTTCAGCTAATCCCAAGTTATCGTAGTAAGCATTCTGTGATGTTGGTTGAGGATTCCTACGATGAAATTCAAGAGATCGATCAAAAATCTGCTTTAGCCAAGACCGAGCAAGAGTACTTAGAGTTACTAGCGGATTTAGACGAACTTGATGCAGAAACTCGGATGAGTTGGATCTCATCTGAAGAGAAGATCCGTCTTTATACTATGAAAACACACTTAAATTTAGTGCGTACCCAGATCTTGTCTCGACTTGAAAAACACCGCTTACATTGCAAAATGAATCCAAGTTAGGCTGTAAAGCCAAACGTATTTGAGGATCTATAGCGAGCTTTTATGCATGATTGGGTCTTACCCATTTAGTAATATCACCCTAGTTAAAGAAATCAGAAAGAATGCAATGAAAAAGCTCTCATCAAAAGCGATCTTAAGGCGCGCAAGCGAGATCTTAGCGCAAGAATTTGCCTCTCCCAAAGACATTGCCTGGGCATGGGTTACTTTATTGTTATCGCAAGAAGAGCAAAAACGAGACAGTGAAGAAAAACGCTATAGCCGCATTGCACAATTTGAAGCTTGGATTTTAGAGTTAACTCTACCTAGCGATCCGAAGAACCCCCAAGGCAATACAGTCAGCCCAGAGTCTGTAAAAAATGCCGCTTGCAATGTCTTTGAATGGCCTCATGAGTATATTTTTGAAGCACCGGCAAGCCCAAATCACCCAGATTCCAAGGTAAGCTATAAAGATACGATCACCAAACCGATTATGGATGCACTAAAAGAAGCGGCAGGATCTGATGATAGATTGGCATTGATGGCTATATTAGAGGGCTATGCCTCTGAAGGTAGGGAGCCTTTTATAAAGATTACTGAGCAAGGTATTGAGTGGAAGGGTAGCAATTGGTCAGCAGGGGATAAATATCATCTTCTGACTATGAAGAGCCTAAATAACCGCTTAGCCAACTTACGAAAAAAACAATTGATCTGATGGACGAGCTGATTGAGAATCCGGAACTAGATTCTAAAGAAAAACAGCAGGCGGCTAAGAAAAGCACCTTAGTTAGCGTTGCCGTTAATCTTTGTCTTACCGTCAGTCAAATTTTTGCTGGTTTAATATCAGGTTCTCAAGGCTTGATTGCAGACGGTATTCATTCGCTTACTGATTTGGTGGCAGATTTTGTAGTCTTATTTGCAAATCACCACAGTGGCAAAGATGCAGATGATGACCACCATTATGGCCACCAGCGCTATGAAACAGCAGCATCACTATTCTTAGGTGTTTCATTGCTAGCTGTTGGTCTGGGGATGTTATGGTCAGCAGGGCTAAAAATCATTAATCCCGTTGCTGCTAGTCAGATTCAGATACTAGCGCTCTATGTTGCCATTGGTTCTTTAGTGATTAAAGAATTACTCTTTAGATACATGCTAGTGATTGCAGAGCGGGTACGTTCTAGTATGTTAGTTGCCAATGCATGGCATGCTCGATCTGACGCGGCATCATCTTTAGTAGTCTCTGTAGGTATTGTGGGTGGTTTATTGGGTTATCCCATCTTAGATTCTGTTGGCGCGCTAATAGTCGGTTTAATGATAGTTAGGACGGGGTGGTCCTTTAGCAAGGATGCACTACATGACTTAATGGATCGCGCTGTATCAGAAGAAGAGCATCAGAAAATCATCGATCTTATTTTATCTACAGCAGGTGTTAAAGGCTGTCATGACCTGAGAACGCGCAAAATGGGAGACATGATTTTGGTAGATGTACATATAGAAGTGGACGCCAATGCCACCGTTCAGGTAGGGCATGATATTGCCTTTGAAGCAGCAAAAAAGGTAACTAATGCCTTGCCTGTACTCAATGTAATGACACATATCGATCCCGTTTAGGCTCTGTTAGCCAACTTCAGTTACATTACTAAGCTTGTATTTGAATATTTTCAGAGCAATTCTTGACAAACCCCCTTTTGAGCAGTCCTGGCAATGACCAAAGTAAAAAATACTGAGACTCCACTGATAGAAGATATCCGCTTACTGGGCAAGATATTAGGTGATATTGTGCGTGAGCAAGAGGGTAAGACGGTTTACGACTTAGTGGAGCAAATCCGAAAATTATCAGTTGCGTTTCATAGAGACGCTAATCAAACAGCCAACCAGCAATTATCAAAACTACTTAAAGGCCTTAGTAGTGAAGTTGCCGTAAAGGTACTACGCGCCTTTACTTATTTTAGCCACCTAGCAAATTTAGCAGAAGATCGTCACCATATTCGTCGGAGGGTTGCTTATGAACGCATGGGTAGCTATCAAGACGGCAGTATTTCTGTAGCTATGAAAAAGCTCCATGCCGCTGGTATTACCGACAAAATGATTTCTAAGACACTCGAGAAAAGTTTAATCTCGCCAGTACTTACTGCTCATCCAACAGAGGTGCAAAGAACTAGTATTTTAGAGGCCGAACGTGACATTGCCAACCTCTTAAGTGCGCGCGACCAAATCAAAGAATCATCCCAAGCAAGTAAACCAGACAAGGATGCCTTGCTTGCCATAGAGCTAAAGCTCAATGAGGAGCAAATTCGAGCTCGAGTATTGCAGCTTTGGCATACCCGCCTTTTGCGTTTTACTAAGCTTACTGTCGCTGATGAGATTGAAAATGCACTTACCTATTATGAAACTACCTTTTTAAGAGAAATTCCGAAGATATATGCGCAGCTAGAAGACTCTTTGGCTGGTAATAACGTAGCTAGTTTCCTGAAAATGGGTCAGTGGATTGGCGGGGATCGAGATGGCAATCCAAATGTGAGTTCAAAGACCTTGGAATATGCCATTACAAGACAAGCTGAAATGGTGTTGCGCTTCTATTTAACAGAAGTGCATCACCTTGGTAGAGAATTATCTGTTTCAGCATTGCTTTTGAAATTTCCAAAGAAAATGCAAGAACTTGCAAAATCTTCACCTGATGTAAATGAGCATCGCCAAGATGAGCCCTATCGAAGGGCCTTAACGGGCATGTATTCAAGATTAGCCGCTACTCTAAAAATCCTTACCAAAGCTGATGCAGCAAGGCATGCGCTAATCCCACAAAACCCTTACCCTAATGCTGAAGTATTTTTGGCTGATCTAAAAACAATTGAGGCATCCTTGATTTCTCAAGGTGCTAAGGCTTTATCCAATCGGCGCCTTCGGGGGCTGATCCGGACTGTAGAGGTCTTTGGGTTTCATTTGGCAACAGTAGATTTGCGCCAAAGTTCAGATATGCATGAGGCTGTTCTAGCCGAATTACTTCATGTTTCCTCGATTGAAAAAGATTACTCTAAGTTATCTGAAGCGCAAAAACGAGAGCTTTTACTCTCGGTATTAAAAGACCCAAGACCTCTGCGAGTAGTAGGTCATGAGTATTCAGATTTCACTGTTTCAGAAATCGCTATTTTCGAAATGGCCAAAACATTGCGTAAGCTCTTTGGGCACCAAGCCATTCGTCATTACATCATCAGCCATACTGAAACGGTGAGCGACCTACTCGAAGTTATGTTGCTGCAAAAAGAAGTCGGTTTGATGCATGGGGTTCTCGGTAAAAAATCTAGCGCTGATTTAATTGTGGTTCCTCTATTTGAAACCATTGAGGATTTACGCAATGCAGCGCCTATCATGCATGACTATTATTCTTTACCTGGGATCTTAGATCAGGTTAAAAGATCAGGCGCTGAGCAAGACATCATGCTTGGCTATTCAGATTCTAATAAAGATGGTGGCATTGTTACGAGCAACTGGGAATTGTACTGTGCAGAACTCGACTTAGTTAACGTTTTTGAGCCATTAGAAGATCAACACGGTATTCAGTTGCGTTTATTTCATGGTCGTGGCGGCACAGTAGGACGAGGAGGTGGCCCAAGTTATGAAGCCATTTTGGCTCAACCCCCAGGAACGGTTCGCGGTCAAATTCGCTTAACAGAGCAAGGTGAGGTAATTGGCTCAAAGTATGCCAACCCAGAAATTGGCAGGCGTAATCTAGAGACTTTAGTGGCGGCAACTTTAGAAGCAACTTTGTTAAATCCAACCAAACCTGCTAGTAAAGCCTTTTTAGAGGCGGCAGCAAAAATCTCGCAATCTAGCATGAACGCCTATCGAGGCCTCGTATATGAGACCCCTGGATTTGCAGAGTATTTTTTTGATGCCACGCCTATTCGTGAGATTGCTAAGCTTAATATTGGCTCAAGACCGGCTAGTCGTAAGGCAAGTCAGAAGATTGAAGATCTGCGGGCTATTCCTTGGGGTTTTAGCTGGGGTCAGTGCCGCCTTACACTACCAGGTTGGTATGGATTTGGCTCAGCAATAGAAGAGTTCTTAAATCGGGCTACACCAGCTGAAAAAAAGGCGGCTTTAGCTTTATTGCAAAAAATGTATCAAGAGTGGCCTTTCTTTAGAACGCTTTTATCCAATATTGATATGGCTTTAGCCAAAAGTGACCTTGCCTTAGCCTCTAGATATAGTGAACTAGTTCCCGATGTTAAATTACGCAAAAGAATCTTTGGGGAAATAGAGCGTGAGTGGAATAAGACTGTCCATACCCTGAATATGGTCACAGGGGAAAAGATCCGCCTAGCCAAAAATCCTTCCCTAGCGAGATCAATACGCAATCGCTTCCCTTATATCGATCCTTTGCATCACTTGCAGATAGAGCTTGTACGCAGACAACGTGAAGGCATGCATGACGAAAGAATACAAAGAGGCATTCATATTGCAATTAATGGTATTGCGGCAGGCTTGCGTAATACCGGATAGATAAAGATAAAAATGACTCAAAGTAATTTATATGTTTCATCCCCGGTAAACGCCTTAGTGCAAGGCATATTGCGTGAAGAGATCACTTTGTCTCACATTCTTAAAAAGGGTGATTTTGGCCTAGGTACCTTTAATGATCTCGATGGGGAAATGGTTTTATTAGATGGTATCTTTTACCAATTACGTTCAGATGGAACTGCTTTAGTTGCTTCTACAAATACCCAGTCTCCCTATGCTTGTGTAACACACTTTAAACCCACCCATATTAGTGAATACAGCCACTCTGCTTCCTTTGCAAAGCTACAAGCCTACCTTCATGACTTATTACTTTCACAAAACTTAATTTATGCCATGAAGATCACGGGACGATTTTCCTCTCTCAGGGCTAGATCGGTGCCAAAGCAAGAGGCCTATCGACCATTGGTTGAAGTAGCGCATGATCAAGTGGAGTTTAACTTTGAACATGTTTCAGGAACCTTAGTAGGTTTTTGGACACCAGATTTTATGCACTCAGTGACGGTACCCGGATTTCATTTACATTTTTTAACTGATAATCGCCTGCATGGTGGCCATTTGCTTGATTGCCAAATAGAGCAGGGGCGCATTGAATTACAGCCTATCGATCAATTGGTATTAGATTTGCCTCATAGCATTCAATATCTTAATGCATCATTAGACGGTGATACCATGCAGGCCTTAAATAAGGCCGAACATTAATTTATGCATGGCTGAAAAAAATTACTTCTTACTAGTTGCTCGTGATGAGTTAGGCGCTCTAAGAGAATTATTCTCAAAAAATAAGCTAATATTTTTATTAGTTCTGAGTGTTTTTATTGGCGGCCTCTATTTTATTGACCCCATCCCTGGAAAAAAGATTTTAATCGCCACTTCGGGGGTTGATTCTGCTTATGCCCTAATTGCAAAAGATCAACAAGCTTATTTGAGCAATCAAGGGATTGGCTTAAGCATTAAAGAAACCATAAGCTCTATTCAGAGCGCCCAATTACTTGCCATTGCTGATAGTGGTGTTAATGCCGCATTCATACAAGGTGGGGTACTTGATAAAGCACTTGCTCAAAGCATTCAGTCTTTAGGGAGCGTCGCTTATGAGCCAGTTTGGATCTTTCATCAAAAGGGGCTAGAAAAGCGCTTAGATAGGTTTAAAGATCTTGCTAAATTACGGGTGGGTACAGGCCCTAAAGAGAGCGGCACTTGGGTGATCGCCAGGCAATTATTTGCGCTCAATAATATTGATATTGATAGGTCTGAGAATTTCAAGGCAGATAGTTATGACAATAATCTAGTGGATTTTCTGAATGGAAAGTTAGATGTACTCATTAATGTCAACCCGCAGATCGACCCAGTTGTTAATCGTTTATTACATGAACCAACTGCTGTTATTTTTGAGCTAACCCATGCTCTAGCCTATGATAAAAATCTTCCTTTTGTTAATGTGGTCACCTTACCAGCATCTTCAATAGATATTGCTAACCAAATCCCTCCCAAAGATATTTCATTGCTAGCAACTACCACTACCTTAGCGGTTCGTAAAGATATGCATGACAGCTTGCAAATGATGCTACTGATGGCGACTAAGGATGCCCAACGACTAACGAAGAATCAATTTTCGAGTAATGAAGATAAATTTCCAGCGTATTTAGATACAACTATCCCCATTAGTAAGGCTGCTACACAGTATTACGACTATGGCATCCCTCAAACCATGCGTTACTTGCCATTCTGGCTAGCTGGATTTATAGATCGGATGTGGATTTTTATCCTCAGTCTGTTTGCTATTTTGTACCCTCTCTCTTATCTCAATATGAATTTAAGAGCCATTCGCTTTAAACTAAGTGCTGAAAAAATACAGAGGCAATTACTTGAATATGAAAAATGCTTAGGTGACAAAACCTTGGCTAAGGAGGCGGTTGCATCTATCGCAAAGAGTTTGGATGGTCTGCTGATCAGCACTAGAAACCAAAGGGTACCCATGGGATGTGAAACAGCCCATTTTGAGCTCATATCCGTTTTAGAAGACTTGCGCGCTAAGGCTGGCTAATTCGAACGCAATGCAAGCTTATCCATTTTTACGTGTATTTCTCTGCCTTATTTGTCTAGTTGGTTTTAACGCTTGTTATGCATTAGATGAGGATGCATCAGATTCTCCAGCAATGGGTGATTCACTTCGCTTTTCTAATCTTGCAAATACTATTGAGATCCCTCAAATAGATCCTATTAGCTATTCTGTAGTTGCTAGTGCTCTTGGCATGGCGCAATCTAATCCGAGTGATGGTAATTCTCAAAATTTAGTCGATGTATCTAATGCGCAGCTTATATTGCAAAAGAATTCTGGATTAGTACAGTTTTACTTGCAGGCAGGCTATTATTCAATTCCTTCTTTGGGAACCTCCTACCAACGTTCTAACCGCCAAACCATTGATAGCTTTGGCCTTGTACCGCTTGCGTATATTTCCATTCCTGTTGGCGAGAATTTAAAGATATCTGCTGGCAAACTTAATTCTTTCGGAGGCTATGAAAGTACCTTCACCTTTCAAAATATCAATATCGATAGAGGCTTGCTTTGGAATCAAACAAGCAATGTAAGCAAAGGGGTCGCGGCCACCTATGCAGCAGGCGCCGTATCAGCAGCTTTTACCTTAAATGATGGCTTTTATTCTAATCAGCTCAATTGGATGGGCGCATCTGCAAGTTACCAACATAGTGAACAAAGCAAAACTAGTTTGTCATGGACTGGCGCTATTAAGTCGTCCACCACAGAAAGCTTTATTACGCCATTAGCACAAAACAATTCTCAAATATTAAACGCTATTTATTCCCATAAAACAGATCGTTGGTTCTTTGCCCCCAATTTGCAATACACCTTTGTGCCAGCTAATCCTGCTATTGGTATTTTGTCTAGTGCTCAAACCATGGGAGCTGCTCTATTGGCAAATTACCAGTTTTTTGATCCTGAACTATCCGGTGGAAAAATGAGTCTGCCATTTCGAATGGAATACATTAGTTCAAATGGAAAGGGGAATCCTAATTCACCCAATTTACTTTATGGCGTGGGTAGCTCAGCATGGTCAGCTACTATCACGCCTACTTATCAATTTAGGCAGTATTTCTTCAGAGCAGAATTTTCCTATGTGCAAGCTATAAACACCACAGCGGGTTTGGGTTTTGGACAGCAAGGCACTGCTAATAACCAATCTCGCCTGATGTTTGAAACCGGCATACTTTACTAAGCTAGGTTATTAAGATTAGTAAATAGCAATCCCAAGCGGCCCAGATCCTGTAGAAGTTGAGCCCACTGAAATTAAGGCACCGTTGGCACCAATCGAATACTGTGACACGGTATTAGCCGTGTTATTTGTTACATAGACATAGTTACCAGTGGCATCAATAGCTATACCAAATGGACTGCTACCTGTAGGTACTGTAGCTGTGCTCATTGCAGTTAAACCCCCAGAAGCGCCAATCGTAAATTGAGATACGCTATTAGCGCCACTATTAGTGACATAAGCAAATTGGCTACTAGGGTTTATAACTATTTGAGTGGGATTAATACCAGTAGCAACCGTAGTAACACTCATCGGAATTAATGTACCAGTTCCTGCAATGGTGTATTGAGAAACCGTATTACTACCTCTATTGGTAGCATAGAGATATTTACCTGCAGGGTCAATTGCCAAACCGTAAGGATTAAAACCTGCAGAGACAGTGGCATTTACCAGAGGAGTTAGCGCGCCAGTAAGCCCAATCGAGTATTGAGAGATATTGTTACTAGCGTTATTGCTGACATAAGCAAATTTACTATTGGGGGTAATGGCGATTGCACTTGGATTGTTGCCGGTAGCCACAGGCGAGGGCATTGGGTTTAATGCGCCGGTGGTACCGATGGAATATTGGGTGATGGTATTGAAATCCAAATTAGCTACATAAGCGTATTCACTTGTTGCATTGATTGTAATGGCACGTGGATTTTGACCAGCCTGGACTGCTGGAATAGTCATAGGCGTGAGAGTGCCACCAGACCCAATGGTAAATTGGGATACAGTATTAATGCCGATGTTGCTATTGGTCACATAAACGTATTTACCTGAAGGGGTAATAGCGATGGCATACGGAGATTGGAGGCTATTAGCTAGGGGACTAGTAACTACAGCAGTAGAACTCAACACGCCACCGGCACCCAGCGTAAATTGCGATACAGAATTACCCACGTTATTGACCACATAAGGGTATTGTGCTTGGCAAGTGACTAATACCCCAGTGACATTGACTACACTTGACCCAGATCCATTACTTACTCTACAGGCATAGGGGGTAGGTTGACTTGAGACAGTCACGCTATATGCAGCACCATTAGCTAAAGGGGTGGCAAAGGTAAATTTGCCATTTGAACTAAGGGCGAGTGTATCTAGTCCATTATTTTGTAGTGATACCCATGAGCCAGTGTTAAGACCGCTCACTGTGCCACTTACAGTGAAGGTAGTCGAGCCATTGCCACTACAGGAGGCTAGAAATAGGCTAAAAATTGCCAGCGCTATCAATTTAAGTGCTTGAATGTGCATCCCCATATTTTGACATTATCCCCATAGAGCGGGGTATTTTCTATAAATACTGGGTCTTTAGCGGCTTAGGGTGCTAGGGCT
>CAIZRK010000014.1 GCA_903935355.1 uncultured beta proteobacterium | reverse complement strand
GGCGGCATGGGTCGCACGCCCATTCTGGGATCGCTGATTAAGCAAGACCTGCCCTGGCAATTACTACCGAGTTATTTAACCGCTCTCTTGCGGGTATACAACCGCTTTGGTCGTCGAGATAACCTCTACAAAGCCCGCATCAAGATTTTAGTCAAAGCCTTAGGCCCGGAAGAATTTGCTCGCCAAGTAGAAAGTGAGTGGGAGCACCTACACAGTCAAAGTAAAAATAGTAGTGATAACTTCACCCCAGCTGAATGGGAACGGGTAGCAAAGCATTTCACAAAACCAGCTTACAAACAACTGCCATCATTTAGTAACTCAGAACTGGTGCAGCAATGGCAAGCTGACATCGATCCCAATGAACGTATCGGCTTTGTTCGTTGGTTAGAGCGCAATACTCGTAGTCATCAATTATCTGGCTATGCGAGTGTCATTCTCTCCCTTAAACCTCATGGAACTGCTGCGCCTGGTGATGCTACTACCGCGCAGATGAATGCCATTGCCGATTTATCTGATCAATTTAGTTTTGGTGAGTTGCGTGTAACTCATGAGCAAAACCTAGTGCTAGCTGACGTGCAACAATCTGAATTGCTCAACCTATGGCGCGCTGCTAAGAAACAAAACTTGGTATTACCTAATATTGGTTTGTTAACGGATCTCATTGCCTGTCCTGGTGGCGATTTCTGCTCACTGGCCAACGCTAAGTCATTACCGATTGCTGCTGCGATTCAAGAACGCTTTGACGATTTAGATTACCTGCACGACCTAGGTGATATTTCTCTTAATATCTCGGGATGCATTAACTCATGTGGCCATCATCACGTTGGCAATATCGGCGTCTTAGGCGTTGATAAGGATGGTGAAGAGTGGTATCAAATTACCCTTGGTGGTGAGCAAGGAAACAATACCGCCATTGGCAAAGTCATTGGCCCTGCTTTTTATGCCAATGAAATCCCCGCTGTCATAACTAGCCTCATAAATACTTATGTAGAGAAAAGATGGGCAGATGAATCCTTTATCCAAACCTATCGAAGATTAGGCCCCACCCCATTTAAAGAGGCTGCTTATCTCCATCAAGGCAGACGTAATAAAGATAAAACAGAGGCTTTTGAAGCTTCAGACATTTCAGACGCCGCAAAACCAGTAACAGCAGAATTAATATGATGAATCAGCAAGTGATTTCCTATCCAAAAGATGGGCCGCCTACAGTTATCCCAAATGAATGGCAGGTATGGGATGGTCAAAGTGATGAAGGTGCACCTTTAAATACGTCAAACCTACCCCATGGTCGTAGCAAAGTCTTGGTGCCATTTGATTGGTGGCGCATACATAACCCCGCACATCATCAAAATACTGATGTGCGTGAGCGCGCGAACAAAGGGGAGATTGGCGTGTGGTTTGCTGCCGATGAAGACATCTTAAAACACAGTGCAATCATCGAAGCAGGCAAAAAACTGTGGCCAGTGGTTGGCGCGCACTTCCCTATTTTCAGAGACGGCAGGAGTTTTAGTACTGCGGCCTTGTTGCGCGATCGTTTTTCTTGGGAAAAACAGATTCGCGCTATAGGTGATGTCTTAATTGATCAACTATTACAAGGCGCTAGAGTTGGCTTTGATGCCTTTGAATTACGCCCAGATCAAAACCTAGATGTGGCACTTAAGCAATTTGATTTATTCAGTGTAACTACCCAAAACAGTTGGCGCGCTAAACGATCCCTACTTGAAGCTTAAATAGCCAATCTAATCGATGATAAATAATCCATTTACACACCTTCACAGTAATGACCCCATCTTAGGCAAGGTATTTCTGGTGGGTGCTGGGCCTGGTGCCGCTGATCTCATTACCGTGCGCGGTGCCAAGCTTTTAGCACAAGCAGATATTGTGTTTCATGATGCCTTGGTAGAGCCTGAGATGCTCGATCTTTGTCCCCAAGCAATTCAAGTCGCTGTTGGTAAACGCTGTGGCAAACAATCTTCTGCTCAGCACTTTATTAATAAACGTTTGGTAGATGCGGCCAAAAAACATCGCATTATCGTACGTCTAAAAGGGGGTGACCCTATGCTCTTTGGCAGAGCTGATGAAGAGTTGCAAGCCCTCAAAGACCACCGTATTCAGGTTGAAGTGGTGCCTGGCATTACAGCCGCGTTAGCGGGCGCAGCAGCTATTCAGCAATCACTGACATTGCGTGGAGTCTCTCGCAGTATTGCTTTTGTGACTTTGGCGCAAG